>JAQVLT010000003.1 GCA_028704015.1 Patescibacteria group bacterium | reverse complement strand
CGTCTTCAATTATTCCCATACGGATAAGAGTCCTCTTGTTCTTTATCTTCTTGTCGTCTCCCTTGGAATCCTCTTTTTTCTTCACAACGTCGTTATATGCCAAAGAAGAGTTGCTCTTAAATATGAAACCATTTCTATATGGCGGTGATATGATAGCAGAAGGAAAAGTTAGTCCAGAGAGGGTAGAGTACAATTTATTGCCTTGGAAATTCACGGCTGGCACACCTAACATTTTAGGAACGATTCTGGCCGCGCAAACCATAAGACTCTTGTTGGATTTTTCTCTGACTCCAGGAAAGTTTAAATATTTTTCAACTGATAAAATATTAGAGAGATCTGATATTAAACAAGCGATGGAAAATATAGAATCTCATGAACAAATGTTAATTAGTGAAGCGTTGAGAATATTAGGAGAGATGCCGTCGTTAAATATTTTTGGTCCAACCGATCCAGCCAACCGAACGGCGCTGGTCGCTTTTACTTGCAAAGACAAAAGTCCGTTTAAAATCGCCGAGGAATTAAACAAAACGGGAGTAGAGTCCAGAGCCGGTTGCCACTGCGCAACTTTGGCGCATTATTATTATGAATTAAATCCTCCCGCCAGTTGTCGATTGAGTTTTTACTTATATAATGATATTGGAGACGTAAGAAAGGCGTGTTATGCCGTTAAAAAATGTATTTAATTTTTAATTTTAAAAGAAATCTATGCGACAATGTTTAATCTACAACGGTTCTTTAAGATTTTCACGGGCGACTTATGGAGTGTTATTATTAATTGCGGTTTTGATTCATAACCAGTGGTTAGTGTTGGCAGTTGCTATTTTAACAATTCTTGGGGCTTTTTCCTTAAAGTTGAATATACCCTACCAGCTTCACGCCTTAGTTTCTAAAAATAAATCAGATCAAATATTAAAAGAATTAGGGGAATTAAATTTTGTAGCTGTTGCTACGGGAGTGCTTTTGTTTATTGGTTTTGGTTTTCTTTATTTTAACAAATTTGTTGATGGTGCCTGGATTTATCTTTTAGTAGTTGATGCGATGATATTTTTAGCTTGTTTTGTCGGTTTTTGCGTGGCAACTTTAATGTATGTTTTTTTTAAAAAAATATTTAGTAGAAATAGCAAATAGTTAGCATTTTATAATACATGAAAGAAGGCGTCAAGAATAAAAGTGGGCAGAAAGAGGTTGGCGGCTGCAGCTATCTTAATAAAAATTGCTGGTTAGTCAAAAATCTTAATTATCCGCCCTATAAGCGTTGTCAATATTGCGAATTTAATTTTCGCAATTGTTTATTTTTGCAATACCAAATTATCAGTCTGATTTTAATACTTTTATCTTTTACACTTTTTGTTCTTATTGAAAAAAGACTTTCCTTGTTAGCGATAATTACAGTTTTTGCATTGGTTATTGTCTACGGCTACTTTTTTAATAGTAGTACCGAGAAAATTATCAAAGCAAATTTTTCTCTTAAAAAAGCCAAAGATGAATTAAAGGAATTAACTGACAATCTTGAGGAAAAAGTAAACGAACAAACTCAGGATATTAGAGAAAAAAGCAGATATCTACAGGAATTATTAAATATGAAGAATGACTTTTTGCGGGTGGTTAATCACCAATTAAACACGCCAATTTCAATCGTGCGGGGCGCTTTTGCAATGATGGAAGATAAAAGCTGGGCAACAGAGCGCGCGCTTTTAAATATCAAGGCTGGATTTGAACGAATGGCGCAGACGGTTTTCGATTTTTGGGACGCTTACGAACTTGAGGGAGAAAAAATGAAAATGGATCAGGCGAAAACCGATATCGCGCCAGTAGTGGAAAAGCTCGCGGAGGAGAAAAAGAAAATGAAACTGGCGATTGATCGTAAATTAAAAATATTCGTAGAAAAGCCGGATTTTACCGTTCCGCTTGTCTGGTGTGACGAGAAGAAGATCACTCATGTTATTTCCAATCTTTTGGATAATGCGGTTTATTACACGCGTGAAGGCAGTGTCAGCGCGGCGTATGAATTAACCGGAGACAGAAAGTTTTTAAAAATAAAAATCAAGGATACCGGAGTCGGCGTCAGCAAGGAGAATGAGAAAATATTATTCCAGAAATTTTCCCGCGGCATTGGCGCTACCTCTTTGCGCGCTGATGGTTCCGGGCTGGGATTATATATCGCCAAGAAAATCGTAGAGGGAAACGATGGTGAAATCGGCTTTAATAGCGCCGGCGAAGGTAAGTGTACGACTTTCAGTTTCACAATCCCGCTTTATCAAGGCCAAAAATCCGCCGATGGACAGCAAGCAGTAACCGCAAAAAATAAGATTGTTATATTTGAAAAATAAATAAAATATATGGCAAGGACAAATGTAATGAAATCAAGCAAGGGAAGGATACTTTTCGTTGAAGATGAAAAAAACTTGGTGGATATGTATCATGATTTTTTTGAAAAAAATGGCTATGATTTTATGACCACTTCAAACATTAAAGAAGCGCTTAGCATTACCGAATTTGAACAGCCGGACATTGTGTTATTGGATATTATTATTCCCAAAGAAGAAAAGGGCGTTATGAATATGGTTGCCGAGCAAGGATATGAGTACCTAAGGGTGGTTAAAAAGAATCGTAAAATCAGAGAAATACCGATTCTTATGTTTACCAACCTTGATACCGAGCAGGACAGGAAAAAAAGCGAGAAAATGGGAGCAGCCGCCTATATTTTTAAACGCGACGTGACACCGCAGGAAGTTTTGGATACGATAGAAATGATTATCGGCGGGCGCAGAAGACGATAAGTTAGCTGGCGATAAAATCAAAAATAGTGTAAAATATAGATAATCATAGTTTAAAATTAATTATAAAAATATGCCAAAAAATGGAAATTATAAAATTTTAATTGTAGAGGACGATTTATTTTTGCTTGGTATGTATGCTACCAAATTTGAATTGGAAAATTTTAAAGTATCAACCGCCGAAGACGCGGAGAAGGGATTGGAAATAATATCCAAAGATATTCCGGATATTATTTTGTTAGATATAATTCTTCCCGGCATAGATGGTTTTGAATTTTTAAAAAGAATCAAAAAAGATTCCAAAACAAACAAAATTCCCGTAATTTTGCTTACTAATTTGAGTCAGAAAGATTCAGTGGAAAAAGGCTTGGCGCTCGGTGCTAACGATTATTTAATCAACGCGCATTTTATGCCCTCGGAGGTTATTGATAAAATAAAAAACTTAGTTCAAGAAAGCAAGAAAAAGTAAAATTTACAATATGGAGTTACCCAAAGCATATCTTGATAGAATACTTTTGGAAACCGCCAAGAAGGGGGCGACTAATTTGCATTTTTCCGCCGGCAGCGCGCCGGTTTTGAGAATTGATGGTAAATTGAATTCATTGGAAAAAGAGTCGCCGCTTTCTTTAGATTTGCTTAACAAGTTAATCGGAACGATTTTGGATGAAAGCGAAATGGAAAAATTCAAACAAGCGCGGGAAATCACGGTAGTAAAAAATTTTGTTAACGATTTTCGTTTTCAAGCGAGTATTTTTTATCAAAAAAATTTGCCCGCTATTTCTTTTAGCTATATTTCCGATAAAATAAAAACTTTATCCGAGCTGGGATTACCAAAGGAACTCAGTAACATTTTAAATTTTAATTCCGGGCTTTTGATTATTGCCGGTCCGAATGACTCAGGCAAGACTTCTACCATCACCGCTCTTCTAGAAGAAGTAAATAAAAATAGCAAGAAATATATTAATACCTTGGAATATCCGATTAAATATATTTTTAATAATAAAAAAAGCATTATTGATCAAAGAGGAGTGGGCAAGGATGTAGAATCTTTTCAGGCCGGACTCGAACATTGCTTAGAGGAAGATGTTGATATAATCTACGTTGATGATTTAAAAAAGGAATTTAACGCTTCGGTCCCCTTGGTTTTAGAGTTGGCGGCAGGAAATTCCCTGGTTATTATGGAAATGAAAGCGGAAAATGCCTTGCGGGCGCTGGAAAAAATTATTGGTTCTTCGGAAAAAAAATCTTCTTCCGAGACAATTCGTTACGCCTTGGCTGATATATTAATTGGTGTTATCGTTCAACGTTTAATTCCTAAAAGAGGTGGCGGTTTGGCTTTGGCATTAGAAATTTTCTTTGCCAATCCGGCGGCCAAATCCTTAATTCGTGAAGGAAAAATTCAACAGCTTGAAAATATTATTCAAACTTCCCGGAGTGAAGGCATGGTTAGCATGAAAAAATCAATTGAAGATTTGGAAAAATCCGGGCTCATAGAGCGCGAAGAAGTGCAAAAATTTAAATTATAAACTATGCCAATATTTAAATACAAAGCCTCTGATAGCGAAAAAAATTTAGTTGCCGGGCTGGTAGAAGCACCGACCGAAAGTTTGGCGGCTGAGATTTTGCGTGATAACAATTTGGAAGTTATTTACTTGGGTCCGGATAAAGGGAAAAAAATAAACTTAAATATCTCATTGTTTAATAGAATAAAAACAAAGGATTTGGTTATATTTTCCCGGCAGTTTTCTGTCATGGTGTCGGCTAACGTGGCGATTGTGCAGGCCTTGGGCATTGTCGCCGAACAAACGGAAAATGAGAAATTAAAGTCTGTTATTACGGAAATTTCCGACGAAGTGGACGGTGGCGCGCGTTTGTCAGAGGCGATGTCAAAAAAATCCAAGGTATTTTCTGAATTTTTTGTCAGCGTGATTAAGTCGGGAGAAACTTCCGGAAAATTAGACGAAGTGCTTAATTATTTAGCCGATGAAATGGAAAAGGATTTTGACATGATGAGCAAGATCAAAGGAGCGATGATTTATCCGATTTTTCTTTTTTGCACTTTAGTTGTTGTGGGGGCATTAATGATGATAAAAGTTATTCCGCAATTAACCGCTGTGATGATTGAAAGCGGGGCGCCGCTGCCAATGGCTACTAAAATATTAATAGGGATTTCTGATTTTTTAGTCAGTTATTGGTGGTTATTTTTAATAATTTTAGTGGCGGCAGTCGTTGGTTTTAGATTTTATGCTAAAACAATTTCCGGCAAGAGGACGATTGATCACTTAAAATTGAAACTCCCGCTTTTTGGCAATTTGTTAAAAAATATTTATTTAGTCCGTTTTTCCCGCTCAATGCATACCTTGATACTTGGCGGCGTAACAATTTCCAAAAGTTTAGAAGTGGCTGCCGACGTTGTTGATAATAAAATTTACAAAGAATTGATTATTGAGACGTTAAAGGAGGTTGAGAACGGTAACACTATATCGGGAGTGTTTGCCGCCAGTCCGGAAGTTCCAAAAATGGTCTCGCAAATGCTAAGCGTTGGAGAAAAAACCGGAAAATTAGATTTAGTTTTGGCTAAAGTTACTGATTTTTACACGCGAGATATTAATAATACGGTTAATAATCTCATGTCATTAATGGAACCGGTGATTATGGTTATTATGGGTATCGCCGTAGCGGTTATGGTGGCGGCAATAATTTTGCCGATGTATAATATGGCCTCGGCATTTTAAAAAAATAGCACAGAAAATTATAGAATATAATTAAATTTTATGTTATAATTGTGGATAAGTAGTAGCTATTAATTATTAAAAAATCTTTCGTTCGTTATTTTAATTCCTGGGATTAAAATAACGACCGATAATTTTAGAAGGAGGTGAATTATGAAGAATAAAAAAGGTTTTACTTTAATTGAGCTTTTGGTCGTTATTGCCATTCTTGGTTTGTTAGCGACTTTAGCATTAGTATCGTTGGGTAGCGCTAGAGGTAAAGCAAGGGACGTAAGGCGTTTATCAGATATTAAACAAATGCAAACGGCTTTGGAAATGTATTATACCGCTAGTAGTACTTATCCAATAGATTTAACTGATACTTTGTTTCTTACTTATATGAAACAAGTTCCGCAAGATCCGTCTCCAAGCAGTTGCACCGGAGCAGAAAATAATTATACCTACGCTCAAACAGGTACACCCGCAGGATCATCTTATACAATACAATATTGTCTTGAAGCGGTCGCGGCTGGCGCTCCCGAATCAGTGGTTGGCAATTTAAATTATGCCACCCCCGGTTCCATTGCTGATAATTAAGAATAAAACTTAATTGTATACAACTAAAAGTCCCGAGTAAGTCGGGACTTTTAGTTTGTTTTTTTCTGGGTTATAATATAAATATGAAAAGATTAAATTTGGCAAAAATTTTTGATTTAACAATAGAATCTTTATTGTTGCCGGTGATAGCGGCAACGCCTGTTTATTTTTCCTATTATTTTTTTACCTCCGATTTATTTGAAATTAATAAATTGTTCATTTTTAAATCATTGGTTTTGATTTTGCTGTTATTTATGTCCGCAAGAATTATTTTTATCAAAAACCAAAATGATTTTAATATAAAAGATATTTTATTTTCAAGATATTTTTTTATATTATTTCTATTTATTTTTTCCTTAGCGATATCAACGATATTTTCCATTAACCCGAGTCTTAGCCTTTTTGGGGCGTACAAACGCTACCAAGGATTAGAAACCAGCCTTTATTATTTATTATTTTTTTTCATTGTTTTATTGCATCTCTCAATAGACAATAAAGAAAAAAATAATAGAATCAGTCGCATAATTTTAGCTGTTATATTTTCGTCTTTTATTGTCAGTTTTTATGGTTTAGCGCAAAAATTCGGTTATGATTTTGTTTATTGGAGCGAACCGCCGTTACTGACCGGCAGAGTTACTTCAACTTTTGGGCAACCAAATTTTTTAGCTTCTTATTTGCTCTTGATAATCCCTCTGATTTTTTATTTAATTTTTCAAAGTAAAAAATTTTTAGTTAGATTTTCTTTTATTATTATTTTATTTTTTAATCTTCTTTGTCTCATTTTTACCGGAAGCCGCGGGGGGTATTTAGGGATGATTGGCGCCTTGTTTTTGAGCGGGGTTTTATATTTTTATAATTGCAAAAGTTTTTTTGTAGGAAAAATATTTAAAAATAAAACTTTGGTTGTCTTTTTCGGCTTGGCGATTATATTTTCGTTAATTTTTATTTTTAAATTTGACAATTCTTTCGCGTCAAGGATTAAAAACGGTTTTGATTTGAAGTCAGGAAGCGTGGCGGCGCGGATGTATTTTTGGCAAGCTAGCTGGGATGCGATAAAAGAAAAGCCTTTTTTTGGCTACGGGCTAGAAACTCAGGGTGAAATATTGGTGAAATATTATCAGAAAGATTGGGCGATTTATGGCACGGTCAATGATTATCCGGATCGCGCGCACAATTTAATTTTGGATATACTATTAACCAGCGGTATAGCAGGTTTAATAATTTTTTTAATTATATTATATGTTTTTTTCCGCAGAGCTTTAAATATTTTTAAAGCTAACGGCCAATGTTCATTATTATCTTTTTTCCTTTTAATCGCGATAAGCGGTTATTTAATTTCTCTTTTGTTTAGCTTTTCTGTCGTAGTTACAAATATTTACTTTTGGCTTTATTTTGCGATAATTTTTACTTTGCAGAATGATGGTGTTAATAAAGAAAAAATTGAAGAAGATAATTCAAAAATTAAGAAATTTTCTTCGTTAGGCAAAAAAAAATTTAAAATTATTATTTTGTCGGCTGTTATAATCTTGGTTATTATCGGAATAAAAAAAGAATTTAATTTATTAGTTTGCGATTATTACTTTAAAGCCATAGAAGATGCGAGGCAGGAAAACGATTTTATCGGCGCGTGGAAAATTTATTATTTAATAGAAGATAAGGCGATCAAACCGAATTATTATGAATATAAGTTTGCTTTATTATTATCAGATTGGGATGAAGTGATGAAGAATAATTTTCTTAATATTTTGCCGGCAAAAAAATTAGAAGAAATTTTATCAAAAATTAAATATGATAATTATGCCGATGAATATTTACGAGCAAAAATTTTATCAAGATTAGCGCAAATTGATTTTAAGTATGCGGATGGGGCGAATAGTAGTTTTTTGGAATTAATCTCATTAAGCTCGCAAATGCCAAAAAGTTATCATGAATACGGCGATTTTTTATTTAAAATAGAAAAATTTAATGAAGCCGCAAATTATTATTTAAAAGCATTGGAATTATTCCCCGATCTGGATAGTCCTTATATAAATTTTCAGCACAAAAACGCAGTCAAAAATGAAAGAAGCCGAATCTATCGCAGTTTGGGAGATATTTATTTGAATAAAAAATTATTTGAAGATGCGGAAAATTATTACCGTTTGGCTTATTTGGATAATCCCGATACAATTTCTCTCAATAAAAAAATCGCCGATACTTATTACCAGAAAGGAGATTTTGATAAGGCGATATGGTATAATAAACACGGGCAGGCCAGAAACCCCAAAGATTATGCTTGGCCATATGCCCTTGCCATGCTTTATAAAGAAAAAGGGGATAGCGAACAAGCCAAGGAGTACGCCGCGTCGGCCTTGAAACTTGAGCCAGGAAATAAAGAATTAGCTAATTTTATTGTTAATCTTCAAATTAACTAAATTTGTTTTGGGTATTTATGATTTATTTTATATATTTTTTTATTTTCATCTTCGGCTTATGCATCGGTAGTTTTTTAAATTGTTTGATTTGGCGCATGCACGAGGAAAAAAGCATTGGCGGACGCTCAATTTGCCCAAAATGTCTGCGCCAGCTTGCGTGGTATGATAATATTCCTGTTTTCAGCTTTTTATTTTTACGCGGCAAGTGCCGACATTGCGGCAAGCCGATTTCTTGGCAATATCCGGTAGTGGAAATTATAACCGGTTTTTTATTTCTACTTATTTTTATTAAAAATTTTCAAACAATTTCTAATTATCAATTACTATTTATTAATCACTATTTGCTAATTATCATCCTTCGCGATTGGTTTTTAATTGCGATGATGATAATAATTTTTGTTTACGATTTGCGGTGGTATTTGATATTGGACAGGGTTAGTTTGTCAGCTTGCATTTTAATGATTATATTTAATTTATTTTTGGGGTTTAGCTGGCTTAGCTTGTTGGTTTGCGGTATAATTGGCGCCGGCTTTTTTCTTTTGCAATTTTTAATTTCTCGCGGCCGCTGGATTGGCGGCGGAGATATAAGATTGGGATTATTAATGGGTGTGTCTTTGGGAAGGTGGGAATATTTGCTCGTAGCTATTGTTTTGGGGTATTTAATAGGTTCGGTAGCGGGAATAGGCCTAATCGCTTCCAGAAAGAAGAATTGGGGCTCGCAGGTGCCACTAGGAGTATTTCTTTCTGTATCTACAATAATTACACTTTTTTGTGGTGATAAAATAATAAATTGGTATTTTGGGCTTTTTTAGCTTGGCAGATTATATTTTTTTGGTTATAATAAAAGGGATAAACATATATCAGGGTTATTATTTAATTTTTTTAAAATAAGCGCGAGGAGTATAAAAATAGTTTTATAACCCACAAACCAACGAATCTATCAATAAATCTAAAAATATTGTAGAAATATATTTTTTAGAATTTGTGAATTCATGAAGGGGTTTGTTGATTTGTGGGTTAAAATAAATATGAAAAATGATATAATTGCCGGTTTGGATATTGGCTCAACTTTAATTAGACTGGTAATAGGACAAAAAGCAAACGGGATAGACGGAGAAAAATTACAAATTATTGGCGCCGTTTCAGCTTTAGCTCAGGGGATAAATAGAGGAGGGGTTACCAGTATTGAAGACGCGACTTCGGCTATTTCTGCTTGTTTAGAAAAAGCCGAAAGATTAATTGGCGTACCAATTGAAAATGTCTGGGTAAGTATTAATGATCCTCATATAAAATGCGAGCGTAGCCGGGGAGTGGTAGCTGTTGGCAAGAGCGATGGCGAGATTAGCGAAGACGATATAGAACGGGCGATTGAAGCGGCTAGAGCTTTAACTGTTCCGCCAAACTATGAAATTCTTCATGTGATTCCGGTAAAATTTTCCGTTGACAATCAGACCGACATTAAAGATCCGATCGGAATGACTGGAGTGCGCCTGGAAGTGGAAACTATGATTATCCAGGGCATGTCTTCGCAAATTAAAAATTTAACCAAGGCAATTTATCGGACCGGTTTGGATATTGATGATTTAGTTCTTTCTCCCTTGGCTTCCGCTGAAGCAGTATTAAATTCCAAGCAAAAAGAATTAGGCGTGGCTATTGTGAATATCGGCGCTTCTACCACAAGTTTAGCAATCTTTGAAGAAGGCGAACTTTTGCATACGGCTGTTATACCGATCGGCTCAGAACATATAACTTCTGATATCGCTATTGGCTTGAGGTGTCCAATAAATTTAGCGGAACGTATTAAAAAAGAATATGGCAGCGCTCAGCCGAACAGATTTACAAAAAAAGAAGAAATAGATATTAGCGAATTGCTCAAAGAAGAAGAAGTCGGTGATGATTTAAAAGAGATAAATCAGAAATACGTGGCGGAAATAATTGAAGCGCGCGTTGAAGAGATTTTTGAAAAAGTTGATCAGGAGTTCAAAAAAGTTGAACGCTCCGGTATGTTGCCGGCCGGTGTTATATTAATAGGCGGTGGAGCAAAGTTAGAAGATATTTTGGATGTTGCTAAAAACAAATTGCGTTTGCCGGCAGCATTGGGCAAGGCAAGAAATGTGGAATCGGTTATTGATAAAATAAATGATTTAAAATATCTTACTGCTTTGGGCTTGGTAGTTTGGGGAAGTTATTTGACTAAAAATAAAGGTCGTTTTAACGTTAATTGGCCAGGCGGAGAGGTGGTTGATAAAAGCATAGGTAAAATTAAAAATTGGTTTTCTTCTCTATTGCCTTAGAAAATAAAGTTAGCAAAAAGCGGGATTTATAAATCCCGCTTTTTTGTATAAAATTTTTTTGATTATAATTATTCAAATATAAATTTCAATCCAAACATTATAGCAATTCCCGCTATAATTGCGATTAGTTGCCCAAAAGATTTAATGGCACCGGTATCTTTTTTTAATTCCGGAATAAGGTCGGCGGTAGCGATATAAATAAATCCGCCAGCAGTAAAAGGTATTATTGAAGCTGAAAAATTATCAGAGTTTACGCTGGTAACCAGAATAAATAATGCGCCGATTAGAGAGGTGGCCGCAGAACAGAAATTTAAAAATAATGCTTTGCTGCGTGTATAGCCGGCATGAATAAGAACCCCAAAATCACCGATTTCCTGGGGTATTTCATGGGCAATAACCGCGATTGTAGTGGTGAGGCCCAGGGGAATACTCACTATAAATGAACCAGCAATCACTATTCCGTCAATTAAATTATGCAGGCCGTCGCCAACTAAGTTCATTGTGCCGACCGGATGAGGATGATTGTCGGTAGTTTCCAGATGGCAGTGGCGCCAGCAAATTATTTTTTCCAAAACAAAAAATATCAGAATACCGCCTAAGAGCCAAAACCAGATGGCTAAATCGCTATTTTTTTCAATTGCTTCAGGAAGAAGATGCAGAAAACTATCGCCCAGCAAAGTTCCGGCTGACAAGCTTACCAAAAGAAAGGTGATTTTTTTTAGCGTCACGGGTTTTACCGCCAGTGTGATTACGCCGATCAGGGAGAGAATAGAAACGATAATAACGCTTGATAGAGTATAGAGATAGACCATACGTGAAATTTTAAGTTTTAAATTATAAATTTTTAGCCGTTAGCTACCACCAACCCCCAGATTTGTCCGGCGCCGGCAGGTTTTAAAGCATGGGCGCATTCATTCAGCGTTGAGCCGGTCGTAGAAACATCATCAATGATTAAAATATTTTTACCGTTTAGATTATTTCCAGTCCAGGTGAAACAATTTTTCAAATTTGTTTTTCTTTCCGCCGCGTTTAATTTTACTTGCGGCTTAGTATTTTTAATCCTAACAAGATCGGTGGTAATTGGCAAGTTAAAATGTTTAGTCACAATTTTGGCGATCTCTTCCGCTTGATTGAATTCGCGCCAGCGAAAACGTTTTTTGTGCAAAGGCACGGGTATTATTATAGAATTTTTAAGAAAATTTGAAAAGTTTTTGTTCTCCTCGTTTTTTAAAAAAGCGATTAAAAAATTGCCGAGCATTTCGGCAATATCTTGAGCAAAATGATATTTTAGATTTTTTACCAACGCGGAAATAATTTTATTATTATAATCCGCAGCAATTAAAATTCCTTGAAGCGCGAATTTAGCCGAACAATTTGGGCAAAATCGGCCAAATTCATTTTTTGCTTTGCATTCCAAGCAGACTTGTTGAGTGGAAAATTCCAATTTTTCAAAACACTCTTCACAAAGCCATTTTCCTTCCCGGCCACAACCAAGGCAGGTGACGGGAAAAAGAAGGTCTGAAATCAATTTTTTCGCCTGATTAATTTTTGAAAACAGGATGTTAATCGGCATGTATTATATAAATTACAAAAAACTTCAAATAATGGCGACTTTGTCGGCTCGCCATTTTTTGTTTAAAAATAAAATAAAATTTTTATTTAAGATTTATTTTATGTATTGACTGGGTAAGTGAGTCCACGAAGTAAAGATATTTTTTGTCGTTTGAAATTATCAAATTGGACATAGTCAAATTTGAATCAGGAGTAGCAATTATTTTTTTTAATCCTGTGTAAGTGTCAATTTGATAAAGGATGTCAGGTGTGTTTTGAGCCATTTCGGGAAATAATCCCGCGCCTTTTTCTAGGCTTGTCGGCACGGCGCAAATCGCGTTTTGGCTATCGACAAAAACGCATTTATCCGCCCAAGTTTCTAGGCCCAGGCTTTTTCTGTTAGCGCCAATATTATCGCCTTGCGCTCCGCTTATCCAAAGCATCGGTTTTAAATCGTTGTCGCTAGAATATACGCTATAGAGGAGGCGATCGCCATTTGGCGACCATGCAGAGCGGAAGTCGCGCCCTTCTATAACCATTGATTTAAAATTTTCATCATGAAGCCCAACAAAAAATATTTCTTGCCGGTTAAAATCCACACCTTTGGTATACATAGCGATAGTTTGTCCGTTGGGCGACCAGGAAGGAAAGACTGTAGCCTCATTTTCGCCTATTTCTTCAATCGGCTGAGTTTGCGAGCCGTCATCATTAGAAATTGCCAACCAGCGATTAGAAGGATCAAGGCCGATGCTTTTCATAACAATTTGATTGCCGCTAGGCGCATAAGCAAATTCTTTCCAGTGTTTAGGCAGGGTAGTTTGTTGTTTTTTTTGAAAATCATAAATAATATTAGAGTCGTCGGGATATTCCAAAATCGCCTTATTTTTGTCAGGCGACCAAGTAACCTTGCTCACGTTGTAAAAGGTTTTGTCATTAAGAGGCTCGGCTTGCCCTTCTGACGTAATCCGATAAAATATGCCATCAATACTATTGTAATAGCGAAGTTCTTTTCCATCTATATCCAAAGTAACTCCCAAGCTCGGAGTACTGTTTAAACTGGTGGTTTTTGTTAGCCTGCCAGCGGCAATTTCATCAGCTGGGGTAGCCGGTTGTTCAGTCCCGGTCGGTAGTTTTTCCGCCGGCGTTGTAGCCACTATTTGCCCCGGGCCGGTAGGTGAAGTTGGTAGGCCGAGTGGTGTAGTAGTAGCGCCAGGTTGAACGACGGGCATAACGGCCGTGGATTTAAAAAAGGTAATATAAATTAGATAAGACACTAGCAGAATAAAAACTAAAAAAATGATAATTATAAAGATTTTTTTATACTTTGCAAAGAAGTTCATAAAATAAAATATTAAGAAATTAAAAATATAAAAATAAAAATCGCGTATTGTTTGTATTTCGGGTTATGTGGTATAATTAATAACAGCAAGTTGTTTATTTGTTAACTATATTATATAATATTATTATAAATAATACAAAATTTGATTTTTAAATATTTGTATAAATATGGGTTTATTTTCTTCAAATCAAAGTTATTTAGGAGTAGACATTGGCAGTGTGGGAATTAAAATTGTTGAATTAAAAAAAACAAAAGGAGGTCTTAGGTTATCAACGTATGGTTTTAGCGAGAATACCGGCGGCGGTTTAAACGCGAGCGATTGGCAAAAAGATATTGAGTATACAGCCGAAGTTATTAATAAAATTTGCGAGAAAGCTGGTGTTAAATCAAAAAATGCCATCGCCGCCCTGCCTACTTTTTCTGTTTTTTCATCCGTAATTAATTTAGCCAGCGTAGCAAAGAAAGATATACCTTCGGCAATAAATTGGGAGGCAAAGAAAGTAATTCCTATGCCTTTGGAAGAAATGGTTTTGGATTGGAAAGAAATAGAAAACGGCCAAAACAAAAAAGGAATGAGTGTTTTGTTAACGGCGGCGCCTAAAACATTGGTCAAAAAATATATTGAGATTTTTAAGGCCGCAAAAATTAATTTATTAAGTTTAGAAACTGAAACTTTTTCTTTGATCCGAGCTCTTTTGGGTAATGATAAAACTCCAATGATGATAGTAGAAATAGGTGCGAGCACTACTGATATTTCTATTGTTAACAAAAGCATACCATTATTAAATAGAAGTATTGATGTTGGCGGCGCTACAATTACTAACGCAATAAGCAAAAATTTAAATATTGGCTTGGAAAGGGCGGAACAATTTAAATATGATTTAGGTATTAGTATCGGCGAGAGAAAACAGGAGGTCATTCCGCAGACGATTATTGAAGCGATTAGCCCTATAATAAATGAAATTAAGCATATGTTGAATTTGTTTGAAAGCAAGCATAATGAAAAAGTGGAAAAGATTGTTTTGTCGGGCGGCTCGGCAATTTTACTTAATCTTCCAGAATATTTTTCTAAAATATTCAATTTAAATACAATTGTTGGCGATCCCTGGTCAAGGGTGTCATGTCCGATTGATTTAAAACCGGTTTTGGATGAGGTAGCGCCGCGATTGGCAGTAGCAATTGGTTTGGCGATGAGAGGGCAAGAATAAAAAAATAAATATAAAAAATGTATTGTTATTTTATTTTTGGGCGGACTATTTTGTTCGCCCGTTTTAGTTAGGGTGTTGGAGTTGACTTTTTTGTAATAATGTAGTATATTTTGGATAAATAATAAATTGAAATTGTTCATTAAATTTCGCTAATATCAAGGTAAGTAGACAATCGCTCCGTTTTTCATTGAAAGACGGGGAGGAAAGTCCGGACTTCATTTTTGCGAATTAAATCGCTAAAAATAAAAAAGCAGTTGCTAACAGCAACCAGGAGTAATCTTAGGGAAAGTGCCACAGAGACTATACTATTTTTGATTTACGATTTTAGATTTAAGATTTATCTTAATCTATTGTAAGTCAAAAAGAAAGGTGAAAAGTTAATTGATGTCATTTGTTCTAGATAAATGGCTACAATTTTTTTCGGCTGGTGACAGCCGTGGATGGTAAACCCTGCTTGAAGCAAGAACAAATTTACCTCACCCTAACCCTCTCCTTGTGAAGGAGAGGGGATGAAGGAAATGGTAAAGAAAAGTAGTTCGCATGATCCCGCGAGCAATCGCTGGACAAGATAGATGATTGTCCTAGACAGAATCCGGCTTATAGCTTGCCTTGAGATTAGTGAAATTTAAAGTCTCATTTAAATCTCTCCTTATTAAAAGGAGAGAAAAAATAAAAAAATGAAAAAATCAGAATTATTTTTTTCTTTTTTACTCGTCCCGCTAGATTATATTATGCTTGTCGTGGCCGGAATTTTTGCTTATTATATTCGTTTTGCCAAACTGATAACTGATTTTAGGCCGGTTATTTTTACTAACAATCTGCCTTTCGGCGTTTATTTGAATATTGTATTTTTTGTCGCCTTTATTTGGCTGATTGTTTTTGCCTTAGCCGGACTTTATAATATTAAAACCAGCCGGAAATTAATAAAAGAAATTTATCGTGTCGTTTTAGCTTGCTCAACCGGTTTGATGGTAATAGTAATTTTGATATTTATTAGGCGGGAATTATTTGATTCCCGTTTTATTGTTTTAGCCGCCTGGATTTTATCAATATTTTTTGTAAGTTTTGGTCGTATTTTGGTGCGTGCTTTACAAAGAGCGCTTTTAGCTACCGGCGTTGGCGTGCATAAAGTAGTCTTGGTGGGAAACAGTAAAACGACAGATAGTTTAGTTCATGAATTTTCCAGCAACAAGAGATACGGCTATGAAATTGTTAAACGTTTTAGGGATTTTAATATTGAAACCTCCGAGGAATTAAAAGAATTTTTGAATAACAATGAAGCTGACGAAATTATTCAAAGCGATCCCAATTTAACCAAGGGCGAGGTGCTAAGGCTTTATGATTTCGCTGATGAGAATCATTTAACTTTTAAATTTGCCGCCGATCTTTTGGGGACAAAAGTTTTAAAAACCGAGGTGACAGAAATTGCCGGTATCCCGATTGTGGAAATTGTAGAAACTCCGTTAGATGGCTGGGGAAAAATTGCCAAAAGAATTGTTGATATTGTCGGTTCATTATTTTTGATAATTTTATTTTCGCCAATTTTAATTTTAGCGGCCCTGGCCATCAAGCTTGATTCGCACGGTTCAGTTTTATACAAAAATGAGAGGGTAAGCAAAAACGGTACTTTTAAAGTTTTAAAATTTCGTTCCATGCTGATTCAGCATTGCGTGGGTGAAGAATATGGAGATGTTAATAAAGCATTAGAATATGAGAGAAAATTAATTGAAGAAAAAAGCATCAAAGAAGGCGAGCCATTGTATAAAATTGCTGATGATCCGCGCGTTACGCGCGTGGGTAAATTTATCAGGCGTTGGAGCATTGATGAGTTGCCGCAATTTTTTAATGTTTTATTGGGTACTATGAGTCTGGTTGGCCCTCGTCCGCATCAGCCGCGAGAAGTGGCAAAATATGAAAGCCACCACAAGAAGGTTCTGTCAATCAAACCGGGCATTACCGGATTGGCGCAAATTTCCGGTCGCAGTGATTTAAGTTTTGAGGAAGAAGTGAAATTAGATACTTATTATATTGAAAATTGGTCTCTGCTTTTTGATTTAACAATATTACTTCGGACGCCGCTGGCGGTGCTTAGGGGGAGGAAGGCGGAGTAAGGAATTTTAGATTTTAGATTAGAGATTTAAAAATGGAGGTTTAGAGGAATGAAATAAAAAATAGAAAAATATGTCTCAAAATAGTGAAGATTCATTTCGTTTTTTAAAAGATACGTGCTATAAAAAATCTGAAATATGGAAAGAAACAGCTTGCGACTTATTCCAATCAGCGCAAATTTTGCTAGAATTTAATACTATAAAGTGGCAAGACAATTTTCCTGACAAAGAAAAAAGATTGTTGAAACTTTTTTCAAATGAAATTGTAATTAGATGTTTTTGGATAGATGGGATCATTCGAATGTTGTGGGGGTTTGGATTTGAAAATATTCTCAAGGGAATTATTATACAAAAATACAAGAATAATCATCCGTTAATTACTTCAGCTCCACTTGAATTAGATAAAATTTATAGACACGGATTGATTGAATTATTTAAAGATTCAGATATGATTTTATCAGAGAAAAAAGAGCGGTTTTATATTGAATTAATTAACAAACATTTGTTATGGATTGGTCGCTATCCGCTACCTAAAAAAGTTGGGTTAATGTACGAGGAAGGAAGATTACTATCCAACGGAGAGTGGATCGCTAAAATGTTAAACTTATTTGAAAAACGTTCTAAGGGAAATGATGTATTTGATAAGCGTGAAGAAGATAGTATTAATTCTGGAATTGACAAAGAAGAGGTGGAAGTTGTTTTTTATTTAAAAAATAGGGCATTTGAAATATTTGATAATACCACAACTTAACAAAATTAAGTCAATAAAAAAGAAAAAACGTTATTTAGTTCCGGCGCAGTCTCTCCGCGAGGACTGTGCCGCGGCGGTGAAAATGTATAATTTTATGGAAAAAGACACTATAACTATTTTTCGTGAATGGGGAAAAAAGATTCCCCCGAGAGAATCGAGGATAAAAAAATATTTTCCTAGTCATTTTTGGAGTTATCTTTTTTCTCCAGTTTTTTTACTCATACTTTTCTACGCATTAATTTTTATATGGTTATCTCGACCGTCAAATGAAGAAAGCAGAGCAATAGAAATAAATGTTCCGAGCGAGGTAATTATGAACAGAGAAGCAGAAGACGCGTCCATAGATAAGTATTATCAAGATTTTGTTCGTTAAGGTTTTTCCCAGTCTTTTTTTAGGGGCTGTGACGTAGTAGGAAAAATAATGTTTTTATCGCTGGCTCCTGCCTGCCCGCCGAAGCCTCGGTGTAGGCGGGGATTCCGGATTACGCCCCCGGGCGGATCCGGAATGACAAAAGGATGACTCATTCTTAAATCATAAATCTTTATTCTTAAATCTAAAATCATGCGTGTTGCCTTAGTTCACGATCATTTAGCGCAGGACGGCGGCGCCGAGCAAGTTTTTAAGGCTTTGGTTGAGATATTTCCTGATGCGCCGATTTACACTTTGCTTTATGATCAGAAATACATAGATAAATATTACCGCGACCGCCAAATTGACGCTTCAATTATTCAGCGTTTGCCTGGCGGTGTGAAGCATTATCAGTGGTATATGCCGTTTATGCCGATGGCGGTGGAGTTTTTTGATTTGGGAAATTATGATTTGGTGCTCTCTGATTCCTCGTCTTTCGCGAAGGGAGTGATTACTAAACCGGAAACTTTGCACATTGATTATTGCCATACGCCGACGCGCTATCTC
This sequence comes from Patescibacteria group bacterium, assembly GCA_028704015.1. GTDB lineage: Bacteria > Patescibacteriota > Patescibacteriia > Patescibacteriales > JAQVLT01 > JAQVLT01. Next base: position 83,322 of record JAQVLT010000003.1, on the reverse strand, counting down.
TGGAGCGATACTCATGAATACATCAATGCACTGAAATACAATAAATATTTCAAAAAAATAATTTCTTTGGTTTTGAACTACGTGCGCATTTGGGACAGGCAAGCGGCGGATCGCGTGGATGTTTTTATCGCCAATTCTTTGACTTGCCAAAAAAGAATTACTAAATACTACAGGCGGGAATCAACGATTATTTACCCGAATGTGGATATAGAAAAATTTAATATTTCATCAGAGGTGGGAGATTATTTTTTGGTCGGTTGCCGTTTGGTGCCTTACAAAAGGATTGACATCGTGATTGACGCTTTCAAAAAAATGCCGGACAAAAAATTAAAAGTTTTTGGCGATGGCATTGATTTGTCACGGTTAAAAAATATCGCCGGCGAGGCGGAAAATATTGAATTACTGGGAAGAGTAAGCGATGCCGAGCGGGCGAAGTTATTCAGCCAATGTCAGGCGTTTATTAATCCGCAAGTGGAAGATTTCGGCATAACGGTCGTGGAATCAATGGCTTCCGGTCGGCCGGTGATCGCGTATTCGCGCGGCGGAGCGCTGGAAACAGTTATACCCGGAAAGACCGGCTTATTTTTCAGCGAGCAAACCGCGGAAGCGATTAAAGAAACTGTCCAAAATTTTAATCCGAATAATTTTACCCCGCAGTTTATCCGTGAACACGCGGAAAAATTTTCCAAAGAAAGATTCAAAAAAGAAATGAAAGAATTTATTGGAAAAGAATGGGAGAAATTTTCTGCTAGCAGAAAATAGCTTTGAGTTTTATAAGCCATTTAAATTACTATAAGCTAACAGCTTAAAGCTTCAAGCTAAAAGCTTTATGAAAATTGGCATTGATATTCGGACACTCATGGATAAGCGATATAGTGGCGTGTCGGAGTACACGTTGGCTTTAGTTAAAGAAATTTTAGCAGAGGATAAGAGTAATGAATATTTGTTATATTACAATTCTTATCGCGATATCAGCGAGCGGTTGCCGAAATTTGATCAGCCCAATGTTAAAATTTATAGAACCAAATATCCGAATAAAATTTTTAATTATATTTTGCAAAAAATTTTTTGCTGGCCGAAGATTGACAAGTTGCTAGGCGGAGTGGATGTTTTTTGGGCGCCGCACATTAATTTTTTGTCGCTTTCCTCGGATTGCCGGAAAATTATCACCATTCATGATTTGTCATTTCTGCGGTATCCGGAGTATTTCAGCTGGCGAAAAAATATTTGGCACCGTGCCTTGAATGTAAAAAAATTGATTAAGCAGTTTGATTTAGTAATTGCGATATCGGAAAACACCAGACGGGATGTTGTGGAATTATGTGGGGTGCCAGAGGAGAAAGCGAGGGTAATATACTCGGGTGTTGATGAACGCTTTAAAATTTTCAATTTTCAATTTTCAATTCCCAAATTTCAAAATATTAGAAAGAAATATAACCTTCCAGAAAAATACATTTTATTTTTGGGTACGGTTGAGCCGAGAAAAAATATCGTTGGCCTTATTCAGGCTTACAATAAGTATAGAAGTCAATTGTCAAATGTTAACCTTGCCTGCCGGCAGGCAGGTTGTCAAAAGTTGATTATAGCTGGTGGCATGGGCTGGAAATATGAGAGTATTTTGGCGGAGCGCGAGAAATCTAAGTATAAAAATGATATAATATTCTTGGGGTATGTTGATGACGAAGACAAGCCGGCTCTCTACAAACTTGCTTCGGTTTTTGTTTTCCCGTCTTTTTATGAAGGATTCGGTTTTCCGCCGCTTGAAGCTATGGCCTCGGGCACGCCGGTAATCGCGAGCGCGGTTTCCAGTCTGCCGGAAGTTGTCGGCGAGGCGGCAATACTGGTAAATCCTTTTAATATTAATGAAATCGCCAAAGCGATTGAAGAAGTTTTAAATAATCAAAAATTGCGTGAAAGCTTAATCGCGAAAGGTTTGAAAAGAGTGGAAAAATTTAGTTGGGAAAGAGTGGGAAAGGAATACAGTAAAATTTTAAATTTTAAATTATAAATTTTAATTGAATGATAAATTATTAAATTTTTAATTGTCATTTATCATTTAAAATTGATTTAAAATTTAATATTTAAAATTTGCGCTATGTTTGATGTAAATACAATTAAAGACCTTTTTATTCCGCACGCGGGTAATAATTATAAACCAAAGTCTCTACATCCAAAGCGGTTGTTTTTTCATGCCTTAAGCGCGATTGCAATAAAAGTTGCGGTGGTGCTTTTGATCGTGGCTTTTCCAATGGAAGCGTGGCTAACGCCTGAGGTGGAAGCCGAACAGAGTAAAAAAATTATTAAATTGACTAATGATATTAGAAGAAATTTAGGACTTTACGTATTAGCTGAAAATCAGTTTTTGAATAATGCGGCGCTCGCCAAGGCGGAAGATATGATTATCAATCAATATTTCGCGCATGTTGGTCCGGATAATAGAAGTCTTCGTGATTGGCTAAAAATTGTAAAATATGATTATGCGATGGCTGGGGAAAATTTGGCCATGGGATTTTCAGCTCCCGAAGGTGTGGTAGACGGTTGGGTAAACAGCAAAACGCATTACGCCAATATGATTGATCCTGATTACCGTGAGATTGGCGTGGGCGCCGCTAGTGGTCCGTATAATGATCGCAATACCACTTTTGTCGCGCAATATTTCGGCATTACCAAGGAAATGTTGGCAAGCGAGAATAAAGCTATTACCAAGAAACAAGAAATTATCGCGGCCAAGAAAGAAGATGACGTTTCAATTCCCAAGATAAATTCACAAACAATTACTAATGATTTAATTGCGACAGATGGCGATAGTATTTTGTTTAATTCGGCGAATAGTAAAATCTCCGTGGCTGATTCTCCTTTTCAAAAAGAAACGTTGGTGCAGGTCGTGGCCGATTTAAATATTGGCGCCGAGAAGGCGGAGGTTAGTTTGAATGGTTATTTGATTACCTTGACTAAAGATGTGAGTGAAAAAAATAAATGGATCGGCAATGCAGTATTAACCAAAGAAGAAAAAGAGCGGATATTTAATCCGGTAGTTTTGCCAACAATCACCGTTTACAATGCTAACGGCGAAAAAAACACAAGTGATATCAATATCTCTGGCGTGGAACCACTCCAGCCTTCCGTTTTGAGCCAGTATTTTTTTATCAAATCAACCGGATCAAAATTTATTCAGCCGCTTCTGGACGTGAGTTCGCTGTATTTTAAAATTTTGGCCTTAATTTTATTTATTGCGCTTCTCCTAAATATTTTTATTGAAATAAAAAAACAGCATCCGCACATTATTGCGTCTTCTATTGGGTTGTTTTGTTTGCTAGTCGCATTTATTTTTATATAATGCAAATCTGCAAAATGTTTGAAAAAATTCTAAGCACTAAATCCTAAATTCTAAACAAATCCAAAATTAAAAATCCAAAGCACAAAACAATTTTAAATATCAAAAATTAAAAATTTAGAAGTTGTTTTGGATTTTGTGTTTTGAGTTTTGTGCTTGTTTAGAATTTAGAGTTTAGAATTTAGGATTTTATTGTTAATATTTTAGCTAATACAAACTCATCAAACATGATAAAGAAAAAAAGAAAAATAATAGTTGCCATATCAGGCGGAGTGGATTCTTCCGTTACCGCAATGATATTAAAAAAAGCCGGTTATGAAGTAATGGGAGTTTTTATGCGTTTGGGCGTGGAAAATAAAAATGCCGAGGACGCGGCGCGGCATGTCTGTCAGAAGTTGGGAATAAAATTTTATCCAGTCAATCTGGCGCCGGAGTTTAAAAAAGAAATTATTAATTATTTTTTAGAAAGTTATGAGCGCGGCATTACGCCGAATCCGTGTGTCAAATGCAATAAATTTATAAAATTTGGAAAGCTTTTACAAATCGCGCGCGAACTGGGAGCGGATTATTTGGCAACAGGTCATTACGTAAAAAGTAAAAAGTATAAAGTAAAAAGTAAAAAGTATTTATATAAATTGATAAAGGGGAAGGACGAGAGTAAGGATCAGAGTTATTTTTTATATACTTTAACACAGGAAAAATTACAAAAGATTTTATTTCCGCTTGGGGATTACAAAAAAGAAGATATTAAAAAAATTGCAGCCAAAGCGGGTTTGCCAAATTTAAAAACCGAGAGCCAGGATGTTTGTTTTCTTCCCGGGGAGCACAATGAATTTTTGAAAGGAAAAATAAAATTAAAACCAGGTAAGATTATTGCCCTCACCTCCGCTAAACCTCTCCCCGGCTCCGCCACCCCTCTCCTAATTAGGAGAGGGGACGGGGGAGAGGTCGTCGGCGAGCACAAAGGCCTGCCGTTGTACACGATTGGGCAGAGGCGCGGTGTGGAGATTGGCGGCACCGGGCCGTATTACGTAGTGAAGTGCGATTATAAAAAAAATATTTTATATGTGACGAGCGACCATGATGACCCGCTACTTTATAGCGATAAATTTTATCTCAGCAACGTGAATTGGGTTTCGTGTGCAGAGCCGAAATTTCCGTTTAAATGTGAAGTAGTGATAAGATATCGGCATAAGCCGATAAAATGCACCCTCGCCCCCTGTCCCTCTCCCTGCCTCGCCGGCAGGCAGGCCAGCCAGGCGAGGGGAGCTAAAAAAGAACAGGGTAATGTCGCGTGGGAGCAAGATAATGCCCTATTCGCACGACTAGAGAAACCCGAACGGGCGATTACGGCTGGGCAGAGTGCGGTATTTTATAAAGGTGATGAAATATTGGGAGGGGGAATAATTGAGATTTAAAAATTAAGAATAAAAAATAAAAACCGGGAGTTTTGCTCTCGGTTTTATTTAAATAAATAATTTATATATAATTAATTTAATTTTATCTTATGTTAAATTTTTTCATATTGATCAATGATGTCATTTTCTTTTCCATTTATAATTTTTACATAGTCATTTTCAGTCATTTTTTCTGTTTTAAGCAATTCTCCCGCAGTAATAATTATAACTTTTTGTTTTTCGCCCTCTTTTGGCCCAGATAAAGTTTCTGAACCAGCAATAAAATCTCCTTCCGAAGATTTAATTGGCGCTCCTGGATGAATTGTCCATAGTTCATTGTTACCATTTTCGCCGCCTTCACGTCCAATGATCACAGTTGCAAAATCAACATCGGGCATATCCTCAACCGTTTCTTTTACAACCGAAAAAGAACAGGGAACTTTTTCCTTGCCAGTTTTTTCATCAATTACGCTTTTTTCGCGACGGATAATTATTTTTGTGTTGGGGTCTAAATCTTTAAGTTGTATAATTCCCAGCTTCCCTTTAAATCCATCAACTTTAAAATATAAAGCTTCTGGCAATCCTTCGGGTTGTCCTGGTGTTTTAGTGGCTGGCAAAAATGCTCTTTCACTTGCACCTACGGCCAAAAGAGCTTCGCGGTCATCGGTTCTCTTTTCGACGCCAGTATCAATTTTTGGAGCGTCTTTTTTTAATACTTCAAGAATATTGCCAATTTCAGTAAATTTTGAACCGCCCGGTTTTTTTGTGTCACAATGCATTTCGCTTGTCTTTTTGTAATAACCCAAATTATTATCAGGAATTAATTGCTTGACGGAATCTGGAAGTTCCGACAGCGTTTGATCAAAAGTTTTTTCTTTTTCCGCGCCAGTCATTGTTATTGTTAAATCGTCCATATAATTTTTACTTTAATTATTAAAACCATTTTAATTATATCAACAAATGTTTATATTTTCAAGGGAAATAGTTTTAGAGCATCTTTTCTTGACAAATTATTTAAAATATTATAATTTATACTTACAATATTGGCGGAGAATATTCTCCCCAATTATTTTAATTTAAACTAATCTCTCATGCTCTAAAACAATTTCCTTGTTAGGCAATTTCTACGCCCAACCTGCCTGCCGGTAGGCATGGCCATAAATGGATTGGGCTAGATAGGCGGAAGCCCCATTAATGGGGCTTTAACAAAATAGCCCTGCCGTTTACGGCTGGGCGCGAGTTAAGCAGATTGTCTAATACAAGAGAGCAGAGGACTAAAGGAAAAAAATTTATGACAAAAATCCCAACATTAGAAGAGATGCTTAAGGCGGGAATGCACTTTGGGCATCGTACATCAAGATGGCACCCGAAAATGAAACCGTACATTTACGGCGAAAGAAACGGCGTGCACATTATTGATTTGGCTAAAACCCAGAAGTTATTAGCTGAGGCGCTTGAGTTTATTACTAAAATGATAAGCGAAGGCAAGGTTGTTCTCTTTGTCGGCACAAAGCCGCAAGTCAAAGAAACAATGAAAAAAATGGCCGAAGAAACCGGCATGCCTTTTATCGTGGGCAAATGGCTGGGCGGCTGTTTAACGAATTTTAATATTATTAAAAAATCTATCAGACGATATTTGGATTTAACCAAAAGAAAAGAAATCGGAGAGTTGAAAAAATATACCAAGAAAGAACAACTTGATTTTGACCGTGAAATCGCCAAGCTAGAACTACGTGTTGGCGGTTTAGTTAATTTGTTAAAAATTCCGGATGTCGTATTTGTTTGGGATATTAAACACGAAGCCACAGCAGTCGCGGAAGCAAAGAAAAAAAATATTCCGGTTGTTGCAGTTTGCGATACTAATGTTAATCCGGATAATGTGAATTATATTATTCCCACGAATGACGATGCCACTAAAACCATTAAACTCATCATCAATACATTAAAAGAAGCAGTAGAAGAAGGAAAAGCAGCGAAGAAGTAAATATTTAGGATTATTAAGATTATTAAGAGCGTTAAGATTATTAGGATTTTTGCGGTATTTAGGATATTTTTCCTAATTATCCTAATGATCTTAAATATCTTAAAGTTCTTGTTCTAAAAAATAATATGAGCATGGAATTAATAAAACAATTGCGTGAAAAAACCGGCGCCGGCATGGCTGACTGTAAGAACGTATTGGATGAAGCTGGCGGCGATATGGAAAAAGCTATTGAACTCTTAAGAAAAAAAGGCATCGCCAAGGCGGCTAAAAGAGGCGACCGCGAAGCTAAAGAAGGTATTGTTAAAGTTGGCGTTAATGATGATGCGACAGAGGGTTATATTTTGGAAATTAATGCGGAGACCGATTTTGTTGCTCGCAATGAAAAATTTCAAAATTTAGCCGAAGAAATTTTTGTGTTAATTAAAAAAGATAAACCAACAAATTTTGATGAGTTGATGAATCTGACTTTGTCTGGCGGTATTAGCGTTAAGGATAGTGTGGATAGTTTAAGCGGCGTTATTGGCGAAAAAATGGGCGTTAAGAGATTTGACGTTTTAAGCGGCGCGACCGTGGGCGCTTATTCACACTTGGGCGGAATGATAGGCGTTTTGGTGGCTCTTGATAAATCAGGACAAAAAGATTTAGCCGTTGACGTGGCGATGCAAGTTGCGGCGGCTAATCCAAAATATATCAAGCCGGAAGATGTTGCGGCGGAGGAATTAAATAAAGAGAAAGAAATTTATCGCGAACAGTTAGCCAAAGAGGGCAAACCGGAAAATATGATTGAGAAGATTTTGGAAGGTAAAATAGCAAAATATTATGAAGAAGTTTGTCTGAATAAACAAGAATATATTAAAGATGACAAGAAAAAAGTTCAGGATATTTTAGGCGATGTGAAAGTGGAGAAATTTGTCAGATATTCATTATAAATAGAAAATAGATAGCAGACGGCAGAAATTTGCTGCTATCTGCTATCTGCTATCTGTATGCGTGTCGTTCAAATACAATTCGCTCCGTGGGATAAAGTTTATAATTTTGATCCTGCCAAGCTTGATCTAAGAGTCGGCGACTATGTGATTGTTCAGACTGATTTAGGCATGGAAATGGGAAAAATTATTAAATTTGCCGATTTTGATGCGGATAAAATAAACGAGGAAAAAACAGAAGATAAGATAGACGAGGAAACAGAAAGTTATACCCGGGAATTAAAACCGGTTTTACGCAAAGCTCTGCCAGCCGATTTGGAAAAATTACCGGATTTCAGAGAAAAAAGAAAAGCGCTTGAAGATTGTAAAAAATTTGTTGAAAGACATAAATTACCGATGAAATTGGTTGATGTTCATTTTGCTTATGATGATTCGCGCATTACTTTTGCTTTTATTGCCGATGGACGAATTGATTTTCGTGAATTGGTAAAAGAATTAACTAAACATTTCGGCCGCACAATCAGGCTCCAGCAGATCGGCATCAGAGATGAGGCGAAATTAATGGGAGACTACGGTCATTGTGGACGTCAGCTTTGTTGCCGGCAATTTTTGAAAGATTTATTTTCCATTACCTCCGAGATGGCTGATGTTCAGCAATGTGCCCATCGCGGCAGTGATCGTATTTCCGGAATTTGTGGTCGTTTAATGTGCTGTTTGGCTTATGAAGAAAAAGGATATAAAGATATGTCGCAAAAAATGCCGCCGCTTGGAGTAAAGGTTGATGTGGACGGAAAAAAGGGAGTTGTAGTTGGGCATCACATTTTAAAACAGACAGTAGATGTAGAATTTCCCGGAGAGAAAGGCAATAGCGAAGGCAGAATTATTGTGGAGGTGGATTTGAATAGAAACAAGAAATAAATCAGTTGTATAATTGATTAGTTAGACAATTTAAACAAAGTGATAATAGCGACCCGAAACCTGCATAGGATTTGGGTCGTTTTAGTTATTTGACATTTGTTTTTCAAAAAGCTAATTTATTAGGAACAAGAAAAAATGCACATAAAATTCAGGAGGGAGGTGAGAGCGATGCGCTGTCTGAGAAGGGATGATTTTAGTAGAAGAGAGAGAAATTTCGAGGAATGGAGGCAGGCGGCATCCGCTCTCCATTTTGAAACCATTACGGATATGCTCGTCAGTCTTAGCATGGACGAGCTTTTAACCGCAAAAGAGATTGGCAAGAAACTCGGTTTTGAAGTCAATCTCGTTCAAAAACTTCTTAGAATATTGGAGGTTCCCGCCAATAAGGTGGAAAGAAAATTTGAAGCATCTTTTGGGGAGTACGGAGCGACAAACACAAGGGAGCTTCTCAAAAAGATGTTAAGCTCAGGCATGGGGATCAATGCGATTGGCAGAAAGTTTGGATTGCACAAAACTACCATCGCAGAACGAGTACGAAAATTCGGCCTGAAGGCTCCTGGCAGAGGCGGATGCAACAATCCACATGGCTATGGAGGGAAGAGCCGAAAGCGTCCGCCAGGGTATCATGAAGCGGTCCGTGAAGCGTTAACAGCTGCATAAGCTTTAACGCTTTTTTTATTTTATTAAAATGTGGTATAATATTATCATTAATCATTTAATTTTAAAAAAATATGATCAAGGAGATTTTTTTAAAAACCAAGCCTATTAAAGCAGCGATAAATGGCTTTGGCCGGATTGGTCGGGCTACTTTTAAGGCAATTTTGGAACGGTGCCCGCAAATTGAGGTGGTTGCGATTAATGATTTGACTGACACAAAAACTTTGGCGCATTTACTAAAATATGATTCATGCTATGGTGTTTATAATAAAAAAGTCGGCGCAACCGCCGATTGCATTATTATTGAAGGAAAAAAATACAAAGTTTTAGCCGTTAAAGAGCCGGACAAATTACCATGGAGATTATTAGATGTGGATATAGTTTTAGAATGCACTGGCAGATTTACCAAGGCCGAAGATGCTGGCCTGCATTTGAAGGGCGGCGCGAAAAAAGTAATAATCTCGGCGCCGGCAAAAGGCGAGACAGAAGTAAAAACTATCGTGCCGGGTGTTAATGAAGAAAAAATTACCAAGTCGGATAAAGTTTTATCAATGGCTTCGTGCACTACAAATTGTTTGTCACCAGTAACGGATGTAGTTCGCAGGAATTTTGGCATCAAAAAAGCGATCATGACCACGGTGCACGCGTATACCGCTGATCAAAATTTAGTTGACGGCCCACATAAAGATTTGCGCCGCGCGCGAACAGCCGCCACTAATATTATTCCCACTACTACCGGAGCGGCAATAGCCACGACCAAAACTATTACTGGTTTGGCGGGAAAATTTGATGGTATGTCTATTCGCGTTCCCGTGCCGGTTGGTTCAATTTGCGACATTGTTTTTATTACCAATAAAAAAGTTGACGAGAAAAAAGTTAACCAGATATTTAAAAAAGAAGCGCAGAGCGCGCGGCTAAAAGGAATTATGGAGGCAACCGAAGAGCCAATTGTTTCTTCCGATATTATTGGCAATCCGGCCAGCGCGATCGTTGATTTGTCGCTAACTAAAGTAATTGACGGCGATTTGTTGAAAGTCGTCGCGTGGTATGATAATGAATGGGGCTATTCTTGCCGCATGGCGGATTTAGTAGAATATATCAGGAGAAAAAATTTGGTATAGTAATAATTTAAATTTATATTTTCAATGAAAAACATCAGCGGAATGGAGCCGCAATTAAATTCAGAAATCTTTAATCCAGAGCAATTAATTTTAAAGGTTAAGATGTTGAGGGACAAATTTCCGAATATTGGTATTGTTTGTAATGGTATGAGACCCATAGAAAGAAAAATAGAAGTTTGCAATAAAGCCAATCCGCCAGCAATGCAATTTCGTCCAGAAAACATTGAAGAGATGACAAAATTGCTGGCTGGTTTAAATGAGGACGCTGACAATACCAGTATTCATTTAGATAATCTTAAATTTGATACAGAAACGGGCGTTATTGATGCGGCGCAAAGAAAAGAAATAGTTGAAATGATAAAATTGTCAGCCAATTCTAATAATTTTAAACTTTATAATATACATCCGGGTTGGAAAGACGCGAGTTTAGTCTTAGATGAGCTGGGAAATTGGAGAGAAACTGCTTTAGCAAATTCTATAGCGAATGAATTGGCGGATTTATTCGCCGAGGGAATAAAAGCCGGTAGAGTTATGGCAATAGAAAATGTTACCTGCCGAAATGATGAGCCGGAAAAATTAGGCACAAAGCCGGAGCATATGATGGCTATAAGAAAAAAAATAGCAGAAATTGTTTCAAGAAAAATTAAAATGCCTATTGAAGAAGCATTGTCAAAAATTTGTTACACTTTTGATTTCGGACACGTTGTAAGTAATACTCAAATATTAAAACAATATCCAATTGAAGTTTGGTTTAAAAAGTTAGGCGCGGATATTAAGCTTTTACATATTCATGATGTGCTAGCCGAAAATGCTTTGCCGGATAATAGTTTGCCACCAGACAATAAACATAGATTTAGAAGAGAACATAAATCGCTAGGCAGAGGAATTGTAGACTGGAATAATTTTTTCCAGTTAAAAAATAAATATTGTCCGAACGCCCCGATGATACTAGAAATAAACAATGATAATACGGGCGCAAGAACTATTGAATCCATTGAATATTTAGAAAAGTTAGAGAAAAAATCTTCTTAAATTTTGTATAATAATATTTATGTCGATTTTAAATAAAATTAAAAAAGCTAAATTAGTCGGTCGCGGTGGCGCTTGTTTTTCAACCGCAATAAAGTGGGGCATGGTTAAAGATGTTCCGGGAAAAAGAAAATTTGTGGTATGCAATGCCAGCGAAGGCGAGCCGGGAGTAAAAAAGGATGGGTATATTTTGGAAAATTATCCCGGAAGAGTAATTGGTGGCATTAAATTGGCCATTGATTTTCTTGGCGCCGAGAAAGCGTATTTCTATATTAATCATGATTACCATAAAAAATATGGCAATAAATTAGAAAATGCGATCGGCCAATTGCCAATAGAATTTTTTATAAAACCGGTTGGTTCGGGTTATATTGGCGGCGAAGAGTCGTCATTGCTCAACGCGATTGAGGGTTGCCGCGTGGAACCGCGCTTGCGGCCGCCATTTCCCACAACCGCCGGACTTTTTGGTTGCCCAACTTTGATTAACAATGTAGAAACTTTTTATAATGTCAGTTTGGTTAACGATGGCGAATATAAAAATAAAAGATTTTATACCATCGGCGGCGAGTCTTTTAAGCCCGGAGTTTATGAATTTTCTGACGATGAAACAATTGAAAAAATTTTGAAGATGACAAAAAATTATCCCGATTTTCCTTTCTTTGTCCAAGTGGGTGGAGATGCTTCCGGAGAGGTTTTGAATTCCAAACAATTGAAAAATCCGGCGAGTGGCGCGGGATTAATCACAGTGCATAATATTTCCAAGCACCAGCCCAAGAAATTAATCAAATATTGGTTGGAATTTTTTCAAAAAGAATCTTGCGGACAGTGCACGCCTTGCCGGGAAGGAATTTATCGGTTGAATGAAATTATCAATTCTGAAAAAATTGATTGGCAGCTATTTTTTGATGTTTTGAATAATTTAAGCGAAACGGCTTTGTGCGGTTTGGGCATGGCTTTGCCTTTGCCAATAAAATCTTACATGAAGAATGTGTTTACTAAATTATCTGACGAAAAAATAAAAGTAGAAAATTTTGACAGAAAAACAATTTGTGAATGTTTTAAATAAAATTATGAAAAAGGTAAAAATAAAAATTAATAATAAGGTAATAAAATGCGAAGAAGGGCGGACGATTTTAAATGTAGCGCGCCAAAACGATATTTTTATTCCAGCGCTTTGCAGCCATCCAGATTTTCCGCCAAAAGCCAATTGCCGTGTTTGCTGCGTAGAAATTAATGGTCGAGCAAAATTAGCAATGTCATGTAAAACCAAAGTTAAAAGCGGTATGGAAATACGCACTGACACGGATCGGGTGAAGAAAGCGCGCAACCTGAATATTGAATTAATTTTTGCCGAGCATATTGAAAAATGCCCGACTTGCATCTGGCGCGTGAATTGCGAACTCTTGAATTTAGCAGACCGATACAAACTGGAAATTTGCCGTTTCCCTGACCGTAAAGGAAAGAGAAAAATTTATAAATTTTCTAATGCCGTGGAAATTGACGGTACGCAATGCATTGATTGTCGCAATTGCCTTGACGCTTGTTCGTTGATGCAGAAGATAAACTATCTAGAATTAAAAGGCAAGGGAAGTGAACAAGAAATAATACCACTCAAAAGTAATAAAATATTAGAGCCGCCATTGTTTCGCGCGAAAGATTTATTGTCAGAAAAAAATAAATCAATTGATTGCATTTATTGCGGCCAGTGTGCCCTGCATTGTCCGGTGGGCGCGGCGCAGGAACAAGCGCATTGGGATAAAGTGGAAGAAATTTTGAAGAAGAAAAAGTCAGAAAATAAAGTGGTAGTGGCGCAATTCGCGCCATCAATTCGTGTGAGTATTGGCGAGGAATTTGGTTTGCCTTATGGCCAGATAGTAACCGAACAAATTGTTTCAGCTTTGCGGGCTTTGGGCTTTGATTATGTTTTTGATACCAGTTTTGCCGCGGATGTGACAACGATGGTGGAAGCGGAGGAATTATTAGAAAGACTGGCTCGTATCCGCAAACCTCTCCCCGGCTCCGCCACCCCTCTCCTAATTAGGAGAGGGGACGGGGGGGAGGTGCCGATGATTACTTCCTGTTGTCCAGCCTGGGTGAAATATGTAGAATTTTATCATCCGAAGTTGATTCCGAATTTAACCACAGCTCGTTCCCCGCATGTTCATAACGGCGGATTAGTAAAAACTTATTGGGCGGAAAAAATGGGCATTAAACCAAAAGACATTATCGTAGTTTCAGTGATGCCGTGCACAGCAAAAAAGTTTGAAGTTTCGCGTCCGGAATTGAAGATTAATGGCAACGCGCCGGTTGATTACGTGATTACCACGCGCGAGTTTGCCTGGCTCATGAAAAAAAATAATATTGATTTTGCCAATATAGAGAAAACAACCGCCGACAATCCTTTGGGAGAATTTTCCGGCTCCGCCGTGCTTTACGGCGGAAGCGGAGGTGTAATGGAATCAGCCTTGCGAGCCGCACAGGCCTTAGCTTGTGAAAAAAGTAAAGCAAAAATCTGCGAGCGCCGGATTGATTTTAAAGAAGTTAGGGGACTGGAAGGAGTGAAAGAGGCTACGGTAACCGTGGCGGGAAAGAAATTACGCGTGGCTGTGGTAAACGGCATCGGCTGTGTTGACGAAGTTTTAAAAAATCTTAATAATTATGATTATATTGAAGTAATGGCCTGTCCGGGCGGCTGCATCGGCGGCGGCGGACAGCCAATCCCAACAACGCAGGAAATTCGCCGGAAACGTATTGAAGCGCTTTATAAAATTGATAAAGATAAAAAGGTCAGGCGCGCGCATGAAAATAAAGGAGTAATAGAAGCGCTTGATTGGCTTAAGAAAAATAAAGATTTGGAACATAAAGTTTTACATACGACGTATGTAAAAAGAACATGATTGGGTTATGAGGAGATTGGGATAATTAGTTATTAATTAAATAGTTAAAAAATATGGATGAAAAAGCAATAATACAAGAGGAAAAAAATTATAGCATAAAGGAAATTCAGGAGATTGCTGATCAAGTCGTGGGGGAAGTTGAAAATGATGACAGACTTTATGATAAACAACTTGAACCATTTACCCGATTGCTAGAAGAGTTAGTTCCTGACATTCGTAATTATAATTTGTATCAAGCTTTGGTTGGTGGTGATATTATCGAAGGCAAAGAAAGAATTAATACAGATTTGACAGGCAAATTTTCAATTAAAGATTTTTTGGCAAAATCCAAAGAAGATCGACTTAAATTAATTCAAGAGTTATGGCTATATAACATGAGGAATTTGTATGACAAAATGTATAAAGAAATTGACTCTATAGACCAAAGGAACGAAAATGAAGCATTAGAATGTGACAGTATTATTAGTGACTTTAAAATTTTACTTCAAGAAATTTTTTCTGACTGTAAACAATATAGAATTTTTCATTTATTAATTGGCAGCACTCCCACTGAATCCGAAGTTAAATATGAGGGAGATTTTTCTGGCAATTATTGTTCGGTTGAGAACTTTCTAAGAGCTGATTGGGATGGTAAAAGGGCTATAGTTACCAAATTAAAAGATGAGCAAAAAAATAAAAAAATTAAAAAATAATATGCCCAAAAAAAAATTAGCCACAATTAGTATTCTACTCCCAGATCGACAGAAGCAGGCCGACAAATTGCAAAAGATTTTTACCAGAGAAGGTCATTTGATTACCGCGCGGTTAGGGATAAATGTTCAGCCGGTTTGCATTGCGCATTGCACCGGATTGATTAATTTGGTAGTGGAGGGCGAAGCGAGTAAAATAAAACTTCTAGAGCAGGAAATTAAAAGTGTAAGCGGTGTAGTGGTAAAATTAGTAAAATTTTAGCGTCGTTTATTCTTAAATTTTGAACATGCGTTATTTTCAAGAACAAACTTTTGAACAGGTGAACGCGCGGACTATTGCTCAATTTTTAGCCATGGTTGGCTTGGTAATGCTTTTACCTTTCTATATCCACATCCAATGGTTTACCGGCCCAATAATCAATGCATTGTTGATTTTAATTTTAATTTTAGTAGGATTGCGGAGCGCTTTAATCGCGTGTTTTATTCCGAGTATTATGGCGCTAACCAGCGGACTTTTACCGGCAGTTTTTGCGCCAGCTTTGCCGTTTATTATGATTAGCAATGTAATTTTTATTTTAGCTATTGATTGGATTTACTATAATTTCAAAGATGATAAAAAAGGTTATTGGATTGGAGTGTTTACCGGCGCGTTGTTAAAATTTATTTTTCTTTATGCTTCAATAAATATGGTGGCCAGGATTATTGTCAAAGAAGATTTAACCATAAAAATCGCGCAGATGATGGGCTGGATGCAATTTTTTACCGCTATTGCCGGCGGCGCTATTGCTTGGGGAATATTAAAATGGCTGCGTAGGTTATAGCTTAGAGCTTTTAGCTTTAAGGTTGATTTTAAGAAAAAAATTACCAGTTATTATAGCAGTAAGAACATTTTTGTTTCGAGAGGGAGATTTTAGCGAAACGGGGCATTTCATTGTTATTACAAAATATCAAAATGGTATGTTTTGGTATAATGATCCTTCTACTCCCAAAAGATCAAAAATAAAAGAGAATGATTTACTATTTGCTTGGTATAATAATATTTTAGATAGTACGGCTTATATGCTAGTATTGGAACCAATAAGCTCAAAGCTAACACCTAACAGCTAAAAGCTAAATAAGTTATGTCAGAAGAAAAAAAAGATTACAATATAAATATTTCTTCCGCTACAATATTCAAAACTATTATTATTGTTTTAGCGCTTTATTTTTTGTTTTTGGTGCGTGATATCGTGGCAATTTTATTTGCCGCCTTAGTTTTATCAAGCGCTATTGATCCATGGGTTGATTGGATGCAGAAGAAAAAAATTCCGAGAACCCTGGGGATTGTTTTTATTTATGGAGCGGTTTTAATTTTTGTTGGTGGTATTGTTTATTTGGCGGTGCCGCCGATTATTCGCCAGTTAACCGATTTAGCACAAAATTTTCCGCATTATTTTGAAAAAGTTATTTCCGCTTTTTCAATGTTTAAAAATTATGCCATTAGCCATAATTTGCTAGATAATTTAAAAGCAGGGATAAATTCTTTGAGTTCCAGCCTAGAACTTACGGCTGGCGGAGTTTATTCTACGGTATCGGGAATTTTTGGCAATATTTTTTCTTTTATTTTAGTTTTAGTGATTACTTTTTATATGGCGGCGGAAGAAAACGCTCTCAAAAAAATTATTTGGTCAATCGCGCCTGAGCATCATCAGCCGTATATTTTGAAACTTGTCAATCGCATGCAAATAAAAATCGGCCTGTGGTTGCGCGGCCAGCTAATTTTATCTTTGATAATTTTTGTTTTAGCTTTTTCAGGTTTATCAATATTGGGAGTTCGCTATGCCTTGGTTTTGGCCTTGATTGCGGGAATTATTGAATTTATTCCTTACCTTGGGCCTTTTTTGGCAGCTATTCCCGCAATATTTTTAGCTCTCGCGCAATCACCTATGTTAGCATTATTTGTTCTGATTCTTTTTTATGTTATTCATTTAGTGGAAAGTAATATTATTATTCCAAAATTAATGCAAAAATTTGTAGGTCTAAATCCGATCGTGATAATTATTGCTTTGCTTATCGGTTTTAAATTAGCTGGCGTGGTTGGCGCCGTTTTGTCCATTCCTTTTACGACGGTAATTAGCGTATTTCTTAAAGATATTTTTGAGAAAAAAGGGGAGGGGCAGAACGTTTAACTCGTATCACATATCGCGTATCTCATAACTCGTAACGTGTGATAAGTATTTTTTGGGAATAGTAAATAGTAATTAGTAAATAGAAAATTACACTGTTAATTTTTTTACTGATTATTGTTTACTATTTTTTAATAAAAAAAACCGTGGATTTCGCTAGAACTCGGATGGTGAGTAATGCGAAAGTCCACGGGTTAGAAGTGAAGAAAGGAGCGGTTGGTGTTAGAATTGGCCGGTGAGGAGGCGGAGAGCCTTCAGGTACTTCTCGCGCGTCTCGGCGATGACGCCGATCGGGAGTTTGGGTGCAGGCGGCTTTTTGTCCCAGCCGATCTTAACCAGAAAGTCGCGGACGCCTTGTTTGTCAAAGCTCGGCTGGCCATGTCCGGGTTCGTATTGGGCGGCGGGCCAAAACCTGGATGAATCCGAGGTGAGAACCTCGTCTATCAGCACGATGTTGCCGTCTTTATCAAGCCCGAACTCGAATTTCGTGTCCGCTATGATGATGCCGCGTCTGCGGGCATGAGCCGCGGCCCGTTGGTAGAGCGCGAGTGAGAGTTTTTGGATTTTTTCTGCGGTCTCGCGGCTGAGTAGTTTTACTGCTTGTTCAAACAAAATGTTCTCGTCGTGCTTGCCCTGCTCAGCCTTGGTAGAAGGCGTGAAAATCGGTTCAGGAAGCTGCGCCGATTCCAGAAGGCCGGGCGGAAGCTGGATGCCGCAGACGCATCCGGTCTTTTTGTAATCATTCCAGCCGGAACCGCTAAGGTAGCCGCGGACGATGCATTCCACTGGCAGGGGCGCACATTTTTTGACCAGCATGCTGCGGCCGACAAGAATGTCGGCGTAGGGTTTGCAGATGTCCGGGTACTGGGCGGGATCAGCCGTAACCAAGTGGTTCAACACCATATCTGCGAACATTTCCAGCCAGAACAAGGTCATCTGCGTGAGGGTAATGCCTTTACCTGGGATCGGGTCCTTCATGACCACGTCGAAAGCTGATAGCCGGTCAGTGGCGACCATGAGCAGAAAATCACCTAGGTCATAGATGTCGCGGACTTTGCCGCGACGAGGAACGGGAAGGCCGGGAAAGTTGGTTTCGAACAGGGGCTGGATCATGGGTTATGCTCCTCCTTTATGTTGGTGGTGAACGGTTTTCCCGTTAAAAATTTCGAAGTCGGGTTGGGGTGGCTTTTTGGCCGCTTTTTTCGTGAGGTAGTTGTTCAAAGCGACCTGTGTTTCGGGCCGCTCTACTCCAAGAATCTGGCAAGCAAGGATCGTCGCGTTTTTCAGTCCTGCTTTGCCGATTCCCGGGACGGCCACGGCAGTGCTTGCTGGCAAACGGATCATGGAGAAAAGAGCATCCAGACCGCTGAATCCGTCGGGTGCGATCAAAGGAACTCCGATGACAGGACGTTTGTTTTTGAGAATTGCTGACATATCTCCAGGAAGAGCAGCGGACATGCCGGCGATCCCGATGAAAACTAGAGTACCTTCCTTTTCCATGGCGAGTAAATAGTTCTTCAGATCATCAGGATGGCGGTGTGCGGAGAGAAAGGAAAGAGCGTAGGTTATGCTCATTTCCTGGAAGGCCTTCAACATACCGGCATCTTCAATCGCTTTGAGATCCGTGTCGCTTCCGGCGATGATTACGACTTGCGGTACAAATTTAGGATTCATGGGCGGTCTCCTTTCGGTGGGGGGGGTTATTTTCCAAGTATCTTTTCGTAGAGAAAAGGTTCGCGTCTTAGCTGGTATGACGGCCGGAAGATTTGGTTCCAGCGATCGCGAATTCTGCGACTCGAGAAGATGGTGAACAGCATCACGTTCCATCCCTCGATTTCTTTCTCGGTAGCTTCGAGTTGGGGTGAGTGGCGCAAATGGCCTAAAGGGATGATGTCCTGGATGCTTTCTCTCCTTGGTCGATCCAAACTAGAAGCTTCCTTTAACGCCACTTCCGCTTCTTCTATCGTTGAAGGAATGCCATCACGCAATCTTTGGAAACCGCCGCTAAGTTCCAGAGCATTGAAGGCGGCGAGTTGCACGATACGGTAGGCCACTTCGCTTGACAATCCGCGTTCCGCCAGGAATTCCCGGAGAAGCTTTTTTGCTTCTTCCGAAGCGTAAGTTCCGCAGGAATCAGCGATTTCCAGAAGCATATTGTCGGGATAAACGGTTAGGCCGGTTAGTACTGCGTTCATGGTTTTCAGTGAATGAACGACCACATGGAAGAGATCAGGCCAGGCCACTCTTTCCACGCAGGATTGTTCAATAGCCCGTTCTTCCCAGGTTTTGATCGCTTCCAGGATCATATTCATGTAGCCGCGCGCCATGCGCGCCATGCCTTCCATCTGCTCGGTGCGGATGGTGTTTTTTTTATGCGGCATGGCGGAAGAGCCCTTTTGCTTTTTTCCGAACGGCTCTTGCAAGATCGGCCGTCCACTACGCGCGCCTAATCTAATATCGGTCGCGATTTTGTCCAACGACTGCACGATCTGGCAGAGCGCTTGCGCCAGTGGAGCAAAAAGCTCGCGGGGAAGGATCTGGGGTGTGCCGTAGAGCGGTTCGAATCCAAGCTGTTTCAGAGTTTCGATCTCCACCGCCGGATCCATGTCGCCGTAGTTCCCGGCAGCGCCGGAAAGCTTGGCATACTTGAGAGAACTGACCGTATTCTTCAGGTTGTTGAGGTCTAATTGCAAAATCACGTACCAGGTAAGGCATCTTTTACCAAAGCTTTGCAGCTTGGCTTCCTGTCCGTGGGTTCTGGCGTTCATGATTGTGTAGCGGTATTTGAGTGCCATTGCTTTCAGAGTTTTGCAGACTTCTTCCAGACTCCTGATGACAATCTGCACTGACTCCCTGAGCATGCACACAAAAGCCGGTTCCTCCGTATCGTAGGAGGTCATGTCCTCGTGCAGGTAGCGCTGTAATTCCTCGGTCAGGTGACGGAGTCTCTCATCGAGAAAGGCGTTAAGGTCGTGGCGGATCTCTTTGTCGCGGTTTTTCCACCACGGGATGTCAATCGGGATTCGCTTGAGCGTTTCCTCGATCTTCAGGAAAATCGTCTCGGCGACAAGGCCGAGAATCACCCTGGCTTTGATTGCCATGAGTTCGGTTTTTTGCCAGAGACTGAGCTTGTTCTCAGTCGACCAGATTTTCGTAATTTTTTCTATGGTATACCGTTCGTCCATTGCATCAGTCCTTTCCGTTGAGGGGTTGTCAGTTTATCTCTACGGTTTTCAAAATCGATTTTTTCAAGGTGCAAAAAGAGCCGAATCTTACGATAAGATTGGCCCTCCTTTCTAACTTTATATTAGATAAATTTTAAGAAAAAAGCAAGAAAAAAAGGACTTTCGTAGTTTCTCGTAAGAAACTTTGAAAGTCCTGCTGGAGGATTAAAAGAATTTTGATTAGTGGCCGAAGAAACCCCTGGCCACCTTGTCCGGAAGCATGTAGAGCACGATGCCGTTTTCCTGGCAGAAGTCAATGACCGCTTGGTCGTTGATCGAGCCAGAGGTAGAAAAGATCACCTTGACGCCCCTGTCGGCAAGGGCGCGCGGGCCATCATCAAAGGGGAAGAAGCTATCGCTTGCCGCAATCGCCCCAAAGATGTCATGGCCGGATTCGTCAGCTCGGAAACAGGCCACCTTGCAAGCGCCGACACGGTCTTGCTGGCCAGATCCCAGGCCGACAAGCATGCCGTCCTTCACAAGCGCGATGGTGTTGCTGTTGGCCGTGGCTGCGATAGCCCAGGCAAGCACCATAGCGCGTTTCTGTTCAGGCGTGGCCTGGCCGAACTTTTTCATTTCCGGGTGGTTCAGATCCAGAATGAAAGTGTAGTTCGGCTGAACCATAAATCCGCCGCGGACGCAGCGAAGGCGGGGAGCCGTGTCCAGTGATTTCTCGTTCAGTTCCGCTAGAGCAGGGTTCATGAGAATCCGGCATTTGGCTTTTTTCCGTTCGAGCATCGCAACGGCCTTATCTGTGATGACCGGGCAGATAATCCCGTCCAGCAAGCGCCTTTTCCTTACGGGCACCTGGTAGACGGCCAGGATTTTCGCGGCCGTCTCGTCTATCAGGAAGTTGGTCATGACGATGCCGCCGAGAATGGCGCGAAGATCGCCGTCAATCATCTTCTTGAGAGCTTCTTCCGGCGTCTTTCCAACGCCAACGCCGCAGGGATTGCCGTGTTTGACCGCCACGGCGATATATGGCACTTCGCCGAAGTTGAGGTCAAAGCCGGCGGCGATGTGCGTGATTGTCTGGAGCAGCCGGTCATGGTCGCACGTATTGTTGTAGCTTGACGACGTTTCGGTCAAGAGCCGGAGTTTGTCCAGCGCCAGCAGGTCGCTTGTACGGGCGCTAAAGACGCCGGCCGGAGTCTGCGGGGCGTTTTCCCCGTATAGGCATTCAAGATAGCGTTGGCCGAGGAAACCGTCGAACTCGCCGCCGCTGATGAAACGCGCCGAAGATAGTGCGTAGCGGGCGACGGTCATTTCGGCTTTGGCGGCAAGCATGTTTAAGAAGCTTTCCTTGTCCAGCTCGCCGCTGGTCATCCAGCCGAGAACAACCATGCGGTCCCTTGGGTTGCAGATGACAATACGGCGGCCTTTTGCCGCCGAACGGATCAGCGTGGGTCCGCCGATGTCGGTCATCTCAATGACCTCGGGCATGGTTTTACCTGCGGCAATGGCCAGCTCAAGCGGGTAGAGATCCGAGCAAAGAAGATCGATGCGCGGGATCCCCAGCCGGTCCAGCTCCGCGTTGTCCTCAGGGATGTCACGCGCCAAAAGGCCGGCGTGGATTTCCCGTGAGAGCGTGACCACGCGGTGTCCAAGAATAGCGCCGCCGCCGACCAGGTCCGCGACATCCTTGACTTCCAGCCCGGCGTTTTTGAGCGTCTGCGCCGTGCCCCCGGAAGCAAGAAGTTTCCAGCCCATGTTCTTGAGGGTGCGAGCAAACTCCACAATCCCGTCCTTGTTGAAAACGCTCAACAAGGCAACCTTTTCCGGTTTTTTTTCATTCTTCATGGCGAACTCCTTCCTTGTCTTGTTTTGGTTTTTACCAGGTTACAAAAGAACAAAAAGCTAAACCCCCTTGGTTTAGCTTTTTTGGTGGACGCTGAAGGGATCGAACCCTCGACCTCCTCGGTGTAAACGAGGCGCTCTAACCAGCTGAGCTAAGCGTCCTTAATTTTTCTTTTATAAATTTTCTTCCAGCGGCAGTTTTCAAATATAATTCTCTTTTGCGTGCAGCATCAAATGTAGCCAGCTCTTCTTGATAAACTAATTTGATATTTTTCATTCTTCTAGTAGTTTGTGTTTTTCCTCGCCGATGTTCATTTAATCTTCGTTTTATATCACTTGTCATGCCTTTATACAAATTTCCATTTTCATCTTTTAAAATATACACTGTGTACATATTAAATTATTAGTTGTAAACGAGGCGCTCCCCGCCCGAACGTACCGCGTTCGGTACGGGCGGGTAACCAGCTGAGCTAAGCGTCCTTAGTAATTTTTGATTTACGATTTTAGATTTTTTAAGTAAACATTATTCAAAAATCGAAAATCAAAAATTATTTGTGCCGAAGGAGAGAATCGAACTCTCATGGAATTGCTTCCACACGATTTTGAGTCGTGCGCGTCTACCAGTTTCGCCACTTCGGCTAAAATTAATTTTGTTTGATTTCTAATTAAAAATACAGTGAATATGGACACTGTTTTTATATAAATAATATAAATTATTTTTTCTAAATTGTCAAAGGAAAAAAAGTGGGGTATAATATTTAGTAAATAACAGACAGTAATTAGTAAATGGTAGATAAATTATTATTTACTAATTACTGTTTACTATTTTACTGATTTCTATGGGTAAAATAATTTCTATCGTAAATCAAAAAGGCGGAGTAGGAAAAACAACTACCGCGGTGAATTTGGGCGCGTATTTGGCGTATTTAGGAAAGCAGGTTTTGCTCGTGGATATTGATCCGCAGGCCAATGCTACAAGTGGTCTTGGCGTAGATCATCGTAGTCTGGAACATGGCATTTACGAGGCTTTAATCGGACAAAAAACAATGTTTGAGGTGCTTAAAAAAACCATGCAGGTTGGTTTTGATGTGGCGCCGGCAACTCTTTCTTTGGCGGGCGCCGGCATTGAATTAGTTGGCATGGAAGAACGTGAATATCGCTTGGCAAAAATTATTAATAGCGTGCGCGATGATTATGATTTTATTATCATTGACGGGCCGCCATCGCTTGGTTTGCTCACGGTAAATAGCTTGGTAGCCGCTGACGAAGTTTTGATTCCCATTCAGAGCGAATATTACGCGCTGGAAGGATTAAGCCAGCTTTTGGAAACGATTGGACTCGTGCAAGGAAATTTAAAACCGGAACTTGGTATAATGGGCGCGGTGATTACGATGTATGATAATCGCAATCGGCTTTCCGGCGCGGTTATGAATGAGCTTTACCAATATTTTCCTAATCGAATTTTCCGCACTATTATTCCCCGCAGTGTTAAATTAGCTGAAGCTCCAAGCTATGGTCGTTCTATTCTCCATTATGATCCGTCTTCGCGCGGCGGCAGAGCGTATGAGAAGTTGGCGAAGGAAATAATAGCCTTGTAGAATTTTTAATTTTTAATTTTGTAATTTTTAAATAATAAACAAATATCCTAATTTTTAATATGATTTATGATCTAGAAGAAAGGACAGCTAAGTTTGGTGAAAAAATTATAATATTTTGCAAACTAATAGATTATAATAATATTAATAAGCCATTAGTAAATCAACTAGTCAGATCAGCCACAAGTATTGGCGCTAATTATATGGAAGCCAATCAGGGTTGCTCTAAAAAAGATTTCAGAAATAAAATAAAAATTTGCCAGAAAGAGGCTAATGAAACAAAACACTGGTTAAGAATGATTGCTATTGCCAATACTGAGCAGATAGAAAAATGTCGGAAGTTATGGCAAGAAGCTCATGAATTAACTTTAATTTTTGCCAAAATTTCAAAAAGTTGCAAGGAATAAATTTATTAAATATTTGAAATTAAAATATTATTTAAAAATTACAAAATTAAAAATTAAAAATTTTAAGTTATGTCCAATACATTAGGTCGCGGACTTAGTTCGCTGATTCCTCCAAAAGTAAAAAAACAAGATGCTTCGGCAGATGGCGAGATTAAGGTAATTGAAACTATTACGCCGGAAGACAAAGATAAAATATTACGAATTTCACCCGCGCAAATAAAAGTCAACCCGCATCAGCCGCGGCAAAGATTTGCCGATTACAGTTTGGACGAATTGATTGAGTCTGTGCGACAATATGGCATTATCCAGCCGCTCATTGTTACCAGGTCTGTTGATGGTTACGAACTAATCGCCGGCGAACGGCGTTTGCGCGCATCGCAATCTTTGAGTTTAAAAGAAGTGCCGGTAATCGTGCGCGAAGCCGGCGAACAGGAAAAATTAGAAATAGCTTTAATTGAAAATTTGCAAAGAGAAAATTTAAATCCCATTGAAACCGCGATTGCTTACCAGAAATTGATTGACGAATTTAGTTTAACGCAGGAAGAAGTAGGTAGAAAAGTAGGGAAGTCGCGTCCGGTAGTAACTAATGCTTTACGTCTTTTAAACTTGCCAGAAGAAGTACAGTTAGCCTTGATTGAAGGAAAAATTACTGATGGCCATGCTAAGTTTATCTTGGGGCTTGAATCACTGGATAAGCAAATGGCTTTATTCCGGCGCATTCTACATAATAATTTAACAGTACGCGACACCAATCAAGAAGCACGGCGCATGGGCGGCACAAAAAATGCGCGTATCAAAATTAATTACGCCGACAAGGATAAAGAATTTGCTTTGCGCGAATTTTTTGGCTCCAAAGTGGAGATCAAACGCAAGGGGCATGGGGGTGAAATCGTGATTGAGTTTTTTGATGACGACGGTTTGGCCGAGATTATTGAGAAAGTAAAAAGATAATTTTAAATATCAAATTTTAAATTTTAAATCAATTTTAAATAATAAAATGACAAATTTTGTTTTCCCGAGTTGCCTTAGCTGCAAAGGAAAATTTAAAATTTAGTAATTTATCATTTAATTAAAATTTAAAATTTATAATTTAAAATTTTCGTCCCCATTCAATTAACATTTAAAATAATTTAAAGCATGAGTAGACATGAGCAATTAAAAAAGAAAAATAACGTGATCGGCATTGACGCTCGCTTCTACGGCCCTGTCGGTAAAGGATTGGGGAGATACACGCAGGAAATTGTTGATCGGGTTATTAGGAAAGATACGGAAAATGATTACGTAATTTTTTTGTATAAGGACAATTACGATAGTTTTGTCGTGCCGCGCCAGGGTGTTAAGAAGGTATTAGCCAATGCGCGCTGGTATACTTTGAAGGAGCAAATAATGCTCCCGTTTTTAATTTGGCGCGAACATGTTAGTTTGATGCATTTTACGCATTTTAATGTGCCGATATTAACGCCCGTAAAATTTGTCGTTACCATTCCGGATTTGATTCTCACTAAATATCCCACCCAACGCGCGAGTACTTTGAGCCCTTGGCTGTATAAACTGAAAAATTTGTTTTATAAAATTGTTATCTGGACAGCGGTTAAGCGTGCCAAAAAAATTATTGCTGTTTCAAAATATACAGAAGAAGATATAATAAAACAATTCAAAGTCAAGCCGAAAAAAATCGTGATGATTTATGAAGGGACAACTTTTCCCTCACCCCCAGTCCAGTACCTCTCCTCGTCTTCACTTCGCTCAGACACCCCTCTCCTAATTAGGAGAGGGGACGGGGGAGAGGGAGGAAAGAGGTTTATCCTTTACGTTGGCAATGCTTATCCGCATAAGAATTTGGAAATGCTTATTAAAATTTTACCGAAATTGCGTGAAAGGTTTAGTGATTTAAAATTGGTTTTAGTTGGCAAAGAAGATTATTTTTATAAACGCGTGAAAGACTATGCTCGCGGATTAAGATTGTTTAAAGACGATGAAGATTCGCCGGTTAATTTTCCCGGTTTTGTGCCGGACGAAGATTTGAAATTTTTATTTCAAAACGCCTCAGCCTATGTTTTTCCTTCGCTTTATGAAGGTTTTGGTTTGCCGCCCTTAGAAGCTATGAGCCAGGGCTGTCCGGTAGTAAGTTCAGATAGATCTTGCCTTCCTGAAGTTCTGAGCGAAGCGGCAATTTATTTTGATCCCGAAAATGAAGATGATATGATAAAAAAAATTAAATTAATAATCAAGGACGAAAATTTGCGACAAAATTTAATTCAAAAAGGTTTTGAACAGATAAAAAAATATAGCTGGGATAAGGCGGCAGAGGAGACAGTGGCGGTTTATAAAAATATGTTAAAATAAAAATATGGATTCTCAAGAAGCTTGGAAAAAACAACGAAAAATAATCAAAGATCTGGAAAAAAACAATCCTGAATTGCTTGAGCCGAAAAATAGAAGAAAAGAGGCGGATGTTTTTAAAGAAATCGGTATTTGGAATATTCCCCAGAATAAACCAAAAGGATATCTGAGATATTTTTTTGAAGACTTTATTGTGGAAGAAAAAACGGAAAAAGGAGAAGTCATTCCGATTAATATTTTTAGCCAGGCGAATCGCGAACGGGAAAAAAATGAAAAAACTCTTTATGCCAATATGGTAAAAATCGGGATCACAACGACCGATGCGATTGAAAGATTAAAGCAAACATTAAATTTTAATGGCCGTATTGGTTATGCCGGGCTTAAGGATGAATATGCTCTTACGGCGCAACTGATTGCTTTTAGGGATCAGCCGATTGCCATCGAAGATGTTGCCGAAAAAAATATTCTCAATTTAAAGTTATCCGACTTGCATTACGGAAAAGACTTTCTCCGTCCCGGGGATTTGGAAGGGAATTTGTTTACTATCACCGTCAGAACCGAGGATAAAATCGACGAGAGTTTACTGGCCGCAAAAATTGATAATATAGAAAAATATGGCATATTAAATTATTATCAAAGCCAAAGATTCGGTAGCGTGCGTTTGGATAGCCATAAAATCGGAAAATTAATAATGCAAGGAAAATATGAACTGGCTATTCGTTATATTCTATTCAAAACCAATGAATACGAAATGCCATTAATTGCGGAATTAAAGAAAGAAGCCGAAAAAATTTATCCGAATTTTTTGGAAATAGCAAAAATTTTTGAAAGATTGCCTTATAGCTTTTTGAATGAATTGAAAATTGTTGAATATTTAAAAAATAAACCGAATAATTTTATTGGCGCGCTTAACGAGGTAAAGAATAGCGCAACAATTTGCCTCTATGCTTATTCCAGTCTTTTGTTTAACAAATATTTGTCTGAATATAGCCGTGAGAAGGGCTGTGTGAACGAAGAATTTCCGCTTCTTTTAAGCGATGATCCTGATGATCATAAATTTTATCAGAAATATTTAGCCGAAGACGGCACCGAGAATTTTTTAAAAAATTTGCAGCCCTTGAAATTTGTTTATTTAACCAAGAGAACAACGCCTGGCAGGATTTATCCCGCTAATTTAAAATTCAAAATATTTGCCGGCGGAGCAGTAGTTCAGTTTTTTCTGCGCAAGGGTTCTTACGCCACTACTTTTTTGGCTAATTTGTTTGAGCTTTATGAGGATAAGCCGGTGCCCGAATGGGTAGGCAGAGAGGAAATAGATGCTAAAGAATTAATGGGGCAAGGTAATTTAAACGAAGTTAGAGAAATATTTAAAGATTTTTGGCATTTAAGAATTGATTGATTTAAAATTTGAGAAAAAATATTTTTTTGTCATCTCGACCCGCCCGAGGCGTGCGAGACCTGCCTGCCGGCAGGCAGGGATCTTTAATATACGGCGAAGCGCATAAATAATGCTTTATAGGAAAACAAAGTATTATAGATCTCTCACCCCCGGTTGCGACCGGGGGATTCGAGATGACAAAATAGAGATTTTTCGGCTCTCAAATTTATTTTTTGACCCCACCTTTCGGGGATTTTTATTTTTAAAAAGACAAGACCCCCGGAAGAAACGAACACGATTTTTTGTGTTGTTCTTGCCGGGGGCCAGATATGACCCGATTGGGTCGGAAGATAAAGAACGAGGGTGGGGTCAGGCGGGGGCCTGGACGGAGGCCTTCTGCTTCTTGGCCAGAGCGTGGGCCTGGGAGTCGTGGAGCGGGCACCGGAAATGCCCGAGCTCGTCCAGGAGCCGCAGGTCGCGGCGATAAGGGCGCCGCTCTTCGAGTTCACGCGCTTCCGTGACTGGGCCGGCCACGTTGAGCGTGATGATGGGCCCCTGGATCGGGTTTTGTTCGCCCTCGAGCGAGACCGCCGCGTTGTTTCGGAAACCGTGCACCTTCCGGTAAAGGCGTTTGAAGAGAAGAGTCATAAAGCGCTCTTGTTCTTCGCTGACCTCGAAGAAGGTCGGCATCACAACGGCTTTGTCGTGGGTAAAAACAAACCTGATGAAACCAACGCCGTTACTGTCGCTCTCCTTCTGGAAGACCTCGGCGATGGTCAGACCGTAGCCGGCCTTGGACAAGTCGTCCAAGAGGGACCAGAGATGGATGTTCTCCTGGCCATTCCGTCCGAAGACGAGGTTGCCACCGTCAGCCTGGGGATTGCCGGCGGTGTCCTCGCGCTCCAGCCGGAACGCCTTGGCCTCACCCGCTTTCGCCGCATACAGCGCGGTTAGCTCTTTCTGCTGTTGCTTTGTCCGGAATACGTAGGGGAGACCCAACTTTCGCCCCCTCTCCACCATGTTCCGGTTTGCCCTGAGGCTTACCATAATATGGTCATATCGCTCTTCCGTCATGGTGCTTCCTCCTTTGTGGTGTGTGAATGGGTGCGCGCGAAAAGCGCGTAAAATTGAAAACAAAAAACAGTTCTTGCCGGTTTTAGCGCTAAATTTTAGCAACAAAACCGGCAAGAACTAAACGTCTTTCAAAGAACAATTAACATAAAATAATAACATATCTTAATTATTTTGTCAACGTTTTTATTAAGAAACTATTAATTTTTGCTAATTTTAAATAATATTTTGAAGTTGACAGGGTTATTTTTAATTGATAATATTCATAATCTGTAAAGTTGTTCTTTTTAGCTAAAAATCAAAGCGAGAGGAGATGTGGTCAATATGGGAAACATCGGGATAACAATGCACGGTGCAGGATCCGAAGTTGGGAGAAGCTGCATCGAAGCAGTATTTCCTGATGGGTCTCGGATCCTTCTTGATTATGGACTCAAACCCGCGAACATAGGCGGAACCAAAATTATGGCTTGGCCCGAAAAAATCACGCGGCTGGAGAAAATCAGCTTCGCGGCGATTTCTCATGGGCATCTTGACCATGTTGGCGGCTTGGCTGAACTGGCAAAAGATGGGCTGAATTGCCCCGTCTTCTGTACGCCGATCACCAAAGAAGCGGCAGAGCTTCTTCTCTATGACTCTCTGAAAATTGCGGCGAAGAAGAAGCAAGAGCCGCGATATAATGAGAGCGACATTGAGAGAGTACTGTCGCTCATGCGGTACAAAGAAAAGGGTCGTCGCGGCAATGTCCACTATCAGTTTTTCCCGGCTGGCCATATTCCCGGCTCAGTCAGTATCATTCTGAAGCAAGGTAGGAGGTCATTGCTTTATACCGGCGATTTTAATAGCATGGATACTCGCCTCGTGAAAAAATGCGAGCGTCTTCCGCATGCGGAGATTCTTATCATTGATGCGACTTATGGGGACAGGTCGCATCCTGACAGGACTGCGGTTGAAGAGAGATTTAAGTCTCTGGTTGCCGAGACAATCGCTGGTGGCGGTTCAGTGATGATCGCCGCCTTCGCGCTGGCGAGGACGCAAGAGATTCTCCTTCTCCTTGCCGAGATGGGCCTCTCTTGCCCGGTGCATTTGGATGGCATGGGGAATAATGTGACGGATGTATTTCTCGCGCATTCGGAATATCTTCGGGATCCCGAAGCACTTCGCCAAGCGCTTTACTCCGTCAGGCGGATTTCCCAATGGGATCGCCAGATACACCTAATTTCGCAAGGTGTATTTGTCGCCACGAGCGGCATGCTTGAGGGCGGTCCTATCATGGAATACATCCGAGTAAAAGGTCCTGATCCGAAGAATCTCCTTATTTTGGCCGGTTATCAGGCAGAGGACACAAGAGGGAGAGATCTTCTGAAAACTGGCAATATTTCCGTTGGTGGAGAACGCGTCAGATTGGGCTGCCACGTTGAGAAGCTAAGCTTCTCCGCTCATTCCGATGCCGCGGCCATCCGCCAAGCGATTCAGATGGTCAAACCTCGGATTGTCATTGCCCAGCATGGCAGTCCGCAAGCTTGTCAGGCAGTGGTTTGCCTGGCGCGCGAGCTTGGGTGCGAAGCTTATGCGCCCATGACCGGAGACTCTTTGTCTCTTTAGGGCTATTCACTTTCAGTGGGTAGCCCTTTTATTTTACTTTCAATACCATTTTGTAGTATAATTATAATTAATTAACAATTATCAATATCAATTAATTAAAATTTAAAATTTAAAATTTAGAATTTAAAATTTTCTCTTTCCCCATGCTTGTCGGAAAAGATAAACAATCTAGCAGTTTTAATATTGGCGCAAATGATCGAGCGTCTAGATTTGTTGTGGATTTGAAACCGCGCGAGAACATTAAAGCATCAAAACATAAAAATAGTTCAAAAGTTCATGTTGATTTTAAAGAAATATTTATTAACGTTTTCAAGTTTTTTGCCAAGATATTTATTATTTTTGTTTTATTTAAAAAGTTTTTTGGTTTATTCAAAATTTTAGTCGAAAAAGTTTCCCGGGTTTTTTCCGGAATAAAAATTTTTTGCAGGAATATTTTTGTTTATTTAAAATATTTTTTTTATGGCGTTATTTTTGCGCCGGTATTTTTGGTTAAGTGGGTGGGGAAAATGATAAAAAAAGCGATTGTCATCCTGAATCCTCTGGTCGCAAACAGAGGACGAAGCCTGCCTGCCGGCAGGCAGGGATCTCAGAAAGCGCGAGAGACAATACTAAACGCAAAAGCTAAATCAAAGAAATTTATAGATAAACCCGAGATTCTTCTCCCGCTAGAGCGGGATCAGAATGACAATAAAAAACATTCCTTCAAGGGAATTTTCAAATTCGCTTTACTTCTGCTCATCATCATTTTGCCTTTTAAATTTTTAGATTTTTATAAAACTATAAATTTAAGCGACTTAAAAAATAAAGTCGTGTTAGCTTCCGAAGCGGGTTTTTCCAGTTTTATTAATGGCTCCAAAGACGTGATGAATCTGGATTTTAATAAAGCTTCAAACAATTTTTCCGAAGCAAGTGAGAAATTTTTTTCAGCTGAAAAAGAGCTTGGAGAAATAAACAGTTTGCTTTTTAGATTAGCAGCTTATGCGCCTAGCGACGAAGCGCGTTTGGCCGCTTATAGTCGAGAAATGCTCGCCGCCGGCGAGAATGCCGCCATTTTGGGTGAAAATATGAGTTTAGCTTTGCAAAGTTTATTTTCAGGTGGCGAGAAAGACATGGCAAAAATTTTAGATAATTTTGTTTTATATGGAGAAAAATCACGTGAAGCGGCCGCGAGTTTGAATAGTCATTTATCGCAGATTGATATTGATGTTTTACCCATTGAATACAGAGAGCAGTTTATTTTTTTGAGAAATAAATCAGCCGATCTGGAAGCCGGCTTGGGAGATTTTATTTTGATTTCTGAAAAGCTCAAAGAATTTTTAGGTGTTGCCGGCAATAAACGTTATTTGTTAGTTTTTCAAAATAATTCCGAAATGCGCGGTTCGGGCGGTTTTGTCGGCAGTTACGCGCTCGTAGATTTTCAAAATGGAAAAATAAAAAATATTGAAGCTCCGGCTGGCGGGAGTTATGACACTACGGCCGGGCTTAGAGAATCAGTTTTGGCGCCCGAACCATTTTGGCTTATTGGGACGCGCTGGTTTTTTTGGAATGCGAATTGGTGGCCTGATTGGCCGACCAGCGCGGAGAAGCTGAAATGGTTTTATGAAAAAAGCGATGGCCCGACCGTTGATGGTGTGATCAGTTTTACCCCGACAGTATTAGAGAGAATTTTAAGAGTACTCGGCCCGATTGATATGACGGCCAAATATGGCGTGGTGATTGACGCGGATAATTTTTGGGATACTACTCAGAAAATAGTTGAAGCGGGAAATTTAAGTGAAGAAGAATTGGACAAATTAAAAGATTCCACCTCCGGAAAAGTTGAGGTTGACAAAGCTAAACCCAAGGAAATTATCCGCGATTTAATGGATGCTATTCTCGTTGAATTGCCAAAGAGAATCAATAACAAGGACAAATTCGTTGAAATTTTAAAAGCAATAGAAGGCAATTTGAATGAAAAACATATTTTATTTTATTTTACTGATGAAAAATTGGAAAAAGAAATCGCCCAACGCGGTTGGGATGGAAAAATGGAAGAAAACAAATGGGATTATTTATCAGTTGTTAATACCAATATTTACGGGCAGAAAAGCGACAAAGTGATTGACGAAACAATAAATCACCAAGCGGAAATAGCCGATGATGGAAGCATTATTGACACCGTGGTGATTACAAGAAAACACAATGCCAGCCGCGGAGATTTGTTCACCGGCGTGCGAAATTTAGATTGGATGAGAGTTTATGTGCCGGCTGGGAGCGAACTTTTATCCGCTGAGGGTTTTAGCGAGCTGGATGAAAAAGAATATATCGCTAAACAGCCAGAAGAATCATTGAGCGTTGATCCTTTTATTGCTCAGACGGAAAATTTAGCGCGAATTGACGAAGAAAATAAAACAAAAATTTACAATGAGAATGGAAAAACAGTTTTTGCCAATTGGTTTATGCTTGAGCCGGGAGAAATAAAAACAGTTGTGCTCAAATACAAATTACCATTTACAATCAAAGAAGCTCCTCGGGATGATGCGGGTTGGTTCGGAAAAATAGAAAATTTGTTAAATCCCGACCAGAAAAGTTTATTGCCTTATTCGTTATTTGTTCAAAAACAACCAGGATCAATTGGCGATAAGATTATTTCCAATTTATTTTTGCCGGCAAATTTGCGCGCCGTCTGGAAATATCCGGTTAGTTCAAAAGTCAGTGAAAACGGCTGGCACATTGAAGACGTTTTGAATGTAGATAAATATTACGCGATGGTAATAGAAAAATAGTTTAATAAAAATTTTATAATTTTAATTTTTATGAAAAAAACATCATCTAATGCAAATGTAATTTTAACAGTTTTTGTAATTGCCCTTACCGTGATAGTTATAATTTTAGCGATTATGATTTTTTACTTTCAGAACGGAAAATGCTACACGCAAAGAAGGGGAGCCAATAACGCGGTTGAGTTTACGCCGGCAGCCGGCTTGGCTAATCCGGCGTCAGTAAATTGCGAGGAAAGGGGCGGACAACTAGAAATAAAAAAAGATGCTACCGGCGGTGAATATGGCATGTGCGGATTTAAGGACGGAAGCGAATGTGAAGAATGGAAATTTTTCCGTAATGAATGTAAGGAAGGGGAAAGTTTGAAAAAATAAAACTTGACAAAATAAAAAGTGGCAAGGACTCTAAGACCTTGCCGTTTTTTATTTCCGCCTTCGCCTTATCATCACTATTTGATTAAGGCGCAAATGTAAAGAACAAAAACGAGCCAGAAAATGAGCTTGGCGAGTCTATGTGAAAATAAATCCCCAAGCTTGCTGATGAATTCTCCGGGCGTTAATTTATTTCTCTTCTTCTCTCTCATGTCTTCCCACCCCATTTTGGAATATGGTTTATAAAAAAGTGATTATATTTATTATAGTATTGTTTCATTGGTAGTCAAGAATTTGTTTTTATTCTTGCCAAAATTAGATATTTTTTGTAAGATTTGATTATGGCAGAAAGAATGAATAATACAATTGAAACCGCATCTAAACAAGGAAATATTGTTTATGCTTATGATGATCCCGATAAATTAAACAAAGTTATTTACGAAGAAGCAAAGAGAAGAGGATTATTTAACGGCAGCCAAGAGGAATTCTGGGATATGCAAAATGCTCTTTATAGAGAGGGAAATAGAGTATATGACGAAAGCATGGGTGATATTCAGGAATCTGGTTTAACAAAAAGAGAAATTTATTCTTTCGTTCAGACAATCGGTATTGATCTGCCCAGCATTTTAAAATTACTAGGCAAAGAGGAAATAAATAGATTAAGAAGACTTGAAAAAGCAAGATTTGTTTTCTTGGGTTGCGCTGGCGATGTTTCGGCTGCGGAATTTAATAAAATTTCAAAAAAATTAAATTCAAATTCTGAAGAAATTCTTACTAATCTTCAGCATGAAGAGTTAAAAACGATTGATAAAAGCAGGGGCCAACTTTTAGTCAGGGGAGATGTTTTTAATCTTCCTTATAAAGAAGACACAGCCGATTTAATTTGCACCGACCATTTATTAGTAAGATTATTAAAAATGGGAAAAGTGGGCGACAAAGATCGTCCAGAAATAGTTAAAGTATCAACTACTGATGAAAATATTCAAAGGGTATTGGGCGAGTCTTACAAAATTTTAAAACCGGGAGGAAGTTTAATAATGGTGGAGCAGCTTTTCGGCGAAGCAAAAGAGCAATATTTAAAAAGGAAACAAGCGCCAACTTTTGAAATTATGGAGATTAACAGAGGTTCATTAAGAAAAAAAATGGAAGATCAAGTTAGAAAGTTAGCAGGGGCCGTCGGATTTTCGCAAGTTATTTTTTCCGATTATTATTCTTATTGTTTTCGCGCTGATTCAGCTAGCGCAAAAATCGAAGAAGATGGCACGCCCGATTATGGCGAAGTCTTGGTTCAGAGAGATGATAAAATATATTTAGTAGCACGTTTAGTAAAATAAAATTATAACTTCAAAAGATAAAATTTTATAAAAGGTGTCCGACACCCTATAGGGTGTCGGACACCTAAATATAATATGACTTCCAAAGAAATACGACAAAAATATTTAGAATTTTTTTCCTCCAAAGGCGGATCCGCCTCGGGCGGAAAATCCAGGGGGCATGTAATTATTCCCTCGGCTTCTTTGATTCCGGAAAACGATTCCTCAACTCTTTTTATCGGTTCTGGCATGCAACCGCTCGTACCTTATCTTTTGGGCGCTAAGCATCCGGCTGGCACGCGGTTGGTTAATTCACAGAAATCTTTTCGCGCCGAAGATATTGAAGATGTGGGCGACAGCCGTCATCACACTGTTTTTGAAATGTTGGGTAATTGGTCTCTCGGTGATTATTTTAAACAAGAACAGTTATCTTGGATTTTTGAATTTTTAACTAAAGAAATAAACATAGATCCTAAGCGACTTTATGTAACGGTTTTTCGCGGCAATGACGAGATTGGCATTCCGCGCGACGCCGAAGCGGTGGAGATCTGGAAAAAATTATTTTTAAGCGCCGGCATTGAGGCGAAAGATGTTGATAATTCTTGGGAAAATGGTTTGGATGATGGTCGGATATTTTATTATGGTGATAAAAATTGGTGGTCGCGTTCCGGCGCGCCAGCCAAGATGCCGGTGGGCGAGCCGGGCGGACCGGATTCGGAAATGTTTTACGATTTGGGCGCGGATTTGAAACGCCACGAAAATTCTCCCTGGAAAGATGAGCCATGCCATGTGAATTGCGATTGCGGAAGATTTGTGGAGATTGGTAATAATGTCTTCATGGAATTTATCCGTACTGAAAAAGGTTTTGAAAAATTACCCCAGAAAAATGTGGACTTTGGCGGCGGCTTAGAACGATTGACTATGGTCGCGCAAGGCAAAGACAACAGTTTTGAGACCGACATGTTTGAACATATTTTGAATAAGATTTCCATGCTTTCCGGCGGAAAAGTTTACAAAGATAATGTTCGCGCTTTTGAAGTGATTGCTGATCATCTCAAGGCCGCGACTTTCATTGTCGGCGATGACAAAGGAATTTTACCGTCCAATGTCGGCGCCGGATACATTGTCCGCCGCTTGCTTCGCCGCGCGATTCGCTATGGACGCATGCTCGGCATTACGGAATACCCGTGGACAAAAGAAATCGCCAAGATTGTCGCGCATGATTATGGCGATGTTTTTCCCGAACTGCGAAAAAATATTGATTTTGTGATTGAAGAATTTAAGAAAGAGGAAGAGAAATTTAATAAAACCATTGAAAAGGGGTTAAAGGAATTTGAAAAATTTTCGTCATTTTATAAAGATAAAGATTGGAAACATTTAAGTGATTTTTCGGATGTTGGTAAAAAATTATTTGATTTATTTCAAACATATGGCTTTCCGCTAGAAATGTCTTTAGAAGAATTGTCTATCAAAAAAATATATATTCCAATTGAAAAAATGTATAAAGAATTTGAAGAGGAGCAAAAAAAGCATCAGGAACAATCTCGTACCGCGAGCGCCGGCACTTTCAAGGGCGGTTTGGCGGATGCCAGCCGTGAAACAACGAAGTTGCATACAGCGGCGCATCTTTTACTGGCGGCTTTGCGAAAAGTTCTTGGCGATCACGTCACACAGAAGGGGAGTAATATTACTGCCGAGCGTTTGCGGTTTGATTTTTCGCATCCGGAAAAAATGACCGATGCGCAAAAAATTGAAGTTGAAAAAATAGTGAATGAAGCGATAGCCAAAGATCTGCCAGTGTCTTGCGAGGAATTAAATCTGGATGAAGCCAAGGCAAAAGGCGCGATGGGCGTGTTTGATTCAAAGTATGGCGAAAAAGTAAAAGTTTATAAAATCGGCGAGGGAAGCGATGTTATTTCTTATGAAATTTGCGGCGGGCCGCACGTAGAGCGAACCGGCGAGCTCGGGCATTTTAAAATCCAAAAAGAAGAAAGTTCTAGTTCTGGTGTGCGCAGAATCAAGGCGATTTTGGAATAAAATAATACCAAAAGAAAACGAAAAATTTTTGACCCAATATTATTCACAACCCAGTCTCTTGACAATAAATTGATGAGCATATATAATTATTTTTACGTAACTATAAATAATATTTAATAAATCGTAGTAATTACCAAAATTTTGGTAAATTTTTAAATTTTACCAAGTTTTTTGTGTAAAATGGCAGAAAATACATCAATTCCAAATTCAAAGGATTTTATTGAAATGCAAGGAGAAGTGCTGGAATTAATGCCGGCAGGGACTTTTAAAGTTTTATTGGAAAACGGTCATGAAATTTTAGCGCATCTCTCAGGCAAGATGAGAATGAATAAAATCAGACTATTGCCGGGAGATAGAGTAAGGGTGGAAATGAGCCCATATGACCTTACAAAAGGAAGAGTAACTTATAGATTGTAATATTTATGAAAGTACGCGCGAGTGTAAAAAAAATATGCAAAGACTGTAAAACTGTCCGACGCAAAGGACGGGTTTTTATAATTTGCAAGAATCCTAAACATAAACAAAGACAAGGATAATTAATTTTTGATTTTAGATTTTCGATTTAAGATTAATTCTTAAATCTTAATTCTTAAATCTTAATTCTTAAAATGGCAATTCGTATCGCTGGCGTAACAATTCCAAACGAGAAAAGAGTGGAAACATCATTGACTTATATTTTTGGTATTGGTCAAACTCTTTCTAACAAAATTTTAAAACAAGCAGATATTGATCCAAACAAAAGAGTTAAAGATTTAACCGAAGAAGAGGCAAATAAATTAAGAGTAATTATTGAAAAGCAACATCGCGTTGAAGGTGATTTAAAAAGAGATATTTCCGGAAATATTAAAAGATTAAAAGAAATTAATACATATCGCGGTTTGCGTCATGCCAAGAGTTTGCCGGTAAGAGGCCAGAGAACCAAGACTAATAGTCGAACCGTTCGCGGCAACGTCAGAAGAACAGCAACTTCCGGCAAAAAAATGTCAGCGCAAAAAACTTAAAAGAATTTGAATTATATTTATATGACTGAAGAAAAAGATACACAAAATAATGACGAAATAAAAAAAGATGAAGTTTCAAACCAGGAAGCTCAGTTTGATGTTGAGGAAAATGAAAATTTTGAAGTTGAAGAAAATGTTTCTCAGAAAAATGGACCGGAACTTGAAGAATTGCCGGAAGAAGTTAGAAAAAAGTTGGAAAGCAGAAAAAATGATAAATCAGAAAAAAAATCATACAAAAAGAAAAAGAAAAAAGTTGTGAGAAAAGCAAATATTGGCATGGCCTTTGTTAACGCCACTTATAATAATACGATAGTAACCTTGACTGATGTACAGGGCAATGTCCTTTCATGGGCAAGCGCCGGTATAGCCGGTTTTAAAGGAGCAAAAAAATCAACTCCTTACGCCGCCTCCATTATTACGAGAATAGCCGTTGAAAAAGCGCGTCAGGATTATGGCCTGGAAGAAGTGAGCGCCTTTATAAAGGGAGTTGGTACTGGCCGAGAATCAGCCGTAAGAGCTTTAAATGCTAATGGTTTATACATTAATTCAATCAAAGATATTACTCCGATTCCTCACAATGGTTGCCGTCCGAAGAAGCCAAGAAGAGTATAATAAATTTAAGAATTTCTAATTAATAAATATGGGAAGAAATTTAGATCCAAAATGCAAACAATGCAGACGAGTAGGCGAAAAGCTGATGCTTAAAGGCGATCGTTGTAGCACGCAGAAATGCGCGATGGTAAAAAGAAACTATCCGCCTGGTTGCCATGGCCAAAAGAATAAGAGAAAGCAGAGCGACTATGGCATTCAGTTAACCGAAAAACAAAAAGCCAAGAAACAATATAATTTAAATGAGAAGCAATTTTCTATCACTTTTGAAAAAGCCAAGAAACATTCAGGCAATACCGGAGATAATTTATTTAAACTTTTGGAATTAAGATTGGATAACGCGGTTTATCGTTTAAATATGGCGAATTCACGGAATCAAGCTCGGCAATTAGTAAATCATGGCCATTTTACCGTAAATGGCAAAGCAGTGAATATTCCGTCTTATTCCGTAAAAGTTGGTGATATTGTTAAAGTCAAAGAAAGAAGTAAAAAGTTTAAACATTTTAAAGATTTGGGTGAAAAATTAAAAAAAGCAACTCTGCCTAGCTGGGTAAATGTTAATACTGAGGAATTAAGCGGAAAAATTTTACATTTGCCGACTATGGATGATATAAGAAGCAATTTAAATATTCAGATGATCGTTGAGTTTTATTCAAGATAATTTTTATTTATATAATAGTAATTAGTAATTTGTAATCAGTAATTTGGTAAGCTTTGGAGGAGAGCCGCAAATACGGCCAAATTGCAAATTACCAATCACCAATTACATTCTATGAACGACATCGTTTTGCCTAAAAAAATAGAATTTAAAGCCGGAGAAAGTGCTAATCAGGGGATTGTTACGGTTGAACCGTGCTATCCTGGTTATGGCACAACTCTGGGTAATTCTTTGAGGCGGGTGTTGCTTTCTTCTTTGCCTGGCGCCGCGGTAGTGAGCGTTAAGATAAAGGGAGTTGATCATGAGTTTATGTCTTTGCCGCACGTCAAAGAAGATGTTTTAGATATTATTTTAAATTTGAAACAATTGCGCTTAAAAATATTTTCTGAAAGCGACGAAGAAATAAAATTAGAATTAAATGCGCATGGCGCGAAAGAAGTAAAAGCGGGCGATATTACTAAAAATAGCGAAGTAGAAATTGTTAATCCGGATTTAATTTTGGCGCATATTACTGACATGGCCGGCAGTTTGAATATGGAAATCTATGTGAGCCGTGGACGCGGTTATCGCTCAATAGAAAGTATAGAAGAAAAAAAGCATGAGATCGGTCATATTGATATGGATTCAATTTTTTCTCCGGTTGTTTCTGTCGGTATCTCAGTAGATAGCATGCGCGTCGGCAAAATGACCAATTGGGACAAGTTGATATTGGACATTGTGACTGACGGCACTATTACTCCGCAAAAAGCTTTTGAAGATTCAGCGCAAATATTAATTAACCAATTTAACGCTTTGTTGGGCGAGGAAGTTGAAAAAAAAGCGCAAAATATTGAAGAAGAAAAAGTTGAAGAGGAATCTATCGAGGAGGATGCTGAGTCGGTTTCCGAGGAACTTACTACAGAAAAGAAAA
This sequence comes from Patescibacteria group bacterium, assembly GCA_028704015.1. Taxonomy (GTDB): domain Bacteria; phylum Patescibacteriota; class Patescibacteriia; order Patescibacteriales; family JAQVLT01; genus JAQVLT01. Next base: position 43,129 of record JAQVLT010000003.1, on the reverse strand, counting down.
GGCGCGGTCGCCCAAAGAAATCTTAAAATAAAAAATTATACATATGAGACATGGAAATAAAGGAGTAATTTTAGACAGAAAAAAAGCACCGAGGGAATTGATGCTGAGAAATTTGGCGTCAAGCGTTTTAATTTACGAAAAAGTAAAAACTACATCCGCAAAGGCAAAAGCAGTTAAGCCGTTGGTAGAAAAAATTATTACGATTGCCAAAAAAGGAGACTTATCTGCCAGACGCCAATTAATTCAGATTTTACCGCAGAAAATGGCGATAAAAAAAGCCATGGAAGTTTTAGGAGCTAAATATAAAGACAAAAAAGGCGGCTATACCAGAATTATTAAATTGGGTGATAGAAAAGGCGATGGTGCCGAAGTGGTGCAATTAGAATTAGTATAGCACTCAAATCTACAAATAATATTCAAATCTACAAATATGAAAAAGGTTGAAAGAAAATTACAAAAAATTGATGCGACAGATAAGGCGGTCGGAAGATTAGCATCTCAAATCGCAATAATTTTACGTGGCAAAAATAAACCGGAATATACTCCCAATATTGACGCAGGAGACATTGTTGAAGTTGCAAACATTAGTAAATTAAAGTTTACCGGCAAGAAACTTGAACAGAAAAAATATTATCGTTATTCAGGTTATCCGGGAGGAATTAGAGTCACTAAAATGAAAGATCTAAAAGAAAAAAATCCGGGAGATATATTGATGCGAGCGGTAAAACAAATGCTTCCGGCTAATAGATTGCGCAATGGCATGTTAAAAAGATTAATAATCAGATAAATTGCATAAATATTTATGACAGAAGAAAAAAATACAACCAATAAAATTGTGGAAAACAATGAAGAAGCAATTAAGTTTAAAGGGAAATATATCAGAGCGATCGGTTCTCGAAAAACTGCATCGGCGGAAGTTAGAATTTATCAAAACGGCAAGGGCATGATTGCGGTTAATGGTTTACCGGCTAAAAAATATTTTACTGCTGATCATATTGCAATTCTCAGCCAATCATTGAAATTAACCGGCCAACAGAGAGATTTTGATATATCTATCATAGTTCATGGCGGCGGGAAGAAAGCACAGGCAGAAGCTGCACGGCTAGGAATATCCAGAATATTAATTGCCATGAATAAAGAAATAAAATTAGTTTTAAGGGCAAAAGATTTAGTAACCAGAGATGCTCGCAAGAAAGAAAGAAAGAAGCCGGGCCTCAAAAAAGCAAGACGCGCTCCGCAATGGTCAAAACGTTAGTTTTAAGATTTTAGTTTTTAGAAAAAAAATTGATATAAACAAAAAATCCCGAGTAATCGGGATTTTTGTATTTGCTGGAAGTTTTACGAAATATTATGGTATACTTATTATATATTTGTATATTCGGAGTTAATTTGTAATTTGCCGGGATATGGAGAATTTATTGAAAAATTTGGAAGAATTACGCGAGCGAATTTTAGATACTTCGGAGCTTTTGGATTTGGAAGGGCAAAAAACAGAAATTAGAGAAATTAAGAGGGAAATCAGTAATCCCAATTTTTGGAATAATCATGAGAAGGCGGTGACAATCAGCAAAAAATTAGAAGAATTGGAGAGCGAGGTAAATAAGTGGGAAGAATTATCCAAAGAAGTTAGAGAGCTTGAAGAATTTGCGGCAGTGGCTGCGAAGGAAAATGACGTCTCGGTTTATGACGAGGTAAATCAAAAATATATTGAATTGAAAGAAAAATTTTCTCAGCTTGAATTTTTAGTTTTATTTTCCGGGAGATATGACAGAAGCAACGCAATTGTTTCAATTCATGCTGGCACGGGCGGCGTTGATGCGCAAGATTGGGCGCAAATTTTAGAGCGGATGTATTTACGATTTGCGGAAAAAAGGGGTTGGAAAACGGAAATTATGGATAGAGTTATGGGTAATGAAGCTGGTATAAAGAGCTCAGTGATAAAAATTATCGGACGCTGGGCATATGGCTATTTGCGCAGTGAAAATGGCGTTCATCGCTTGGTTCGCATTTCGCCATTTGACGCCGAGCAAATGCGGCATACTTCTTTCGCTTTGGTTGAGGTAATACCGGAATTGCCGGAAGCAGAAAGCATTGAAATAAAAGATGAAGATTTGCGGATTGATGTTTTTCGTTCATCCGGTCCTGGCGGTCAGAGTGTGAATACTACCGATTCGGCCGTGCGTGTCGTTCACAAGCCGACTGGCATCACGGTAACTTGTCAGACTGAGCGTTCTCAGCATCAGAACAAGGAAAACGCATTAAAAATTTTAAAATCAAAATTATTTAAATTGCAAGAAGAAGAAAAGGACAAAGAAGAAAAGAAAATGCGCGGTGAAGCGCAGAAAGCTGAATGGGGAAAACAAATTCGCTCTTATGTCATGCAACCTTATAAAATGGTAAAAGATCATCGGACAAATTTTGAAACGCAAAATATTGATAATATTTTAGATGGGGAACTAGAACAATTTATGGAAGCGTATTTGCGCAAAGCGCGAAGTATATAGTAAGAAAATAGCATTAAAACAATAATTATGTTAATCTAAAAAAGAGAGGGGGGGGTACTTTTTCAACAGGGAAGGAGGTTAGTCATGGATCTGCTCGTAGTAGGGCCAAAAAGTGTTGTATGTCCCCCTGGATGTCGGGAGAGCGATTGTTTCCGGTGCGCCGCGCTTTTGGGCGCTAAAGTTGTCAGCATTATATCCGAAGGAGTGTTGCCTCCCGACGCCTTACGCCTGCCGTACGGCGTAAGAAAGGCCATGAGCCAATAAAGGATTAATTTCAAAAAGAGGAGTTTTTAATATCCTCTTATTTTTTTTATGTTTTTTAGGAGGGATATTATTTTTTCTAAATCAAAGATTTTTTTATTTTTGTGTTTATTTTTTATTATTGGCATTGTCTCGGCTTCAATCGTGTCAGAAAATATTATTCAAAATAGATTTATTTGGTTTTCGTCTTTAGTTGCGTTTTTTATTTTAACAATTTTTTCTTGGTCAAATAAAAAAATTTTACTGCTCGGCCTATGGGGTTGTTTTTTATTTTTTGGCGTTTGGCGCTATTCAATTTCAATTCCGAAAAATTATCCGGACAAAATTTGGCATTATAATGGCCAAAAAATTATTGTAGATGGCGTGGTGGATAAAGAGCCGGATGTGCGGTCAAATAATCAAAAATTGGAAATTAAGGTACGATCCGTGGGAACGGATAATGTAGAGACGCATGACAATGCGTCTCTACCGGTTAGCGGCAAATTATTAATCACCGCCGATTTGTTTCCCGAGTATAATTTCGGCGATAAATTGGAAATTAATTGTGATTTAAAACAACCGGACGCGATTAACGATTTTTCCTATGACCGCTATTTGGCGCGCTATAATATTTTTTCCGTTTGTTATTATCCGCAGATCAAAAAAATTGGTGATGATATTGTGACAAATAAACCAGCGGATTGGTTTTATAAAAAGATTTTTATTTTAAAAAATAAGATACGCGAAATAATTAATTTTGGACTATCTGATCCTGAGTCGGGTTTAGCGCTTGGGATAATGATTGGCGACCGGCAGGGGATGGGCGAAGAATTAAACCAGAAATTTTCGCAGACTGGGCTCACGCACATCATGGCGGTTTCCGGAATGAATATGACAATTATTGCCGCGGCCAGTATGACGGCTTTATTAGCCGTTGGCCTTAGGCGGCGGCAGGCATTTTATTTGTCCTTAGCTTTTATTATAATTTTTACGATTTTGGTTGGCGCGCCGGCTTCGGCGGTGCGAGCGGCGGTTATGAGTTTTTTGGCAATGCTCGCTATTCAGCTTGGTCGAAAAAGTCGCCTGATCAATGCTTTGATTTTCGCAGCTGCCACAATGCTTTTATTTAATCCGCGACTTTTGCGGGACGATGTCGGTTTTCAACTATCTTTTTTGGCGCTAGTTGGCTTGATTTATGTTTATCCGCTCTGGGAAAAATATTTAGATAAAGCAAAAAATAAGTTTTTTCGTTTAGGCGCAGAAATTATAGCTCTAACATTGTCGGCACAAGTTTTTACCTTGCCGATTATCGCTTATAATTTTAAGCAAATTTCCCTGGTCGCGCCGTTGAGTAATTTATTAGTTCTCTGGACGATTGCTCCGGCAATGCTTTTTATTTTTTTGGCGATGATTCTTGGATTTTTGCTTCCCGGCTTGGCATTTTTATTTTTTCTACCGGCGAATTTACTTTTAAAATTTGTGATTTTAGCAGTTGATTACACGTCGCGGATTCCCTACGCTTATATCAAGGTTGATTATCTTTGGTTCGGCTGGGTGTTAATTTATTATCTATTTGTAATTTATTTAGTCAATAGCAATTCTCCTAACAAAAAATCCCCAAAATAGGGGATTTAGAATATTTTCTAAAAGAAAAGTTATTTGTATCTCTTGTTAGACAGCGTTTGTTATTTAGAGATTTTAATAATTATTTGAACTTTCAAATTCCATTTCGTCTAAAAGTTTTATATCTTCGGGGCTTAAATTCCAGCCAATTGCACCTAAATTCTCTTTCAGATGATCTATGTTTATGGACTTGGAGATAGTAATAATATTCTTTTTGGAAACCAACCAATTAATACTGATTTGAGCTTTAGTTTTACCGTATTTCTTGGATAAGCCATCAAGCAGTAAATTTGGTTTTAATAAGAAACCTCTTTCTATTGGTCTGTATGCCATTATAATAATGTTATTTTTCTGGCAATAGGGAATAATTTCAGATTCCATATTAATACAGCTACCTAAATTGTTGGTATTACGATCAAGATTAACGTTTCTTGTAGCAAGGTTATAAGGAATTTGATTGGCAACGATTTTATTTTTGAAATATTTTTGAGCTTCTTGCATCTGCTCAACAGAAAAATTGCTAACACCAATATAATTAACTAATCCTTGACCAACAAGATGATTCATGGCTCTCATTGTTTCTTCTAGCGGTATTTCGGGATTTGGAGCATGGATGAGATAAATATCAATATAGTTTGTTTGCAATTTTTCTAAACTTTTTTTGCAAGAAGCGATTACATCATTATATTTCAAATTAGTTTTGAATACCTTGCTGGTAATGATAAGTTTAGATCTGTCTAAATTCTTTATTGCGTTGCCAATCAATTCATGCGTGTGCCCCGCACCATAAAGCTCTGCTGTATCAATATGTGAATAGCCCAATTCAATTGCGTCCTTGATTGCTTGAATAGCCTCTGTATCTTTTGAAGAATCGGTTTCCGTAAAACCACCAATTCCCCAAGTCCCAAGACCAATAACAGGAATCTGAAAGTTGTCAGTAAGTGTTTTGAAGTTCATAAGTATAGATAGATTATACGTTAATAAAATTTTTGATCGAAAGTTTAAATATCCTTAAATTTTAAAAAATATTTTTGAATTATACAGGATTTCGCATATACCGTGTTGTGCGATGTATTTTTTGAAAATTTTTTTAAACTTTGTTTAATATTATAACAGTTTTTTCAAAATTGTTTGGAACATCAATTATTTCAAAAGAAAAACCGCTTGGCAATTTAAAATTTCCATTACCAATAATACTTTCTATTGTTTTTCTATCTGCTTCAGTTGAAAGTACGATTTTACCATCTTTTTTGAGTAATTTTTCGCAAACTTTGAATGTTTGTTGATTAGTTACCAACTCTCCGCTAAGATAAAACATTGTTATCAAATCAGCCACTTCTTGAGATTGCAATGAATTAAAATCAGCTTCAAGAATTGCTGGGGATTTAGTAAAGTCAATCTCATCTACTTTGTTTAGAATGATTCCGAGTTTGCGAAATAATTCTATGGCTTGTGTATTTTTAGAACGGACTTTTTCAATTCCAACGGTTTTAATGTTTTGCTTGTCCAAAAATATAGTTCCATAAGCAAATCCAGACCCAACATCCAGAGCGGTTTTAGGATTGCCAAGTTTTGTTTTTACAGCTTTCCAAACATTTTGAATTGATGAGAGTCTCTTTATGGGGTTTAGTTGAGCTTTGTCAGTTGTTTCTTGATGTAAGTGAAAACTCATTGATTCCATTTTTTTTGTCAATTCACTTATGCTTACCTCTTCAATATTTTGATGTTCCAAATATTCCATAAATAGAGTTTAAAAAAATTTCAAAAAATATTTCGTTTTTATACGAACTTTTTAATAATTTAAAATAAAAATTCCCTGAAAATTCAGGGAATTTTTATTATTTCATTTTTGCCATTGTTTTTATGCACTTTGTGCAGACTTTCTTTTTTTTACCGTCAACAGTTTTGGTTTGCAGATTAATGTTTTGCCTTTTTAGAGTTTTGATATTGGAGTGCGAGCGTTGTGCGCCTTTCTTGGAACCGCGTCCGCAAATATCGCATTTTTTCCCCATAGTTTTAGCTTATAGCTTTTAGCTGTTAGCTTTTAGAGTAGGTTTTAGGTGAGAAGTTTTTGAACTATTAGCACCTAAAAGCTCAAAGCTTTAAGCTCAAAGCTGATTAAATCTTTTTAGTTTTTTATATTAAAACATTAACACCTTTTGATAAATTTGGCAAGATGTGCTAACATCAAATTATGTTACAAATTTTTCAAATAATCGTTTTAATTTTTTCTGCCATTATCCACGAATATATGCACGGCTGGATGGCGGATAGGTTGGGCGATCCGACCGCGAAAGAAGAGGGGAGACTAACCTTGAATCCAATACCGCATATTGATTGGTTTGGCTCAATATTTCTGCCCTTGGTTTTGATTTTTTCCAGCTCGCCTTTTATTCTTGGTTGGGCTAAACCCGTGCCTTATAACCCATATAATTTGTCTGACCAGAAATACGGTCCGGCAAAAGTGGCTTTGGCCGGACCATTGGCCAACTTCGCCGTCGCTTTGCTTTTTGGCTTGCTTTTAAGATTTTTTTCCGCGCAATTAATGTTGATAAATCCGATGCTAATTACTTTGTTAGTTTCTATTGTTTTTATTAATTTATTATTAATGGTTTTTAACCTTATTCCTATACCTCCGCTTGACGGTTCTAAGATAATAAGCGCGATTCTTCCTTATAATTTGCGGCTAAAATTAGAAAATTTAGAGCGTTTTGGTATGATTTTTGTGCTTTTGTTTGTGATGTTTGGTTTTGCGGTAATTTCGCCGATAATACAGTATTTATTTATTGCTATTACCGGCATTGACTAATTTTAAATATTTTGCTAAATTAAAATAGCAAGCAATTTTATACACATCCCGAGTATTCGGGATGCTTTTAATATTTTTACCTATCTTTAAGATAAATTATGCCAACAATGAATCAATTGGTCCGTGGAGGACGAAAAACAACTAGAAGCAAAAGTAAGTCTTTGGCTTTGCAGACTACGCTAGATACTTTGCATAGAAAAAGAACAAAATTATCAAAAGGATGTCCTTTTAAGCAAGGTGTTTGTTTAAAGGTGACTACGATGACTCCAAAAAAGCCAAACTCGGCGCTTCGCAAGATTTGCCGCGTGCGATTATCAAATGGAATGGAAGTTACCGCTTATATTCCCGGTATTGGCCATAATCTGCAGGAGCACTCTATTGTTTTAGTAAAAGGCGGCAAAACCAAAGATTTGCCAGGCGTTCGCTACAAAGTGATCCGTGGCGTTTATGATGCTCGTGGTGTAGAAGGAAGAAAACAGAGCCGAAGCCGTTATGGCGCTAAACTGGAAAAAAAGAAAAAATAATTTAGTTAATTAATAATAATATTTTATGAGAGGTAAACCAGCACCAAAAAGAAAAATAGAAGGCGATCAAAAATATAATGACAAAAATATTGCCAAGTTTATTAATTATATAATGAGAGGAGGCAAAAAATCCATAGCCGAAAAAGTAGTCTTCGGCGCTTTTGAAATTGTCAAAAAAGAAACAAAACAAGATCCCAGACATGTTTTTAATAAAGCTATCAAGAAAATTGCCCCGTTAGTTGAAGTGCGCGGCAAAAGAGTTGGTGGCGCGAACTATCAGGTGCCAATGCAGGTTAGAGGAGAAAGAAGATTTAACTTGGCTTGCCGTTGGATTATAGAGGCGTCTACAGCGAGAAAAGGAAAGCCGATGAGTGAAAAATTAGCCGCGGAAATATTAGATGCGATTAAAGGCGAAGGTGCGGCCGTAAAGAAGAGAGAAGCGGTTCATAGAATGGCCGAAGCTAATAAAGCTTTTGCTCACTTCTCCAGATAATACGGACTGACGCGGACTCGCGCGGAATTTTATGTTGAAAGTCCAAAATTTAAAAATGTTTTTTTAATTCTTAAATCTTAAATCATAAATATTAAATTACTTTATGCCTCGAGATTATTCATTAGATAAAACAAGAAATATTGGCATTATGGCCCATATTGACGCGGGTAAAACCACTTTTACTGAACGCGTGCTTTTTTATACCGGTAAAAAACATAAAATCGGTGAAACGCACGAAGGCGCCGCGGAAATGGATTGGATGGAGCAGGAGAAGGAAAGAGGCATTACTATTACTTCTGCCGCAACAACTTGTTTTTGGAAAGATACAAAAGTTAATATTATCGATACTCCCGGTCACGTAGATTTTACCGTGGAAGTAGAAAGATCTTTGCGTGTTTTGGATGGCGCAATTTGCGTTTTTGACGGTTCAAATGGAGTTGAACCGCAATCGGAAACAGTTTGGCGTCAGGCTGATAAATATAATGTTCCGCGACTTTGTTTTGTTAATAAAATGGACAAAATGGGCGCGGATTTTTATATGAGCTTGGATTCAATTAAACAAAGATTGAACCCAAAGGCCGTGGCAATCCAATTGCCGATTGGCGCCGAGTCTTCTTTTTTTGGAGTGATTGATTTAATTGAAAGAAAAGCTTTTGAATTTAAAGGTACTTATGGTGAACAAATTAATGAAGTTGAAATTCCGGCCGATATGAAAGACAAAGTTGAAAAGTTTAGAAGTGAAATGGTTGAGCGCATCGTGGAATGTGATGATGCTTTAACTGAAAAATATTTAAATGGTGAAGAGATTAATGTTGACGAATTGCGTTTGGCGCTCCGCAAGGGCGTGATTGCTAACATGATATATCCAGTCATGTGCGGCACAGCTCTCCAAAATATTGGCGTTCAATTGGCTCTGGATGCCGTAGTTTATTATTTGCCTTCACCACTCGAGCTGCCTCCGGTTGAAGTGATGGATCCAAATGATCTGGAAAAAAAGTTTGTTGTAAAGCCGGATGACTGCGAGAAGTTTGTTGGTTTAGCTTTTAAGATCGCCACCGATCCTTTTGTCGGCAAGCTTTGTTTTGTTCGTGTGTATAGTGGAGTTTTGGAAGCCGGTACTTATATTTTTAATTCTTCCAAAGGTAAAAAAGAAAGAATCGGACGAATTGTCAGAATGCATGCCAATCACCGCGAAGAAGTTAAAGAAGTATTTGCTGGTGATATTGCTGCCGTTATTGGCTTAAAAGAGACTACTACTGGTAATACTTTGTGCGATGAAATGCACCCCGTTCTATTGGAATCTATTACTTTTCCTGAGCCGGTTATTAAAATTGCGGTTGAGCCAAAGACCAAAGCAGATCAAGAAAAGATGGGTATGGCTTTAAATAGATTAGCGGAAGAAGATCCGACTTTTCGAGTTGAAACCGATGAAGAGACTAACCAAACTTTAATTTCCGGCATGGGCGAACTTCATCTTGATATTATTGTAGATCGCATGAAGAGAGAATTTGGCGTTGAAGCTAATATTGGGCAGCCGCAAGTATCTTATCGTGAAACAATTAGAAAAACTACCGAAGCTGAAGGTAAATATATTAAACAATCAGGCGGACGTGGTCAATATGGACATTGCTGGCTTCGTCTTGAATCGCAGGAAGAAGGCAAGGGTTTTGAGTTCGTTGATGAAATTAAAGGCGGTGTTGTTCCTAGAGAATATATTCCAGCTATTAAAAAAGGCGCGGAAGAAGCAATGAATCAGGGCGTTCTAGCTGGTTATCCAATGGTAGATGTCAAAGTGTCGGTTTTTGATGGTTCTTACCACGAAGTTGACTCGTCTGAGGCAGCTTTCAAAATGGCTGCTATTTTAGGTTTTAAAGACGCCTGCCGCAGAGCCAATCCGGTTTTGCTAGAACCGATTATGAAAGTTGAAGTAACTACCCCCGAAGAATATATGGGAAATATAGTAGGTGATTTAAATTCAAAAAGAGGCCAAATTGATCAAATGTCAGATCGTCCAAATAAAATAAAAGCTATTGATGCTAAAGTTCCTTTAGCGGAAATGTTTGGTTATGCGACACAGTTAAGATCAAACAGCCAGGGAAGAGCCAATTATTCAATGGAATTTTTGCATTATGCCGAAGTACCAAGAAATGTTGCAGAAACGATAATAAATAAAAATAAATAATTTTTAGAAAAATCAGAAATTCATAAAATTGTTTTAAAATGTTGTTGACGAGTGTATAAATTTTATATATAATAAAAGAGAAAAATAAATAAATTAGTCTTTTCCCATGCAAAATCAATTAGAAAAGGCCATTAGCTTGGTTAAAAAAACAGGCGATAGAATAATTGTTGTAAATGGTGCTAACACCGATGACATTTTTGTGGTTATAAGTTTAGATGAATATGAGAAATTAACAATTGGGAAGAGCGAGGTAAGGGGATTGACAGAAGATGAATTACTTGATAAAATAAATCGCGATATAGCAATCTGGAAAAGCGAACAAAAAAATGATAATTGGGAAGTTAAAAAGTTTACCGCACCCAGGATAGAAAGCGAAGATGATGATTTATATTATTATAATGAAATTCCCGAATTCAAAAAATTTAAGGAAGAAGATGATTATTTTGACGAAGACGAAGATTGTGAATTTTGCGAAGAAGAAAACTTTTTTTTAAAGCCAAAAAGGCATCGTTTGGAAGAGATAGAAAAATATTCATTTCCGGACGGCAAAGAAGCTGTAAAACAAAATTCAAAAAATCAATGGCAAATACCGACGAATATTAAAAGAGGAGCCGAGGAAATATTGGAAAAATTTTAAAATAATAAATAAAAAATTAATAAAACTAACAAAGACGGCTGGTTGCCCGCCTTTTAACTTATAATTAAAGGGCAAGAAACTCGGCTTTAGTAATAACTAAATGCTGGGGCCGTGAATACAATTAAATGGCAGGAAAATTTGAACGTACAAAACCCCATGTTAACGTCGGAACTATTGGCCACGTTGACCATGGAAAAACTACTCTAACCGCCGCAATCCTTGGAGTTTTAAACGCTAAAGGATTTATCGCATCACAAAAATCTGTTGACCAGATTGATGCCGCTCCAGAAGAAAAAGCTCGTGGTATTACCATTGCTACGGCTCATGTGGAATATGAAACAGAAAAAAGACATTATGCACACGTTGACTGCCCTGGCCATGCTGATTATGTAAAAAATATGATTACCGGCGCAGCGCAGATGGATGGAGCAATTTTAGTCGTAGCGGCAACTGACGGACCTATGCCTCAAACCAGAGAGCATATCGTTTTAGCTCGCCAGGTAGGTGTCCCTTATATTATAGTATTTTTGAACAAGTGCGATATGGTAGAGGATAAAGAATTAATAGATTTAGTAGAAGAAGAGATTCGCGATTTATTAAAGAAATATGAATTTCCTGGTGACACCACTCCGATTATACGTGGTTCAGCGTTAAAAGCATTAGAAAATCCAAATGGTGATGACGCACAACCTATTATGGACTTGATGAAGGCTTTGGATGAATTTATTCCCGAGCCAGTTCGTGATACCGAACATCCATTTTTAATGCCGGTTGAAGATATATTTTCTATTGAAGGACGCGGGACGGTGGTTACCGGCAGAATTGAAAGAGGTGTTATTAAATTGAATGAAGAAATAGAAATTATTGGCTTGAAAGATACCGCTAAGACTGTAGTTACTGGTATTGAAATGTTTAACAAATCTCTCGACGAAGGACGAGCTGGTGATAATGCTGGTTTGTTGCTACGTGGCACCAAAAAAGAAGATGTTGAACGCGGACAAGTATTAGCTAAGCCAGGAACCGTTACGCCTCATGCTGAATTTGAAGCAGAAGTTTATGTTTTAAGCAAAGAAGAAGGTGGACGCCATAAACCATTTTTTAAAGGTTATAAGCCACAATTCTATATTCGTACAACTGACGTGACTGGCGAGATAGAATTACCGGAAGGCACAGAAATGGTTATGCCCGGAGATACGATTAATTTAAAAATTAAATTAATCAATCCGGTTGCCTTAGAAGACAAACAGAGATTTGCTATCCGCGAGGGCGGCAAGACTGTCGGCGCTGGTGTAGTTACTAAAATTATTAAATAGAGATAGATATTGTCCAGTCCTATCTATAAATTTTTTAGGACTGGATCAATTTATTTCCATTATTAATTAAAATTAACCGATATTTTTCGGAATAAAAAAATGGCAGAAACCAAAGATAGAGATACAAAAAAAAATGAAGTCGGCAAGGAAGATGCAAAACAAAAAATTCGTGTCAAGATTAAAGCTTTCGATCATAAAATTATTGATCAATCAACACGCACGATAATTGATACCGCAAAACGAAGTGGGGCACAGGTTTTTGGTCCGATTCCACTGCCAGTTGAGAAAAAGAGATATACTGTTAACCGTTCTACCTTTGTTCATAAGGACGCCAGAGATCAATACGAAATGCGCATTTATAAAAGATTGATTGATATTGTTGAGCCATCCAGTAAAACCATTGAAGATTTGTCCAGCCTGAGTTTGCCTGCGGGGGTTGACGTTGAAATAAAAATGTAGTAATATTAAATATAAGCTTTTTTTAAAGAATTAAAAAGGCGCTAATGACAGTTTAAATAACTCTTAAAAACCAATAAAATTAAGGTTTAAGAAAGTGTTTTAAAGGGATTCGGCGCTATAAAAAGAGGTAAAATCAATACACGAAAATATAAAAAATATTTAATTAATTATTTTTTGTTATTATCGTGCTGGTAAAAAACCAGCTTTTTTGTTAGAAAACGTAAATTTATGAAGTTTATTATAGGTAAAAAATTAGACATGACACAGGTTTGGCAGAACGAAGAAGTGTTAGCAGTAACTCGCGTTAAAGTTGGATCGCCAATTATTGTTCAGATTAAAACCAAAATAAAAGACGGCTACGAGGCTGTTCAAGTTGGTTATGGTGAAAGAAAAATAAAAAATATTAAAAAACCGCAAATAGGTCATTCAAAAAAATTAGGAAATTTTGTAAAATTAAAAGAATTTAAAACTTCTGCTGGAGATTTAAAAGTAGGCGATAAAATAGATATTACTACTTTTGTTTCGGGCGATGTTATACAAGTTACCGCTGATTCCAAGGGTAAAGGTTTCCAAGGTGTAGTTAAAAGGCATGGATTTAGTGGCCATAAAATGACGCATGGCAACAAAGATCAGCAAAGAATGTCAGGCTCAGTAGGTCCCAAAGGTCCGGCTCATATTGTTAAAGGTACGAGAATGGGAGGCCGTATGGGCGGCGGGCAGGTTACTGTCAAAAATTTAGTTATTGTCGGCGTTGATGAAGCGAATAATGTTTTGTTGATTAGAGGAGCAGTTCCGGGAGCAAGAAATAGCCTGGTATGTATTTCAGGAAAAGGAGATCTAAAAATAAATATAGAAAATAATAAAAAGCAGACAGAGGAAGTTGCTGAAAATATTGTAAGCCAAATTGAGGAAAAAACTTCCCAAAATACCGAAGAAGTTAAAGCGCCACAAGCGATAGAAGAAAATAAATAAGTCTTATCAGCAAATATTAATATGATGAAGATAAATGTCTACAATCAAAACGGAGAACAAGCAGGAACAGTTGAAGTTTCCGAGAAGATTTTTGGCGTAAAAGTAAATTCAGTTTTAATGCACCAGGCGGTAGTAGCGCAAATGGCAAATGAACGCCAGGTATTAGCTCATACCAAGGGCAGGGGCGATGTTCGCGGTGGCGGAAAAAAGCCATGGAAGCAAAAAGGCACTGGCCGCGCTCGCGCTGGTTCAAGCCGTTCTCCTATATGGATTGGCGGTGGTGTAACTTTTGGTCCAACTAAAGAAAGAAATTTCAGCAAGAAGCTGAATAAAAAGATGAGACAAAAAGCAATTAAAATGGCCTTATCGGAAAAATTAAGTAATAATAATTTAGTAATAGTTGATAAGTTGGACATTAAAGATTTTAAAACAAAAGTTTTTAATCAGATTATAAAAAATATAGAAAATAAAATTTTTAATTACAAAAAAGATATAAAAAGAAATGTTCTGATTATTAATAATGAAAAAGACGAGAAGGTAAAATATTCAGGCAGAAATTTAGCCGGCGTGAAGATGTTGAATTTAGAAAATATTAATATTGTTGATTTGTTAAAATACAAAAATTATATTTTAACCAAAGAGACAATCGCTAAATTAGAGGAACGTTATAAATAATTTAGAATTTTAAATATATGGGATTATTTGGTAGAAAAAAAACAACCGGAGAAGAAAAAAAGACCGTTAAAATATCAGAGAAAGTTGAAAAAACACAAGCTGAACCAGCCAGCATGAAAGATTTGTATTCTGACGCGGGAAAATTGAAAACTAGCGAAGGAAAAACAGCGGCGGTTAGCAAGGTAAAAAGAATTTTTAGTCAAACATATAGAATTATTGTTAAGCCAATAATTACGGAAAAGGTAACAAATTTAGGCGTGGAAAATAAATATGCTTTTGCCGTAGCGAGAAAGGCAAATAAAATTGAAATAGCCAAAGCGATTGAGGAAACTTATGGAATAAAACCACTGGCTGTAAACATTATTAACATGAAGGGCAAACAAGTCAGATACGGTCGAATGGCTGGCAAAAGAAAAGATTGGAAAAAGGCGATCGTGACATTACCAGAAGGGAAAACAATTAAAGTATATGAAGGTGTATAATCTTTATTCGTAATATTATTTAATATATGGGAATTAAAATAGCAAAACCGACAACGCCAGGAAGAAGAGGGGCAACTTTTGATGATTTTTCCGATATTACTAAAAGTAAGCCGGAGAAAAATTTGATACTAATCAAAAAACAGAAGGCTGGCAGAAATACACAGGGAAAGATTACCGTTAGACATCGCGGCGGAGGTGTTAAAAGATTTATCCGAGTTGTTGATTATAAACGCGATAAATTTGATATTCCAGCCAGAGTTGCTTCCATAGAATACGATCCAAATCGCGGAGCGCGTTTGGCTTTGCTTTATTATCGTGATGGAGAAAAAAGATATATTATTGCTCCTGTTGGTCTGAAAGTAGATTCGGAAATTTTGAGTTCAAAAAAAGAGATTGAAATAACGAGAGGCAACGCCATGCCATTACAATATATTCCGGCTGGCGTGGCTGTATATAACGTAGAATTAGAACCAGGATGCGGTGGCAAGCTAGCTCGTGGAGCCGGTAATGCAATATACGTCATGGGTATTGAAGGGAATTACGCTCAGATAAAAATGCCTTCAAGTGAAATTAGATTAGTAAAGAAAGATTGTTTATGCACAGTTGGTCAAGCAAGCAATCCTGATAGAGCACATATTGTTTATGGTAATGCGGGGAGAAGAAGAAGATTGGGTTGGAGGCCGACTGTTCGCGGTACGGCGATGAATCCAGTTGACCATCCGCATGGTGGCGGTGAAGGTAACCAGTCAATTGGTTTGAAGCATCCGAAGACTTTATGGGGGAAACCGGCATTGGGAGTTAAAACAAGAAATTCCAAAAAACAATCAAACAAATTTATTATGCAAAGAAGAAAAAAATAGATATTAAATTATATTTAAATCGAGAAAATGTATGTCAAGAAGTTTAAAAAAAGGTCCATACGTAAACCCAAAAATAATTAAAAAAATTAATGCCTTAAAACAGGGGGATAAAATTGTTATTAAGGTTTGGGACAGGGCTTGTACTGTTACTCCAGAAATGGTTGGGTTTAATTTTGGCGTACACAATGGTAAAATGCATGTGCCGGTGCTTATAAATGAAAATATGGTTGGCCACAAATTAGGAGAATTTGCGCCAACTAGAAAGTTTATTAAACACGGAGGCAAAATGGCTAAAGCCGAGACGACCGAAACACAAGCCGGTAAAAAATAAAATTATTTAAAGAAATAGATAAAATATTATGGAAGTAAAAGCTAAAACAAAATTTATCAGAACTTCGCCACAAAAACTTCGATTGGTTACTAATATTGTTAAAGGTATGAAAACAACCGAGGCGATTAATCAATTGACTTTTATCAAGAAAGAAGCCAAGACGGTGGTAATTAAGTTAATAAATTCAGCCATAGCTAATGCTACGAATAATTTTAATTTGGATAAAGATAATTTGTTTATTAAGGAAATTAGAGTTGATGAAGGTGCGACTTTGAAGCGCTGGATGCCGCGAGCTCATGGTCGCGCGACTCCAATTAGAAAGAGAACGAGCCATATAATGTTAACTTTAGCTGAAATTAAAGATAGTGGAGTGAAGAAGGGAAAAACAACTGAATTAGCACCAGTTGTAAAATTAGATGGTAAAACTAAGATAGAAAAAGTTAAAGTAAAAAAGAAAAATAATGCCGCCTTAAAAGATGAAGCGGCTACCGGTTCGAAAGAAGAATTGGGAAAGACAATTATTGATCCGCGCATGGAAGGCAGACATGCTCACGCGCAGATTGAAGGTGGCAAGGGGTTCACGGGAAAAATTTTCCGAAGAAAAAGTGGATAAAAAGGAAAATATAAAATAATGAATTATAAAATAGTTTAATTTGTATTAATTAGTGTTTATATGGGAAAGAAGGTAAATCCAAAAATTTTTAGGATGGGAATAACTAAGACTTGGCAGTCAAGATGGTTTGGTAGTGGTAAAAAATATATTGATAACATTAAGCAAGATATTAGAGTTAGAAGATTTTTAATTAATGAATATAAGGAGGCTGGTATGGACAAGGTGGAAATTGAAAGAACTGCAAAAAAAATTAATATTAATATTTATACAGCTAAGCCCGGTGTAGTTATTGGTCGAGGAGGTGCAGGTATTGAAGATTTAAAGAAAAAGATACATAATAAATTTTTAAGACCAGTAGGCATTAGATTGGGGGAAGTTAATATTAATGTTTTTGAAGCTGATCGACCGAATTTAAGTTCCCAAATAATTTTGCAATCCATGATTCTTGATATAGAAAAAAGAATGCCTTTCAGAAGAGTAATGAAACAGGCAATCAGCCGAACAGAGAAAGCGGGAGCGTTGGGAATAAAAGTGTTGATTAGCGGACGTCTTAATGGTGCAGAAATTGCTCGGGAAGAAATGCTTAGTTCCGGAAAAGTGCCATTGCATACTTTAAGAGCGGATATTGATTATGCAAGAGGCGCGGCACACACTACCTATGGTTCAGTTGGTATTAAAATTTGGATTTATAAAGGTGATGTATTTCAGAAGGAAGCGGTTGCCACAGGAGAAATAGTCGGTAAAAAAGTGAAATAAAATAAAAATTAATAATTATAAAGTTTAATAATTTACCATACTTTATAATATTAAAATCAAAGCAAATGCTAATACCGAAAAAGACAAAATATAGAAAATCGCATAAAGGCAAAAGGGGCGGTAAAGCAACCCGTATGGTTAATGTTAGTTTTGGAGATTTTGGTTTAAAAAGCACGGAAGCTTGCTGGGTAAATTCCAAGCAGATTGAAGCGGCGCGAAAAGTTTTAACGAAATATACTCAAAAGGGAGGAAAAATTTGGATTAGAATTTTTCCGGATAAACCAGTCACTGTAAAAGGCGGCGAAATCCCAATGGGCAAAGGAAAGGGTGCGGTTGATCACTATGTAGTAGTAGTAAAGCCAGGAATGGTTATGTTCGAGATAGAAGGAGTTCCCGCCAATTTAGCCGAGAAAGCCTTAATGTCTGCGGCGTATAAGTTGCCGGTTAAATGTCGAGTTATAGAAAGATCAGCGCATTAATTTAATTAAAATTATTTTTTTATATGGAATGGAAAGAATTAAAAATGAAAACCGAAAAAGAATTGCATAGTTTATTAATGGAACACCGTAACAAATTAAAGGAATTACGTTTCAAAGATGCAAATAAGCAATTGAAAAATGTACGCGAGATAAGAGTAACTCGTGAGGTTATTTCTAGAGTTTTAACTTTGTTAAATAAAAATTAGTATATAAATATATTACTATTATGAAGGAAGGAAACAAAACAAAAAAGATTATTAAGAAGAAATTAATGGGCGTTGTTGTAAGTGATAAGATGGATAAGACCATATTGGTTAGAGTTGATCGTATAAAAATTCATCCTAAATACGGAAAAAGATATACTGTAAGTAAAAAATATAAGGTCCATGATGAAAAAAATCAATACAAGGAAGATGATAAAGTAATTTTTATTGAATGCAGGCCGATAAGTAAAGACAAAAAATGGCGAGTAATTTATAGTTAATATTTTTTAGATTGTAATTATCAAGTAATAAATATATGATTCAAGTACAAACAACGTTAAATGTAGCGGACAATTCAGGCGCTAAAAAAGTGCAGTGTATTAAAGTCCTAGGTTCCAACCAAAAACGTTATGCACGCATTGGCGAAGTTATTGTTGCGGCGGTAAAAGAAGCGACACCTCATGCGGCAGTAAAAAAAAGCGATGTGGTAAAAGTTGTGATTGTTCGCACTAAGAAAGAAATAAGGCGTAAAGATGGCACTTATATAAGATTTGACGATAATGCTTGCGTGGTTGTTGATGCTGAAAAAAAAGAGCCGAAAGCAAGCCGTATTTTTGGCCCCATAGCTCGCGAAGTAAGAAAGGCAGGCTTTGTTAAAATCGCTTCGCTGGCGCCGGAAGTTTTGTAAATTAGAATTAAGAAATTTATATGAATATAAAAAAAGGCGACAAAGTTAAGGTTATGTCAGGAAAGGATAAAGGTAAGACTGGAAAAGTTTTGCAAGTTTTTTTGTCGGAAAATAGAATTAGCGTTGAAGGTTTAAATTTATTAATTAAACATATGCGGCCGAAACGTCAAGGAGAAAAAGGACAAAGAATTGAATTTCCCGCCTGGATTAATATGAGCAATGTTATGATAATTTGCCCGAAGTGCGGCAAGGCAACTAGAGTTGGAACACAAACAACCGCAAATGATAAAGGGGAAAAAAGAAAATATAGAATTTGCCGAAAATGCAAACAGACAATAGATTAAAATTTAATTGAATAATGATATTTATATATGAGATTATCAGAAAAATATAAAAAGGAAATATTGCCTAAGCTGAAAGAAAAGTTAGGTTATAAAAATAATTTAGAAGTGCCTCGCTTGGAGAAGGTAGTACTTAATGTTGGTTTTGGCAGATCTTATAAAGAAAAAGCTTTTATTGATAACATTGTTGATACTCTAGAAAAAATTAGCGGTCAAAAGCCAGTATTAACAAAAGCAAAAAAATCAATTTCGGCTTTTAAAATTAGAGAAGGTCTTATTATTGGAGCCGCAGTAACTTTGCGTGGTCAAAGAATGTATGATTTTATTGAAAAATTAATTAATATAACTTTCCCTCGTGTTAGAGATTTTCGCGGTATTAGTGATAAGCATATTGATCGTTTGGGAAATATTACCATTGGTTTTAAAGAAAATCTCGCTTTCCCTGAGGTAAAAGTTGAAAATGTCGATTTAGTTCATGGACTGGAAATTTGTATTGCTACAACCGCTAATACAAGAGAAGATGGATTGGAATTGTTTAAACTATTGGGGTTTCCTTTCAAAAAAGATTAATACGTGAAATCCGTAAATATTATTCAAATATAAGATAATTCAAAATAGTATGGCAAGAACAGCATTAATAGTAAAATCAAAGCGCAAACCAAAATTTTCTACTAGAATTATAAGACGATGTTGGCGTTGCGGACGCAACCATGGATATATCAGAGATTTTGGTCTTTGTCGTATTTGCTTTCGCGAATTAGCTGATAATGGCGATTTGCCGGGAATTAAAAAATCAAGTTGGTAGTCCTGGAATCTCGGGCTACAAATAATTTATTATATTAATATTTATGATAGATCCAATAGCAGACATGTTAACTAGAATAAGAAATGCTAACGCCGTAAGAAAAAGCGAGGTGGTTTTGCCAATGAGCAAAATTAAATATGAGTTAGCAAAGATTTTGGAGAAGGAAGGCTGGATTATCAAGGCTGAAATAATAAAAGGTGAAGGCAGTAAAAATAAATCTTCGGTTTTTGATTCACTTAAAATAGTGTTAAAATACAAGAAGAGCGGAAGACCCGCCATTACAGCGCTTAAACGCATAAGCAAACCAGGGCTTAGAATTTATGCAAAAAAAAATGAATTGCCAAAAGTTTTAAATAATTTAGGCATAGCAATTATTTCCACTCCACAAGGTTTAATGACTAATAAGGAGGCAAAGATAAGGGGAGTGGGCGGAGAAGTTTTTTGTGAAATTTATTAAAATAAATACTGCTTTTAAATAGCGGTTTATATGAATTAATAACAAAGTTTATGTCACGTTTAGGAAAGTTACCAATTAAAATACCAACAGGAACTCAAGTAAAACTTGATGGTAATGTTATAATTGTAAAAGGCCCTAAGGGCGAATTAAAAAGAGAAATACATAGCTTGGTTATTGTAAAAATTTCCAATGACGAAATTGTAGTGTCGGTAAATGACCAGAGTAATAAGGATGAAAGAGCGCTTTGGGGATTGTTCAGAACATTAATTAACAATATGGTTGTCGGAGTAAATAATAATTTTGAGAAGAAATTAGAGATAAATGGCGTTGGTTTTCGGGCGGCGATGAGTGGAAAAAATTTAATTCTGAATCTTGGTTTTTCGCATCCAGTTGAGTTCCCAGTACCCGCAGGAATAAATATTAGCGTAGAAGGTAATACTATTACCGTGAGTGGTATTGATAAAGAATTGGTAGGTGAAACGTCAGCGAAAATCAGACGTTATAAAGAGCCGGAACCTTACAAAGGCAAAGGAATAAAATATGCTGACGAGGTGATAAGAAGAAAAGAGGGAAAAACAGCTACTAAAGGCGCGTAAATAAAATGTTAGAAGAATATAAAAATTATGTTAGTAGAGGTTCGCTGAAATTAAAATACGCAATTGAAAATTTTAAAATAAATGTAGAAGATAAAATTGCCGCTGATTTAGGCAGTAGTACCGGTGGATTTGTTGAAGTCTTGTTGGAAAAAGGTGCGAGTAAAGTATACGCAATAGATACGGCTTTGGTAATAGATGAATTGCTAGAGATGGGTATAAAAGTAGATAAATGTCTTAAGTCCCCCATTAGTGGCGGTAAAGGACAAAATACCGAATATTTAATTTTAATTAACAAAGATGAAAAAAAATAAGAAAAAACAATTGAAAATGGTGAGACGTCATAAGAGAATAAGAGCTAAAATTTCCGGAATCATAAATATTCCTCGTTTAAGCGTTTTTCGCTCAAACAGATCAATATTTGCACAGTTGATTGATGATTCGGAAGGAAAAACTCTATTGAGCGTTTCAACTAAAGAAGTAAAAGCACCAGCTAAGACAAACAAAACTTCCGCAGCTTTACTATTGGGGAAAATTTTAGCCGAGAAAGCGGCTGCTAAAAAAATTAATAAGGTGGTTTTTGATAAAGGAGGATATAAATATCATGGTCGCGTTAAAGCAGTAGCTGATGGCGCTCGCGAGGGAGGATTAAAATTTTAATTCAAATTTAGTATTATAAATTTTATGGCAGAAGAGAAAAATAAAAATATTCAAGAAAAAGAAGAACCCGTGATTAATATAGCAAAAGAGGGGATGGAAAAACCGGCAGTTGAAGCGGCCGCTAAAACAGTTTATGGCGAAAAAAGGAAATTCAGAAGAGGAGGCGGGAGAAGGAATTCTGAATCAGAAAGAAAAGATGAATTTGATCAAAGAATTGTTGACCTTGCTCGGGTTACTCGCGTTATGGCCGGAGGAAAAAGAATGCGTTTTCGCGTTTGTGTTGCTATTGGAGATAAAAAGGGCAAAATTGGAATCGGTATGGGTAAAGGAGCTGACGTAACTTTGGCCGTGAATAAGGCCGTAAATGACGCTAAAAAAAATATTATTGAAGTTCCTATGGTTAACGAAACAATACCTCATGAAATTCACGAAAAATTTGGTGCGGCAAAATTATTATTTAAACCCGCAGCGAAAGGTCGCGGCGTCATTGCTGGCGGAGCTGTGCGTATAATTTTGGAATTATCAGGTATTAAAAATATAACTAGCAAAATATTGGGCACAAACAATAAAATCAATAATGCTAAATGTACTATCAATGCTTTAAAAAAATTAAAAAAAGTAAATATTGCAGAGAAAAAAAAGAAAGAAAATAACGAAATTAACGAAGCTAAATAAGTAATTATATGTATAATTTATCAAATATTAGACCAGCCAAGGGTTCGGTAAAAAAGAAAAAAATTATTGGTAGAGGAAATTCTTCCGGCCATGGTACTTATTCTTGCCGCGGTCAAAAAGGTCAAGGATCAAGAAGCGGTGTCGGCGGCTTAAAGCGCTTGGGTATGAGAAGCCAGTTGCTGCAAACTCCTAAATTGAGAGGTTTTAAGTCAAAAAAACCAAATAATCAAGTTGTAAATTTATCGCAAATAGAAGTTTCTTATAAAGCTACTGAAACGGTAAATCCATCAAGTCTGGCAAAAAAAAGATTGATTGCGGATGCAACAGCGCCGGTTAAAATTCTTGGTGATGGAGAATTAACAATCAAAGATATAAAATTTGAGAAAGTTAAGATAAGCTCAAGCGCTAAAGAAAAAATTCAGAAAGTTGGCGGAATAATTTCTTAAAATATAAATATTATTTAGGAACGATCAATAAAAATGTACGAGAAACTGATACAAATTTGGAAAATTAAAGATTTAAGGAATAAGATTCTTTTTATTCTCGGCATGCTTGTAATTTTTCGCTTAACAGCCCATATACCGGTTCCGGGTATAAACATTGAAGCTTTGAAGGATCTATTTGCCAATAATCAAATGTTAGGCCTTATGGATATTTTTTCCGGCGGCGGATTAAAAAGCTTTTCTATCATAATGATGGGCGTCGCGCCTTATATTACTTCTTCAATTATTTTTCAACTTCTGGCTATGATTGTTCCTCAGCTTGAGGAAATGCAGAAAGAAGAACAGGGGAGGCAGAAAATCAATATGTGGACGCGCTGGCTAACAGTACCATTGTCTTTTATGCAAGCTTACGGCATGATAACGCTTCTACGCCGGTCTTCACAAGATATTTTAGGAAATATCAGTAGTTTTGATTTTGTCGCCATGTTAATTGCGATTTCAGCTGGTACCGTATTTCTCATGTGGATTGGCGAATTAATTACTGAAAAAAAAGTGGGCAACGGCATATCACTTTTGATTTTTGCCGGTATCGTTTCTCGTTTACCGGAATTAATTCAGCAGACAATTGTGACTTATGATGCCTCAAAACTCCCGGTAATTATCGGATTTATTTTAATTGCTTTAATAACTATTATTGGAGTTGTTATTATTAACGAAGGGCAAAGAAATGTGCCAGTACAATATGCTCGCCAAATAAGAGGCAATCGTTCTTATGGCGGAACAGCTACCCATTTGCCATTGCGCGTTAATATGGCTGGCGTTATACCAATTATTTTTGCTGTGTCAATAATTTTGTTTCCAACCATGATTGCTCAATTTTTTATTCAAGCTAAAACCGCCTTCTTGGTGAGCGCGGCGACTTGGGTAATAAAAATTTTTCAGAATCAATTATTTTATGGTATATTGTATTTTGTGTTAGTATTTGCTTTTACTTATTTTTATACCGAAGTAATTTTTCACCCGACTCAGATAGCTGAAAATTTACAAAAACATGGTGGTTTCATCCCAGGTATTAGGCCGGGTAGCAATACCAGCGAATATTTGGCAAACACTACTCATAAGATTATTTTTGTTGGCGCTTTATTTTTGGGCGTAATTGCAATTTTGCCATTGATTATGCGTTATTTTACAGGAATGCAATCTCTGGCTATTGGTGGTACAAGTTTGCTGATCGTTGTGTCGGTTGTTATTGAAACTATGAAACAGATTGAATCGCAACTGACCATGAGAGAATATGACGGATACTAAATAAAAATAAAAGCCGCGTGTCTATTGGTAAAAATAGTTTAAAATATAAAAATAGAATATAAAATATAAAATAAAATCCTCAACTTTACGAGGATTTTATTTTTACCTTTATTGTGATAATATTTAATTATGCCTAAGGAAAATACACATTTATTTTTCGCTCGAGAACTAGAAGATAATTTTTTTGGCAAAGATATTGCCGATTTAATTAAAGATAATTTAGATTATTTTTATTTGGGAAGCGTTTTCCCTGACACTTTTTTTTATAGCAAAAATGAAGAATATAATTATATTTCTGATTATTTTCACGGCAAAGATGGTAACAATAGCAATGAAATTATTTTTGAGTTTTTAGATAAAGCAAAAATAAATTATAGCGAAAAGGATTTGGTTTTTGTTTTTGGTTTTATCACTCACTGCTCATTGGATATAATAATGCACCCAATAATATATTATTTGTCGGGAAATTATTATGACAAAGACGTTCGTAACAGAAAAAATGCGATATATTTACATCGCCATTTAGAAACATTTTTAGATGGATTGCTTTGCGAGAGATTTTATTTTTTCAGTTTAGCCAAGATTAAGTTATTAAAAAATTTAAAAATTTCGGAAGTAATGAACGAAAAATTTAAAATAGATTTTTTTCAAATTAAAAAAACGGCAGAGAGACAATTTTTTTATAATAAAATTTTTAAAAGTAAAATTATATTTTGGGCGGTATATTTTTTAGAAAAAATAAAAATTTTTAAGAAAGAAGAATTAGGATTGTTTTATGAAAATTTAAAAGTAAATCTAATAAAAATTAAGAACCCGGTAGTTTATGAAGATTTAATAAGCGGCGAAAGACATGAAGAGGCAATCGATAAACTATTTGCACGCGCGCAAAATCTTGCTAAAGAAATGATCTTGGTGGCACATAAATATTATTTCAATAAAATTTCCAGAAAAGAAGCAGAAAAAATTGTCACCGGCGTGAGCCTAGATACGGGAAAAATAAATTGTCCAGTTGATATTATAAAATTTGTAAAACATTGTTAATTTGGTATTTTATTGTTAGAATTTAAGCATGAATAATTTAAAATAATAATATGTCTTATATTAGCGATAAATTTAAAGCCGGTTCTACTTTCAGGAAAGGCCGAGTGCCTGGTGGGTTTGAAATAAAGCTTAAAGATGCTGTTTCGAAGCATGGTTATATAAATTTGAAAGAAAATTTACCTTCAATAATTAAAGTTATTCAAGAAAAAACTAGCAAAATTAGAAGAACTGGTTTGAGCAGAATGAATGTTATGCAAATGCGGTTAAAAATTGCCCAATTAGAAAAAAAAGAGGGTAGAAATTTAACTTATACAGATAAAGTGCAATTAAGAGAATTATTAGAAGCTTTAAAAATAAAAGGTGGCAAGATTGCAAATGGAGGTTTGACGAAAGAGCAAAGAGAGCGTAATATAAAAATTTACAGAAATTTGGCGCGGCACGAAGAAGCAAAAGGGCAGTTAAATAAGTTTTCCCCCGGCATTGCTTCGTTGGCGGCGCGTCTTAAAAATCGGGTAGCGGCGAAAAAAATATCTAATGGCGAAACAAGATTTGCCTCGCAGTATCAATCATTGAAAGGGCAAAGAAGAACAAGCGCTCTTGATTTTATGAAAAAGGGAGATGAATCGCCTGAAAATAATATTGAGCAGATGGATGCGAAGGTGGTGGCATTAAGAGGGCCGAGAGGAGCGAGCGAAGATATTGGCGTCAAAAGGCCATCAGTGGGTTTTGCTTATGAACAAAATAAAAAAGAAAGAAACACTGAGTCAAAAAATCCGCCATTTCGTTTAGCCGCATAATTTTTTTAAATATGATAAAAATAAAAACCAAAGAAGAAATAGAAATAATCAAGGAAGGCGGTAAAATATTAGCCGCTATTTTGGATAGGGTTATTAGTGAAATTCAGCCCGGAGTTTCTACCGGAGAATTGGAAGATTTGGCCTGCGAATTGATTGAAGCAGCTGGAGGCCGACCGTCTTTTAAACATCATAAAATGCATGAGGGAATAGTTTTTCCTACCGCGCTTTGCACTTCCGTGAATGAGCAGATTGTCCATGCGCCTGCCAAGCCGGCAAGAGTTTTAAAATCCGGCGATATTATCGGCATTGATATTGGCATGGAGTATCCGATAAAGAAGGAATTGCAAAAAGTGAAAAATAAATATTCAACATTGGGCGGCTATTATACTGACATGGCGAAAACTGTCGCAGTGGGAAATGTTAACGCTAAAACCAAAAAGTTATTAGATGTTACCGAATACTCTCTTGAATTGGCGATTGAGCAAGTTAAGCCGGGAAATACCATTAACGATATCGGCAGCGCGGTGCAGAATTACGCGGAAAGTCAGGATTTTTCCGTGGTGCGCGATTTGGTGGGGCACGGAGTAGGCTATGCAGTTCATGAAGATCCGCAAATCCCGAACTATAAAATTTTAAATAACAAAAATTTTAAAAATGTGGTATTGGCGCCCGGAATGGTTATTGCTATTGAACCGATGGTAAATGTGGGAGATTGGCGTATAGAAGTAGCTAATGACGAGATGGCGATTCTAACGGCGGATTGCAGTTTGAGCGCGCATTTTGAACATACGATAGCGGTGACGGAAGATGGCCATGAAGTGTTAACGAGCTTGTAGCTTGAAGCTTTGAGCTGTTAGCTTTTAGGTTTTGATAAATATGAATAATGAGTTAAAAAAATATTTAGGGATTGATTGGGGCGAGGCGAGAATCGGCTTGGCGCTTGGTGATAGCGAAACGAAATTGGCAACGCCATTTAAGACCGTAAAAAATATTGGTGAGATTTTAGGCGCTATTCAAGAAGAAGAAATTGACGAATTAATTATTGGTGTTCCATATAAGAAACAAGATATAAGAAACAAGATACAAAAAGAATTTGTTGTTTTTTTTAATAGATTAAAAGAAAAAATAAAATTACCGGTTCATGAAGTTGACGAACGTTTATCAAGCAAAGCCGCTGACGCCTTGCCGGGCGGGAAGAAAACTAAAGCAAGCCGAGACGAGATTGCGGCGATGTTAATATTACAGACATATTTTGATAAAATGTGATTTATGGACGAGACTTATCGTTTAAACGCAATTATTTTAAAGCGGGAGGATTTTCGAGAGAATGACTCCCGCGTTATTGTATTCAGCAAAGAAAAAGGAAAACTGGAGCTGGTCGCGCGCGGCGCGAAAAAAATAAAATCAAAATTAGCCGGACATTTGGAGCCGCTCAATCTCGTGGAAATTATGGCGGTGCGCGGCAAGCAGTTTGATTACGCCGGCACAGCGTTAAGCGAGGAGTGTTTTTCAATATTGAAAAATGATTGGGAAAAAATCAATATTTCTCTGAAAGCAGTAAAGATATTTAACGGTTTAATTAAAGTGGAAGAGGAAAGCGGCGCGGAAAATTTATTTTTTTTGTTAAAAAAATATTTGGAAATTACCGATAAAACAAAGGAAAATCCGGCATTGTTTTTTTATATTTTTTTGTTAAAATTACTGGTGGAATTGGGCTATCGTCCAGAAGTGGATAAGTGCGTAGTTTGCGGTAAGGAAACAGCAGAAGGATATTTCAGCTCTTCGCGTGGCGGAGTGATTTGTCAGAAATGCCTTGCGTCTTGTGAACGGCAAGCTGAAAAAGTCAGTGATGAATTAATAAAAAATTTAAAGTTAATTATTGAAAATGATATGAAAATATTTTTGGATAAAAAATTTGACGAGAAATGGTTTTTGGATTTGAAAAATATTATAAGTAATTATTATCAATATATTACAGGAGGTAAGATTTAGTTTTACCTCTTTTTTTGTTCTTTGAAAAAAATGTTTCTTCCGCGCTTGAAAGTTGAATAAATTTTTAGACGCGGGAGAAACATAAAATCATCTAAAATAGAAGGGGGGGGCGGGGCCATGGCTAACCAGAGCGTAAAAGCTAACGGAGGCCAATTTGGCTCCGTACCTTGTAGTAAACATTTTTTGGTTATCGATGGTAAAGTAGTTAAAATTCTTGGCTCAAATACTCCCGCCGCTCGGGATGCGGCTAAAAACATCCCGGGATCAAAACTCTGGTGGAAGGATTGGAGCGGTAGGATTTTTGAGTGGGAAGAAGAACCAAGCATAAGAGAGAAACGTGAGCCAAAAAAGATTAAAAAAGAAACCCGTGAAGAATCATCAGCTCCGTTGGTTTCAGGAGCATTGCCGCGTCGTAGTAGTTCCATGCTTTCGCTCAAAGATTTGTCGGGCCAGCCTACTTTAGAGCGTCTCGGGATCAGAAAATACGAGCCGCCTAAGCAATCACGTCATTTAGGCGGACGCGATGATCTTGGTTGGCTGACAAGGAAGCCAGAGCAACCAAAGATTATTGAAAATGCTCAGGGGTTTGTTATCCAAAACACATCCTTGATGCAGAGAGTAATTGGAGGGGAAAAACCGACAGAAAAAGAATTGGCGAATCTTGATACTGCCGGTTGTGTTGACAAGACTGTTCATCGTAGAGGTATTCGCGATGAATAAGAATTACATTTTACGGCGGGTTCTCCGGAACCCGCCTCTTTTTATTGACTAATTTTTATTTTTTTTCTATAATATAAACACAATAAATAAAGCCGTTATACTTTGGCTGACACCAGAGCATTTCTCCTTCGTTAAAACTACGGAGAAGAACGGCGCGAAAAGAAACCATAGCACTACGTTTGGTACTAGGGAGTAGAATTCGCCGGGTAAGCCCGTAATAGCTGTAAAGAGCGGTTGAATAGTTAATTGGTTTATAACTTTTTACTTTATAACTTTCAACTAAAGAAGGGTGGCACCACGGACCATTTATTCCAAATATTTGGAAAACAAAAGGCTCGTCCCTAGATATCAATGTTTTTTGGTATTTAAGGACGAGTTTTTTATTAATTTTTGAATTTTATAATTTTTAATTTTGTAAATAATTTTTTAATTTCTAATTTTTGAATATTGAAAATTTGGTTATTGTTTAAAAATTAAAAATTGGAAATTAAAAATTTTATCTTATGTTACGAACACACACTTGCGGAGAATTAAGTAAAAAATCAGTCGGAGAAAAAGTCACTTTGTGCGGCTGGGTGCATAGCCGGCGCGATCATGGCGGCGTGATCTTTATTGACTTGCGCGATCGCTATGGTTTGACGCAAATAAAATTTAATCCCGAAATCAACGCAGAAACCTATAAAGACGCAGATAAATTGCGAGATGAATGGGTAATAGAGGCAACTGGCAAGGTTGTTGGCCGACCGGATGATATGATTAATAAAAAATTAAAGACCGGAGAAATTGAAGTGGAAATTGACGATCTGAAAATTCTCAATCAATCAAAGACTCCGCCGTTTAGCTTGGAAGAAGAAAAGTCAGGAGAAGCTAATGAGCAAATTCGTTTGAAATACCGTTTCGTGGATTTGCGCCGCCCCAAGATTCAGGAAATGCTCAAAACCAAAGCGGAATTCATCAACCACATCAGAAATTATTTTCGCGAACGCGAATTCATTGAAGTGCAAACTCCGATTCTCGCTAATTCTTCGCCGGAAGGCGCGCGTGATTTTTTGATCCCGTCTCGTTTGTATCCGGGGAAATTTTACGCTCTGCCGCAAGCGCCGCAACAATTCAAGCAACTTTTGATGGTGGGCGGGCTTGATAAATATTTTCAAATCGCGCCTTGTTTTCGCGATGAAGATTCCCGTCTTGACCGGCATTATGGAGAATTTTATCAATTAGATATGGAAATGAGTTTTGTGGAGCAGGAAGATGTTTTTAAAGTTATGGAGCCGCTCTGGCTGGAAATTACGAAAAAATTTAGTAATAAAAAAATTGTCGGTTTGGATGAAAATGGCAGATTTAGAAAAATTCCTTGGCGTGAATCAATGGAAAAGTACGGAGTGGACAAGCCGGATTTGCGTTTTGATTTGGAAATAAAACCGATTACCGAAATGGTGGTCGGCTGCGGTTTTTCGGTTTTTGCCGACGCGGTTAAAAAAGGCGGCGTGGTTCATGCTTTGAAAGTTGACGGCGGCGCGAAGTTTAGCCGTAAAGAAATTGATGAATTAACTGAAATCGCCAAAAGCAAAGAAGCTAAAGGTTTGGCTTGGGTAAAAGTTGAGCAGTTTGATGAGAATAAAAAAGAAGGAGCTTATGTTTCTAATACAAAATCGTATGAAGTTGTTGGAGTACCGGTAAAAATGTTAGGTGGTTTAATTGAAGAAATTGTTAAAGCAGTTGATGCTAAAGCCGGCGACATAATATTTTTTGGCGCGGATAAATGGGAAACAGTTTGCCTGAGTTTGGGCGCGGTGCGCAATGCGTGCGGCGAGAAGCTCGGACTCAAAGATAAAAATAAAGCTGCTTGGTGCTGGGTGGTTGATTTTCCAATGTACCAAATGTCGGAAATTGAGCCGGGACACGTTGATTTTGGCCACAATCCTTTCTCTATGCCGCAAGGCGGGATGAAAGCGCTGGAAACGCATGAGCCGTTGGAAATTTTGGCATATCAGTTTGATTTAGTTTTAAACGGTTTTGAAGCATCTAGCGGCGCCATTCGCAACCACGACCCGAAAATTATGTACAAAGCGTTTGAGCTCGCCGGTTATCCAAGAGAAGAAGTTGATCAAAGATTCGGCGCCATGATTCGCGCTTTTGAATACGGCGCGCCGCCTCATGGTGGAAATGCTCCAGGCATTGATCGCATTCTCATGGTGTTAAATGACTGGGACTCAATCCGCGATATTTACGCTTTCCCCAAAGACGGCAAGGGCCGCGATGTGATGATGGATTCACCAAATGATGTGTCGGAAAAACAATTAAAAGAACTAGGAATAAAATTGCGATAGTTTTTTGGTTTAAGGTTTTAGCTTTGAGGTTTTTTCCTTTTTATCATTTTTGTAAATGTTAAATAATTTTTCAATAAAGTAATACATCTTTTTGTCATTCCGATCCCGAAGCTTCGGGAGAGGAATCCCTTAAACGTTACTTTTTTACGTTCAAGAGATCTCTCCTCACGCGGGTCGTCGAGATGACAATAAAAATAATAATAAAATTAAATAACCTAAAAGCTAACAGCTAAAAGCTGGCAGCTACAAATTTATGAACTCAAACAATTCAGCGAAATTCGCCTTCTTTTATATGCTGTCGCTGGTCGCCTTAATTTTTATGGCGCTTAGCTCGGGCATGATTATTTTTCAGCTGATTAATAAATATGTCGTTGATATTATTGACCAATTCAACGGCATGTTTAGCCAAGAAGCTCTCAAATTTGCTATTTCAGCTTTGGTTATTTCCGCGCCGATTTATTATGTGACCGCTTGGGAGATTCAGAAGAATTTATTCCGGGGCGGTCTGGTAAAAGATTCCGGCGTGCGGCGCTGGCTCACTTATTTTATTCTCCTGGTTTCGTCTGTCGTGATGATCGGTTGGCTGATTGCTACGCTCAATAGCTATCTGGACGGAGAATTGTCCACTAAATTTATTTTGAAATCTTTGACCGCGATTTTGATTTCCGCGATAATTTTTTCTTTTTATCTTTATGAAATCAAACGCGAAGAAGTGATAAACAAAAAAGACAAAGTGGTGCGCGTTTATTTTGCCGCCTCTTTAATTTTAATTGCCGCTTGCTTCGTTGCGGCTCTATTAATTGTGGAATCGCCCACGCAAACCAGAAATCGAAAGATGGATAATAATAATATTTCCAACCTTGAACAGATTGAAAGCGAAATAAATATTTATTATTTAAAAAATAAAAAATTGCCCGTGAATTTTGCCGACATCAAAAATAACAGTGAATATTTGTCTGATAGTGTTTTTAAAAATAAATTAACCGGCCAAGAATATGAATATCGCGTGACCGGCGAAAAAACTTTTGAATTATGTACGGATTTCCTCGCATCCAATAAAGATGACAAGAATCCTGAATCAAATGTTTGGGGAGATAAATGGAAGCACGATGCCGGCCGGCAGTGTTTTAAGAAAGAGGCAAATTATGTTGAAGGATTAGCGCCGGGAAAGCAGTAAAAACATGGTAGTTTACGGATAAAAACATATTGACAAATTATTAAAATTAAAATAATATATATTATTAATATTTGTTTTTTGTAATTGCCACCAAGAACCTTTTTTATTTTCAGGAAGGAAACAAATTGGCGAACAACGGCGGCAGAGGAAACGGCAACGGCGGATTGAGGCTGCGGGAAGATGGAATTCCCGTGTTATGTACGGTAAAAAAGCCGGGAAGGGCTTGCACCCAAAACATCACCCTGGCAATCAGGGGTGGCGCCGATGCCGTATGCCTGCATTGCGGGCATTTTAAAGAGATGGAAAAATGGAGGAAAAAAGTTCTCGCGGAAGGGCGTCTTCGTAAGAGCCAGTTTTTCCCAGGAGAATTGCGTCCATAGTGCTTTTTGTTCAACCGGCATCCATTTTTACGGAGCCGGTTTTTTTCTTGCAAAAAATTAATAATTTAGATAGAATAATAATTACAAGCCCAAGGAGGAGTTTTGCCTTTTGGGCTTTTAATATATCATCAATGTTCTTTTCAACGCCTTTGTAAGGCTGGCATTTTTTGGCCGTTAATTACACCGTAATTAGAGAAAGAGAGGGACCAATGGAAGGACACAACTTTGTTCAACTGGCAAACGTGCAGAAGTATGGGCAGAAAACCCTTTACTGCGGAGGACTGGACATTCACCAGTGGGGCAATCCAGAGAAGATGCCGCTCAATTTGCTCTTACAAGCTAATATGGGCGTCTATGGTTTCCGTAATGATGGAAAGATCAACGAATCAGCCCCCGCTTTCTCCTTCTACCTGCAAGTCGTACAACTGGCCATGGTCAATCAGCGCATGGTGGAAAGGTTTGCCGGGCTTTTGGCAGCGATCGAGGACTACGTCTGCTATGTGGTCGAGATCGCTGTCAAGAAGTGCAACGTCCGGGTTTTCAAGCCCCAGTCGGCTTTCTACGAGCAGTTCGGTCCGTCGGGTATGTTCCTCCTGCAGAGGATCAGGGCGTATATCAGGCAGCTCGAGGAAGAGCTCGATATCCGCATCATCTGCATGCTGGATTGCAAGCGCGGTGATATTGACACCACACAGGCCGCCTACTTCAGAGGCTTTCTCGGCAATCTGAGAGCCTGGGGCATTGATCACACGCCTTTTGACTTCGACATGATCAACGTTACACCTTTCATGGGCAAGGATGTTCTGGTGCTCGAGGACAAAAAGGGTAATCCCCTCTACGGCCTTAAGCTTCTGAGGGAGGGGAAGGGCATCATCGTCGTGGACAAGACATCCAACCCGTCCGGTCCGGACTATCAGGACCAAACCTTCAAGGATCTTGACGAGGATCTGACCTTCTCCGAGGTCGTAGCCAGGGATATCTATCTCCTGTGCCAGAAGCATGGGCTCGAGCAGGATGGTCTGGCGCCTTTCGGACTAGTGGTCGGCTCAACCCATCCCTGCGACGGGTCCCTGCGTCGAGTATTTCCCACCTACACTGGCCTGAACCCGGGATTCGGCGCCCAAAAGGGCGACTTCATGAATGTTATGTTGGAGTTGATCCGGACGGGAAAATGGAACGGCCTGGGAGGGATTTTCAGCGCCTCTCGCGGCACCCTATTCCCTTACGTGGAGAAGTACGGCGGCTCCGGGAAGGTGGCCAATCTGGAAGCCGACCTGATCGTCGCTATCGACCGCCATCGCGAACAGGAACGGGAAGCGTACAAAAATCCGCTCGTTGTCGAGGCGGGGATCGAGTATCCTTTTGATATCGTGGCCTGAAAAACAAAAACCCTCAGGGCGCGGGAAACCGCGCCCCGACAACCGAAGAAAACAGGAGGTGGACCTGTGGAAAGAGATGTCGCCAGAACTCTCCTTACTGTGGGAGCCGTGATTTTGAACCTGACGAAGCCGTTCAGGTTTAGATCGGGCATACTCAGCCCAATCTATACCGACAACAGGAAGCTTCTCGGATACGTGGGGGAGCGTGATTCCATCGCTACCGCCATGGTTGACGCGGTAAAAAATATGGATTTTGAGGTTGTCGTGGGAACGGCGACCGCAGGAATTCCATGGGCTACTTTGGTGGCTGAAAGACTCGGACTGCCTTTAGCCTATTGCCGCGCAGAGGAGAAGGATCACGGGCTCGGCAAAAAGCTGGAAGGCGCTGACGTCGTTGGCAAGAAAGTCCTAGTCATAGAAGACTTGATCAGCAGCGGCGGATCAAGCGGCAAGGTTATTGAAAACTGCCGTGAAGCAGGCGCAATACAAGTTAAGCTCGTGGCCATTTTTACCTACCAACTCAAGAAAGCCGACGAGACCTTCGCGCGTCTGGGCTGCGACGCAGTTTGCCTCACCAATTTTCCCACCTTGGCAGAGGTGGCATCTGAAATGGGCTTGATCTCGGCCGCCCAGATTGGCGTTCTGAAGAGCTGGAGCGAAGATCCTGTCGGGTGGGCCGAGAAAAACCGTAAGGAGTGAAACCATTGAGGCACAGGCAACCGCACTGAGGGAGGGGCGCGTGGCGACCAAAAATTCAAGAAAAAAAAAGGATCAGAAGAAAAAGCGCAAGCCCAGAAGTTGTGACTGCAAAGAGTGCAGCAGGGCTTGCAGAGATAAAGAGAATAACGGCTCCTTGCTATGCAAGAGCTGCGATTTTCGTCAAAATAAATGAACGATTCAAGCCGGCAAATCAGCTACAAGCGATTGCCGGTCTTTTTTTTGCGAAAAAATGGATAGTTTGGTATAATAAGTACAAGTTAGATTAAATAATTACATAATATTCCTACGAAATACAAATTTGTACGAATATACGAATAAACGATTGAGTTTTGCATTTGTATATTTGTAAATATTAGTATTTTGTAGAACCATAAAACTATGAAAAAACAACCAAAAAAAGTAAAAAAAGCCAAAATAAAGAAAAATATAAAATTACCCGCTAAGCTGATTAAATATTTGGAAAAACACGGTGTAAACCATAAGATTCTTGAGCATAAAACCGTTTACACCGCTTATGACGCGGCTAATACTCTAAAAAAGAAATTGGACGAAATCGCCAAATCACTTTTGGTCAAGGCGGACAAAGATTATTATTTGGTGATTTTACCGGCTGATCATAATCTAGATTTTGATAAATTGAAAAAATTTATTTCAAAATTAAAAAATAAAGACGTGAAAGTTGTAGCGATTCCGGGTGAGAAAATTATGGAAGGGGCGTTAAAATTAAAAAAAGAAGCATTGAGCGCTTTTGGTCGCTTGCATAATTTGGAAGTGATCATGGAAAAGAAAATGGGCAACGCCAAAAAAGCCGTTTTTGCTTCCGGCAGTTATAACCATTCCGTTGAAATGGCGGTTAAGGATTTTATTAATCTAGAGAACGCCGCGCTCGCGAGCATCGGAGTGAAGAAGAAGGTAGCGCTGATAAAAAAGAAATAGAATAATTTATAAAAGTTAGTAAAAATTATTTACTCTCATAATGTTAATAGTTTTTAATTTCAAAATCCAAATTTCAAATGCCAAATCAAGATCAAAGCTCAAATAATAAAATATTTGATTTAGAAGAAAGAACGGCTAAATTTGGTGGAAATATAATTAAATTTATTAAGACTATAAAAATTACTGAGATAAATAGATCCATTATTTCTCAATTAATCAGGTCTGCTACCAGCATTGGCGCTAATTATTGTGAGGCTGACGGAGCGGAATCAAAGAAAGATTTTCAGCATAAAGTAGGCATCTGCAAAAAAGAAAGCAAAGAATCAAAACATTGGTTGAGGATGCTTGCAACAACCAACGAAGAGCGAACCGATGAATGCCGAAAATTTTGGCGAGAAGCCCAAGAATTAACATTAATATTTTCCAAAATAATTTTAAATTCAAAGCTTAGTAGATAATTTTAGATTTTAAACTTAGGATTTGATTTGAAATTTGTTATTTGGACTTTGTTATTAAAATTTTTTACTGTTTACTAATTACTATTTACTATTTACATGAATATCAAAACCGATAAATTTGAAGGGCCTTTGAGTTTACTTCTGCAAATTATTGAAAAGGAAGAGATGGATATTACTCAGGTGTGTCTGGCGAAGATTGCCGACGAATACGTTGAGTATATCAAAAAGGCGGAGAATATTAATCCGGACGAGATGGCGGATTTTTTGGTTGTGGCGGCGAAATTGTTACTAATCAAATCAAAAGCGCTTTTGCCATATTTATTCCCGGAAGAGGAGGAAGAGATTAAAGAATTTGAAGACCAGCTCCGAATGTACAAAGAATTTTTGGAAGCGACAAAAAATATTGAAGCGATGATCGGCAAAAAGAAATTCATGTTCGCGCGTGAATTTAACCGCCAAGCGATTTTACAAAGTGCCAAGCTTTTCGCGCCGCCAAAAAATTTGACCAAAGAAGATTTGCGGATGATATTCGGCGAATTGCTTGAACGCCTGAAGCCGCAGGAAGAAGAATTGGAGGAGAAGACGCTGGAGAGAAAAATAAATATTGAAGAAAAAATTTTGCATATTCAAAAAGCTTTGCTTGACCGCATCAAGGTGAGTTTCAATAATATTTTGGCGACCGCGGAAAACAAAACCGAAGTGATTGTCAGTTTTCTCGCCATGTTGGAACTAATCAAACAACGCGAGATCAATGCCGAGCAAGGGGAATTGTTTGAAGAAATATTTATTAGTAAACAGTAAAATAGTAAATAGTAATCAGTCAATAGGGAAATAATAATAGCGCCCTGTTTACTAATTACTAATTACTATTCACTAATTATGCTTAATTCCAAAATTGAATCCCTCCTTTTCATCGCTGCCAAACCGATGAGCGTTAATCAGCTTGCGGATTTGACGAAGGTTGATAAAAAAGAAATTATCGCCGCCGGCGATGAATTGGTAGAAGAATATAAAAACAACAAAAAAGGCGTTCAGATTATTAAAAGTGGAAACAGCTACCAAATGGTAAGCTCGCCGGAAAACGCGAAAATTGTTCAAGAGTTCATCAAGGACGAAACTACCGGCGAACTAAGCCGCCCAAGCTTGGAAACCTTGACTATTATCGCTTATCGCAGCCCAATTTCTAAATTGGATCTGGATCGTATTCGCGGCGTGAATTGCGCCCTGATTTTGCGTAATCTGCTTCTCAGGGGTTTAATTGAGGCGAATTACGACAAAAATAAGCGGGAAACTTATTATTCCGCGGCCTTTGATTTTATTCGTTTTTTAGGTATTAATGACTTAAAAGATTTGCCTGAGTATGAGCGGTTGCACAAAGACGATACACTTGATAGAATGTTAAAGAAAGAGAAGGCGAATGAAACAGTTTAATGTTTAAATTATGATCTTCAATAAAAAATATTTTTATATTATATTTTTGTTAGCGTCGGTAAATACGCTTGCAATTTTTGCTGTTATTCAGGGAGAAAAAATTGGACAGAAATTTAATTTGCCGCCTGTTTTTGCCAGTACGCTTAATAATAATGAAAACGGAAAAGTTTTAGGGATAATTGAAGCGAGTGATTTAAAATCAGCGGGAGAAACAGAGGGCGCGCCGGGAAATATTTTGTCTGAAAATCCGATTACCCCGGAGAAAGAGTACCCGTATTTAAAAAATGATGCAATAAATTTTGTTCTTGACGCGAAAAATGGAGTTGTGATTAATGAAAAAGGGGATTTGCTTTTTGATAAAGATGCCGATTATTTGGCGCCGATTGCGAGTATTACCAAGTTAATGACCGCGCTTGTTTTTCTGGATTATAATCCCGGCTGGGATACGGTCTACAAAATGAAAAAAGAAGACCGCCGCGAAGGCGGAAGAATCTATTTATTTACCGGCGATGAAGTAACTGTTAAAGATTTATTTTATTTGAGCCTCGTTGCTTCCGACAACACAGCAACTATCGGCTTGGTTAATTCTACTGGTTTAAGCGAAGAAGAGTTTGTTCAAAAAATGAATTTAAAAGCTATTGAGCTTGGGCTTACGCGGACTAGCTTTGTTGACCCGGTGGGTCTTAGCGATAGCAATAATTCGTGTGCCTTAGAAGTTGCCGAATTAGCCAAAGCCGCTTTGGAAAAAGAGGAAATACAAAAAGCTACTCTTACCAAAAATTATAGTTTTTTAACGCTGGGTGGCCGTCGGAAAGTTGTTTCTTCAACTGATTATCTCTTGGAAGATTTGCCTTATGATGGGATAAAAATATTAGGCGGAAAAACTGGCGCGACGGAAGCGGCCGGCAATTGCTTCGTTGGAAAATTTACCGATAACGCCGGCAATGAGATAATTTCCGTTGTTCTCGGAGCGTTAAATTATCAAGCGCGTTTTGAAGAGACAAAAAAAATGATAAAATGGGTGTATGATAGTTATGCGTGGGCTGAACAAATTAACTAATTTTTTTAAATTTTTATAACAATATGAACAAAGATCATATAATCATTGCTAATTGGAAAATGAAATTAGGGATTAATGAAACCATAGAATTGGCAAAAAAAATTAAAGATAAATTTAAAAAAATTGATAAAGGCGAGGTGGTGGTCTGCCCGAATTTTGTGGCGCTTATGGAAGTAAAGAAAATATTAAATGGTGGTAAAATTAAATTGGGCGGGCAAACTGTCTTTTGGGAAAATAGGGGGGCATACACTGGCGAAATATCTCCTGATATTTTAGCCGAAGCGGGTTGCGAATATGTAATTATTGGCCACAGCGAAAGAAGAAAATATGTGCTAGAAAATTATGAAATGATACACAAGAAAGTAAAAACAGTTCTGGGTATTGATAATTTAATTCCGATTGTCTGTGTTGGCGAGGATGCCAAGGAGCGAAAGACTGACCGTCGTGATTTTGTTTTGGTTGACCAGCTGCAAGAGGCTTTTGGAGGATTGAATATTTTGAAAAATCAGCAAGTTATTGTTGCTTATGAACCTATTTGGGCGATTGGTTCCGGTGTCGCCATTGAGCCAAGCGAGGCAGAGTATGCCCATAAAATTGTCCGGTTGGCGCTTAATGATATTTTTGGCATGCAGACCGTGGATAATAATTTTCGGATTATTTATGGCGGAAGTATTGATACCAAGAATGTTGAGAATTTTGTTGACTTGGAAAATTTAGACGGCGTTTTGGTAGGGGGCGGTAGCCTTGATATTGACAATTTTTATAAGATTGCCCAAGCGATTATTGGTTAATTATTTTTTTAAAAAAATATGTATAATATCATTCCCTTTGTTTTAATTTTGATATGTTTAGCGATTATTATTGTGATCAGCGCGCGAAAATTTTCGGTTTTAGCGAGCATTGATGTGGAAAATATTCCCCAAGAAAAAGAAGCTAGGGTCAAAGAGCAGATTATTAGCAGTCGTCTCAAAAGAAATTTTGTTAAATGGAGCTCTAAAATAACCCGAGCGTTGGTTTATTTATCCAAAAAAATATCGTCGCTATCCAAATTTATTTATAGAAAACTGCATGAATTGAAAGAAAATTATAGTATTACTGAATCATTAAATCAGTCAAATGTACAAGATAAAATAAAAAAATTATTAGCCGAGGCGGAAAATTTGAAAGAAGAGGAAAATTATAATGAAGCGGAGAAAAAATTAATTGAGGTTATTGGACTGGATAGTAAGAATTTACAAGCTTTTGGAAATCTGGGAAAAATTTATATATTTGAAAAAAATTTTGGTGAAGCCAAACAAACTCTTGAGCATCTTTTAAAACTTTCAGAAACGGCCGAAGAAGGCGAGTGTGATTATGGAGAAATATATTACAATCTTTCACTAGTCAATCAAGCGATGGAAAATTTCGTTGAAGCTTTGAGCAATATTAAAAAGGCTTTAAAGATTCAGCCAAACAATCCGCGTTATCTTGACGCAATGCTTGAGATCGGTATTTTAAAGAAAGATAAATCGGCCGCCAGCGAAGCTTTGGAAAGACTTGGCGAGGCAAATCCGGAAAATAATAAACTGGAAGAATTTAAAAGGAGAATAAAAGAATTATAGAATTTTGAAAATTTAATAACCTGCCTATCGGCAGGTAGGTTTAAAAATCTAAAAATTCCGATTATTCGGAATTTTTTGTTGGAAAATAATTGACAGATATTTGTTTATTTTTTATTTAATATTAAATAATATTTTATAATTTTATATTAGTTTATTAAATATTACTTGACAGAATTATTTATTGAGTGTATAATTATTTGAACCTAGAAAACGGGAGTGGTTACCCGCATGAGTATTGCTAATTTTAAAAAATATGGCAGGATTAGGAAAAGGCATACTAATGCTTACAATTGCAATCGTAGTTTTACATTGGGCATTGCCAGAAGTTGGCGGTTTACTGATTGATATCGTAACCAAGGTGTTGGTGCTAATCAATCACGGAGTTGATGTCGCTTCGGCGCATGTCCAATAGCTTTTCGTAAACTTTATTTTAAAATAAAGTCCTGTCTTTATTTTTTTAAAAAAAGAATCCCGATTTGTTCGGGATTTTTTGTGATAGGTGTTTTTGCTACGCGTAGGTGCACACGTAGATCGTGGACTTGGTCGCATCATCGCACATGGTGAGAACGATGTTTTCGCCCGGATAAATAGTGCAGGCGTTTTGTGCACTAGTAGCGTTGCACATCATGTCGTTAATGCCCAGGCATCCATGAGTAACCTTGATTGTTTCCTGCCTTTTGGCTGGGCCAAAATCGTAAGGTCCTCCGGGTGGACCTCGCCGATGGTCATTTGAGTGCCGTCAGCGGACTCAACCAGCACGCTGGTGACCTTGCCACCAAAGAATGCCCTATTCTCAACGTGTTTCATGGCACCTCCTCAAAGAACGCGGTTGAAAGTTAAAATCTGTCTTTACATTATGGTTATTTATAAATCTTGTCAAATTATTTTTATTATGTTAGATTAATAATTGAAAGTTAAATTAAACATCGCCTTGTTTTGGCGTTTTTATTTTTCGCCGTTGTAGCTCAGCTGGTAGAGCAACTCCATGGTAAGGAGTAGGTCCGCGGTTCAATTCCGCGCAACGGCTCAGTCCAACTATTAACAATTGACAGTTGACTTGTAACAGTCATTATTAAAAGTTAATGGTCAATTGTCAATTTGTTAATAGTCACAAAAGGGTCGGTACCAAAGCGGTCAAATGGGGCAGACTGTAAATCTGCTGGCTTACGCCTTCGGAGGTTCGATCCCTCCCCGGCCCACAAACAAGTTTAGTTTGATTAAGTATTTTTAAAGAGCCACTATGAGTAGTGGTTCTTTTATTGCAAATAATCTGAAAAAATGTTAGTATTCTAGGTAATTAGTGTTCTTATTTTGATTCGTAATTTTGAAAATATGCTTATTGATCCAAATAGAATTGAAATCACATTTTTGAAGGTTTTTGCTTTTTTGTTTTTAGGAATGGCGATTGTAATTTTTTTACTAATTGCAATTTAAACTATGCCAGAACTTCCAGAAGTAGAAACAATTAGAAATGATTTAAAGAGGAAAATTTTAGATGAAAAGATTGAAAAGATTGAAATATTGTCAGAAAAAAGTCTCAGAGGAAATATAGAAAGTTTCAAAAAATTGCTTGAAGGCAATTTTTTTTCAGATATAAAAAGAATCGGAAAGCTGATGATTTTTGAAATCGGTCGGGGTGATAAGTTTATGCTCGTGCATTTAAAAATGACCGGGCAGTTGATTTATCAAGATAAAAAAATTATTGTTGCCGGCGGTCACAGCTCACGTAGTGACGAAGGGGCGATTAAAAATTTGCCTGATAAATTTACGCGCGTAATTTTTTATTTTAAAAATGGCGAAAAATTATTTTTTAATGATTTGCGGCGTTTTGGCAATATTCAAATCGTTGATAAAAAAGAATTGAAAAAAATTAAAAATAAATTCGGCATTGAGCCGTTGACTAAAAATTTTACTTTGGAAAATTTGAAAAAAGTAATAGATGGACGAAAATTAAAAATCAAATCAGTTTTAATGAATCAACAAATTATTTCCGGGATAGGTAATATTTACGCCGACGAAATTCTGTTTGCCGCCGGAGTATTGCCCGATAGAATTGCTTGCCGGCTTAGCGCGGAAGAGATAAAGAAGATTTTTTGCTTAACCGAAAAAATAATAAAAAAAGCGATCAAATATCGCGGCACTACTTTTAGTAACTATGTTGATACTTCAGGCAGACGCGGTGGCTTCTCCAAAATGTTAAAGGTTTATGGACGAGCGGGCGAGAAGTGCGTGTGTTGTCAAGAAAAAATTAAAAAAATCAAGCTCGGCGGACGTGGAACGCATTTTTGCGAATATTGCCAGCATTAGATTCTGGCCGACCGGAGATGTTGACTGATTATTCAAGACAGGTTAGTATTCAATATAACAAAAACAACAAATAAAAGGAGCTGAAAAATGTGCGCACCGAGTAACTTTCGTATGGCATTGGTGGGAGAGGACAAGAAAAGAATGCTTATTCTTCCCCTGGGGTTTGATTATCGTAAATTGTACCAAACGCTCAAAAAAGTTTTTTTCGAAGATTTTAAACCAAAAAATAAATTTTCAGCCGTGCTGTATAGCTTGTTCTTTTATCCGTATTTTGAGTTTGTTGAATGCCGCAAGTTTTATCCAAGCCAATTTGATCGCGCCATCGCTATTTTGCGCGAATCCATTGAAGGCAATACCGGCCACTATAAAAATGGAGCGCGGTCGGTTGCGGCTTTACGTATCATTGAAAAACCGGGAAGTTCGCCGGTTTGCGAAATTTCTTATTACAATATTTAGCGTCAGCCGACTGTATCCTTGTGGTGCAGTTTTTTTATTGACTTTTTATTTTGTTTGTTTTATTATTAAAACATTAATAATTATTTATATTTGGGCGCTTATACTCAGGGTGTGTCCTGCGGATTGGAAGAGTCCCCAATGTTATTTAATTCTTTTGCTCAATTTCAAGCATACTGGACAGAGAAGGAGCTGGAGGAAGAGAAATGAAATTTTATCACG
>JAQVLT010000002.1:91722-102353 GCA_028704015.1 Patescibacteria group bacterium | reverse complement strand
CGGAGATCTTTGACGCCTTCTATTTTTTTGTCATGAACGAGTTCCGCGATTTTTTCCACCAAAGCCGCCTTGTTCACCTGATAAGGAATTTCGGTAATAATAATTTTAAAATCGCCGCTTTTTCCTTCGGTAATATCAGCTCGACCGCGCATCACGATGCCTCCTTTACCCGTAGCGTAGGCTTGCAAAATATCTTTGTTATTGTAAATAATGCCACCGGTGGGAAAATCCGGACCTTTTACAAATTGCATTAAGTCCTCAACGGTCGCGTCAGGATTATCAATCAGATGAAAAATCGCATCAGTCAGCTCGCGCAAATTGTGCGGCGGAATATTTGTCGCCATACCAACCGCGATACCCATGGTGCCATTTAGGAGAAGTGTCGGAAGTTTAGCCGGTAAAACACGCGGCTCCTTGTGAGAACCATCATAGTTTGGTATAAAATCAACGGTATTTTTATCAATATCTAAAAGTAATTCTTCGGAAATCGCCGATAACTTCGCCTCTGTGTAACGCATCGCAGCAGCACTGTCGCCGTCCATTGAGCCGAAATTTCCTTGGCCGCGAACCAAAGGATAACGCATGGAAAAATCCTGCGCCATGCGCACCATGGAATCATAAACGGCGCTATCGCCGTGCGGATGATATTTGCCCAAGACTTCACCGACGACAGTCGCCGATTTTCTAAACTTGGCGTTTGATCTTAAGCCAACATTCCACATGGCATAAAGAATGCGGCGATGCACCGGCTTTAAACCATCTCTAACATCCGGCAAGGCGCGGCTCACAATAACGCTCATAGCATAATCAAGATAAGCCTGATTCATTTCGTCGACAATCGGTCGCGGCTCTACCAAGCCATATATTGTCTTCTGTTTTTCACTGATAACCTGAGACAAAACTTTTGTTTCCTTTTTCTCTTGCGGCGCGTTTTCTTCTTTCTTGCTTGTTTGTTTTTTGTCTTCTATTTCAACCGGGGAATTTTCTTTTGCTTCGTTTTCTTCCTTTTTTGAAAAAATTTTTTCCTCTCCTTCAATTTTTTTAACTATTTCTTCCGGTTTATCCTTCGGGGA
The DNA here is from genome assembly GCA_028704015.1 of Patescibacteria group bacterium. Classification (GTDB taxonomy): domain Bacteria; phylum Patescibacteriota; class Patescibacteriia; order Patescibacteriales; family JAQVLT01; genus JAQVLT01. The sequence goes on along the minus strand of JAQVLT010000002.1, from coordinate 101,280 downwards.
TAAAATTTTCTCCGTCTTTTTTTCTTTCTTTTTCACAATCAAAGACTTGGTCGATTTTTTTACCGGCTTGTTTTTAATTATTTTCTTTTTTTTCAATATTTTTTTAGACATATCTATAAAATTTTTAATTTCCAATTTTTAATTTTTAAACAATTTTTAATACTTGAATTTTTAAAAATTAAAAAATAGATATTAGATATTAAATATTAAAATAAAATTCTTTCTATTTTCTATCTATTTTATCTTCTTGTCTAGCTCTTCTAATTTACTTCTAAATTCATCAAGCTCTTCCGGCGTTAAAGTGGCGGAGTTTTGCAAATCACTTGCTGAACTGGCTGCGTTAATATCTTCAAGCTCGGTTGAGGTGCTAATTTCTAATGGCGTAGAGGTGCTAACCGTCAATTCTTTTATCTCTCCGATATTCTTTTTTACCTCATCCATTGTCTTGCTGAATTCGGTGCGCATTTCTTCCCAATTTATTTCAGAATTTTGATTATCTGCTGATTTCAATTTTGTCTCTTCAAAAACCTTCCCCATATTTATAACCCAAATAAAACCAATCACTGCCATAAAAAAAATAATTCCCGCCCACATCAGCAATCGTTTACCCTCATCTTCTTGATTCACGTCAATGCGTACATAATTTTCATCTTTTTCTTGAGCGTTCTTAATTTTTGATTTTTCATTCTTAATTGTTTTTTTCCTCCTTGGCATAACACTAATTTTAAATTATAAATTTAAAATTTTAATTGAATGATAAATTACAAAATTTTCAATTTCCTTTTTTAGTTAAACATAATTTATCATTTAACCATTTAAAATTGATTTAAAATTTAAAATTTGATATTTAAAATTTTAATATCACCAGTTCCATTTCTTCCTGGGGCAAATCTTTCTTGGAAATTTTTAATTTCTCTTCTTCGCGCGGCGCAATGCCGATTTCTTTGATAAATTTCTCCACGCCATCAATATCTTTGATATTTGAACCGGCAGCTTTGTAGTGCATCGGGATGACGATGCGCGGTTCAATCTGCGAGATTACTTCAACGGCTTTTTTTGCGTCCAAAGTATAGCGTCCGCCAACCGGAATCAACAGAATATCAACTCCGACTAATTTTTCTAATTGCTTATCGCTAAGAGAATGACCAAGATCTCCGAGATGCGCTACGGAGATATCATCTATTTCAATGCGGTAAATTATATTTTTTCCCATTTCCGCGCCTTCTTTGGCATCATGGAAAGAATCAATGCCTGTGACCATCACGCCCTTAACGTCGTATTCGCCAGGCATATCAATAATAAAAGGCGTGCCGCGAAAGGCGTCAGTATTATTATGATCATGATGTTGGTGGCTCACAGTCACAATATCCGCTTCAAAATTTGGAACTTTGAAGCCGGTGTTTTTGTCAAACGGATCGGTAACCAGCGTGACGCCGTCCGGACCAACTTTGTCCTGTAATTTAAAACATGAATGGCCGAGGTAAGTGATAAACATAATATATATAGCACATAACATGGAGCACATATCACAAATCATTATAACTTTTGTATAAATTACATGCTATGTGCTATGTGTTTTATGTTATGTGAAAGGCTGATTTTAAATAAAAAATAGGAATAAAAAGTAATAGTAATTCCTGCTATAAATATATCGCGAAACTGCATAAATGTCAATTAAAAAAAATACATAATTAAACGCTAATATTACTAAAAAATTTATTAAAAAAATAGCCAAATTCATATTTTTGAATTTGGCTATTTGCAATAATATCTTAAATTCTATTTATTTTTGTTTGGCTTTGCGCAAAATAATATCACGCGCTTGTTGCAGCGTGGTGATATCTTCACTTACTAATAATTGGGCGTATTTAATATCCAATTCGGCAATTTTTTTATCAATTTCTTCTAAAAACTTCTTAGCTTCAGCATTCGCTTTTTTCATTTCTTCGATTAATTTTTTTGGTGATTGTTTATTTGTCATAATATCCGGAAATACTTTTATTCTTTGATACTTTCGATTACTTTTTTAATTATCTTATCAGCATATTCTGAATCTTTTCGGGCTAACACACTTCTTACTCGAATAATTGCGCCATTAGCAGGTTTTTCACCATCTTCCGAAGGCAATTCTAATCCCGGATTATATTCGCCCTTGGCGTCGCTAAAAATTTTCTCTAACGCCAGACGATTCTTTTCAGTTTTTGGCAAATGTTCAGCAAACAGAGCTACCCACTCGCCGACTTTTTTCCAGATAATTTTTTCTTGCTTCTCAGGTTTTTGAATTCCGGTATCTCTTGAAACTTCTGATGCTTTAACTGGCGCCTGTTTAGTTTTTGGCTTTTTAGGCTTTGGCGATGTTGCAGCGGTGGTAGATTCGGTAGCGCCCCAACCCTCTGAATAAACATGCGCCATTCTTTCTGCAGGAGTATAATCGTCATCACCTCCATCTCCACTTTCTGTTTCTTGACCTAACATTGGTTTCTGTTCATTTCTTTTTGGCTTTTCAGCCGGGCCATTTTTTGGTTCTTCATTTTTACGCTTTTGTTCTTCTTCAAGTCTTATTTCCTCTTTGGTCTTCCCCATATTATTAATCTTTTGCAGAGTTTGCGCCACTTCTCGATGATCATCTTGCAATGTTTTTAGCTTACCTTCCAATGTTACTCTTTTTTCTTTAAAAGCCGCTAAATTCACTTTGGCTTGTTTAATTTGCTCATTATAATCCTGTATCATCTCATTTTGAACATCACCAGAGAATCCCAATTTGCGAGCTTCGGCAATACTGTCAATTAATTCTTTAATATGATTATCAAAAAAATTTTCCCTCTCTTTAACTTTACCAAAAACATTTGAATATTCACCAATCATCTGCGATAATTCATTTTCTTTTATAGTTAAAGGCGTACGATATTTTTCCAGCTCTCTGTCTAAATCGTTTTGTCCTTGGTCAACTTGATTCTGCAATGTTTGTTTTTCATCTTCCATTTTTTTTCTAAGCGCATCTCTCGACTGTTCGGAAACTCTCCCCAACAATTTCTCGGCTGACTCTCTTGATTGTTTATTCTTTTCCAAATTTTCTTTTTTTAATACCAGATCAGCGCCTAAATTTTTTCCGATATTATCTATATCTTGCTGTATTAAATTATTAGCCGCTTCTATTTGCTCGTCCTCAGTACTATCTCTTGATAATGTTTCAATAATTTTTCCATCAACATCCCTTTCAAATTTTCTATAAAAATTAAGTTTGGCAGCTTCTTCCACACTAATTCCCAGTTCCTCAGCAAGCTCATTAATATTTTCTCCATGAGACAATTGTATTTCTTTATTTTCATCAATCAATTTCTTTATATTAACTGAAACAATTTTTGTCGGCTTTTCTTCTGTTTCTGCATCCTGTTCTTTATCTTCAGTATCTTCAGTATATTCAGTATCTTCGGTATCTTCGGTATCTTCGGTATCTTCGGTTTCCTCCTTTTCTGATTTTACTATTTCCGCTTTAGCAACCGAGCTAGTCAAGCCAAAAAAATTAAGTACTTTTAAACCTTTGCCGGCCATAGATCTTCTAGCTTCTTGCGCGGAAATGAGCAATCTTTCATCTTTTAATTTTCTGCCATCTTCAAATTTAACTCTGCTGATTTCTCTTTGTTTCGCTTCTTGCTGTTCATCTTGTTGGTTGCCATATTCATAAAATTCCCTGGCGAGACGGCCAAGGCTATTTAATCTTATATCTCCAGCTTTAAGGCATCCATCATATTGTTTCAACTCTCTGGCAATGTCCGGTGAAATTTCCGGCTCTCTCTCTGCGGCTTCTGGGAATTTATTTTCCTCTTGTTTACTAGATTGTCGTTCTGCTTTGGCAATAAATTTCATAATTTTTATTAAACAAACAATATAAAACAACTATTATTTATTTCTTAATTAATTTTATATTGCAGTTAATTTATTAACTAAATTATACTATTTTTTTCTATTAGAAGCAAGAGATTACAGTTAACACATAGGGTGATATTTGATATAGCCAAGAATAATCTAACAATAATTAAAAGTTGCTTTTTCTAATTTTTTATTATTAATAAATATTATTCTAGTCCGCTAAAATAATGATAAATAATATACAAAGGCTTGTATCACTAACGAGTTTTTGTTATTAAAAATATTATCTAAAATTAGCCAATAAATAATATTTTTAAAGCTATTGACAGGTTTTTAAAACTATGCTATATTATTTTGTTCACAAAAAATGAACAAATATGCTCATTAAAATCAATTCTAGTGCCATTGGGCGCAGTTACTGCTCTACAAAACGAATCGGAAACACCAAATCCCAAATCCTAAACCCTAAACAAGCACAAAATCCAAAAAATAAATGTTTAAAACATTTAGTAATTAAATATTTGAATTTGTTTGGAGTTTAGAAATTAGTGCTTAGGATTTGCTGAGCAATAACTGTGCCCATTGTTTCTTTTCTTATTCTCCACATATTGTGAGAGAAAAGAGAAACAAAATAGGCGCTGAAGCATATAATCATGTTTCGGATGACGCGCCGCCTAATTTTTTAGTGTGGGCGCTTAACGATATTGAAGAGAAAAAAAGCCAGCAAGAGCAACGGGCTCGCGCTGGCAACCAAATTCGGTAACACAGGGCGTTCGCTCACAAAAACAAGCGGAAGTCACCGCTAAGAACGCCCCCGGTTTCATGGACCGGAAAAATCTCTGAAAGGAAAAAACCATGAGAAACATCAGGAGTATCATCGGAATCGTGGCGGTCGCGCTTATTTTGGCGGCCATGGCAACCGGCTGCGCGACCTCAAGCGCCCTATGGCACTCGGCTGACACCCGGGAAACCGTCGTCCGGCTGGACGAGAGAACCAAGGCCTTCCAGCAGGACCTCGACCAGGAAACCGCAGCCCGCAAGAAAGCGGACTCAGCACTCCGGGCGGAACTGATCGAACTCGGCGAGCGGATGACGGCCGCCGAAAGCCGGCTGGAAAATCTGGAAAGTCAGATCTACAGCCTGATCGCCGGCCTGATCGCCGCGGACACGGACCCCAGCAAGGTGCGGGCCGTCGTTCTGCCGCAATTTGAAAAAGGGAGCTCCGAGCTGACCGAGAAACAAATCGGTCGCTTAGCGCTTCTTACCAAGGCGGCCAACGAAGGTCTGCTGGAGATCGTCCGGGTGGAGGGTTGCGCCTCGCCTGATGGCGAAGCGGTTGGAAACGCGACCCTTGGGCAGCGTCGCGCCGAGATGGTTGCGTTAGCCGTCCAGGCCGGTGGTCTCCCCACTCCCGTGGTACTGAACCGCGGAGAGGACAAGAAGTTGGGCCGCACGGTCGTGATCTACGTGCGCATCCTCCAGGATGCGGCCAAGGCGCTGTTGGACAAGATGGCGCCGCCCAAACCCAAGCCGGTGGTGAAAAAAGCCAGAGTGGGCGTGCCCGCCAAGGTAAAGGCTCCCAAAAAGGCGGAAGCCCCCAAGGCAAAGGCAGCGGCTGTCGCTGCTCCGGCCACGGCTCCGGCCCCTGCGGCTGCGACACCGCCGATTGTGACGGATCCCCCGGCTCCGGCTACCGCCGCTCCGGCTCCCGCGGCTCCTGCTGCGGCGGCTGATCCTTCGGCCGCGGATCTGGTCAAATAACAAATAACCCGGCAGGGTGCTAATCAAGCTCAATCATTGAGCGAGATTACGCATCCTGCCGGAAGTTTTTTTCACAATCACAAATAAGTTATTTATCCTTGATAAAAAAACTTTTTTTCAAAGACAAACACCTTATTGGTAAGCTCATTAAAAATCTGTGCTTTTGGGCGCAGTTATTTCAATTCCCAACTTCCTCTCCCCGCCTCTCCTAATTAGCCTGCCTGCCGGCAGGCAGGGCGAGGGGTCGGGGGAGAGGTTGAAATAACTGTGCCCATATTTTTTTAACTTCACAAGTTGAAGAAAAAAATAGGCACTAAAATATTCCGGATTAAGCGCCAATTTCACCGGCGCTAAAAATATAGAACGGAAATCCGCCAGCGAGAGCATCGGGCTCACGTTGGCAAAACCATCTCGGGTTAAGAGGCGTCAAGGTGCGTCAACACCAACGCCCGCCGGAACCAGCGAGGTTCCGGAAAAAAGGTTCAGGAAGGACGAAAAATGAAAAAGGGGACAAAAATAACGTTGGCTGTCATCGGTCTTGCCGTGCTTTTTGCGGTCGGGTTTGCTATCTACAAAATCTGGTTTGAGAAGCCTGAGGCGCCGCGCCAAGTGGTGAGCCAGACAATCACGCCAGCCCAGCGGGCGGAGAACGAAAAAGAGGCGGCCTGGGCAAAGTACAACGAGGTTCTGCCTTTAGAGAAAAAGGCCTACGGCAAGGACAATCAATCCGATGCCATGGGCAAGGCCAACGAAGCGTACAACGCCGCTATTGATAAGTTGAAAGCCGGCGACTACAACAAAGCCATCGCGGGATTCCGCGATGCGGTCAAGAAGTATGACGCGGTCCGCCAAGCCGATGAAATAAAAATCGGCGAGTACCAACAGGCGAAAAAAGACGCTGAAGCGGCGTTAAAGGAAGTAACGGCGGCTGTCGCCAAAGGAGACATGATCGCCGCCTATTCAGCGACCATACGAGTAGCCGTGGCTTACGAAGAAGTTTCAGGAGATTTCAACCCCCCTCTGGAAACTCTGAAGAAGAACGCGACGGACGCTTTGTCCGGCCTCTGCAAGGACAAAATCCAAGAGGGGGTAAAAGATGGCCGGTTGACCCAGCAGGTCAAGCCGGCAGCGATGGACACTGCGTTCAAGACGGCGATCTTGCAGGCCCTTAAAGACGCTGGGAAAAATCCCGACGAAACTCTCGACCTGAGAAACAAGGCGAACGAGGTCATGCAAAACATGACCAGCGACGTTCTTGAAAAAATCGGGGTTCCGAAAGAAGTCGCTTCCTGGCTTGATATCACTCCCAGTTTCGACTGGCAGCCAGGGTGGCAGCCGCCAGCTCAAGATGAGCTGAAAAAACCGTGGGCTGATCTGGGCCTCAGCGACGCAGCTCGTCGCATCCTGGCTTGGTGGTTCGGAGTCCACAAAAAAGAGTGGGCGAAGAACCCGATTAACCTGTGGAATTTCTACCAATCCTTGAAGCCCCAAATCTTTCAGGTTCTGCGGCTCGCAGGAGTCAATCCCCTCAAGTACCGGCAAGAAATCGCCCGGTACAGAGACGGATTCCAGAAATCCCTCAAGCCTGAGGCCATGACGGCTTGGAGAGTTTACACCAAATTCCAAGACGAGTACGACGCTCTGCCCGAAGATTCGGACAAAGCGGAGGCTCTCAAGGAGCGCGCCGATGGAGCGAAGAAGGATTGGAACAACTTGCTCCAAAAAAACCCGGACGAACCGTTGTTCTACGAAACCGACCCCGGTTTTATAGGCTTCCGGCGGCTTCTGGAAGGCGGCGCCACTTACGTGCAAACGCTCATCCGCGTTTGCGACGACGCGATCGCGACGATCGATAACATGAAGTTCTGATCGCCGTGTCGCCAAGTACCTTTCGCGGATGCGGAGCATCAAGTTACTAGCAAGATGCCCGTGCCCGCTCAACATATATGACAATCAACAAAGCGGCGGAAGTTGGAAACTTTCCGCCGCTATTTTTTTTGCCAAAAATGCGTTCGCGCCGCTGGCGCGTCGCGACCGCTTAAAACTTCTTCTATAAAACAACCGCGGCCTTTTTGAAGGCCGCGGTAAAAAGATAAACTACTTTCATTAAATAATATTATTTTCTCGGAGTTACTTTGCCGCCTTCTCCCAGATCAACATAAACGGTATCATCTGCGTTTCCGTCTCCATTTCCTCGTCCTCCTCCATGTTCTTCCATGTTAACTGTCCCGACAGTTTTGGTTTCACCGCCTGGCCCAATTTCAACAACAGGAACTTCTCCGGTTGCTTTGGAAGATTCAGTTTCTAACACTCCCGTCCCGGGAACAACCGGCTCTTGAGCTACTGTTTCGGCTGCGCCTCCGACAGCAAGACGAATTCCATTTAATTTTGCATCTGTAAATTCAAAAGTCTTTGGCGCGCTAATTCCCAAAAACCTACCAATACTTCTGGGGCTATAACCGATTTTTTGGCTTTCTGTTGAGAATACCACCTCTCTCCCAAATTCTAACTTGGCCACAATGCGATGATTGTCCGGATCAAAATTGATCTCGCATTTTTTGTCATCGCCGATTTTCAATAATTCTCTAACACTTTTTTCTACATCATCATGGGCTAAAATTTTACCGTAGAGCACGGCGTTATGATCGCTTACTTTGTCCAAATCCATTCGACTAATAACCTCGTTGCAATCAACTCCGGAATCCGGATTCACTTCGGTAAATAGAGCGGTTGCGCGTGTATGGTCCATTAAAGTTTGCGCAGTAATTTTGTGGTCAAAAAATAATTTGAAAACCTCGCTTGATTTATTTCCGGCATGATTAATAATATCGCCTATTTGGCGCGATAATGAACTATTATTTTTTAACATTTCTAAACTAGCTTTTTCAACATTATTAATGCCATCCCAGATATTTATGCCGATATTGCCGGCTTGCTCGGGAGTAATAGGTACATTAATTTCCTCAAACGCAGACACCTTCTCTGCCACTGCCTCTTTTGCTCCTTCTACGGCGCGGGCAAGAAAGGCAGTACTTGATTCGTCGGGATTTCTCGCAATGCTAAAAGCTTCGTGGTCAGGATCATCTTGGTCGTAAACAGTAATCTGGTCGGGAACATCATCAAAATTACCATGATCGCCAAGATCAACCGCCACCATACGCAAATTATAATCATTCTCGTAAGGTATATTTACCCATTGTCCTTTCGTTGCTCCTTGCCAATCGGCATTTTTAAAATCAAACACTTCAGCCGCTGCTTGGTGAATAGGCGCTGGAGCAACTTCAGCAGGCACAGATTCCGGTTCTTCGGGCACAGAAATATGTGCTCCGCGCGTATGTTCAAAATGAGTTCCAACTCTTTCGCCTTTATGTCCTACCGTGCCTTTATCTTTATACTCATAAGATTGGGTTTTACCAGCTTCTTGTGCTTTAAATTCTCCGGTAACTTGCTCGCGATATTGTTCTGCCACTTGATAATTTCCGCCTTCTTTGTGCAAAACATAGGCCGCCTGATTATCAGACGAAACCCTGATTTCCTCACCTGTAGCTCGATCAACATATCCGGTATCTATAGCCGCGCGGTGCGCTTCGCTTTGCGCCCACTTGGTCAAATCGCCTAATTCTGACTTGTAGCCAAAAGCTTCCGGATCGGCCATAATCTGTCTAATAAAGGAATGCTCGACTCCTTCGCCTTTATAAACAATCGCTAAAGACGTTTCAACATTTCCGGTGGTTCTGATATTTTCTAGAATTGCTTTATACAAAGTTGCGCCTCTACCTCTATCAGCAGCATGCTCAGTTAAATATTGAACTAATTTTGGACCGTTATGATTAGCCAAAACTTTAGTTATTTGATCTTGATTTAGTCCTTTCTCTGTTAAAAATTTTTGAAAATCTGCTTTTTCTTGAGACGTTAAGGCGGCAGCGG
>JAQVLT010000002.1:0-91622 GCA_028704015.1 Patescibacteria group bacterium | reverse complement strand
CAGGAGCGACTTCAGGTTTCGCCGGAGCGGCAGGAGCGACTTCAGGTTTCGCCGGAGCGGCAGGAGCGACTTCAGGTTTCGCCGGAGCGGCAGGAGCGACTTCAGGTTTCGCCGGAGCGGCAGGAGCGACTTCAGGTTTCGCCGGAGCGGCAGGAGCCGCAGCGACAGCAGGTGCTCCCACAATTATTTTCAACCGCTCAAATTCAGCATTAGAAATTTTTCCGTCATCTTGCAACATCGCATTCGCCAATATTGGACGCTCTTTCAAGATAGCTAATTTTTCTCCACTTAAAACTTCCGATAATTTATTAGCAATGGCCGGATTCACTCCCGCTTTTATTAATATTAATTTTTGTGCGGAAATTATCCTTTCTTGTGGGGAAATTTCAGCGGCTGATCCGGGCTGCGAAACAGCTTCCGCGCTATGACCTCCAATTACAAAATTTCTGACTATCATGCCTAATAACGCAAATGTCGCACCCATTACCGCTCCGAATGCCATCTTTTTAGCGACAAAATTAAATTCTTTATTTTCTGTTTCATTTTCTAATTTATGCAATAATTCTTCTATTTTCCCTTTATCATTTTCTATATCTATTAATGCCAAACTTTCTTCATTAATCACTTTTGGGTCTATTTCTCCGCTGTTTTTTATTTTTTCCGCATACGATTTTTTTGCTTCTTCCGAAAGTTCAACCTCTATCGAGACTTGTCGCTCAGTTCCCTTGATAACATTAAATTTTTTGTCATGCTCAGACACCGTTACTTCATGCTTTTGCGGCTGTAAATTAATTTTTAGAGATTCGTATTTCTCTTGCACGGAGAGAACAGCTTTCTCATGCGCCATATCTCTGCTTTGCAATAATATTATTTCGGCGCGAGATATGGTTTTTATAAGCTCATATTGATTAAACAAAACTTTATCCATCGCGCCGAAGTTTATCGTTCCTGAATCCATGTGGCCTTTTATATCAGACAAACTCCAATTCAATGAGCGAAATAATTCCACTATCGCCGATGGATTTTTGGCTGTCCTTTGCTCGTCTGGCGCCCCTAATTCATCGCATATAAAATTAACTGATTCTATAAAATTTTCCGCGTCAACATATTGTTCCATGCTCCTGAATTGCGTATCTTCCTGGCCTTTTTTGGCGTATTTATAAACTTCTTTAATCTGTTTATGCGCGCGATATCTGGCGAAAAAAGCCGCCATAGTCGCAGCGGCCAAAGGCACGCCGCCAATTCCAATTGCAGAAATCGCCGCTGTTCTCCCGGCAAACCCGGCGCCAAAATATAAAAGTCTTTCTCCTAAAACGCCTTGCAATATCCCGCGCCGCCAAGCAGCTCGAGATTTAATATCAGCTAAATATTTTTCCGCCTCCGGATTGGAATTTATAAATTGATTCAGCCGCACCAAACTGTCAATATTAGTTAAACTGGTTAACGCATCTTCCTTGGATTTACTTTTACTTTCTAAAACACTTGCTATTTTAGCTAAAGATTCTTTATATTCTTTCAGAGATCGCGAATATGCTTTATATTGTTCAGCTTTTGCGGACCGCTCATCAGCCCATTCGCTTGGCAATTGGCTAAAATCATGGGCGATAGTGTTGAAACTTTCAACTTTTTTCTTTTCGTCATCCGACAAATCCCCGATATTTTTCGCGCGGATAAATTTTATTATCAGCTGTCCGTCTTTTTCTTCAACGTCCGGACCATACTGAATTAGTCCGCGAGTAAGCTGGGTTAAAATTTCGCCATGCGCTTTTAATCCGCCCGCCTCCATTTCTTCCGCAGATTCTTTCTCTCCTTCCGCTTTCACGTATTTTTCCATTACTAAGGCATTCCAAATATTTTTACCGACAAACTTAATATGAGCAGGAGTATTAATGGCATCATTCCATAACCACTTAAAAGCTTTTTTCGCCTTGTTATCGCTCTCTCCATAAACTAATTCTTTTTTTTGATATTTTTCATAAACGCCTTTTCCTTTTTGAATCCCAGCTTCTTCAATCCTGCCAACCGCAATCTGACGCAGATTTTCAAAAGCCATCTGCTGCTGGCCATGAGACAACTGATTAAATCCTTCTATTTTCTCCAAATCCTTAGCGGTTAAATTAAAAGCTTCTGCGAATTTTTTCACAATATCATGGCTTATTCCCTCCGTCTTTTCCCGCTCCGAAACGGGCGGCACTTTAGGCGCCTCTAATTTTTTTCTCAATTCTTTTATTCTAGAAACAAGTGATAATTTTTTAGGAATTTCTTCCACTTCGCCACGCAAAACAGCATCCGAGTATTCATCTAGTAATTTCCTATCCTTTATATCAGCCTGTAACTTCCTTGTACCATCTTTAAATTTTTGCCATTTTCCGCCTTCTTCGAAATGCTCCACAAAACCATAAGAAGAAATATCGCCATTTTCCCGCTCATCTTTCCCAAACTTCGATCCATCGTAACGTTGATCTTCATTATTTAAATTATTCCAAGCAACCAAGAAATCGTGATAATTAGAAAAATGATTCTTTTTATATTTTACTATTTTTGGATTTTTGGTATCTGACCTAAAATTGGACGCCAGAAAATATTTAAATTTATGTTTTTCCGGATCATCCTTCAGTTTCTCCCGACAAAATTTATGTATTGGATCGTATTCTTTCTTTTTTGCTTCGTATTCCTTACCGTCAAATTTCTCTGAAACCTCTCTATAGCGCTGTTCTAAATCATCGGCTTTATTTAGCGCTACTTCATAAAGTATTATATCCAATCCTTTCTTCGCGTCTTTTTTAGAATCACTCATGCTGGAAATAAAATCAATAATTGCCGCATGCAAAATTTCAGAAGTCTGCTTTCCCACGGGCAAAACAAGCTCATCATTGCCAGACAGGGCCGCTAATTTGTTAAAATCTTCAAAAAGATTTTTAGTCGGTTGAAATTCTTCCAGCGCTTTTATTCTATCTGCCAACTTCTGATCCTCCGGCGCTTGATTTTCCTTCGGAGCTTGTTGTTCTCCCTCCTCCGGTTCCAAATCTTTTAAGTTTGGACTACTGATTTCCAATAATTCCGCAATTTGTTTGGAAAAAAATTGGTTAAACTTATTTTTTCTGTCGTCAATCCGGGCTTGAATAACCTTGATTTTATTTTTACTTTTAGTTCTTTTAAGCTTATCCTCATCTTCCGCAATTAATTTTTCAATCCCAGGCAATTTAGACAAAATAAAATCCAAAGAAATTTCATGTTTAGTTATTTTTTCCTTGGCCGCTTCGAAATCGGCCGAAGAAACAGAGCCTGCTTTATACTGCTCAGTTATTTTTTCCAGCCAGCTTCGGTAAATATTTTTTATTTCATTAATTTTTTTCCTGGCGTCTTGTATATCGCCGGAAATATTTTCCGAGCCATTTTTTCCCACGGCTAGCGTTTCCAGCGCTTTTATTTTATCAACCAACTCCTGTTCCTCCGGACTTAATTTTTTTTCTGGCGCTGGTGTTTCTTTTTCGGCTGCGTCTTTCGGCGCCTCTATTTCCTGCTTGAGCTCCGGCGCCGGCGAATTTTCTTCTGGTTTCAAGTCTTCTGCCGGCGACTCGCCAGCATCTTTAACCTTTTTTTCAACTTCTCCTCTAAAAACCGCGGCCAAATACGAATCGGCAGCCATTTTTTTTGTTGTTGTCATACTCAGCCTTATAGGCGCCGGCGTTAGACTATAAAGTAATGGATTCAAATTTTCATTAGTCAAATTTTTTAATTCATTGTTGCCTACAATTTCACCGCTGGTTGCGATGGCACGGCCGCCGGGCATAAGCCCCTCCCAATTCATACTACTGGCACGAAGTTTATTATCTTCACTAAGATGAGAATAAGCTCTCAAAAACTCATGATAATTGGTAAAGTGATCAACTCGGCAAGACCATTTTTTTCCTCCAGTCTCGAGAGTACCCCTGCCGGGACCACCCCCCCCAACTTTAATATCATTAGCAAGCACATATTTAATAAGTTTCTCATCCGGTGTTATTCCTATTTTACGGAAGAAAATACGCACCGGATCATAATAATCCATTTGTTCTTTATATTCCGGTTTTTCAAATTCTTCTTGAGCCTCTTGTTGGCGCTGTGCTAAATTATTAACTAATTCCAAAATTTTTTCATAAACCTTCCCTCTTGATTCAGAAAAATTATTCTCGCGCGCTAACTTCTTTAAATAATTTAAATGATTAATTAAACCCTTAATCCCTGTTACTAAGCTTCCGCCATCTTGATCATTTAATTTATCGCTCGGCGTAGTAGGAGCACGCAAAACTGCAGGATCTTCAGCGCGCAAAGTTAACTGGCGTAAAGTTTCGTAATCTTCAAAAAGATTTTTACTCGGTTTAAAATTTTCCAGCGCTTTTATTTTATCAACCCACTCTGGTTGTTTTTCTTTGTAGGCGTTAACACGGCTCCACATCTTTTCAGACAAACGAAGTCTAAATCTAAGTTCAGATAATATTTTAATAACTTCTTCGTCGTCAACGTCCAGGCTCTCAATATGAATATCGCCTCTAATTCTAGTTAATACGGCAGCAATGGCTGAATTAATAGTAGTAAGACCATTTAAATAAATATCACCTTCATGCCAAAATAATGCTCCGGCTACGGCTAAATCGTCAAGAACTGTAAGCCCATTCAAACTAAGACTACCTTTATGCGTAGCCAGCTCTTTGGCTATTTCTGGATTATCAAGAGTGGTCAGCCCATTCAAACTAAGACTAACTTTAAGTTTAGCCAACGCTTCGGCTATTTCTGGATTATCAAGAGTGGTCAGCCCATTCAAACTAAGACTACCATCATTTTTAGCCAACGCTTCGGCTATTTCTAGATTATAAAGACTACCATAATGTTTAGCCAACGCTTCGGCTATTTCTGGATTATCAAGAGTGGTCAGACCATTCAAACTAAGACTACCATAATGTTTAGCCAACGCTTCGGCTATTTCTGGATTATCAAGAGTGGTCAGCCCATTCAAACTAAGACTACCATCATTTTTAGCCAACGCTTCGGCTATTTCTGGATTATCAAGAGTAGTCAAATTATTTAAATAAAGATTGCCTTTATGTTTAGCCAACGCTTCGGCTATTTCTGGATTATCAAGAGTGGTCAGACCATTTAAACTAAGACTACCTTTAAATTTAGCTAATTCGGCAGCAGTTTCGTGATCAATAGTGGAAAGATTAGAAAAGTCTAGAGCGGATATTGATTGGTCATTTGCTATTTTCACTATTAAAATAGCCTCGGAGAAAAATAATTGAGTTAATTTACCGATATTATCAATATTTCCATTTTTTATCTCATCAATAATTTTTTGATTTTCGGGAGAGTATAGTGTTTCTTTTTCGCCCGAAACTTTCAACTCTTCGGCTCGTGCTGGCGCGCCTGTTTCCTTTGTTTCTGGACCTTGCCCCTTAGTTTTCTCAACCTCTTCAGAAATTTCATCTATTACTTGCTGCATTTCCACAAGCTTTTCAGCTGAAAAATTATTTCCTACATAAGCGTCTTTGTATACATCTGTAACTTTATTGAGATATTGATTTTTTAAATTCTTAGGCAAATTTTTAACGGCTGTCCGCGCTTCTTTGTTAAGCAGTTCTAATTCAACTTTTTTCTCTAACAATTTTATTTTTGCCAATTTAGTTTCTGCGTCTTTTAAATCTCCAATAGCTCGGAGTTCAGTAATAAATTCTTCCCGCTTGTCCTTGCTAACATTTCTAACACGATCTTCAAAACGCTTATGAATTGCCCAAAATTCTTCCTTAGCCGACATTTGCTTTTTAACTGGTGCCGGCACCGCTTCGGCCGGAGATAATCTTAATTTTATTTTATCGCGTATTGCCTCTATTTCTCCCAATAATTTTTTCTTTGCATCTGTATCCAACTCCTTATTAAATTCCTCTATTATTTCTTTTAACCTAACATCTTCTAAAGCCGTTTCGGCCTTGCCTAGCCTTCCCTCAAGCTGCTTGATTTCAGCTAATAGCTCATTTACAGCAATTATTTCTTCGTCGGTCTTTAAATAACTTTCCGGAATTTTTGAGGCTCGAAGTAAGGCGTCAGCTATCTCCTCCGAACTTTTATTTTTAAAATCTTCTCCTGAGACAGCTGGCTCACCGGCTCCTCCAACTGCAAGGTCAACTTGATTTGATAAATCTGCTTGCGCTTTTTGCGCTCCTGTGTTAGTAACTAAAGCCGCTTCATTGACCTCACCTAAATCAACCGCGGTCGCCTCGGGATCGCGAGCGACTCTATCTACGGCTTGCCTTGAAGAAACAGCCACCTCCTTAACTCTTTTTCCGGCAGCGGCTTTTTTCTCTTTAGCTAATGTTTCCAGATCAACTTTACTTAAATCTTCAAGCCCTTTGAGCCTGCCCTTTTCTTTTTCTTTTCTTAATCTTTGTCTGTCTAAATACTTTGGATCATATTTTTTACCCATATTTTTATAAATATAATAAGTTAAAACCTAAAGTTTTTTTCTAATAGCTTCTATTTTCCTTTGGTCAATACGCTTTAAGATAGAAGATATTTTTTGATCTCGCTCCTTCTCAATTTTATTAATTTTTTGTAAAAAATTTTTATAAATTTCCTCAATCTCTTTTACTTCTTTGTTAGTATCCGCCATATGAATATAAAAATCAGCATAAATTACGTTGCTGAAATTTATTTATTAACAAGCCAATATTTTAATTTGTATATATTATACCATTTTTGACGACCGAAATACAAGAAGGCGGGCAAATATTTGCCCGCCTTCTAAAAAAAATTAATTATTTGGAGAAAAACATACCATCGTCATCGTGAAATATCCGCAAATCTTTCTTGCCCTCCGTAGCTTTTTTATCCGCCGAAGTTTTAACGGAGGCGGGTTCCTTGTCCTCTTCGTCCTCTTTTTCTATTGCTTCATCTTCTCCGTCTTGCTCTAATGTTTTAATGCCTGCCTGTCCGGTAGGCAGGTTTTCATGTTTTAATGAGTCATCATCTCCCTCTTCCTTCTCTTCCGGCAAAAACTCTTCCGGCGCTTCCGCCTCTTCGCGATTATGGAGGCTTACTCCGCTCACGCCTTGATTTGCCACGGCTTCGTACTGCTCGCGAGAAATCATAATTTCGCGCGCCTTAGCGCCATTACCCGGTCCGATCACCCCGGCTTCTTCCAGAAGATCCAGAAGCCGCGCCGCGCGCGCGTAGCCGATTGACAAACGCCTCTGGAGATAAGAAGCTGACGCCTTTCCGGTATTAATCACGATCTCCTTAGCTTCTTCCAATAATTCATCATCATCGCCCGAACTGCCATCCAAACCAACGCCGGCAATGCCTTTCACTTTTTGTCTATCGGTAATGCCATCAATATAATTAGACTCGCCGCCATTTTCCTTGATATAATTTACGATTTTTTTGATTTCATTATCCGAAACATAAGCTCCCTGCACCCTGACCGGTTTGGAAATCTCAGCGGTAACAAAAAGCATATCGCCTTGTCCGAGAAGTTTCTCCGCGCCAAGTGAATCCAAAATAGTTTTTGAATCAACGCCTGATGCCACCGAGAAAGCGATGCGCGCCGGCATATTAGCCTTGATCAGCCCGGTAATGACATCAACACTGGGGCGTTGTGTTGCTAAAATCAAATGGATGCCGACAGCACGCGCCATTTGCGCTAGGCGAATAACACTGCCTTCAATATCGCGACCAGCAGCGACCATCAGATCGGCTAATTCATCAATAACAAAAACAATATATGGCATTTTTCCGTTACCGTTCATTTTTTCATTATATGATTGAATGTTTCTCTTGCCGGTTTTTGATAAAATTTCAAAACGCCTGTCCATTTCATTAAGGCACCACTTCAAGGCATTAATAGTCTTCGGCACATCCGTTATTACCGGAGTAAGCAAATGCGAAATTCCATTGTATACCGGAAGCTCCACGCGCTTCGGATCAACCATGATGAAACGTAAATCATCGGGATTGTTTTGATAAAGCAAACTGACAATAATCGCGTTTAAGCAAACCGACTTTCCGGAATTGGTCGCGCCCGCGACCAAAAGATGGGGCATTTTGGTAATATCATAAATCCAGGCTTTGCCTGAAACATCTTTGCCTAAAGCAATGGTCAAAGGATTTTTTCTATTTTTAAATTCTCCGGATTCCAAAATTTCGCGAAGTCCGACAATCGCCTTGGTTTGGTTTGGCACTTCCACGCCAACAAGAGATTTCCCCGGTATCGGCGCTTCAATTCTAATCGGATGCGCCGCCAAAGCTAGCGCCAAGTCATTACTTAACGTAGTAATTTTTGAAAGTTTAATGCCTTCGGCAGGTTTAAAAGTATATTGCGTAACAGTCGGGCCAACGCTTACCTCGCCCATTTCTACCGGGATGCCAAAATTTTCCAAAGTGCGCTGAATAATCAAGGCATTAGTCTTAATATCGCCGCTCGTCGGCTTGCCAATCTTTCCGGAAAGAAGATCAAAAGGCAAGTCAATTTTTATATGGCTCGCCACCCACCCGGATCCGGGTTTTTCTTTCTTCTCTTCCCTGCCGCCTTCTTCCAGAAAATCCGGCCCTAACTCAACTCTCTTGCGTGTAAATCCTTTGGCAGTTTCTATTTCCTCATCTTTCAAATCTTCGGTATATTCTTCTTCTGGCAATTCTTCTTCGTCATCTTCTTCGTCTTTTTCACTGCGACTAAAAATTTTGTCAAACAAAAAATTTATGGGCGCTAAAATTTTGGCAAAAACGCTTTCTCTGCCGATTAACCGAGTCAACGAAGTATCAAACATGAGCATTAAAGAAACTAAAAGCAAACAAATTAAAATCAAAAGGCTTGCCCAAAAACCCAATAAATTATTAAAAGCGATGGCTAAATACATCCCGAAATATCCGCCGCCGGCGCCGGAATCAATAATTGTCTCCCACGCATTTTCCGGCACAAAAAAATGCAAAAGCGCTTGAAAAGAAATAAAATAAATAAAAAAACCAAGGTAATTGGTTCCCCGAATATGATATTTTTCTTCATTGTACATGAGAAAACCCAGTGCCAACAAAATCGCCGGCACAAGCCATTTGCCCCAGCCGAAACCAAGCATTAAATATTTAGCAATAAAAACGCCAATCATCCCCGCTAAATTAAACAAGCTCAACAAGCTGACAGCGCCTAAAGCTAAAATAAAAATAATCAAAATGCTTCGCTTGGTGTCTGGATCCAAATCAACTTTTGGCAAAGCGATATAATCCAATGGGTCT
This sequence comes from Patescibacteria group bacterium, assembly GCA_028704015.1. Lineage (GTDB taxonomy): Bacteria > Patescibacteriota > Patescibacteriia > Patescibacteriales > JAQVLT01 > JAQVLT01. The sequence continues at coordinate 82,364 of JAQVLT010000002.1, read as the reverse complement.
TTTTTATTTATTAATCTTCTTCGTCTTCGCGCCATAATTTAAATCAAATTATCTTATTTTAAAATATAATTTTAATTCATTAATAATATAATTTACCCACAAACCAACAAATCTCTAAACAAACCTGCCTGCCGGTAGACAGGTCTACAAATACTAATAAAAAATTGTCCGATTTGTATATTTGTAAAATGATTTGCCTGCCTGCCGGTAGGCAGGTTGATTTGTGGGTTATTAATTTAATTATAGCACAAATTTTTTGCTCAGTCGAGCGTGAAAACATTGACACAAAAAATTTTATTCAATAATATTTAAATAAATTTTTGACAAGGGCGACATCCAGTCGCGCCTTTTATTTTTACTTTCCGGAGGCCAGCAAAATGAGATTCGGACGAAGCGGACAAAAAGCAAAGCGCGGGGCCACCCCCGATTTGGGAAGCACGGAAGAAAGAAAGGGGGAACCCCGGGGAAAAACTGAACTAACTCAAGGAGCTTAGCTCTGGGTACCCAGAGCTAAGCTCCTTGAGTTTTATTTCTCACTTTTCTGATCAACAATCCGCCTCCGATTATTATTACACCACCAACTAAAATCAAAAAATATTTTATTAACTCAATTTTTTTATTCCTCTCAGCTAGCGACCATTCATCGCCGGCGACTTTCTCACCCAAGACTTGCGCGTTGCCATCGCTTTTTATAATATCATCCATTGAGCGCGGCAAAATTTGCACGCCGGAGCTAGTCTTACTGACAATGCCGGTGATTTTTATTTTTTCTCCTTCATTAATCACGCCAGAAGTCAGACCGGTATTTTGTTTTAAATAAATCGCCACTTCTGCCGTGCCATCGTCAAGATAAATCGTCTGCCCTTTTTTCTGCGTCACCTCGCCCTCTAACAAAATCAACTTGCCAGCATAATCTTCGTTCACTTCGCCACAAGTTAACCTCTCACCCGCCGGAATCTCTTCATGCCCAATAACTTTTATATCTGCTTGGCTTTTCGTCTTCATTCGCTTTTCACCATTAACCTCTGAGAGTGTGCCGGAAATTGAAATCAAATCGCCGACTGCTAATTTCGGAAAATCTTTTTTATAAGAATAAACCTGGAAACCGCCATCTTCGTTGGCGGCGTAAAAATATTGAGAAGCCAAAATTCCCGGCAAAACCAAAACTACGCCTTTTGCGCTGGCATAAGCGTTTGAACCTGTTGATTTCACAAGTGTATTGGTTTTTTTGACGGTTTTTGCTGTCTCGGAATTTTTTATATTTGTGCTAGATTTTCCCGGAGTATCGCTATTTTTTTCTTCGCCGGATTTCAAAACTTTAATTGTTTTTTCTTTCACTACTTTTGTCTTGCCGTCGTTTAAAGTTAATTTAATCGTGTAGCTTCCGGAATAAAAATATGTATGCTCGGGACTATCCAAATTTAAAATTACGCCGTCGCCAAAATCCCACTGAAATTTCAAATCATCGCCATCAATATCATAAGAATCCGAGGCGTCATAAATCGCCGTCTCTCCGGCAGTAATCTTATCTTGGATGTCAAAAACAATTACCGGTGGATTATTAGGCAATTTTGTTTCATTAATTTTGCCCGGCGTAGGCACTTCGCTCCACTGCCAAACTTTATTTTCTTTCGGCTCAAGAGAATAACTGACTCCTTCGCCGGCGTTTTTATATTTTACTGTCTGGCTAGCTGTTGTTTTCTGCGGCTGAAAAAGTTTTACGCTATCGCCGCCATTATCCAAAACAATTTTCATGTCTTTCTGCCAGAGAGGCAAATATTCCTCCGCCTTGATTATAATTTTGTTCAATTCATAGCGGCGCTCTGTTCCATCGCCCAGCTTCCAGCCGGTTAAATCAACATCCTGGCTTCCGCTATTATATAATTCTATAAATTCTTCGCTAACCTCATCTGGCTTGGTAACTAATTTTGGGCGAGGAAAAATCTCGGTTATTTTAATATCACTTAAACTGCTTTTAGCTAGTACTAATATTTCGCTCTCTGTATCATTGGAAGCCGCGGTTTCATTATCAGCTTGGGAATCCGAAGAAGATTCACTTGAATTTGCTATTGGTTCGGGGTCTTTCGCCGCCACACTACCGGGAGAATTTTTCCGGCCAGGTGTGCCGCCAACGCTGGCGCTTGTTTGCCAAGCACCATCACTTTTTCGCTCCATGGTTTGTTTGCTTTCCCTATCTCCGCCTGGCCAGCCAGAGCTGGCATCAATTGAATCAACAACGGTTGATTGACTATCTTTTAAAACAACCTTTTGTCCGGAATTATTAAATTTACCCGTTAAATTTGAATAATTTTTATCATATTCTGAAAAAATTTTGTCTGAAGCAACTATTATAAAATAACTTTTTGCTTGAATATCACCAAGAAGATCAATTGTGTAATCAATATCTGGGCGGAAAAGCTCTATCTTCCATCCATCAAGCGTGATTGGAGCGTCTGTATTATTATAAAGCTCTAGCCATTCATAACGCCACCAATCTTCTTTATCAATACCTTCCACCGCCGTGCCCATCCAAGCGATTTCATTAATGACAATCGCCGGCTCTTCCGCTTGCAAAAATTTTTGGTTACAAAAAAACAGCAAGCCGATTGCTAATAAAGTAAAAATTATTTTATTCCCCCTTTTTGCCATAAATTTTTTATTTTACAATTTTATTTTTAAAAGGCTGAATAATTAACAAAACTTATTTTAAAAATTTTTCAAAATTATGTTGGGATAATTTTTCCAAATGCCATATTTTTTTCCAGCTGCAATCTCCCAACCCGGCATCAAAAGTTTTGGCTTTTAAAGATATCGCTCTTTCAATATTGATCTTATGCAAAAATTTTCCAATATTTGGCGCTGTTTCAATATCCGCGCCCAATGCCAAATAATTGTATACTCCTTTGTACAAAATAGAAAAAGAAACAGCCACTTTTTTATTGTCAACAATCAAAGTCACTAGCGAATAATCAAAATTTAATTGCAATATATCATGAAATATTTCTCTTTCAAAGGGATTATTAAAATATGATTCTTCTTTTAATCTCCCAATATTCAAATCAATCATTAAATCTATGTCGGGAAAATTATTAATCAATATCTCCGGTTTTTTCTCTTCGTAATAAGAAAAAATTTTTCTAAAAGCGCGGCGGCGTTTTGCGGAAAAACTGGAATCCAAAAAATCATCAAATTTGCTGATTTTATCCAAGGTCAAAACATATTTATAATCTTCCAGAGGAAGGGATTTGATAAAATCATTTTCTCCCGCCATATCAAATATATTCACGGGCTCTTTGATAAAATCAAAAAAATCGGGAATATATTTTTCATATCCCTCTCTAATATAAAGGCGATTATCTTCCATAAATTCTTCAGCAAAATATTCCAGATATTTATCTTTGGGATTGTATTGTAACGGCAATAGGCCTATTTCTAAATCGGCATCATAACCAACAATGAAATAAAGAGGAAATTTAAAATATTTATAAAAACAATAACGAAAATCCCAATCATCATAAATACTTTTTCCATAACTTAACTGAAGCCAAATATTTTTGGCTTCAGTTATATCGCTGATTACTTTAAAATTTATCATATCAATTCCGGCTAACGAATAAGTTTGGTAATTAAAAAACCGTCAAAAAAACCAAAAACTTTAATATTCAAATTTTTGAATTTCAAAACTCTGCCGCTTTGCCTGATTTTATTTTTAATTTCTAAGCTTTTTGGCATAATTTTATCATCAAGCGCAAGAGGCGCTTTATGAAAATTGCCAAATATATCATAAATAGAATTATTGGAAAGATGCCTGGCAGGATAATGTTTAAGCGGTTTTAAATATTCGCCATACTTAATTTTCACATGTCGTTTATTTTTTGCCGCCTGCTTCCGAGAAAACTCAATTATTTTTTGATCAATTATTTGATTGGGGCTGGATAAATTTCCGTGGCACAATGGCGTTTGACAATTGCAGGGATGATTTGCCGGCTCTTTTTCTGCCAGGGGAGATAAATTATAACTATAAGTTAATTCCTCTCCCGGGAAAATACGCCTCAGCGCAAAAAATACAATATGCTCTTGATAATCAAAATTATCACAATTCGGCATACAAGAATGATTTAGAAGATGCACGCCCTTTGTTTCTAGATCAGGAAAAAGGGAAGCGGCATCATTAAAAGCCATAAGATAGAGCCCATATCTCTTTTCGTAATTTTCCTCTTCTGACGATCTGACGAATTTTCCCAGGTAATCGCCAATGATTGTCCCGGCTGCTATCTCTTTTTTTGCAAAAACGCCGCGGCCTTTTTTCGCGGTATTTTTTATTACATAATAATCCTGCGGAATCAAAAACATAAATTGCTGTAATTTTGCTAAAATAATTAATAAATTTTATCTAAACTAAATAGTATTTGTTTGCAAATGATAATAAGGCGGTTTATTCTTATATTTTTTTATAGCCAAGGCGATAATTTCTTCCAAAAAATCGCCATAATCCATGCCGGTAAGCTTTGCCACCTCAGGAACACAATTACCAATATTGATTGACGGGTTAGGATTTAATTCCAAAACATAGGGATTATCATCTTTATCAACTCTAATTTCCACGCGCCCATAATCATGGCAGTCCAAAATATTATAAGTATCCAGAGCGATCTCCGATAATAATGCCTCTAATTTTTTGCTGATATTTTTAGCCGGCCGCTGAACGATAATGCCCATTTTTTCAGGAGTAACATCCGGCGCGAATTTTATATCATGGGTATAAATATGCCAATACCCCTGCGGCATATCTCTAAATATTGAACGAGAAAGGGGCAAAACCTTGAGATCATCTTCTTCATTTCCTAAAATTGAAACATCATATTCATCACCTTCAATGTATTCTTCGATCAAGGCAGGGCAATTCAGATCCACGATTATTTTTTTTAGTTGTTTTTGCAGTTCCTCGTGATTTGCAACCACCGAATCATTGGTGATGCCGATGGAATTATCGGTATTGGAAGGTTTAACAATTAAAGGATATTTTAAATCTTCCGCTATTTCATCCTCCATAGTATAAACATAATCCCAGTTAGGCGTAGGGATACTGTGATAATTCAATAATTTCTTAACTCTTATTTTATCAATGCACAAACTCAGAGTTGATGGATTTGATCCGGTATAAGGAATCTGCAAAATATCAAAAAGCGCGGCGGCATGCGGCTCCAAGAGGCTGGAATTGTTGATTCTTTCGCATACATTAAATATCAAATCAATTTCGCTGTCCTTAAGGGAATTATAAATATCATCTACCTCATTGAAATCAAAAAAATTAACCTTATATCCGCGATCTCTCAAGGTTTGCTCAATATTTTTTCCAACCGACATTAGTTCCTGCCCCACCAAATTATCACTTTCTTCATAAATATTGCAAGCAATCCCAATATGCAATTTTCTCTGCTTATCCTTGGTGACGCGCCTGATTTTTTCAATCTTTGCCGCGCGAACATAAAGTTTGGTGCTCAAGGCGGCATGGGAAAAACTATTTTTTCTCGTGGTTTTGCCTATTGAAGACTCGGGAGCAAATTTGGCAATTTCGTATTTTATTTCTTTGATCGCGTTTTTCAAATTATCCTGAGCTTCTATCAAACTATAACCGGAGACCGTTATCCAGCCAAAATTATCATAACCTTCCGGGGGAGAAAAAATCGGATCGCCAACTTCTTTATAAAAATGCACCTCTTCAACATAAGGAAGTTTTTTAATATTTTCCTGGATATTTAAGGAAAGCAAAACGCCGGAATAATCCGGACGAAAATCCTGCCCGACAATAAATTTCAAAGATGACTCCGGCTTGTGTATCTTTATAAAATAACCCAAAGCAATTTTAATTGCATATTCAATAAAATCCACTCCCCAAGCGCCTTTGATATAAGAATAAACGTAATCACCGCCCATGCGCAAATTTATTTCAATCGGTACCGGACCTTCTCTGGTTGATTTTGCTTCAAAATGAACAACGCCGTTTTGAATGCTTAATTTTTCCAAAGTTTCTTCGGCCAATTCCACCAATTCTTCCTGCTTATGTAAAGGCAAGCTGGAAGGAATTGACTGGCCGGTTTCAACAAAAAAAGGTTCTTTGGTCTGATAATTATCTGATATTGACCAAAATTTTATCTTGCCATTTTGTATAATAATATCAACATCCACTTCATCGCCTTCAATATATTCTTCAAGAAAAATATCCAAGCCATCGGACAAAGCGCTTTCCGCGGAAGCGGAAATATTCTTCTTGATATAAGAATAGGTGCTAATCAATTCATCTTTGCTATTGACTTTCATTACAAAAGCACTTGAAGCGCCATATGCCGGTTTAATCACCAAAGGGAAAGCGAAACTTTCCGGCAAATTTTCTATTTCATTGAGAGATTTTATCAAAATATGCTTAGGCGCAGGAATGCCATTTTCTTGGCAAAACGCGCGAAAAAGATATTTGTTGCGCACGCGCTTAGCAACATTATAGGGAATGCCGATAAAATTAAATTTGTCCGCAATCTTTGAAGTAAGCAAAACATCATCCTCCCAAAAAGTAACCACGCCATTAATTTTTATATCTGGATTATTTGCGATAAATTCTTTAATCGCTAAAATACATTCAGTTTGATTGGTATTATCGGCGATAATCCAATAATCAACATAGCTTTGCGCCCAATTTTTTTCCTTATTCAGGCAAATTATTTTTAGGCCGAGCTTTTTTAATTTCTGCAAAATAAATTTCTTTTTAATAGAGCCGGTATTAACTAAGAGAATACTTTTGCCGGACATGTCCGAACCGTTTTTCATAAAAGTGATTTTAATTCTTGATTAAAAATATTAAATAATTTATTTTTTATTTCGCGCGGTATAGTTAGCGACGAGTGGGGGCTAAAAAACTTTTGCCGGAGCATTTTTTCTTTTTCTTGCGCTTCCTTAAGATATGTTTTTTTGAATAACTCCATAATCTCACCCTGGCTACCCTTGTAATAAGCGAGCAAAAATGCCAGAAGCTGCTGTTCGCGGGCGCACACTGTTTTGTCCTGTAGTATAATTTTCCGGCCGTTAAAAAGCGAATAATAATCTAGATATTTCTTCTGAAAAAAATCTTTTTTAAAACCAATTTTTTTTGGATCTATGCCAAAAGAATGGCAAAAAAGATAAGAATCTGCGCAAGCGCTGCAATGATAGCACCATTTTTCTTGATCATTTTCCTCAGGTAAACAAGACATTAAATACGGCAACAAATAATCATAGCGGCTAAAAAGAATTTTGAACTCCGCAATATTAAAAAGCGGCTCTACCAGGCTAGCAATCTGGACTTGGCCGCCGGTAAATTTCTTTAAATATTCATTTTCTTTATTGGTGTAAAAAGAAGTTTGGTCAAAAGACTGAAAAATCTTTCGACCGTCTTCCCCGCGATAATAATTATTAAAATTTTGTTCATTGCCATAAATAATATATCGCGACTCGGTTGCCAAGGCAAAAGGCAATAATTCCAAGGTAAAAGCCAGCATGCTATTCGTGTTTTCAAACTCGTTAATTTTGTATTTTATTTTTTGGCTAAAAAATATTTCATCAACATCGTCGGTAAGATAATAAATCTTCTCCTTCTGTTCACGCGCAAAAGCCGTGGTAATTATTTTTTTGAATTTTGCCTCCCCTTTATTGCATTGTTCGGTTTCGCGCACATAAACCAAATTCGTATCCAACCCGATTTCCTTAGCCAGGCCATATGAAAGTAGACTATCCTTGCCAAAAGACATGGCAATAATCGCTTTCTTTGAATTGGTTGCATATTTATTTAGTTTTTCGTTTTGATTGGCGGGAACAAAAATTTCGCGCGCATTTTTCTTGGTAAAATAAGAAGACCGCCCCCTACACAATTCTTTTAGTCTGGGCAAATCATTAATTATTCCGTATTCAATAAACTTTTTAAAAAAAGGCCTTGGAAAATTATAATTTATTGTTTGCCCGCCGAAATATTTAAATGGGCAAACACGCGAATAAATATAATTTTCCACGATTTTTTTCTGGTCAGATGACGGAAGCGAATCCCAAATCCCTGATGGATAGGAAATTTTCTTTTTCTCTCCCAACATCTCAAGCGCAAAAAAACTTTTTTCCAAACTGTAAGAAATATTTTTATTTTTTTCTTTTCGCATTTTTTCTAATCATAAGTCAAGATATTTATAGTATAGGATAATTAGCAAAAAAAACAAGGGTTTTCCCCCTGTTTTTACAAAAATTTTGAAACTTAATTGCCAATTATATCCCAACCAACTTTTGAAAAAGTTTAAGGTATTCTTTCGCCGGCTTATTCCAGGAAAAATCTTTTTTCATACCATTAAGTTGGAGCCTCTCCCATTCTTTGGGTCTGTTATGAAAAACCTTTAGCGCGTTACCCAAAGTTTTTTGCAAGGCCATTGTATTAAAATCTTTAAATTTGAAGCCGACTTTGCTATCAACCGTATCGGCCAATCCTCCGGTAGCGCGCACTATCGGTACCGCGCCATAGCGCATGGCTATCATCTGCGTCAATCCGCATGGTTCAAAACGGGAAGGAACTAAAAATATATCCGAAGCGGCATAAATTTCTTGCGCCAAGGCCGCATCAAAAGTAATTTGCGCGCTAACTTGGCGCGGATATTTTTGTGCCAAATTTTTTAATTGTTCTTCGTATTTTTTCTCTCCAGTCCCGAGAAACACAAACTGACAATCAAGCCTCATCAAGTCATCATTAAATAATTCCAAGCCTTTCTGCCAAACAAAACGAGTTACTACTCCAGCCAAAGCTTTTTTCGCGTTTATTTCCAAACCAAGTTTTTCTTGCAAAACAACTTTATTTAATACCTTATTTTTTAAAGTCTTTGCGCTATATTTCTTAAAAATATATTTATCTTTCTCCGGGTTAAAAAAATTTACATCAACGCCGTTTAAAATTCCGAAAATTTTATACTGGTTTTGCCTAATAACCTTTTCCAACCCAGCGCCGTAAATAGAAGTGGAGATTTCTTTGGCGTATGTCGGGCTCACGGTGTTCACCAAATCGGCATTAATAATTCCTTGCACCATAAAATTAATATCGCCATCGTCAGAATCTCTGCTCAACGAAGCAAGCAAATTCTTATTCAGATTTCCTGTGCGCAAAGTTTCTATGCCGGTTTGCCCTTGGTTATTCAAATTATGAATAGTATAGAGAGTTTTAATCTTTTTAAAAAAATTATTATATTGATTTTCCACTTTGATTAAATCAATAGCCATGGCTACGTGAAAATCGTGGCAATGCAGAATGTCGGGAACGAAATTAATAAGCGGCATGACGCGCATTACTGCCAGCAAAAAGAAAAGAAATTTTTCTGAATTGTTTCCGGCGTAAGGGTCGGGGCTACTAAAAAAATTATTATTTTCAATAAAATAAACCGGCACTTTGCTACCAGGAAGATTCGCCTGCCATAAATTTATTTTTTCAATTTTATCCGCTGTGGAAATTTCAATATCGGATAAAAACTTTTTAAGTTTATACTTTTTTTCATCAATTCCCCCGTATTTAGGAATAATAATCCTGACATCGCACCCCAGCCGCGCCAAAGCCGGCGGCAAACTGCCTACTACATCACCAAGCCCTCCAACTTTAACCAGCGGAGCGGCTTCAGCCGCGAGCATTAAAATTTTTAATTTTTCCCCCTTGTTTTTCATGAACCCTTTGCAATTTAATTATTCAGTTAAATTTTCCGATAACTCTTTATTTTTTATTATATCAGGTAAAATTGTTTGGCAAAATTTTTTAAAATTATTTCGGCTGCCAAATTCTTCCAAAATTAATTCTTAATTGCATAAAGTTCCGTTTCTTTCATTGATATAATCCAAATAGCTTGACCATGGCCAATTTTCCGCTCGGTTGATTTTATGCACTTCGGCATTACAATTAACATAAACGGATAATTTTAAAAAATGACTATACTTTACTTCAAATATTTTATATTTCCCTTGGAACAATGAACCGGTGCGAAGATATTTTTTGTTAAAATAATTAGTATAGCCACCGCTTAGCCTTTTCATGAATTTTGGGATACCTCCCTCTGATTTTTCTATAATTAAAAAATGAAAATGATTAGGCAGTAGACAATAAGCTAAATATTCAACTAAAATCTCTTGTTTAGGTGTCGGACACCCTATAGGGTGTCCGACACCTTGGCTAACTTTGTTTTTTTGGGCGAGATATTTTTTTAAATAGAGACTGCCAATCGGTTCATCACAATTAAACTCTCTCGTACTTTCTAAAAATCTAATATAATCCCATTTATCCATAAATATCTTTCTTTTTTCAACGCCACGACCTGCCTGCCGGTAGGCAGGTTATAAATGTGGTAAATTTTTTCCGGCTCGGGTTTGACACGGGTCATTTTTAAATATCATTAAATTCTTAGTAATCCACCAGACAACACCCTTTTCTTCCATTTCTTTTTTTATCTTTAAAGATATATTTTGGTCAAAAATAAAATTTTTAGATTGAAATTTTTCTAGCCAATATTCCGGCGGCTGTTCGTTGATATGTCCGATGGAACGCGGACCTTGGCCCGGAGTGGCGGCAGAAAAAATAATAATGTCAGATAAATTTGCCAAAGTCTCAACTAAAATATTAGCGTATTCGGGCGGTAAATGTTCAGCGACTTCAACGCAGAGGCAAAGATCAAATTTTTTATTTATTACCAATGGCACGCATAAATCATGAAGCTTGATTTTGTCGCCAACCAGTGAAGATTCAAGCGCTGCCGGAGCGCCGTCGTATCCAAAAATTTCTACGCCTTGATTTGAAAATTCTTTCAAATAAATTCCACAACCGCAACCAATATCAATAACTGATCTGGGCAAAAAATATTTTATCAAAATAGAAACTGCGGCCGCCGCAGAATCATCTTCCAATTTGATGGTATTCTTAAAAAAACGCTTATCATAAATATGGGTTTCCACGGACATAATTTATCCAATTATTTTGCTCACCCCACGCAAAAATCTTGTTTTAATTTCAAAATAATCCCAAGAATTTTGAATTGGAAAATTATTTCCTTCGGGGCGATGAAAATCAGATCCGCCTGTTTCAATGAAATTAAATTCACGCGCCAAATATTGAATATACATAATCGCTCCATAGTTATGATGCGGTGATAATATTTCTACACCATCTATGCCTAATTTATTTAATTCGGCCCACACCTCACGGTAAATATAATTATATTTAGCCGGATGACAAAGTATCAGCTGCCCGCCAATCTGATGGCGCAATTTAATAACTCTTTCAAGACTAGTATAGCTTTCTTCCAGAACTCCCAAATCTCTATTTCTAAAATAATTATGAATAACATCTTCTTCGCGTGGAAATTTTAAGTCCAATTCTTTCTTTACTTTTTTAAAATTTTCCGGCGAAGAAATAATTTCGTCAACCAAGCGATTAATCGGAATATATCGATTATAACGATCAAGAATTTTATCAATATCCATAATAAAACCGCGCTTCTTCAAATTAGTCAAAATATTTCTTACCTTAGCTCTTCGACGAACATGAGTATCTCTAAGCAAGCCATGTAATTCAGTATTATCTTCATTAAAATTATACCAAAGCAAATTCATCTTTTTGTTTTTATATTTTACATAAAGTTCAAGCCCGTTGATTGGTTTGATTTTATGCTGTTTGCAAGCCCATTTAAATTCATCCAAGCCGCCGACAGTATTGTGGTCTGTCAAAGAAGCGACGCGAACCTTTTTTGACGCCAAATAACGCACCACATCTGTGGGGGACAAATAGCCATCGGAATAAGTTGAGTGAACTTGTAAGTCTATTAACATAACAATTATTTAATCTTCTTAATTCTTAAATCTAAAATTATATTCCCAGCCTTTCTCTTACCGTATTCAGCAATGGTTCCGCTCTATCCGGCTGAGGATTATGCTTCATCAGAAAAAAAGTGGCGGTACGAATAGCAGTCCAATTATAATAATTATCAATTCGCGATTTTAAACTGTCTGATAACTCTATTTTAGCACATTTCAAATAGCTAACCAAAAATAAATCTTTCATTCTTTCCGTAAAAACAAAATCTCCTATTTTACGACCGGCCATATATTCAATCTGCTGTAAAAACGACCCCAAATCACGCGCAAAATCAGCTAAACAAACATCGGTAAAATCAATACCGGCAATCTTTGTTTCGCCCATTTTAATAATATTTTCCGGATGCGCATCTCCATGTATCAGCCAGCGCTGGCTGGTTGATTTTAGAAAATCTTCTTCGTTTTTTATAAAAATTTCGTAAATTTTTTTGTAGGTTTCGTAATGATCGGGGTAATTATTCTTAATATTATCTAAAACCTTCTCTTTCCCTGGAACCACTGTCATAATTCGGCTATTTTCTTCGTTGAAATTTTTTGCATTGGCGACGGGAATGCTGTGCAATTTGCTAAACCAAGCCGCTGACAGAGGAATGATTCTCTCTACTTCGCTGAATTTCTTTTCTTTAATATAATAATACATACTGCGACCGCTGACACCGCGATAAAAAAACGCTTTTAATTTTTTGTCAAAAAAAAGCGGATGGGGCGTAGTTAAGTCGCCTTGGGAAAAATCTTTGTCCCACAAATAACGAAGCGCTTCATAGGCGTTCTGGCGAGGTTCACTGGAATGCGCCGTACAAAAAATTTCCAATTCTTCTTCTTTGCCGTCCTTGGTTATTAATACAGTGCTGAATTCCAAAACTACATGATAAGTTTTTTCCCAGATATATTGTTTGTGCGGCACAACCTTCACTTTTTTGATATCAGAAAAATCGGAATAATGCGGCAACAAATTCTTGCGGAATAAATCTATCACAAATTGTTCACTAAAAAGGTTGTTGATTATGTTCATAAAAATAATGCAAATACTAGAATTTATACAAATACTGCAAATTCCGTCTTAGTATTTGAGGCATTCGCAGATTATTTGTAGATTTGGATTGTATTTTTCCAACGCTTTTGCCAATGTTTCTGCCAAATCAAAAATCTGATTTCGGCATACAGTTTTTCCGCTTTGATTTTTAGGGGTAGAGTTTTTTTATTTTGAAGCGACCGAATCGCGCGCAAAAGTTCGCTCATGTAACGTTCAATTTCATCAGGATTCCAGGCAACCGGACCGAATATCGCTTTAAAATCTTTGCCGCTCGCCCACCAAAAAGTACAACTAGCCAAACCGCGCACCAAGTGCCAGCGCGCCCAATCATAATTTTTGTCTTTGTTATTTTTTTCCAGCGCTTCATACGCCAAATCGGCAAAATTCCATAATTTCATCTGAATTTTATTTTTTTTGCTATGCCACAAGGCAAATGGTTCGCCACGTTTTAATTCCGCCTCGGTTGATTCCCAGCTGGAAGCGCATAAATTAATTTTTTCTGGTTTTTCCGCTAGGGCAATGAATTCCGAGATTGTTTCGGTTTCCAAATTTTTTTCATCCAATAATTTTTCAAATTCCCCCGTCGGATCCTCGTGCCGGAGTCCATACAATTCTCCATCGTTTGCGGAAATAATAATTGTGTTATGTGTTATGTGCTTTATGTTATGTAAAATAATATCCGGAACATAGCCGTTGGAAAATTGACGTGAACGAAAAATTATTTTAAGGCCGCTTTTTTGATCTATGAACACCTTGTTTTTGTCATTTCGAGTCCCAACAAGGTTATTGATTGCTAATTCATCAAGCACTGCCCACTCGTAACCCAATTTTTTTACCAATTTCAAAGTTCTTTCATCGCTTGCCATTTCTGGAAAGAAAAAACCGCGTGGTTTGACACCAAAATATTTTTTTAAAATTTCTTCGTTCTCTTTGATTTGTCTGATTGTTTCTTCTTCCGAAATCAATGGTAAAATCGGATGATAAGCTGCGGAGCCGGTAATTTCTAATTGTCCTTTTTTTACCAAACATTTAATTCTTTTGATTAAATCAAAATAGCCAAGCTCAAACCAGCGCGCAACCAAACAACCGGCGATATTAAAAGTAAATTTTATTTTTGGATGTTCTTCCAATGCCCTGACCAGCCGCCAATAACTTTTTTCCGTCGCTTCACGAATTGTTTTTTCATCCGCATTCGCCGGCTGATAGAGATGGAGAAAATTTAACCAAATCATAGTTTAAAATTCTAAATACTAAACTCTAAATACTAAATAAATCCAAATATCAAATTTCAAAATCCAAAACTGTTTTGAATTTAAAACATTTTAATTTTATGCTTGTTTAGAATTTAGTGCTTAGAATTTAGGATTTATTTATTATTATTCATCTTAATCGCTTTCTTATATAATTCAACATACTTCTTCGCGGGTATTTCCCAGCTGGAAGATTTTTTCATCGCCCGCGCCGCCAAATCACGCCAACTTTTTTTATTCTTAAAACTTTCCAGCGCCTTAGTGATTGACACGAGGAAAGACTCGGCGTTGAATTCGTCAAACAAAAAACCGGTTCCTTTGCTTTTCTTGGGATCAAAATTTTCCACCGTATTATGAAGCCCTCCCACTCGCCTTACAACCGGAATACAGCCATAACGCATCGCGATTAGCTGATTTATGCCGCACGGCTCATGATGCGAAGGCAAGAGAAAAATATCCGAACCGGCATAGATCATTGTTTCCAGATCTTTATTGCCACTAAACGGCAACCAAATAATTTTTTTGGGATAATTTTTATTATACTTTTTCAAGACGTCAATATATTTTTTGTCGCCATCGCCCAAAATAATAATCTGCAAATCTAATTTCAAAAGATCATTCAAAATTTGAGTAATCAATTCAAAACCTTTTTGAAAAGTCACCCGCGATGTAGCGCAAAGCAAGGGTGTATTATCGTCAACTGGTAAACCAACCTTTTTTTGCAAAACCTTTTTGTTAAGTTTTTTGCGATGAATTTTCCGATGGTTATAATTTTTTTCGAGTCCCGAATCAAGCGCCGGATTAAACGCCTTATAATCTATCCCGTTGATAATTCCATAAAGCCGATCGGCGCGATTTTTCAATATGCGGTGCAAATCTTGACCAAACCCCTTAGTCATTATTTCTTCGCAATATTGTTCGCTAACAGTATTAATCGCGTCAGCAGTTAAAATGGCTCGCTTGGCAAAATTTATATATTCTATGTCTGGATTGGATAAATGCGGAAGACGACTGCGGCCATAATCTTTTTTCTCTAATGGCACCTCCCACCAATTTTTTCCGAATTGAAAAACTAAATTATGAATAGTAAAAACTGTTTTTGCTTTTTTTAAAGTTTTTGAATAACGAAAATCGGTTTTTAAATAATAAGGGATCAAGCCCGTGTGCCAATCATGGCATTGGATAATGTCAGCCGAAAATTTCAAGAGTGAAATTAATTTCAATGCCGCGACATCAAATATTAAGAAACGCGCGTTCTCATGGCTGGATCCATAAAGGTTTTTGCGGCAAGAAAAATATTTTTTATTTTCGATAAAATAAATCGGCAGGCCCTTCATTAAATAACCTTTCCAAAAATTAATCTTTACCGACTCTTCGGAATTTAAATAAATCTCAATATCTTCGTAAATCAATTTCAAATCATATTCTTTCGGACTGATTATCTGCCCATAAAATGGCGTAATCGCAATTACCTCATGCCCCAATCTTTTCAAGGCCTTGGGCAAACTGCGCGCCACGTCAGCCAAGCCGCCGGTCTTGGAGAACGGGGCGAGCTCGCTGGAAATAGAAACTATCTTTAACTTTTTCATCATCGCATATCATGGAACACATAACATATAGCAAATTAGTTGCTTTTTATTGTGGTCCAGATCATTTTGCCTAGCTCATCGGCTTGGCTAATTAAAAAATTATAATTTTTTTGATTGATATAATTTTCAGAGAAAGAAAAATAAATTAGATATTTTGTCTCTCGAAGCGAGCCGTAAGATATCTCTAAAAAATTTTTATACACTTTACAATTATTACCCTTTCTTCGAGCATAACCTTCTATATAATTTAAAATAACAGACATCGCCGCTCTTCTGAATTGCGAGGTAACGCCGTACAACTCATCACGCGGAAAATTTTTTGTCACTTTATATACTTGTTTAACATACAAATGCATTTTTATTTTTAAGCTATCATGAAAATTCATATGCTATGTGTTATGTGCTATATGTTGCGTGAATTACTCGCGCAAATCGCGATTGCCAGCGCGTCCGCCGCGTCATCTGGCTTTGGTATTTCTTTCAGATTAAGCAGAAGCTTCACCATTTTTTGTACCTGCAATTTTCCCGCTTTGCCATAGGCTGACACTGCTTGTTTAACTTGAAGCGGAGTAAATTCTACCGATCTTACTTTGTTTTGCTTGGCAGTTAGAATCACCACGCCGCGCGCCTGCCCGACCACCAAGGCAGTTTTTACATTGTTACAAAAAAACAGTTCCTCAACCGCGATTAGTTGAGGTTTATATTCTTTGATAATTTTTGCGAGCTCTAAATTTATGATTTCCAATCTATCGGCCAATTCAGTTTTTGCCTTAGTTTTAATTGAACCATAAGCCAAACAGGACAAGCCTCCCTGCTTATTTTTTTCAATAACTCCCCAGCCGGTATCGGCGATTCCGGGATCAATTCCTAAAATCACATAGCACATAACACATATCACAAAACAATTATTGCTAAGTGATATGTGTTATGTGATATGTGTTATGTGATTGCATTCGTATAATAATCGCTCACATCTTCATTATTTTCCAATTCTTCAATAAATTTTTCCATTTTTTCTTGATCTTCCGCATTTTCAACTTTTACCGTATCTTTGGCAACATACTCAATATCAGCTGATTCTGTTGCTAAATTTTTACTTTCTAAAAAATTCTTAACTTTTACCAAATCTTCCATCTTAGTATAAATTGTCCAGCCTTCTTCTTCTTTCAAAATATCCTGGGCGCCAGCATCAATCAGCTCTAACTCAAATTCCTCATTTATTAAATTCTTGCTTTGTAATTCTTCATTCATAATTCGCAAAACTCCTTTTTTAGAAAAATTCCACATAACAGAACTAAGCGCTCCGCCATATTCAGAAAAAATATGACGAACCTCGGAGGCTGTGCGGTTACGACTATCTGTCAAACATTTAATTATAAACTGAGATTTCACCGGGCCAATGCCTTCATAAATTATTTCCTCAATCTGCGCCCCATCACCTTCGCCGGTACCGCGCTTGATCGCGCGTTCAATGTTATCTTTTGGCATATTAACCGCCCGTCCTTTGTCCATTGCCATGCGCAAAGAAAAATTAGTCGTTGGATCACCGCCTTTTTCACGCGCGGCAATGGTAATTATGTTGGCGATTTTAGTAAAAACAGCGGCGCGCTTAGAATCAATAACCGCTTTATGCCTTTTAGTTGTTGCCCATTTGGAATGTCCGGACATAGTTTAAAAATATAAAAATATAAAAAATTAAAAATTAGATACCAAATAGCAGGAAATAAATAACAGTAAAATTATTATTAATTTACCGTCTGCTTTCTGCTATCTATTTTCTAATAAAAATTTATCATAAAATAACCAAAAAATCAAGATTGCAATTATATAACTTTTGTATTATATTAATGGCAGAAAATTTAATAATATTCTTTGGCCTTTACTATCGCTGTCGCCACAAAAGGAGGGGGGCACTTATGAATAATGAAATGGTTGAAAAACAAGTGGCTGCCATTTTTGCATGGCTATCCATTCCTCGCAAGTGGACAGCGTCTCATGGAAACAGAACGAGCGTGTATTTTGAAATTATCGCCCAAGCGCTCGGTATGAAGACGGAAGAAATAGCTGTCTACAAACTGGCGATCAAGTTGCACGATTTGGGGAAGATGTGGGTGCCAAATGAAATTCTCTACAAAAAAGGCCCTCCTGACCAAAAAGAATGGGAGATTATAAAAAGGCATCCAATCTTTGGGGCAAATATATTACACTTCCTTCTCCAAGGACCGCAACTCTCGGAATTTCAAAAATTAGCATCGCGGATAGCCTTGCTTCACCACGAGAAGCGTTCTGGCGATGGATATCCCTACGGTTGTTGCGGAAATTCTATCGAAGTGGAAATAAGCGCAGCTTCGATAGTGGATGTATTTGATGCATTAACATCAAATCGCCCCTATCGCGAAAGAAACTCTTTCGAACAAGCTGTTGCGATATTTAACGGTGATGAAGGACCGCGAACACAACCCTCGCACTTTCATCCCCTGGCCTATGAGGCTTTTCTTGAGAGCCGGCAATGCCTCCGCCAGGCTTTAAGTTCATTCACGTCCTAACCCGCTCAAACCAATCGGTATGAGCGGGTCTTTTTTTTATAAATATGATATAATTCTAAATAATTAAATAATTTTAAGAAATAAACAATATGCTGAATTTAAACGACTTAAAACAATTTAAAAAACTGGACACTGAACGAGTGTCGGAATCCATTGAACTTTTACCGGATCAAATCCGGCAAGTTCTTGACGAGGAACATCTAATAAAAATTCCGCGAGAATACAGCCAAATAAATAAAGTTGTTGTCAATGGAATGGGTGGTTCTAATCTTGGCGCCAGAATAATCAAAGCAGTTTTTAATGAGCAATTAAAATCTCCGATTATTATTGCTCCGGGCTATGAAGTGCCAAATTTTGTTGATAAAAACACCCTCTTTTTGATCTCCTCTTATTCTGGTACAACCGAAGAACCATTAAGCGTTTATAAAGAGGTAAAAAAACGCGGCGCAAAAATTATTGCCTTTACTACCGATAATCCAAAAAGTAAATTAAAAGACTTGATGTTACGCGACAACATCCCCGGCTACATTGCAAAACCAGAATTTAATCCTTCCAATCAACCGCGCCTCGGCATTGGCTATTCAATGTTCGGCATAATGATTCTCCTTGCTAAAGCCGGATTATTCAAAATTAATCCAAAAGAAATAAAAGAAATAATCGCCAATTTGGAAATTTGGGACCGCGAATTAAGACCAACCGCTAAAATCAATAACCAAGCAAAAAAAATCGCCACTCAAATCTACGGACGTGAACCAATTATCATCGCGGCGGAATTTTTAGACGGCAATTCGCACGTCCTGCGCAACCAATTTTGCGAAAATAGCAAAAACTTCGCTAGCTATCTTTCGCTTCCCGAACTCAACCATTACACCATGGAAGGACTGTCTAACCCGAAGACTAATAAAAATAACCTGATATTTTTCTTCGTCAATTCCAACCTTTGTCATCCGCGCATTCAGAAAAGAAGCAATCTTACCAAACAAGTAATAAAAAAGAATGGAGTTAAAACTTCCGAATATACTCTCAAGGGCACAAATAAATTAATGCAATCATTTGAATTTTTACAAATTGGCTCTTGGATAACTTACTATCTTGGCATGCTTAACGGAGTTGATCCGGTAAAAATTCCTTGGGTAGATTGGTTTAAAAAAGAATTGGATAAATAAAAATAGAGAGGTCTAAATGGCCTCTCTTTCTTTTGGCGTTCAAATGGTATAAAGCAAAAAGATGATCGCACTTATTACAGTAGCAAACACAAATAAGCGCTTCCACCGCCTAATTATGATAAAGAGCCGCTCGTTTTTGCCAACTATCAAGGACAGCCTCGTCCTTTCGACAGGTGAAATTTTCCTTTCTGCTATCTTAAAATTTTCAGCGGAAGAAATCCACGTTTCAAAACGCTTTTTGGCTCTCCTTTGAAAAAATACGGAGAGCAAGCCAAATATTATTAAAAAACCAAGTGCCTTGTACATTCACCCCCTCCTTGTATTTCTCTATTCACACCAAAAACTTACTTTAAAAATATACCTATTTATAAAATTTGGCAATAAAAAAGAGCCGCGATATTTTGCGGCTCACGAGGTTGCTATTTCACTTTTTGTTGGGAACAAGCCCGGCTTTTTCCACCTGGGCTTGCAACCTTGACAAGATTAACTTCCGAGATGTTATTTCCGCCTTCTCTTCGTTAATCATTTCCTCCATGAGAAGCCGGGTGATGTCGAGGGCCACATCCTCAGCCGCGATGTTTTGCGCGTATGTTATAGGCGCCAGACATGGAGTTTTATCGGGGTGCGCCGAGAAAGCCATGCCAATGTTCAACAACTTACAGCCCCCGAAGCTCCAAGTACCGAAAAACTCGTGTATTTTGTTGCTTCGATCCACTAGAAGGATCCTGAAGTCAGCCGTCCCGTTTCTTTTCAGAAAAGTGAAACTGGCTGAAAAATCTTTGACTCGGAAATCCAACAACTCAAGAAAACATTTAACGATAGACTTTCCTATGTTTGTCATCCACAGGAAAGGAAGCTCGGAAACCGTCTCTAGATTTTCTCCGTCCCTATAAACTGTGCTCTCGATAGCAATAATACCTTGAGCTCGTTGAAATTCGCTACGGGGATCTTCCATGTTTTTCCTCCTTTGCGATCGTAAATCACCTTTTTTGGAACTCAGCTCCAAGAGAAGATTAAAAAGATTGATGTTAAAGGGCGTGGTTAAAGTATAAATTATTGTAGTTTAATGTCAAATTCTATCAGATTACGCCCAACTATAAATGGTTTGGGCTAAAAAAGATAAAAGCCCTAATAATTGGGCTTTTCAAAATAGCCCTGTCCGCCTATTCGGCGGTCTGAGCGTGGGTTTAAATTTTAACTAATAACATAGTTTTTTCCGACTTTTTCCAGCTTTCCTTCAACCAAAAATCCCGATGATTTCGGGTGTCCGCCGCCGCCAAAGAAGCGGGCCAGACGGGAAATGTCGGCAGTCGGATGGCTGGAACGCAAACTGCCTTTAAGCTTTCCTCCCTCTTCCTCGCGAAGCAGCAGTACGCCCTGAACATTATTAAGATTACTCAGGAAGCCAACAATTGAATCGTAGATGTCATCATTCCCGCCGATGCTTTTTATTTCTTCCAGAGTCAATATTGAAAAAGCAAAATTATACTTCTCATTTATTTTTAAATTGCTCAGTGCCAGGCCCCATAATTTCATAGAGGGCAGGCTTTTATTGTACCAAGTTTTATGAACTATTTCCGGGAAACGAGCGCCGCGCACCAGCATTTCCGAAGCGATATTGATTGTCTGATCGGAAGTAGAGGGATAGAGAAAATTGGCAGTATCAGTGAGGATCCCCGTCAAAATGCAGGTGGCAATATTTTTATTGATTCTGATTTTATTATTTTTAAAGAAATTATAAAGCGCTTCCGCCGTGGCTGACATAGCCGAATCTCTTATTTCCAGATCGGATATATTTTCAATCTTTTGATGGTGGTCAATTTCCAAAAAAAATTGTTTTTTGTCTCTATTTTTTATTTCTTCTGCCAAACCGGTACGGTCAATACTTCCGCAATCAAGAGAAATGATAAGGTCGTAATCATTAAAATTAATTAATTCTTTTTTATTAATAACTTTTTCAAAATGCGGCAAGTAAGAAAAAATTTTATCTACTTCCCAGGCGCAAAAGGCTGTATAATTTTTATTCTGGGAAATTAATAATTCAACCATCACGCATAGTGAAGCAAGCGCATCGCCATCCGGCCGCACATGAGTAACTACCAAAATATTTTTCGCCTCTTTGATTTTCGCCCAGGCTTTTTGGAATTTAATCTCAAAATTCATAGTTTTTTAATATATAATAGAACGTGAAAAAAGGCAAGAGATATTAAAAGCCTCTAAAAACCTTCGGAGGCTCTTAGAGGCTTTTAAGAAATTTATTTATTCTCTAATGATGCTTAAAATCTCTTCAATTTCGCTGGCCTTTTTTTCCGTGGCATCTATCTCCCAGATAAAATGAGGAACTTTCCGCAGGCGCGTATTTTTTAGTATACTTCTTGAAAATATCGATGAGTGCGCTTTTAAAAATTTTAAGGCCGTGCCTGAATATCTATCCGGTAGAATTGAAACACCGATTTTGACACTGGCCAAATTGGGAGCCGTATCAACATAAGTTATGGTAATCAAAAAATTATCCGTGGGAATTTCACGGATTATTAAATTTCCCAGTTCAGTTTGTAGTAAAGAATTTACTTGTTCAATGCGCATGGTATTTAGTAAACAGTAAATAGTAAACAGTAAATAGGGCAAAGCCGTTTTAATTAAGTGCTATTTACTAATTACTATTTTACTATGCCCTTATAATTTTTTTATTATTCTTTCTTCTTTATAAATTTGTAAAATGTCGCCGACTTGAATAAGCGGTTTGCCTTCGTAGCGGATACCACATTCTTGATTTTCTTCCACGGAACTCACTTCCTGCTTGTTATATTGAAGCATGGTCATTTTTCCCATAGCAATAATATTTTTATCGCGCGTCACTTCAATCAAGCCGTTTTTTTCAATCTTGCCATCCAACACTTTGCCGCCGACAATCTGCGCGTTTTTTTCCGTACGAAAAATAGCCAGAACTTTTAATCTTCCCATATCAATTCTTTTTATTTCAATTTCAATCAAGGCCTCCATCTCTTTTCTTGCATATTCAATCAAGTCATAAATAATATTAAAAGTTTTGGCCTTAACATTTTTTTCGCGGATCAAATTCTCAATCTGCACCGGTGTCTTTACATTGAAACCGATAACTACCGCTCCCGATGCCTCGGCCTTGATAACATCACCCTCGGTAATATTACCCAATCCCTTGTGAATTATATCAATACCTACTAATTCCGTAGAAATTTTTTCCAGCGACTCTTCAATCGCTTCGGCCGAACCGAAAACGTCGCTCTTGATAATTAATTTTAATTTTTTAATTTTAGCTTTTTCTTGTTCTGTTTCCTGTTTTGTCGGCATATCTTTGCCGCCCATTTTAGTTTTATTAAATTTAACTTTTTCGCCCTCGCCAACTTCCAGAATATCGCCAACGCGCGGCGCAACCTTGAGACCGATTACCATAATAGGAGTTGAAGGACTGGCGGCAGTAATTATTTCTCCTTTGTAATTTTTGAAAGCACGCACTTTGCCATAAATCTTTCCTTCAAAACAGAGCTGATCGCCCAAATGCAAAGTCCCATTTTGGATTAAAATTGTTGCTACCGGACCGGCGCCTTTGT
Organism: Patescibacteria group bacterium; assembly: GCA_028704015.1. Classification (GTDB taxonomy): domain Bacteria; phylum Patescibacteriota; class Patescibacteriia; order Patescibacteriales; family JAQVLT01; genus JAQVLT01. Next base: position 59,286 of record JAQVLT010000002.1, on the reverse strand, counting down.
TTACGTTTGATTCCACTACCGTCCCGACTGCCGGAGCATTCGGATTCGCTTTCATATTGCCAGCTTCCATGTCAGCGGTTAGAAGAATCATGTCTAAAAGTTCTTCTATGCCCGTTCCGTCCTTGGCGGAAACCGGAACGCAGGTAACTTTGCCGCCCCAGTCTTCAGGAGTGATATTCAATTGCGTGGATAATTCTTGCTTGGTTTTGTTAATATCCGCGCCGGGTTTATCAATTTTATTAATCGCAACAACATAAGGAATCTTGGCCGCTTCAATAATTCTGAACGCTTCCACGGTTTGCGGCTTTACGCCATCGTCAGCGGCTACGACCAAGATAGCAATATCCGCTACTTTGGCGCCGCGGCTACGCATCGCCGTGAAAGCTTCATGACCGGGAGTATCAATAAAAGTAATCAATTTACCCTTGCGTTCTACTTGATATGCGCCAATATGCTGAGTTATACCGCCGGCTTCACCCGCCACGACATTGGTTTTTCTAATCGCATCTAAAAGTTTAGTCTTGCCATGGTCAACGTGTCCCATCACAACAATCACCGGCGGACGTTTGATTAAATCCTCTTCTTTTTCCAAACTTAATATTTTCTTTAATTTTTCGTCTTCCTTAGCTTCTGTTTCGTCTTCGCCTTCTTTTAATTTTACATCCAGCCCCAAGTCAGCGCCGATAATCATCGCTGTGTCGGCATCAATACGTTCGTTCATGGAAGTAAAAATGCCATTTTTCATTAATTGCGCCAACACTTTGCTAATTGGCAGTTGCGCTAATACGGCGAAATCTTTAACAATAATAAAATTAGGTACAATAACTATTTTCTTTTCTACCGCATGTTCCTGGCTAAGCGTCTGGCTGTTTTTTGTTTCACCTATCTTTTGCTGTTCCAATCTTCTAATCAAAAAAGGCCACTCGCGGATAATTCTTTGGGCGGTGGCGTTGTCGATTTTAATAGCTTTTTGGCCAATATCAAAACCAATAAGCGGCAACTTATCTTTTAACTCTTGCGGAGTGACTCTTAAAATTCTAGCCAGTTCTGTTATATTCATAGCTAAATGTAAAATGTAAAAATTTTGGATTATTTTTAATGACTTTAGTTTACAAGTTTTTTGGAGAAAAGTCAATCCGTTTGAAATTACTTCACGGTTTCTAAAAATGTTTTTAGCTCCTCAGGCAAGTCTATTTGAAAAGATTTTTTTTCTCCAGCCAAATCATTGAATGACAATTTTTCCGCCACCAAGAAAATTCTTTCTGAATTCAATTTTTGCTCTTTGCGCAGACGCGCATTTTTCTCACGAGTTTTTTTGGTGCTATACAAATCATCGCCGACAATCGGCGCGCCATAGGCGAAGAGATGAACGCGTATCTGGTGCGTGCGGCCGGTTTTGATTTTTAATTTTAACAAAGTATAATTTATAAATCTTTTGGCGACTTTAAATTCAGTGGTCGCGCGTCGCGCGCCTTTGATATTATAATTAAAAATATCTTCCGCCTTTTTGTCCGTTGTTGGCATGGCGGCCATTTTGTAGCCAAGCGTTGAACGCTTGATCGGAAAATCAATCTCGCCGGCTTCTTTTTTTACCGCTCCATAAACCAAGGCCAAATAATCTTTTCTCGCGGTTCTTTTTTGAAATTGTTTTTTCAGATTTTCAAAAGAGTCCTGCGTCTTAGCAACCACCATAAGACCGCTCACCTCGCGGTCAAGCCGATGAACAATGCCCGGACGCAATGGATCCTCACCGACTTTTTTTGTTTCGGGATATTTTTCCACGAGCCAGTCAACCAAGGTGATTGTTTTCACCCCTTCGCCGCCATGCACGGTTAAACCCGCCGGCTTATTAATAACTAAATATTCCGGAGCATCTTCAATAATTTCAATCCGAGAAAATATATTTTTGTCGCCAAAAAAATCTTCTTCGTTCTTTTTAGTTTCCGACGATTTATTGGAAATTTCCCGAATCTCCACCACATCATCCTGTTTCAAAAAATTATGCGGCGTAACAATTTTTTTATTGACCGTGATTCCACCCGCTTTGATTAATTTCTGTACTTGGCTGCGGGTGATATCAGTTAGCTTGACAGTTAAAAATTTATCTAAACGTTCTCCCGAATTTTCATTTGCTATTGTGTATTTCATGTTAAAATTTTTAATTTTATAAATAATTTTTAATAAATTAATTTTTAATATTTTAAAATTATAAATTTGAAATTATTTAAAAATTCAAAAATTACAAAATTAAAAATTTTTCTAGCTCTCTCGCCTGCTTTTCTATATTAAATCTTTCTTCTGCCAGAGCCTTACCGGCCTGACCTAATTTATACAGCCAAAGTTTATTTTTGTATAGCCTAATAATCTGGCCAGCAAGCATTTCACTGTCGCCGGCTTCAAAAAATAATCCCGTGTTTTCCAAGATCAAATCTTCAAAACCGCGCCCACTTACACTTATAACCGGCAATCCCGCGGCCATGGCCTTGAGCGCCAGTTTCAAATCCAGGCTCGTCGGAATTTCGCTGGCGATAAAATAAACCGCGAAGCTTTCCAGCCATTTTTTCAAATTCTCTTGTCGACCAACCAGCCAAATTACGTTTTCTATCCCGATTTTTTTGGCCGCCCAGCTAACTTGTTTTTTCTCGTCATTTGATCCCTCGCCGACAATTATTATTTGCAAATTTGGAATAACCGCCAAAATCACTTTTGCCGCCCTAAGCAAACTCTCTATCTGATTTGGCTGGTTAAATCTTGTTACCACTCCGACGGTAAAATAGCGGCGCCTATGGTTGGATTGCTCGCTCTTCGCCAAATTATAAAAAATATTTTCCTGATGTCTGGCCTCTCCAAACCGAATGCCGGGAAAAATTACAGCAATCCTTTCTTCAGAAAAATGCAGACTGAGCAATTGCTCTTTGACGCGGTTGGTCGGAACGATAATAACAACACGCCCGGAAAAAAATTTATAAAATCTTAGAACCAAACTAGGCAGTTTGCGATAATTAATTTCTGTATTTTCCAGCCAAACAATTTTTAATTTTAAAACTGCGCCAACGGCGGATAAAATTATTTTTTCATTGAAATTAAGACAAACCACCGTCCTAATGCGTAATTTATATTTTAAAAATAAAATTTTAAAAATGAAATAAATAAATAAAAACGGAAAAAGCGTGAGCCAAAAAATAAATTTAAAATTATTAGATATATCCGGCCCGAAATAAATGCGGCGCGCGCTCCAATGCCTATTTCTAAATTGTTCCAAAAGTTCGGAACGCGACGAAAGAAGATAAAAACAAAAATCTCTTTTCTCCAGCTCCACCAAAAAATCTTCCAAAAAACTATTTTTATCCGAAGCTGAATTTACTATTAAAATATTCTTTTTCATAGTTGTTTTATTTTTTTGACAATATCCGCAAGTCTTCCTTGGTAAGTCCGCGGAGTAAATACAAAAAAAGGAAATATACAATCGCTCCAACCCCTAAAACCAAAAAGATTCCGCCGCGGATTTCATAAAACGAAGGCGGCAAAACATAAAGCACGGCGCCCATCACCATGGAGGCGGCTAACGATTTTATTGCGACCAACCAATTTGGTAAAATACCGGCATATTTCCAGACGTAATAAACCACAAAAACCGCGATAGTTAATTCGCTGTAGATCGTCACCGCGGCCGCGCCATAATATGAATAGCGCGGAATAAGAATAAAGTATAAAGCGAGCGACGTTAAACTCACAAAAAGATAAGCGCCAATTAATTTTTTCTGTTTGTCTATGGCGATAATCGCATGGGAAAACATACAGGCCAAAAAAATAAAAACCACTGCCGCGATTAAAATCTGTAAAATCGTCCCGGAAGCGGCAAAATCGGCGCCGGCCACAACTGACATAATTTCACGCGAAGTGAATTGCGCGCCCACAGCCATTGGGATCGCCAAAATCGCCATCAAGTCAAAAGACTTTAATAAAACTTTTTTAAAATATTCCTTATTTTTTTCCGTCCAACTGATTGTTAGAATCGGCAGTACTAAACCGGCGAACATAAAAGGAATAGCGGTAAGCACATCAATCACTTTGTAAGCCGCTCCATAAAGACCAACCTCAGCTTCGCTTTTGAATATTGAAAGAATCAGGGTGTCGGCCCGAAGATAGATTAAATTTAGCGCAATGGTAATGGCAAGCGGCCAAGATTTTCTAAAAATTTCCCGCCATAATGTAAAATCAAATTCCAAACGTATGCGAGCATAAGGACGGGAAAAAACAAAATGCAAAACAAAATTTATCATGGCCGCCAGCACGTTGGCGCCAATCACGCCTATCAAGCCATAATCTTCCTTGGCGACCACAATAACGCCGACTAACAAAAAAACGCGGCTCACAATTTCCGCGATTGAGATCTTATCCATTCTCAATTCCCGTTGAAATAATCCTACCAAAATCTGATTCAAGGCGACAAAAAGAAAAGAAATTATAGTTAAGAGAACGGCTAACTTGACTATCGGCTCGTAGGGAAAAAACATTACTGCGAGCGGAGCAAGGCATAGCAAAAACAAAGCGGAAACTAAACGCAAAGAAAAAAGGTTGTTTAATATTTTATTTTTATTAATTCCCGGCCGGCTAATCATCTGCACGGTTACGAGAGTGAGACCAAAATCAGCAATAATGGCAAAAAAAGACACAAAAGTTGTCGCGATGGTAAACTGTCCGAATCCCGTCTGCCCTAAATAACGTGTAATAACCGCAACAGCTATCAAGGCCAAAATTGTGGAAATAATTTTTCCCGCGACCTGAATAATTGTATTGTAAGCGACTTTGGTAGATAAACGCATAACAAAAATTTTAAATTCTAAATTATAAATTCCTGTCTGCCGGCAGGCAGGTTAATTGAATGATAAATTACTAAATTTTAAATTTTCTTTTCTAAGGTGAGCGTGATTCGTGAAAAAATTAGAGTTAATTCCTGCGCTTCCTGCTATAACATTCCTGAAACCCTAAGCACTAAACTCTAAATCCTAAACAAATTCAAAATTCTAATTATTTAAACTCAAAACACTATTATACAACTATTTTATTTGCATTTCTCTAAAATTGCTCCAAATATTTTAGTTAGTTCGGTTGCTTCTTTAATTAAGGTGTCACGTTCTAGTATTAATTCTTTTTGGCAATCAATTAGTAACAGCCAATATTTTGATTCTTTCGCTTCTTTGCGGCAAATTTTTATTCTCATGACAAAGTCTTTCTTGCTTAATGCTTCGTTAGCTTCAATGTAGTTAGCGCCAACCGATCCGGATGAACGAGCTAATTGTTTACTATCTTCTATATTAGAAATTGTTTTCGGCAATTTCTTAATAAATTCTCTTACCATTTTAGCGAATTTTAACGTTCTTTCTTCCAAATCGTAATAATTAGTCGCTGTTTTGATCATTTAGATTTAGTATTTTGAATTTATTTAGCCTGCCTGCCGGCAGACAGGGATTTAGATATTGGGATTTAGAGCTTTTTCTGTTAATCTTTTTTATAAATTATAACCGCAATTTGTCATTTTATTATTTAAAATTGACTTAAAATTTAAAACTTAAAATTTAAAATTATTAAAAGTGGTTTTTACTTATTTCCCAATATTAGTTATAATTAATATTAGTTACGTAGTTGAACGAATATATGTTTTTAAATAAGATAAACTAATTAACCAAGCGACTAAGCAACTATTTACATTATAACATAAATACTATGCAAATTTCCAAAAAAATTTTTATCGTCAGTTTAATCTTTGGCACTCTTATCTTAGGGCAATTTTTATTTTTGGCAAGTGCGCCCGTTGCCTCTGCCGAACAATCTCTTTGGAGCCAGCAAGTAGGCAAAACTGAATTGCAAAATACTTTTGGCGCGCCTCAAGACATTCGCGTCATTATCGCAAAATTGATAAAAATAATGCTGGGCCTTTTGGGAATTATTTTTATTGTTCTCATTATCTACTCGGGTTTTAAATATATGACTTCCCAAGGGAACGAAGAGCAGGTTAAAGAATCCGTAAACACGATTAAACGCGCGGTTATCGGACTCATAATTATTTTAGCCGCTTATTCTATTACCCAATTTGTTACTGACTGCTTGCTTGATATCACCAGCGGCTATACTGTTTGGATGTGCAAATAAATTTCATCCCTCACCCCCAACCCCTCTCCCTGCCTACCGGACAGGCAGGCTAATTAGGAGAGGGATGACGATCCGCCAGCTGGCGGAGAGTCGGGGAGAGGTTTAAACTATGTTCCACTCTCTAAAATTTTTTAAAAAACTAATATTCGTCTTAATTATTTTAATTTTTGTCATATTTATTTTGAGCCGTGGCCATATTTACAAAAAAAGCGAATTGTCTTACGGCCTGACTTTTTCCAAAAAACAAGCGCAAAATCTGGGACTGGATTGGAAAAAAACCTATTTGGAGATTTTGGAAAATCTAGGAGCAAAAAAAATCCGCCTGCCGGCTTATTGGGATGAAATAGAAAGCAATAGCGGACAATATAGTTTCAAAGACCTGGATTGGCAGATCAATGAAGCCGGGCGTTATGATGCCAATATTATTTTAGCAGTCGGCGGCCGTCTGCCGCGCTGGCCTGAATGCCATTTCCCCGAGTGGGCGCAAGGTCTAGGTCAAACCGAACGAGAGACAAAAATATTATCATACATCGCCAAAACCGTAGAACATTATCGCGACAAACCGCAAATTACTGCCTGGCAGATTGAGAATGAACCTTTTTTAACTCACTTCGGCGAATGCCCAAAACTGGATAAAAATTTTTTGGATAGAGAAATTTCTTTGGTAAAATCTTTAGATTCTCGACCAATAATAATCACCGATTCAGGTGAATTGTCATTTTGGATTCCGGCCGCCAAGCGAGCGGATATTTTTGGCACTACCATGTACCGTGATACTTATTCCCGCTTTTTAAAAACATACGTTCACTATCCGATTACACCGGGATTTTTCCGATTCAAGAAAAATCTGGCGCGCATTTTCGCTCATCCAAAAGATTGGATAGTTATAGAGTTGGAAGCTGAACCCTGGGGTCCGATTCCTTATCAAAGCATGACTGATGCGGAAAAATCGCGCACCATGGACTTAACCAAATTCCGTGATATAATTAAATTCTCTTCACAAACCGGATTTAAAGAATTCTATCTTTGGGGAGCAGAATGGTGGTACTGGGAGAAGACGGTAAAAAATAATCCGGTAATGTGGGAAGAAGCAAGGAAGCTATTTGAATAATTTTTGAATTTTTAATTTTATAAATAATTTTTTAATAACAAATTTTTAAACATTAAAAATTAAAATATTATTTAAAAATTCAAAAATTACAAAATTAAAAATTTTACCCTATGTCCAAACAAACAAAAACCTACACCATCGGCCTCGACATCGGCGGCACGAACATGCGCGCCGGATTATTTGATGGCGAAAAAATTATCGCCGACTATCTCTTGGCTACCCCCAAAGACACTTTGGACCATTTTTTTGTCATGCTTAACGCCCTAGTGGAACCGCTCGTGGAACAAGCAAAGAAAGACAAGATAAAAATATCTGGCATTGGTGTTGGCATTGCCGGCGTGATTGATTTGGCGGAAAAACGAATGCTCAAATCCCCGAACATCCCCTTGATTAACGGCGTAAAAATCGCCGAGAAGATCGAAGAGAAATATAATCTTCCGGTAACTATGGATAATGACACTGCTTGTTTTTTGCGCGGCGAAATGAAAATGGGCGCAGGAAAAAAATTCAATAATGCTTTTGGCGTGATTATTGGCACCGGCATTGGCGGCTCCTGGTGGGTAAACGGCGAGATTTATCAGGGCGTTTTTGGCAATGCCGGAGAAATTGGCCGCATGATTACAAATTTTGAAAAACCAATAGAGCTGGAAGAAGTGTACCATCAATTAAACGGAAAAAATCCCATAGAATTGGCGGAACGGGCTTTTCACGCCGATCCTTTGGCGGAGAAAACTTACCAAGAAATTGGCCGGAATCTTGGCTTGGCGTTTGCCAATATTATAAATATTTTGAATCCCGAAGCGATTATTATTGGTGGCGGCGTAACCGGTTCAGCAGAATTATTCCTGCCCGCAGCGAAAAAAGAAATGGAAAAATATATTATGAATTCCCGCGCCCGAAAAGAAGTGAAGGTGCTTGTGGGAAAACTAGGGAATATGGCGGGGGTTATTGGAGCGAGCTTGCTTGTTGGCAAGCAAGAAACAAATTCCAAGATACAATAACCAAATTTTTATGGAGGAAAAAATATTTGATTTTGAAGTCAGAACTACTGAATTTGCTAAAAGAGTAATACGACTTTGTAAAGCCACACCACAAAATGCTATTAATATCCGTCTAATAAGCCAAGTTGTCGGCTCGGCTGGCTCTATTGGCGCTAACTATCGGGAAGCCAATGATGCTTTGGGCGACAAAGATTTTGTGCATAGACTAAAAATATCTAGAAAAGAAGCTAAAGAAACATCACATTGGCTTGAACTTATTGAAGAAGCAAATCCTAATTTAAAGCCTCTGATGAATGAAATAAAAAAAGAATCTTTGGAATTAAAAAATATTCTATCTGCGATGATAAATAAAGTTAATAGCAAAAATAAAAAATAATTTTTAAATTTGAAATTTTTGTATCTTGTTTCTTGGTATTTGTATCTTTAAAAAAAGACGATTTTTCGTCTTTTTTTGTTAATTTAATTATTTTTTATGTTACCTATTTTAAAATATCCAATATATTCTTGACCACCGCATACGAAGTAAATATTATGATAAGCCCAAGCACCGCCCAGATGAGCACGTCCTTTCCTTTTGTCACCTGCTGTTCGTTGCCATGTGCGGTCATCAATAGAAAACCGCCGTAGATCACCATGAGCAAAGCGAGTGACCCGACAATCCCAAGAGCGGCTCGGATAATTAAACCAATAAACTGCTGAACAGAAGTAACGCCTTTGAGAGGATTTTCTAGTTTAGCGGAAGCGCCGGAATCGACTTTCTCTTTACAGTCTTTCATTGTCCCTTTTGATGCACAAGCGTTTTGACAATCGGGACTACATTTAGAAACTGTTCCGCCAGATCCACTTACGCATTGACAATCATAATCCGCTAAAACAAAACCAGTATTACAAATTAATAAAAAGAATAAAAACACTATTATTTTTTTAAACATATTTTTAAATTATTTCTTATATATATATTATATTATAAATAAACCAAAAAGAAAAGCGGCAGGTCCCGAAAGCTTGCGCTTAAGGTCCCTGCCGCTGTATGAACTCGACGGATGAACTACTCCGCCCTGATGACGGTCACCTCAGAGCGCCAGTTGCCGGCGCCCATGAAGGCGATAACGTCGTCCGCCTTGTAGGTGAGGACATGGTCCCCAACCTCCAGGCGGGTAAGCCCGTGGGGGACTTCCAGGAGGACGTCCCCCTGCGCCACCGAAATCTTGTACTTCCCTCCTTTCCGAAGAATTTCGGTGGTCTGCCTCTCATCGAGACGGGTTAAGGTTAAGGTATTGAACGTCTGGGGAGCGCTGATGGCGTGCACCTTTTTCCCCACCCAGACAACTCCGTTTTTGGCAAACCGGAAAGGCGTTTCCACCCATTCCGGCATGGCCATCTTCGGCCTCTTGACCGCCCGGAGCTTGACCTCATACTGCTTGGCCTGCTCACGGGCTTTCTGAAGCGCCGGAAGGTCCTTCGCCTTAACCGCGCGGTTGACCTCCTTCAGGAGAGTACGGTAACCCTCCATCGCCTGATAACTCTCGAGATCATTGATCTCGATCTCCAGGCGGGTCTGGGTCCGTGCGCTCAACATCTCATAGCGGTTAAGCATATGAGACGCTTGCCCGAAGAAGATCCAGCCGTATGCGGCCACGAGGCAGAGTGTCCATAACCAAAAGACAGCTTTTGCGACACGGACTCCCTTTCCAAGTCCATAGCCGAACCAGAAGGCCATGGCATGGAAGCCAAGGAGCGGGGTGAGAAAGAGCAAGCTTCCCCTCATCTCCGAAAACGAACTCCATCCCCACATGCCAACGAGCACGCTCGTAGCGAGCACGTCGACGATGTAGGTGGCGACCACGCCCAGGTTGTCCCGGTAAGCCGTCCACTGCGAGACGACTTTCCAGGTGCCGAGCCCGATAAGCCCAGCCAGAATCGCATGGGCCGCAACCCACATGGCCTGATCCATGTCCAAGCCCATAGCATAAAGCGCGCCAGTAATGGCCGCAAACCCCAATGCCACGGTAACCGCACCTCTGACAAGCGGTGGCTGCCCGCAGAGAGCAGCTCCTTGCCGAAGCAAGAAATACCACTCCGCGAACAACGCGATAGCGATGAGCACGAAGCCCATCAGCACGCCCGCCCAAAGGGGCGAAGTTCCGGCGGTGCTTGCCAGTAATCCCATGATATGGTTATGAAGCACGCTCCATATCCCCACCACGACGATAACGGCAAGAATCAGCCCGCCAGCGTTGAAGATGGCGGCCCTGATGCTGCCAGTCTCGGTAATTTCTTTCTTCCACACGCCGTAGAGCATGCGCCCCACGACGATGGAAAGAAGAAGCGAAAAAACGAAGAAACATGTTCCGATCATGTCCGTGTCCTTTCTATCACTTGGGCGGGAGGATGTCCTCCGGCTCCCCGAAAGCATTCCGTTTTACCCAGTCGGCCGTCTTGTCAATGGCCGCGTTTTTCCTTTCCTCCAGTCCCCTCTGCACCTCCTCCACCTTGTTCTTCGGCGGCGGAGGTGGTGAAGCCGTTTTGGTGACTGGCGCCGGTTCCGACGGCACGAGCATCTCGTCCAGTTTTTCCTTGGACTTCTTCCGCGCCGCATTTGCGTCCTGGACCGTCTTGGCGTAATCAGGCGCGTACGAACGCACCGTTTCCAACAACTGCTTCGGGTCCAGACTAGCCAGCCATGGGAAGACCCCATTTTCCAGCGGGCCGACCTTTTCCAAGTCGATGACCCGCCCTTGACCGTCAAAGGCCGGAAGGATCTCAAGCTTGTACTTGAGCGGCCCGGGTTCAAACCCGCCGGTCGGCGTTTCCTCGCCCGTCTTGATTACTGCACCGAGCCGGGTAATGACCGCGTTCTGAAAACTGAACGCTACCGACGTGGCGCCCTTGGGCATCTTGAATTCCACAATCTCGGCGTCGCCGAAGCGAAATTTCTTGACACCAACAGCGCCGGCCACGAACCACTTGGGGGACGCATATTTCACGTGCTTCCCCAGCTTGGCGTGACCGACTGCAACAGCGCCTCTGGCATTCAAGGGAGTGATCTTGACGACCATCCCCGGACCAGCGGAAAAACTTCCGGGCGAAACCGAGGCCGACTCGATTGTCTGAGTAGCCCTGATTTTGAGAGTGGTAGAAGAGAACCATGAACTTCCGACGTGGCCACTCTTACCATCCTCTTTCCTTAGCCATAGTCCAGCGGCGATGGCCGCTAAGACCAAAGCCGCAATGACGAGCTTTTTCATTTTTTCTTGTCTCCTCTCCTCATAAAAATTCCAGCGAGGCCCTTGGAAATCGCGGCCCAAACGCCCTCGCCGATGATGTCGCTCTGTATGAGTTTCCCCATCGAAGGCGCGCCATCCTTTTTCCCAGCTTCCGCGGGTTTCTTCGCCCCGCCGAAAAGCTTCTGAAAACCCTCACTTGCGCCAGCGTAAGCCAGCATAATCATGAGGCCCAAGAGAAAAACGATAGCGTACTTCGCCCTTTCCAGGAGTTCGGCGACCTTTTCAAATAATCCACCCACCAAAGGAATTTTATATAAAACCCTGGTAGCGTCGCCGACCAACGAAAAAAGACCGGTTTCCTGGAAATCGCCGCTTGCCCAGTAACTGGCGAATTCGTCTTCGCCAAAGCTGGACACGAATCCTCCCATCAGGGCGAAGACGATCAAACCCACAAAAACGATGGTGGCCAGTTTGGGGTACCAATTTAACACCGGGGTACCATCCGGCCGGGTTGTCAGGGCCTCCACAAAATAGCAGACCCCGCCAATGGTATACGCCGTCAAAAGCGCATAGAACATCGGCTCCGCAATCAGTTGGGGCGCGAGGAGTCCGATGCCACCCACGATGACGAGTGGAATGAGCCCCAACGAAACCCCCATGCGCTTAGCACCCTTGCCGGCCATGATCGCGCAAACGATCGCAAAAATCAGGCCGAGGTTGCCAGCGCCGGCAGCCGAAAAGATCCAGGCCGCCAAGCAAAACATGACTGTGGCCGCACCGAAGTGCTGCCAGATCCGCCGAGGCTCCTTCTTCCAGAGGCGGAGGTTGGCCTTGGCCAACTCCTGGATGCTCTTGGAATAGGTGCCCTTGACCGGGACGGGCAGCTGCACCTTGACATCGGCTTTCTCGTCGGCGCGGTGCCACTGCACGCTGACAGTCTTTTCCTTCCCGCCTTCCGACTGCGGGAACTTCACGGTCGTGGTTTCCTGACCAGTCGGGCCAATATCCACGCGCGCAAGTTCCTTGCTATCGGCCGAGAGGATGGCCGTCATGGCCGTCGGCTGGCCGGCGTCCGTAGCCTTGAGGGCGAGCTCGACGATAAAACCGTCTTCCTCTTCCCTCACTTCGACCAGGGTCGCCGTTAACTTCTTCTCCTCAATTTCCGGCAAGGCGATCTTCAAAAAAACCTCGGCCGATGACCCGTCGATTTGGGCCCGAACCTCGATTTCCTTTCCGTTCCTCGAAATGGGGACGGTGATGTTGAAAACCACTTTCCCATCCCCACCCGTTTGCCCAGCTCCGATAGCGGCCAAAGCCTCGTACAGCGTCAACGGGCAATTAGGTTTCACTTTGCCGTCCATGCCCGTAACCATCGCCTCGATGGCGATGTCAAAATTGTCGCCGTTTCGCACGGGCGCGGCGTTCAGTAACCGAATTTTCTCGGTTTTTACTCCACCGCCACCCGGCTTTTTCTTCTGCTGCTTTGCCATGGCTTTCTCCTTTCTCGTGAAGATTACGGCCGCCATGAATGGGCCGGGGCTCCAGTGTTTAGCGATACTATAACGAGCCCAAAATTCTTAAAAAATTTAATTGTCAAAGAGCAGTCCGGACCACCCGAACGCTCTATTTTCTCCCAATAAAACAAACCGATTAAAACGAAATTAAATGGCAGAACATATTGCATTTCTCCAACCATTTCGCCTTCATCAGTAAGTTTTATTGAAAGAAAAGTGCGGAATTTTTAAATTATCAAATTGTTTTACTAATTTGTTTCAAATTATATGTTATGTATTCCATGTTCCACGTTTCACGTTTCACTATATTGACCTGTTTTTCTGTTGTGTTATAATATTATTATTAAATAAATTTATATGACTTTAACGCCTGAACAATTCAATAAATTGGCAACCAAAGAAGATCTGAAAAATTATGCCACCAGAGACGAAACGAACGAAAAATTTGATCAAGTGCTAACTGCCGTGGACGCGGTGATGCATAAACTTGGTATTATTGAGCATGCCTTTGTTTCTAACCAAGCCGCGCATGATCGCTTTGAACAGCGCATTTCTAATATTGAACAACATTTAGGTATTAACCCTTATAACTTTTCTGCTGTAAAAAACTAATTGTAAAGAGTATTGATTTTGTTTGTCCGAAAATTTTGGTTAAATTTTCGGATTTTTTATTTTCGTTAGCGTTACGTGATGTGTGATATGTGATACGCGATTAACGAACAGTGCTTATGGGGCGCCTCCCCGAATAATCAAGGCGACGCCCCCGCATTTTTTATGTTTATCTTGCATGGTTTAGCACATTCCAAGTTAAACTTAGAAAGGCCTTGCCATCCGAAGCTTTAGCGAAGGATGGTTGCCCTCCAAAGCCCAAAAGGGCGAAGGAGGGGCATCATACAAGACCTTATATAATAACATAAAACTAAAACAATGTCAAGCACTTTAACATTATTTCCCCCAATTTTCTCTAATTTTAGCTTAAATTTATTAATTTTTTAATTAAATATTACCAACTTTCTGCGTCCTTATGTCAAATTCAAAATATTTTACCTTTACAATTAAAACCTTGATAGCGTTCTGCCTCTGTGCTAAGATTAAATTGATTTGTGATTATTATGATTATCAAGATTATTAGGAACTTTATGATTTTAGGACAATATCAAACTCCTAATAATCCTAATTATCTTAAAAATCTTAATGATCCTAACTAATATATGCTCAACATTCTCTTTATCGGCGATATTAACGGTAAAATCGGGCGCGAGGCGGTAAAAAAAATTCTACCCAAGCTTAAACGTGAAGAAAAAATAGATCTGGTGATTGCCAATGCGGAAAACGCCGCTCATGGCTCAGGTGTCACGGAAGAAAGTCTTAAAGAATTACAAAGCGCCGGCATAGATTATTTTACTAATGGCGATCACGCTTTTGACCGCATTAAACAAGCGGAAATTTGCTATGAAAAATTTCCGATTATTCGTCCGGCAAATTTCCCGCCCGATGTTCCCGGCCAAGGCTATACTCTTATCAATACCAAACAAGGCGATATTTTATTAATTAATTTAATCGGACGAGTTTTTATGCAGCCTGATTTGGATTGCCCGTTCAGAAAATTCCAAGAAATTTTGGCTAATTTTGAAAACCAAAAATTATTTGCTATAATTATTGATATACACGCGGAAGCTACTTCGGAAAAAATCTCTTTTGGACATTTTGCCGATGGACGCGCTACGGCTGTCTTGGGAACTCACACTCATATAATGACGGCTGACGAAAAAATCACTGGCAAAGGAATGGCCTATATCACCGATGTTGGCATGGTTGGAGCGGCTGATGAATGCATCGGAGTTAGCAAAGAAGGAATTATCAAAACTTATTTAACACAAATAAAATATCCGCACGTCATCCCCGAATCCGGCAAAGCAATATTTGGATCGGTGCTTTTAAAAATAGACGAAAAAACCGGCAAAGCTAACTCTATTAAATCAATTGTCAAATTTATTAATATAAAATAAAGTTATTTGACCCATACTCCCGCTTTCCGCCAAACCGGCGAATTTAACGGGAGAAAATTCGCAAATAACTAATATCTTCTATGAATAAAGCATCTCTAATTGAAAAAATATCTAATGAAACAAAGGTTTCAAAAAAACAGGCGGAAGACATGATTGATCTTTTGGTCAACACTATTATTGCTGAGCTGAAAGAAGGCCGTGAAGTTACCATCACCGGCTTTGGCACTTTCTCTGCCCGCACGCGTCATGCCCGCGGCGGAGTGAATCCGCAGAAACCGACCGAGCGCATTCAGATTCCGGAAGTCAAAGTGGCGAAATTCAAAACCGGAAAAACTTTGAAAGACGCATTGAAAGGAAAAATATAAAATTACAAAAAACCGCCCCAATAACTACCGAGGCGGTTTTTTTGTTTGACATCTAATTTTTGTTTTGTTATTTTATAATTATAAAAGTCAGTTAAAAAATAACCTCCGCCGGGGTTGTTTTTTTGTTTAATAATTTATGAAAAAAAATGAAACTACCATTCAACCCGCAAAAATGAAAGACGCGGTTGAAATCGCAAAAATAATTACTCGGGAAACAAAAAAATACGGTGATATACTTTCTAAAAATGAAACGGACATTTTAGTTAATCTCTTCGGCTATTTTACTATCAAAGATAGAAATAAAATTATTGGAATTTGCGGCCTAAAAATCTGGCCCAGTCGACAAGCGGAAATAATTTCTCTTTGGGTTAACAAAAATTATCGTAAAAATGGTTGGGGCAGAGAGTTGATTAAAAAATGTATTGAAAAAGGAAAGGAACATGGTATTAAAGAATTTTTCGCTCTGTCTACCAGCCCGAAATTTTTTGAAAAAATAGGTTTTTCCTGCGTTAATTTTTCATATTTTCCGGCAAAAGTTTGGACCGATTGCGTGAAGTGCGCCAAAAACGCCGGCTACCCCGGTCATCCAAAATGCAACGAAACGCCGATGCTACTGATTGTTAAATAAAAAAATAATAAAAAACGGACTGGTCATAAAATTGATCAGTCCGCTTTTTTATTTCCGTGCGCCCAGCAGTCCCGCTACTTTGCTTCGCAAATCGCGGGATGCCTCCCTCCAGAGGCGGGCAGGCGCTCGCACGCTCGGCAGATTCTCAGTTTTTTAAAAAATGTAAAGTAGAAATTTATTTTTTGTGCGCCCAGCAGGATTCGAACCTGCGACCGTTTGCTTAAGAGGCAACTGCTCTACCAGCTGAGCTATGAGCGCAAATAACAACTATTGACTTTTAACATTTAACAATTAACTAATTACACAAAAAATACTCGCAACTAATTGTCAATCTGTCAATTGTCAACTGTTAAAAGTTGACTTTGTAGCTGGGGAGAGGCTCGAACTCTCGACCTTAGCGTTATGAGTGCTACGCTCTAACCAACTGAGCTACCCAGCCTCGCTAATTTACAATTTATGATTTACGATTTAAAATCTAAACAAAAATCAACAATCGCAAATCAAAAATCTTAAATCTCTTGGTGCTCCCGTCAGGATTCGAACCCGAAATTCTTGGTCCGAAGCCAAGCGTGATATCCATTTCACCACGGAAGCGAACTATCTTTTACTATAAAAACTCCTCGGGGGAGTTTGAAATTATGCTAACACGACTTTTTATTAAAATCAAGAGTATTATCGCTTATTTTCTTAAAATAAGATAATAGTTGTGGGAATCTTTATAAATTTTTTCAATATTAAGGCCGGCTTTTTTAGAAATTCTTTTTAGCTCGCGCCGGGTAAAGGCGTGATAGTAGCGTTCACTGCCGCCGTTTTTATCGCCTATCCATCCCATAAAGATAATATCGCCAAAATCAAAATTATTTTTTTTGAATAATTTTAAAAGCGCAAACTTCCAAATCAATTTTCGATATTTTTTTTGGCTCCACAAATTCCAAACAACAATAACAATTTTTCCATTGTCGGCAATTTTATTTTTTAATTGTTTTAAAGCCGCCACGCGCAAATCTTCTCCGGGAATGTGGTGAAGCACTGCCACGGAAAAAACATAGTCAAAATTAATTTCCGACAATTTGCTAAGTTCAAAAATATCACTGACAGTAAATCTATAATCCGGGTATAACTCTTTAGCCAAATTAATTAATCTTTCGCTCGCATCCACTCCCAGATATTCAATTTTCTTTTCGCCAATAATCTGCAATAATCTTCCGTTACCGCAACCGGCGTCAAAAATTTTATCCCCTTCTTTAATGTCCTTGGCAATCTCAACCAATCCATTCCAGAGAGGAGAAAGATGTCTTTTTCTGGTTTCGCTGAATTTTTCCGCTTCTTTTTCGTATCCTTTTTTTATAATATTCAAAAGTTGTTTTTGTGTTTGTTTATCCATAAAATTTAGTAAATGGTAAATAGCAATCAGCAAACAGGGAATAATTTTAACAATTTACTGTTTACTATTTACTAATTCCATTTTACTCGTTATTCAAAAAAATAAAAGAGGGCGGATTTGCGGTCTGCCCCCATTCAAAGAACGAGAGTATGCGGTTATTCCGCCTAATTAATGAGGCACGCTCTGTTCTTCAACCTGCCGAGCTTTTTCACCTCGCCTATATGGAAAGCCTGCTCGCCGTGACCCTTAAGAAAAGCCAAGGCGCAGTCCACATCTTCTTCTCGGACGGCGACCACGAGACCGATGCCGTTGTTGAAAGTGCACATCATCTCGTGCTCGGAAATCTGACCCAGTTTCTGGATGAGCGAAAAAACAGGAGGTATCACCCAGCTCTTGCGCTTGATCACGGCTCGTAAACCATCGGGGAGAATCCGAGGAATATTTCTTATCGGCCCTCCCCCTGTAACATGGGCGATACCAAAAACCTTGACCACTCCAATCAAATTCAAGATGGTTCTGGCGTAGATCTTGGTCGGAATCAGCAGCTCCTCTCCCCAGGTTTTATCTAACTCCGAGATATATCCGTCGATGCCTATCTTCTTTTTCGCCGCCACCTTGCGCACCAATGAGTAACCGTTGCTGTGCAGTCCGCTGGAGGCGATACCGATGAGTTGGTGGCCGGCAATGATCCGCGAGCCATCAATCATTTTATCCTTGTCAACGATGCCGACGGCAAAACCGGCCAAGTCATACTCTCCCGCCGGATAAGCATCAGGCATCTCGGCAGTTTCTCCGCCGATCAAAGCACAACCGGCCTGACGACACCCTTCCGCAATTCCCTTGATCACCTCGAGCATGACACCCGTCTCCAGTTTGCCAGTGGCAAAGTAGTCCAAGAAAAGAAGAAGCTGAGCTCCCTGGACAGCCACATCATCCGCGGCCATGGCGACCAGATCGATGCCGACCGTATCGTGTTTGTTCATCGCGAAGGCGATT
Organism: Patescibacteria group bacterium; assembly: GCA_028704015.1. Taxonomy (GTDB): domain Bacteria; phylum Patescibacteriota; class Patescibacteriia; order Patescibacteriales; family JAQVLT01; genus JAQVLT01. The sequence continues at coordinate 40,898 of JAQVLT010000002.1, read as the reverse complement.
TTCAACTTGGTCCCGACGCCGTCGGTTGAAGTCAGAAGTATTGGCCTCCTCATTCCTTCCATGCCCCCGGCTAACAAATCGAAAGCGGCGCCAAAACCTCCGATTGCGCCTGCTCCCGGGATAAGAGTGCTCGCCGCCAACCCTCTTACTTCCGAAATGGTTCCTTCGGCCTTTTCAACGTCCACGCCCGCGTCCGCGTATGTCATTCTTCTTTTCATGGCACAACTCGTCCTTTCTCGCCTAAGAGTTATTAAAAATGAAAAGAGCGACCGAACTGGTCCCTCCTGTTAACCTGCCTATCTAAACAATAATTTAAAAAATATAAAAAATCAAGAATTGGTTAAAATACTTACTCCAAATGGACATCATCGCCCTTTTTAAATTCCGGCGAACAAACTAAAAATATTTTCATTCGTCCGATGAAATTATAGACGGTATTCATCGGCACGAAAATAACATCGTCTTTTTTTACTGAAAATTTTTCTTCTTCAATAAAAAAATCTCCCGCACCTTCGACAATATAATAAATTCTGTCTTCATTTAAACATTTAATTTTGCCGTGATCGCCATCGATCTCAATGAGCGCTCCGCTGAATTGCGGTGTAATTTTATATTCCGCGATATTCATCGGCCCGACTATTTTTTTGTTTGTTTGCTCGCCATCAATATACATAAATCAAATTACATTACTTTCAAAAAATCGGTTTTTTTATTTCTATCTATTATTCTATGCGCGCATTTCATTTCTTCCGAGGTGTAAATATAAATTATTTTGAATTTCCCGGAAGTGGTCTGCTTGATATTGTCATGATGGACTTCAATAATATGAACTAGCCCCCAATAAAGCCATTGGCCGTTGATGTTCTGCACCAAAAAATTACGAACCGGAGGCACTTTGTATAAACGAATTTGCGGTTTGTTTTTGAATTCAAAAATTTTATTTTTAAAATCAGCGGCGGTAAACGGTTTTATTTGATGTTTTTTATAATCCAAAACCTTGGGAAACCCCTGTTCTTTTGTCAGTTGCAAAGTGTCATTAATTTCAATAAAACTACCCATATTATTTGTGTTTTGCATAAGTCTTATTTAAGAGACTCTCGCGAAGCTTAAAAAGATGACTTATTTATATAGTAAACTTATCATTTTTAACCAATAATTTCAAGCTGATTAAGTCGCCCAACCTGCCTGCCGGCAAGCCCAATCATAAATGGATTGGGCTAAAAATTAAGCCCCATTAATGGGGCTTTTTGATAAAATAGCCCGGCCATCTTGTCCGCCTTTGGAAGATCATGGCTGGACGGTGCTATTTCGTTCGTTCTTTCGCCACCACCAACTTTATCTCATCCCAGCCAACTTCGTCTCCGAGTTCTTCTTTGATCGGTGTTAATTTTTCAACACCAACTTTCTCAACCGCTTTCAAAATCTTTTTCTGTATTCCCGGTGTTACTAATTTATCAATATCTTTGATTAATTTTTTCTCAATTAAAAAACACAGGTGATTTATAACCGTATCACGCTTAAGTTCACGCTCTTCGGCAATTTCATCAATACTTGATCCTTTAACAAACAAGTCCAAAGTTTCCAGCTGGGTTAATTTTGTATTTAGCCCACCCTTCTTTGGCGGTTCAATTTCAAACTCACTCTCATCCGCTATTTTTTTCTTTCTAAATTTTTTATAATCAAATTTTTCTTCCTCTTTTTTTCTTTCCGGCGCCTGATTTTTTCTTTTATAGCCCGAACCGGTCAAACAATTATCACATTTGCCGCAGACATGCGCGTTCGCGTCACCAAAATAATCCAAAATATATTTCTGCCGGCAGTCAAAATGGTAAATATAGTCTTCAATCCTATCTAACTTATCGTAGGCGTTTCTTAGTTTCGCTTTCATGGCGGAAAAATCAATTTTAATTTCGCTTGAATCTACTCGTTTAAGAATATTAATTTCTGTGCCGCGAAAAGGCGGTTCATATTTTACCAAACCGGCATCAGCAATTTTTCGCACCAAACGCATGAGCGGTTCTTTGTTAATTTCCAAAATGCCGGCCACTTCATCGGGATTAAAACGCCAACCATTAGTCATATCATCGTGATAGCGAACGACTAATTTATTAAAAATTTCTATACTATTTTTCGCGCGCTTCCCGAGCGTTTCTAAAATTGCTTCGGGCCGTGAAATTAACTCCAAGTACGCGCTCCCGACTTTCTCGTTCGGACGAGTTATGTATCCCTCACGTTCCAAAATTTTTAAACTTGTGCCAATCGCCATCTCCGGCAATTTTTCCGACAAACCTTCCGCCAATTCAGCATAAGTAATTAAAATATTGTCGGTTTCGTAATTCAAAAGCAGTTCATAAATTTCTAAAACTATGTTTGGCGGCGGATTGTCGCCTTTGATAAAAAATTCTTGAAGATAGCGATCGCGCGGGTGATAAAATAATAGGCAAAAACTCGGCTTGCCATCACGCCCGGCTCGTCCTGCCTCCTGATAATAAGCCTCAATCGTTCCGGGCATTTCAAAATGAATCACGAAACGGATGTCGCGCTTGTCGATGCCAAGCCCAAAAGCGTTAGTGGCGACAATTACTTTGGCTTTGTTCGCCATAAAATTTTCCTGCACCCATTTTCTATCTTCCGCATCCATACCGCCGTGATATACCACCGCGTCAATTCCCTGATCCAGAAGTATTTGGGCGATTTCTTCCGCCTTGTTTCTCGTGCCCGTGTAAATTATTCCCGCTCCATCAGGCGCGCTGTTAACAGCATCAACCACCAGCCTGAACTTCTCCGCGTCTTTCGCTTGAATCACGCCAAACTGTAAATTCGGCCGGCCAAAACCGGTGACTATAAATTCGGGATCAACCAATCCTATTTGTTTCGCGATGTCTTCTTTTACCTCAGGAGTGGCCGTGGCTGTCAAAGCCACTACCGTAGGATTTCCCGCCTGCTCAACCGCATATTTTAATTTCAAATAACTGGGGCGAAAATCATGTCCCCACTGGCTGATACAATGCGCTTCATCAATTGCAAATAAACTAACTTCGATTTCTTTAAGCGCTTTAATAAAATCTTCATTATAAAATCTTTCTGGCGCGATGTAGAGAATTTTATAATGTCCGCTCTTTACCGCTTCCAAACGTTCCAAAGCTTCTGCCATGCCAATGGAAGAATTAATAAAAGTTGCCGGAATGCCGATGCGAGTAAGCGAATCAACCTGATCTTTCATCAAGGCAATCAAAGGAGAAATGACAATAGTGACACCTTCCAAGATTAAAGAAGGTAATTGGTAAATTAAAGACTTGCCGCCGCCAGTTGGCATAATAATAATTGAACTTTTACCGGCCAAAATATTATCCAGCGCTTTTTCCTGCCCAGGACGAAAAGAATCATAGCCGTAATGAATTTTCAGAAGATCTTTGAGTTGTTGTTTTTTGTCGGACATTTTTAATTAACGAAACTTAGTTTCGGGTACCCGAAACTAAGTTTCTAATATTTATCATCAATTTTCTCCAATTCATCTTTAATCGCCTTTTCATCCCTTATAATCATCTTAACAAACTTCCGATATTCTTCAATAGACCTAAATTGACTTAAAATTATTTCTTTATTACACATCGTGCCGCTTCTCAACCCCAGATAATCTAAATAACTGGACCACGGCCAATTTTCCGCCCGGCAAATTTTATGAATTTCCGGGTTGCCGTTGATATAGGTGGACGCGCGAATAATTTTTCCTTCGGTATCGAGATAAGCAGATTTATAAGTGGTTTCAAAAAGAGAGCCGGAACGCTTACTTCTCAAATTGAAATAATTTGTATAACTAGTGCCAATCTTGTGGAGAAATTTTTCAACGCCTTTATCAATTAATTGTTTTAATAATAAATGATAGTGATTTTTATTTAAACAATAAGAAATTATTTCGACAAAATTATAATAGTTCCTTACAACTAATCTTAATTCCTGGTTAAAAATATTAAAAAGACCAGACGTTAAGGAGCTTAGCTCTGGGTACCCAGAGCTAAGCTCCGGATATTTACCACTTTTAAACATTTTTCTCAAAACATAATCACGTTGTCCTTCATTTGAGTTATTATTCATTATTCTCATACTTCTGATAAACCTGCCAAAATCATTGGCATCGCCAAAAATATCCCGGTGATCAACACCTCTATTATAAATATGATAATAATTTTCATTTTGGAAACTCATTTTTCGCATAAAAACTCGCGTTTGACAGGAAACTAAACTTAAACTAATTTAATTATAACAGACATTTTTCTAACTTCGTACCTTTCACACATGAGGAGGGACGCATGTTCCAAATATTTTGGCTTCCTTGGGTAATCGTTGACAGTCACTGCCATGGCCGCGACTTAAAACAGGCGCGCAAAACCACCCTTGAACAAGTCTTGCACGAAGCTCTTTTGGCCCACATTTCTATCACCTGCTTCCAGCCCAACACCGACTTGCCTTTAACCAGCCTAGTAAGGCTCACTGAGTATTTGGGCCTGATCATCAGAGCCAAAAACAAACTGAGCATCTGGCCCAAGCAGTATGTTTGGTTCGGGGCAACGGATGACAATTTGCGCGAGTGCCAGCTGGCGCTCCAAAACGACTTTGTCATCGGGGCAAAAATTTATCCCCGTGACGAAGCCGGCAAGTCGGTAACTACTGGCTCCCAAATCGGCGTGGCGCGCGACAAAACTATTACCTCTATCCTCAAACTCGCACGCGCCGCTGGCAAAGTAGTGGCCGTCCACTGCGACGATCCCAAGATCATTGTCAGCGAAGGGTACACTATCCGGGCAGAAGTTGAGTACGTCCGCAAGATAATCCGCCTCGCCAAAATGATGCCTGGAGTCAAAGTGTTGATCTGCCATGTCTCCTGCCGTGAAAGCGCCGAGCTGATTCTCGAGGCGCAGGCGCAAGGCATGCTGATTGCCATGGAACTCATGCCGCAATATCTGTGGTTTGACAGTGACGGCACCAATTGGAATCCGGCGCTGGATCCAAAATTCTACGACTGTCTTAATCGCTTGCGGCCAGCCCCGCACCGCGAATTTCTCGTCAGACAGCTCTGGACAAAAAACCAGCTTCTGTGGGTAGCATCAGACAGTGCCTGCCACCTTGATGCGGAAAAACTCGCCGGCGCCTCAGGCATACCATCTAATCAGGAAATGGTCCCAGTGGTGGTAACTCTGGCGACGATGTTCGGTATTCCCAAAGAACGGGTTGCCGAACTCCTTTCCTGGAACGCCGCTGATTTCCTTGGCATCAAAGCGCCACGAAAACTGCGGCCATACCAACTCATCGAAAAAATCGATGACCTCCAATACAACAACGGGAAAGTCGTGAATCCGTGGAACGGTTCACGGTTGCTTTTCCCAGTTCCGCTCTCGTGACGGAAATAAAAAAGGTCGGATTTGCGTTCATGCAAACCGACCTTGTTTTTTTTATTCTCCTTTCCCGACCAAATCCTGGATGGAATATACTCCTTGCGACGGAAGATATTCCTCTTTCCAAAACCTGGCGATCTTAGTCAAAAGATCGGGCTGGGCAAAAAGCCCTGCACCGATCGCAACCGCGCTCGCACCAGCGAGAATCAACTGGGTCGCGCCATCCGGGTCATTAACGCCACCGCAGCCAATAATCGGGATGCCGAGATTGGCTTTGGCCAACTCGTACACGAGTTGAACGGCGATCGGCAGAATCGCTGGCCCAGAAAATCCGCCGCTACCAGCGCCAAGCTTTGGCTTCCTGGTACGAATATCAATCGCCCGGGCCGGAATGGTATTGATCAGGGAGTTGGCATCTGCTCCGCCATCCCGCGCTGCCCGCGCTGCCATCACGATGTTGCCCATGGCGCGCGGCGTATGCTTGACGATGATAAAAGCATGGGGTAATTTCTGGCGCACTCGGCTGGTGATTTCGTAGATGGCAATAGGCAACGTACCAAACGCCATTCCGCCTTTTTTGAGGTTTGGACAAGAGACATTGACTTCCACGCCTGCGATTCCCGTGCCCGCCAGCTTGTCCGCGTTTACCTCATAGTCCTCAATCGTTGCACCGGCGATGTTCACAAACACCGGCAATCCAGTCGCCAGCCAAAAAGGCAGGTGCTCGGCGATGAACGCATCAATCCCTGGGCCGGCAAGACCGATGGAATTGAGCATCCCGCCGTTTACCTCACAAACTCGAGGCGTCTGGTTGCCGCTGGTCACCTGGGGTTTTATACCCTTGGAAATCAAAGCACCGGCGCTTGCGATTTCAGCCGTAGGTCCTTCATGGCCGATGTCAAAACAACCCGATGCAGGCAAAAGAGGCGAACGAAGCACAAGCTGTCTACCATGTTGCCCGCGAAGGACTATTGCCAACGGATTGGCTCTATGTGGCGAGGACTCTGGTAGTGAAATAACCTTGAAACGCTGTTCAAGTCTTGGCCAGTCCACCCATTTTGCCGGGAAAGCTGGGCCATCCTGGCAGACGTATTTGACGCTACCGTCCTTGCCAAAAACCGCACAGCTTTTACAGGCTCCCGTGCCGCCGCAGGCCATCATTTCCTCCATGATGACCTGGCAAGGATTGCTTCTGGCCGCACACATCTCAGCAGTCTTCGCCAACATCGCCACCGGTCCGCAGGCGATTACCGCCGATTTGCCGGCATCGCTCTTGAGATAACCGGCCAGCAAATCGGTAACGAAGCCGTCTGCATCAGTGATTGTTTCCACGGCCGCGCCCCATCCCTTGAAAGGAGCCGAGAAAAGCTGGCTTTTGTTTTTCGCGCCGAGCAAAATTGTGACCTTCTTGCCTTGCCGCACCGCTTCTTTAAGCAAAAACAGGAACGGCGCAAAGCCAATGCCGCCGGCGACCAAAATCAAATTTTCCAATTCCGGCGCCAAAACAATCGGCCGCCCTTTCGGCCCCGCCATTTCAATTTTGTCACCTTTTTTCAGACGGGAATATGCCAAGGTATTTTTACCCACCACCCGTATATACAAAGACACTATTCCCTCGCCAAGCTCGGCGACGGAAAACGGCCGGCGCATAACCCCGGAAAAAGGTTTTATAACAAAAAATTGACCTGGTGCCGGCATTGAATCCTGGCTGCAAAAAAATGCCAGACGGATAATCCCGGGTCTTACCTCTTCGCAACTGTACAACTCACGGGTCAAAAATTGATGAAACATGGCACCTTCTCCTTGCCTTTAGAGTTCATAAATGTGAAGGTTCGTTCAGTTCTTGTGTTAATTTAAAATTATGCTAACTAGTCAAACTTGTCAAACAAAAAACCCGCTTCTTATAAGCAGGTCTTTTTCTTCAAATCCTAAAATCTAAAAGCTATAATTCATGTCTCCGTTTATATAACTCAAGCGTATTCTTAAACAGCATCGCAATTGTCATCGGCCCGACTCCGCCCGGCACCGGCGTAATAAATCCAACTGTATCTTTTACATCTTCAAAGTCCACATCGCCAAAAACCTTTTCACCTTCCTTGGTTATACCAATATCAATTACCACCGCGTCCTTTTTTATAAAATCTTTCTTAATAAATTTTGGTTTGCCTATGGCGGTGATTAAAATATCAGCCTTGCAAGTTTTATTTTTTAAATCTTCTTGATCACTCGCGGTAATTTCTACTTCTGCGCCGCGACATTCCAAAACCTTCGCCATGCTTTTGCCAAAAATATCAGAATTGGCAATTACGCAGACTTTTTTCTTAACTAAATTACACTTAATACTTCCTAAAATTTCCAATACCACCTTAATGAGTGGCGGAATCACTTCCTCGTGATTGCAAGTGCTTAATAATATTTTTACATTTTCCGGATGAAAACAATCAACATCTTTTTTCGGATCGATCTTGGCAATAATCTTATCAGTATCAAAACCGGATGGCAGGGGAAGCTGAACCAAAATCGCGTCAATCAAATTATCATTATTTAAAAATTCAATTGTTTTAATAATTTCCACTTCGCTTATGTCCGCTTCGCAGCGATAAATATGTGTATCAATGCCGACTTTCTTCGCCTCCCGCTCTTTCATATTGACATAAAGCTTAGAATCCTCGCGTTCGCCAACTAAAATAATCGCCAAGTTCGGCCGTGCCTCCTTGAGCGCAAAAATTTTTTTCGTCACTTGATCTTTTATTTTTTCCGCTATTTTTTTTCCATCAATAATTTGCATACCTCTCTCTGTCCCTCTCCTAGCCAGGAGAGGGAACTAAATTAATTTTTTTATTTTTTCAACAACACTTCTGATATTATTTAACACTTCTTCGTTTTTAAATCTTAATATTTCATAACCCATTTCTTTAAAAACATCCTCGCGAAAATCGTCGTGCTCTTTTATTTCTCCCAAATTATGAATATCGCCGTCAATTTCTATAATTAATTTACATTCTGCGCAATAAAAATCAGCAACATAATAATAGGCGCCAAAAACAAATGGCATTTGTCTTCTAAATTTTTTACCTAGCACGCCCCTCCTTAATTTTTCCCACAAAATTTTCTCTGCTGGCGTCATTTGTTTTCTTAAAATTTTCGCCATCATCAAAACTCGGCTATTTTTCATAAACTAAAAATTTATCTCCCCTCTCCTGACTAGGAGAGGGGCTGGGGGAGAGGTTTATTTATATACTAGGCACCGGAAATCTTTCACACATTTCTTTAACTTCAATTCTGATTTTATCTAAGAGCTCGATTTCTTCTTTTTGTTCTATTGCGTCATTTATCCATTCGGCAATTTTCCTGATTTCGTTTTCTTTCATGCCGCGAGTGGTAATCGCCGGGGTGCCAAAACGAACACCCGATGGATTCATCGGCGGATTTGGATCATTTGGAATAGTGGAGCGTGAAACCGAAATGCCAATGCGATCCAAAATTACTTCCGCTTCCTTGCCCAAAAGTCCTTTGCTCGTCATATCAACCACGATCAAATGATTATCTGTGCCGCCGGAAATCACACGGTAGCCGCGCTTAATAAATTCTTCGGATAAAACTTTGCAGTTAGCAACCACTTGCTTGGCGTAAATTTTGAATTCCGGTTTTAACGCCTCACCAAATGCTACAGCTTTAGCCGCATTAATATGATCATGCGGTCCGCCTTGCATTCCCGGGAAAACTGCGCGGTTGACTTGCTTAGCAAACCGCTCTTTGCACATTATCATAGCGCCGCGTGGGCCACGCAAAGTTTTATGCGTAGTGGTTGTAACCACGTCAAAAAAAGGCACTGGGTTATTCATTTCGCCCGCCGCAATCAAACCGGCCGTATGAGCAATATCGGCAAAAGTGAATGCCCCCACTTCATCGGCGATATCTTTAAACTTTTGCCATTCAATCTCGCGCGAATAGGCGCTATAACCAGCGACAATCATTTTCGGCTTTTCACGGAGTGCTATTTCTCTAACTTTTTCCATATCAATCTTCCCGGTTTCCGAATCAACTTCATATTGAACAAAATTATAAAGCATGCCGGAAAAATTTACCGGATGGCCATGCGACAAATGCCCGCCATGATCAAGCCGCAGACCCATTACTTTTTCGCCCGGTTTTAAAAATGCAAAATATACCGCAGCATTAGCAGGCGAACCGGAAAGCGGTTGTACATTTACGTGTTCGGCGCTAAATAATTTTTTGGCGCGTTCAATCGCGATATTTTCCACTTCGTCAATCACTTGATTGCCGCCATAATAACGATGCCCCGGATAACCTTCGCTATATTTATTAGTAAGCACCGTACCCATAGCTTCAAGTACTGCCTTGGAAACATAATTTTCCGAAGCAATCATTTCCATTTCTTCGATCTGCCGCTTCATTTCTTTTTTGACAACTGCCATTACTTCTGGATCGTGCTCGGCTAAAAATTTATAATTTAACATAGTTTTAAAATATTAAAAATTTAAAAATCAAACGACTTAAAATTAGCGATAAATTATATCATATCTATTTTAAATTTATTAAAGATAAAATACTATTCATATGGAAATGAATAGTTATTTCTGCTAGCCTTGAACTTCGCGGCGAACCCGACAAGTTTCTCTCTTACAGGTCGAGCATCCAATCTCTTCCATGGCCGCCCTGACCCAGCCGAACTTAGTCGGACATTTTGCCGACACCAAATCTTCCTTTTTCCCGGTGGCGACTATGCTGAAAGCGCCACAAGGAAAAGTCATCACCGCCTCATGAACGTCCTGAGGTTCTTCGGGAAATTCATATTTTACCGGCCTCACGTAATAGGTAACCTTTACGTCCGGCAACCTGCGAGGTGAAAAAATCTGCCGCAATATCTGGCCTATCATTGTTCCCTCCTTCCCCGGCTCAAATCGCCAGGATTGAAAGTACTAGCCAAAAAAACTTAATATATTAATATCTTAATAAAAAAAACCCTTTTAGTCAAAACAAAAAAGGGCTGATTTTTGCCCCATTTATTTTTAATAAATTCAAATTATTTTATAAATCCAAAATGCTTCAATGCCGGCAAAATATTCGGCCCCAAATTTTCAGGTAAACTATTCATATCTATCCAGCCCCACTCGCGAATATCTTCGCCGGGCTTAATTTCTCCGATACGCTCAGCTAAAAAATGAACTAAAATAACATCAACATTCTCATCTCCTGGTTTTTTAACACATAATAAAAAAGGTTCTTTATTTATTATATTAATTTCAATATTTAATTCTTCTTTTACTCGCCTTTTAGCCGCCATAACTAAATCTTCCTCATCTTTAATTTTACCACCACAAAATTTCCAAAAATTATCGCCGCTAGAAATATCTAAAAGTACTTTGTTATTTTCCACAATCACCGGCCCGGAAACAATTATAATCTTAGTCATATTTCTAAATTACTTAATCTTTAAACTTTTACTATTTACTTTAACCTTATCAAATACACATTTTTTGTCAAAAAAAGAGGTACCCGATGTTCGTCGGATACCTATGAAGAAATCGCTGTATTCCGAGGTTAGCGGCTTAATACCTCGAAAAGCGTAACCGCGATCACTCCAGCCATGCTCACCGGCGTCACCATGCCGCCTGTGGCTTTGGCATATGGCCGTTCAATCGTGTCCCCGAGATAGATGTGCGCGAACGGGCTTCGATCAATAAGCTTTCTTTTCCAGCCCGGTGCGCAGACGGCGTGCGTAGCACAAAAAAATACCTCATGAACCCTAAGATCGTTCATGAGCATCCTTCCAGTCTTATGCGCCGTACCACCGGTGGAAAGCTCGTCTTCGCGCATGACCACGCTCTGGCCCGCAAGCGTCTGGTCGGCCAAGATGATCTCGACATTGTGAGTGGCTCGCAATTCCTCGATGATCTTTTTAGCTTCGTCGTCAATCATCACCTCGCCGCTATGGAGCCGTTTCTTCAGAGTCACGGCAACTCCGACTCCGAGCTCCTTGGCCAGGGTCACTGCACGGCCAACACTACCTCGGTCCGGTGAATAGACAAAAAGTTTTCGCCCGCCACGCATGGCAACGTCCTGGCGCATCTGCAAATGTTGGCGATAAGCCGGTGTGGGATCAACGTTCCATGCCTGAATGCCAACTTTCTCGCAGTTGGCGAGCGTCACTCCGGAATGGATGTCACAGAGAATCAACTTGTCCACCCCGTTGGCCTTCATATTCTGGATGAGCCAAAGGTTGCGGTGAATCTCATCCATGTTTTCCGGGTGGTCCTGCCGGCGGTAGAGCATGAACGGCACCACCGCAACGATCTCACTGGCGCCATACTGGTGTTTGATGACCCAGGCAAGTGCGAGAAACTGGTCCGCGAGCTCGCTGGTCGGCATAGACTGAAAAAGAATGACGGTTTTGCCCCGAATATCTTTCCAGTCAGGGATCCGGAGGTCAGACTCGCCATCCGGGAATGTATCCATGTTAAGATGCGAAAACTGCAACCTGCATGACCCCAGCTCGCCAAATTTTGCGAGAATATCACGAGCCAAGTCATGATTCCCCGTTCCGCTAAAAACCATGACATTCGCTGGCACAAACATAATTCCTCCTTATCCTGAAAAAGGTTCGTAAAAACTTCCTTGCTTATAAAATATTCCTAACAAATATTTTTGTCAAAAAAATCGCACCTGAATTCAATTCTTGATGCGAGCTCTTTTTGATAAAAAATAATAAAATAATAAAACAATTTGACAATATAACCATTTAACAATTTAACCAGGTAACTGCTTAACCATATAACTATTTTCCAGTCGATACCCTAACTTCCGATAATACCCACGCACGCCTATGCCGGCAATCACTGCGATTTTCTTAAAACCATTTTTATACGCGATTCTCTCTGCTTCGGCCATTAATTTTTTTCCCAATCCAACATGCTGAACTTTTTTCCCACCGCCCACCGGCACCAATTCTCCATAAACATGCAACTCCCGAATCAACGCGGCGTCATCCAAGAAACTTGGTTTCGGGTACCCGAAACCAAGTTTCATATTTTCTCGATCTTGTTTTAATGATTTAATGTTTTCATGTTTTGATGATTTAAGGCGCAATCGGCAAAATCCATACAAAATTTTTCCATCTTTACTGTCCGCGCTAATAAAATAATCTTCTCCGTCTGATGATTTATATTTTAGAATTGTTAATTGTAAATTGTTAATTGTAAATTGTTGTCCACGTGCTTCTCTACATCTAATACAATTACACTTTACGCCTCGTTGTTCTAGAACCTGCCGCAGATTTGTCACGCGATTTCCGGCTATAATTGACTCGCCCGGAATATCTCGAATCAACCGAATTATTCGCACATATGACGGCACGATTTTTTTGCAGGCAATAATTAAATTTTCTAAAATTTTATTTGAGTATGGTTTATATTTACCTGCCTTCCACCAACGATAAAGCAAACTGCCGCGCGTCACCACGGTTGGATAAAATTTTATTTGGTCCGGCTGGAAGCGCTCATCAGTAAATAATTGCTTAAACATTTTTAAATCCTTGGCCGGCGTTGATCCTGGAAGCCCGGGCATAAAATGATAAGTTACTTTAAACCCGAAATCTTTCAGCAGTTTTGTCGCGGCCGCGATTTCTTTGACACCATGCCCGCGTTTATTTTTATTTAAAATTTTATCATCAATCGCTTGCACACCCAATTCCACGCGCGTACAACCCAACTCCCGCATCTCTAATAATTCTTTTTCATTAATATAATCGGGGCGGGTCTCTAACGTAATTCCAATAATCCTGTATTTTGCACTTTCATTTCTCTCCTGCTCTTTTTTAAGTTTCAATTTTAAATTTTCAACCTTGCCTACCGGCAGGCAGGTTTTTAATTTTGAATTGTAATTTTGACTTTTGATTTTTGCATTTTGATTTTTTACAAACTCGTTCGCCGCTCGAAAACATTCCTTGATGTACCAAAATTTATATTCTTCCGGCAAATAGGACCACGTACCGCCGATGACAATCAATTCAATTTTTTCCGGCCGATGTCCATTCGCTTCCAGAGCGCGAAGCCGCATTTGCACTTGCGTGTAAGGATCATAATCACAACGAATCGCGCGCATCACTGCCGGCTCGTTTGACAAATAACTCTGCGGCACGTCTTTTTCTGTTGGACAATAAGCGCATTTTCCCGGACATTTATAAGGTTTAACTAATACTGCGACCGGAGCAATCCCGGAGAGCGTTCGCACCGCGCGTTTACGCAAAATATTTTCCAGAAGGCGAGATGCCGGTGTTTCTTTCTTGATATTTTGTTTTTTAATAAAACTCAAAATCTGAGAATTGGTTAAAATTCCCATTCCATATTTCTTGGCAATTTTCCTTTTTGCTACCATTAAATCTTGGCGCGAACCAATCTTCACTTTTAGCAATTCATCAATCTCTTTTTTATAAATATTTTTGTCCATTATCTAATTAACGAAGGCGGCTCGCCGATTTGGCGAGCCGCCTTCTGCTCTTTTTATATTTTTATATTCTTGTATTTTTAATTTATTTTATTTTTAATTCTTACGGAATATACTTCTTAAATTCCTTATCTTTTTCCAGCTGTTTTTTTCTCTCCGGTATTTCCTTTAGTTTTCTAATAATGGCAATAAGCCAAACCAACATTTCAATGCCCCAAAACATAATCCAAAATCTGGCCGACAAAAAAACAACCATTTCATAGCTAAAAAATAATATTACCAAGCCAATAAAAAAATTACTGGCGAAAAAAGATGACAAACGTCGAAAAATATTAGCATAAAGCGCTTTCTTTTTTTTGCCTAAAAGCCAAAAAACCACAAACAAAACTGCAAATAAAATTATCAAAGCTATAAAAGCTTTCAAATAAACCGGGAGAAAAGCTTCCGGCCTCAAAGTGAACCAATATTTTAGAGTAAGTAAATTGCGCATACTTAATAAATAGGATTATTAGGATTATTAGGATTATGAGGATCTTTGGGATCTTTAAGATATAATATCCTAACAATCCTAAAAATCTTAAAGCTCCTAAAAATCTTTAACAAATTACATTTTAACAAATAGCATACCATAATGGTATTGTCCAGCGTTAAACTCTTCTTTAATCTCCGTGCCTAATTTCCTCGCCATAGTTTTTATTAACTCTTGGTCTACTCGCTCGCTGGCTGGCGGACCAAAAGGCAGAGAAATATTTCGCCATTCCACCACCAACAAATTCCCGCCTTTTTTAAGCAATCGCACGGCTTCCCGCAGAATATCTCCTCTTTTGTTTGATTGATATAATGTATTAATAAGCATCGCCACATCCAAACTGCTTGATTCAATCTTGGCTGCGCCAAAAATTTCCAAATTGCTCCATATTGTCTCAATATTTTCAAAATTATCTACTTTAACCCGCCGATTGATATTTTCCAAGGCGGTTTTAAGAATATCTACGGCGAATACTTTTCCTTTTTTACCGACAATCCGAGCGGCTGGAAAAACAAAATGGCCGGAAGTTCCACAGCCCAAATCAGCCACGCGCATGCCCTCGCCCAGTTTGGCTTTTTCCAAAATATAATTAGGATCAAGCAACGCATTTCCTCCTGTGATAGTAGCCATATTTTTATTTAAAATTAATTTTCTTTATTTTCACCTCTAACTAAAACTTGTCTGGTTAAAATTATCTCTTTGCTATGTTTTTTCTTTGCTGATATAACCAAGGTGTTAATTCCTTCTTTTAATCCAACCTGCTTGGAAAAATATCCATTGCTATCGGCAAATATCGGCTCGCTATTAATGGTGATATCCGCTTCCGGCTCGGTTTTCCCCTCAACGCCAATAAAATATTCATTAATCGTTTGCTTATCCTCGGGTGATAAAATTACCAGACTCGGCGCGGAAAAAATTCTCTGCAAGGACAGACCCAAATAAAGAAAGCAAACGACCACGGCCAAAACAATAAAAATATTACGAAAAATTTTCGGCCAAATAATCAAATCTTCTCTATTGACTACTTGCTGGGAAAAATATTCTTTTTTGTCTTTAAATTTAATATTTTTATACCCTTGATCAAAATCTGCCAAAAATTTTTTTACATCCAGCCCGAGAAAAATCGCGTATTCTCGCAAAAAATTTCTTCCGTATACTCCTGAGGGCAATTTATTGAAATCTCCATCTTCCAGGGCTTTTAAATATTTATAATTAATATTTAATTTTTTGGAAACATTTTTAAGGGACAATTTTTTTTCCGTCCTGGCATTTCTTAATCCTTCAGCAATCGCTTCGTTCTCGGTAAAAATCTTATTGGTTGTAAAAATATTCATAATAAATTATTTGGTAGTCGGAGTTGTGTTCCATTGCTGCGAGCCAAATTCGCTATTGGTAAATGTTCCCTTGCTGCTAACAACATTTAGCGATTCCATGACAAACTGAATTATCAAATAACTGGCAAATACAATCACAATGCCAACCACCGCGCCGATAATAATCTTTTTTCCTGTTTCTACCCTCTCTTTATTACCAGAAGAAGTCAACCACGTTACTCCGCCATAAATAAACATTAGCAAGGCCAACGAGCCAACAATCCCTAAAATATAATTAGCCACATTAACTGCCAGCTGAACAAAATCATTTAAAGTACAATTGCCGCAAGCTTGGCATCTCTCTAAACCTACCCAAAGCGATCCTCCGGCCGCTGGTGTATCGCAAGTGCTGGCGGAGTTTGTAGTTTCTGTATTAACCGTAGAAACTGCGGCTGATATTTTATTTTCGCAATTATCAAAAGAGGTATCGCAAGGATTTACGCAACTCGCAAGATTTTGCGGTTTGCATGCCGTAATACACGCGGACAAATCATCGCTGCAATTACAATCATCATACACGGTATTGCAATTATTCTGGCAAGTCGGATTGTTGGCGCTGTTACAATTTGCAAGACAATCCACTAAATCGTCATCACAATCTGCTAATACCATTTTATTTGTATATAAAATCGCAACAAAAAATAAAAGTATAAAAATAAAACAATGCAAACTTTTTTTCATAAAATAATATAGTAATTAGTAAATAGTAATAAGTAATCAGGGATAAACCAAATATTTCAACCAAAAACCCACAACCTAAAACCTAAAAGCCTGTCTGCCGATAGGCAAGGCTTCAAGCTTAAAGCTACTCAACCGTCTGCTGCACTCTCGCCGCCGCCGTGTTTAATACGCTCATTAATTTATCAGGAGCGCTCTGGTTTGCTTCATTAATCATGTCGGCAAATATTAATTCGGCAGCGTTAGAATCAGCCCCTTTATACCAGCTCTTCGCTGTCAAAACTTGGCTCGCAAATATTCCAAGATCCGGACTTTCTAATTCTTCATTAACCAATGACCTTAGAGCGGTTGGTTTCCCGGTTTTCGCTATATAAGTTTTTGCCTGTTCCGCTCTGGTGGCAAACTGAACAAAATCCCAAGCCGTGTCAATATTTTTACTTTTTTTGGAAACTGTTTCCACCCAATAATTAGCAAAGTTAATCTGTGACTGACTGCCTTCAATTTGCGGCAATTTAGCAATGCCAAAATTAAGTTTTGGCGCTTGCGCGCGAATAGTGGGCAGGTGATATGCATAACCAAACATCATGGCCAATTTACCATACATAAACATTTGCAAAGAATTTTCTAAGTTAGCATTCCATGAATATACTTCCTTGGCAGGGTTGGCAAAATCAGTATAAAAACGCAGCGCTTCCAACGCCGGATTGTACCCTTGGCTGCGCAAAGCAACCGGAGTTTCGCTAAAAGACACCGCGCCATTTTCGCTCATCATTTCGGCGCCATTTTGCATCATTAAAATTGATAAAATATCACTATAACGCTCAATATTTTTACCTCCTCCCATAGCTACACCTGATTGTATTATCCCACCCTTGGAGTCTTGTTTGGTTAATTTTTTTACTATTTGTTGAAATTCTGGGTTCCAATAATTCGGCGGAGTGGCAATGCCGGCGTTATTAAACAAATCCTTATTATAATACAACGCCAAAGTATCCATCGCCAAAGGCAAAGCGTAAACTTTTTCCGTTTCTTGCTTGGTGGCAACATCAACATCTTTTAAAACCACATCATTATAGACAGTATCAATAAAATTATTTTTTATATCATTAATAGTCAAGCTTTTTGTTGTTCTTAATTCATTTACCACTTCTTTTTTAATAGTTCCTTGCGTTACTGGATAAGCCATGGTTGTTTCTATCGGCAAAGGAGCAATTTTATTTTGATATTTTTCCGTCCAAGTATTATGAATAGAAAAAATATCCGGCCCGCGATCCTCGGCCATAGCCTCCAAGAGAGCTTGTTCATACTCTCCGTAGCGAAATTTTTTATATTCAATGGTTACAAAAGGATGAAGCAATTTATAATTGGCAATAATTTCGTCAAAGGCATCGGAATCATCCCAAACCCGCCAATACGTAAGTTTTATCGGCTCAATTGCTTTTTGCACTTCAGCGCTCGGCGCGCTGCAACCCAGGCCGGTGGTCATGAGGAAGACAAATAATAATGATATAATTATAAGTTTATTTTTCATAAAAATATAAATTTAAAAATTTTTAATTTTGTAATTTTTAAATAATAACTTAATATTTTAATTTTTAAAATTTGATATTAAAAATTATTTAAAAAATTAAAAATTGGAAATTAAAAATTCTACCTTTATTATACCACAAACCATCTAAAAAATAAAAACCTAAAAGTTTACCTGCCGGCGAGGCATGGCTAAAACCTAAAAGCTATTCCACCTTTGGCCGGTACTGCAGGGCTTCGGCAATATGCGGCGTTAAAATTTTTGTCTCGCCCACCAAATCTGCGATGGTTCGCGCCAATTTTAAAATACGAAAATACGCGCGCGCCGACAGATGCAACTGGTCAACCGCCGTACGCAAAAGCTGTTTGGACGGCTCATCAACTTCGCAATACTTCTTCACCGCCTCGGAATTCATTTCCGAATTGGTAATAAAAGGCGTGTTCTTAAATCTTTCATGTTGTATTGCACGCGCTTTCTCAATGCGCACTTTAATATCACAGGAGCTTTCGCCCAGACTTTCGCCGGACAATTTTTCAAACTTGAGGCGCGGCACTTCAATATGAAGATCAATGCGGTCAAGAATCGGGCCGGAAATTCTTTTTTTGTAATTAATAATCTGAATCGGCGAGCAGACGCAATTGCGTTCTTGATCGCCACTAAAACCGCAAGGACACGGATTCATGGCCGCAATTAAAATAAATTTTGCCGGAAATGTGAGATTGCCGGCCGCGCGACTGACATTGATAATCCCGTCTTCCAACGGCTGGCGCAAATTTTCCAAGACTTGCCGCGGGAATTCACCAAATTCATCTAGAAACAAAACACCGCGATGTGCCATGGAAATTTCTCCCGGCCTCGGCCAGGCGCCTCCGCCCACCAAGGCTACTCCCGAAGCGGTATGGTGCGGCGCGCGAAATGGCCGCGCGGTAATGAGCGCGGTGTCATTCGGCAATTCTCCGGACACACTATAAATTTTGGTGATTTCCAACGCTTCTTCCAAAGTTAAATTTGGTAAAATTGACGGCATGGTGCGGGCAATCAAAGTTTTTCCCGATCCGGGGGGACCGGACATGAGCATATTGTGCGCGCCGGCTGCGGAAATTTCCATCGCGCGCTTCACATGCTCCTGGCCGCGAATATGCGCCATGTCAGAAAGTGTAGACGCGTTCGCAAAATCAAAATCGCTTTCTGCAAGCGGCGTAAGACGATCTTCTTCAAGCAAGTGCGAGACTAATTCTCGCAAATTACTCACCGGAATCACTTCCAGTTCTTTTACCAATTTGGCTTCACTCGCATTATCGCGCGGCACAAAGATTGTTTTTATTCCTACTTTTCCGGCCTTGATGGCAATCGGTAAAATTCCATTCACCGGCCGCAAATCGCCGCTCAAAGCCAACTCGCCGACAAAAAGCATTTTAGAAAAATCAAAACCAACTGGAAAAGTATGCGTCATTGACAAAATGCTCACCGCAATTGGGAAATCATAACTCGGGCCGTGTTTTTTGAGATCCGCCGGCGCCAAATTTACGGTCACTTTTACCTTCGGGTAATTAAGTCCGGAATTTTTGATTGCGCTGCGCACTCTCTCTTTTGATTCTGACACTGCTAAATCCGGCAGGCCGACAATCGCAAATTTTCCCAGTTCGCCGCCGCCAGTGTCCGCTTCCACTTCCACGATTTCTGCGTCCAAACCTACGACGGCGCCTGATAATATTTTTGAAGACATAAAGTAAAATTATAAATTCTAAATTCTAAATTTTAAATCAATTTTAAATGACTAAATTATAAATTAACTAATAATTTAAAACTTAAAATTTAAAATTTCATTTACATTATAGCACAAAATATTAAATACTTGACAAAACTATAAAAATGTTATAAATTAGCAGGTCGGTTGCCTTTGGCTATTTCTTGTGTTTTCACGTTCATTTCACGGCAGAAGGAGCAACAAATTGAATAAAGCGTTGGCGGTATTCGCGGTATTGCTGGCAATCGTAACCGGATGCAACAACACCCGGCCCGAAAAAACTGGAAACTTTTCGGCATTTTTCCCTACAATTACGACGACTTCGACCGCATCCACCACAACAACCACCGCGCCCACCACGTCTACTACAACCACTATTCCAATACCTGAGGAGTCGGTCGTGGCTCAAGTTTCTTTTGACCCGCCCGACAACATGGGTGGCAATCAACAGCACGTTCTTCTCAGCGGACAGAAAGTGGCGGCGTGCAATCCTCACTTCTACGTTGCCGAGAATGCGGTTATCAGCAGGTTCGGGGTGAAGGTCGTGTCGGAGACCGGTGAGGATCCGCCCGGAGAATTCTCCCTCCGATCCTCGGGCGAGGAAATTGCTCACCAGATATCGGCAGCAGGTGGGATGGTGATTTTCGACAACTTCGAGGTCGCCGTTCTCGCGCATCGCACTGTCTACGCGGAAATTTTTTATACTCCACCATCTGAATACTTCGGCGGCCCGAAGAGTTTCAAGCTCTTCTTCGATTCTGCAGACGGCCAGAGTCTTGAAGGCTGGACCGTCACGGATGGCAAATTTCTGACTTGCCACACGGACCAACCCGCGACTAAGCCGATTAGCAACGAGCTGGTGCTGGTCGGGGCTCAGGTTGTGATTGCGGCACAACAAGTGCCGAGCGAACAATGGCTGCCCAGAGCCAAAGCCACAGATTTCCAGGCATCCAATTCCAGCCAGATCGGCCAAGACGTGACCTTGAATTGGCTGGATCTGGAAACCTGGCTGACCTGGACTGGCTCCGGCGTGTTCTGGGTTGTTGATGCCGGAACCGCAGAGGTAATATACCGCCAAAATGTTGAGTGGACGGAAGGCAAAAACATATTCCGCCTTCTCTTCTTTGACAAAAACAATATCTCCGCTAACTGCATGCGGAGGTTTGTCGTCTTCCTTGACACCGTCGGCGCGACGAGCGGAGATGTCATCGCGTCAAAAATCTCGGGTTGGGCGTGGACCGACGAACTCGGTGAGCACGAACTCTCGGACACGCCTCAAATGTCAACAACGGTCTTTCTCCGGTAGACCAACTTCACCCGATCGCTTACGTTCAAAGTTCTGAACGTAAACGGTCGGGCTTTTTTATTTTAAAAAATTATTAAAATCAAAAAACCGCCCGATAGGCGATTTCTATTGCCGAATATTTTATCTTTCCCTGGCTCGATTAATCATAAAGTCAATATTCTCATTGGAATTTTTTGTTGTTATTTTGATTCGCGGAAAATGATTCTGCCAGATCCTAAAAATTTCATCGGCAAATCCCTGCCCGATAGTAGTAATATTTTTAAAATCCAAGATGATTTCTTTAAATTTTTCCAGGCCGTTCATTACCCTCCTGGCTTGCGAACGAGAAAGATATTCATTTCCCATTTTGAATAATTTTATATTGACTCTGGTTTTGGAAAATTCATAAGAACCGGAAGAATATTCAGAAAAAATGGCAGCGAGATTTTTATTAGTATTAAGCGCCAGCGAAAAAATTACCTTTGTACCCTTAAAATTTTTAATGTCTTGGATAAAAATATCCTCCAATTTATTATTGAAAATCAATTTTTTGGTAAAGCTGGAAATTATCAGCATGTCAGCCGCTTTGGAAGTGAAGAAAATACCTTCGCCGGAATGCGCGGCCGGCGCAGTTGTCTGCTTGCCTTTAAGCAAATCTTGAATAGCCTCCAGCTCGCTAGGCAATCTTTTTATAGCCATAATATTCTTAAAAATTCCAACTCCACGGTCAACCACTTCAAATAGTATGCCGGCCGAATCGCGCTTCAAGGAAATTTCTATTTCTTTTGACCGGGAATGTTCAATCGCATTATTAAGTATTTCGGTGAAAGCATAACTCACAATGTTCGCGGTGCCGACAGGCAAATCTAAAAAAATTCCCGTTTCTCTTTTGATTTGGTCTAAAATTGCATCTTCTGATAAACCAATATTATTATATTTCTTCTTAGCTTTGGTAAATAATTTTTTTGCCTTAGCCAGCTCATTTTTGCCGGCCTTAATATAACTGGCTTGGTTGGCTTTGCCAATTAAGACTATTTTTCCCTCATTTCTTAACTCTTGAAAAAAACGGTTAACATAAGCGCGGGAAAAGCCGGTTTCTTTAACTATCACCGAAGCATTCACTCTCCCATATTTTTCAATTTTAGCTAAAATTAACTCTTTTATATCTTTCATAAAATCTAAATAATAGTTTACAGCTTTATTATATACCAATTTTAGAAAGTTGTCAACAAACAAATCCTCTCTTGCCTACCCACCCTTGGTGGGAGATAGGGAAATTTTGCGTAGCGTCTCGCTCCTCGTGAAGAAACGAGACAGGATAAATTTCTAATAATACTTTTCCAGACTCTCCCAAATATATTCAAAAAACAATTTCTGCATCTCGTAAATATTCCGATCTTCAATTAATACGGCGATTTTGTGATTTTGACTTAAAGTCTGATAAGAAATTTTTCCATTATAAATTTGGAGGCCGGACGCAAAAGGATAAAACTCTTTTTTCAGATATCTAATCTCGGTAATGGTTTTGTTATAATTCATAAAAAACTTACGATTTTCATCAGTGTCGGCTACAATAATTTTTTTCTTAACGCCAAGCTTCTCGCGTTTCTTGGCGTATTCGGAATTTATTTCTTTTAAATTTTTCTCCACCGCCTCCACATCAATAAAAGTATAAATTTCTGTTTTGGAATTCAAAGTATCATATAGCACCTCGCGAATTCCTTCATCGCCTTCATAATACCTGACACCCGGCTTATGATGGCTCAGATTATAAACCGAGACCAAATCCGGTAGACTGCGTTCCAGAAGTTCGCGTTGTTTAACTATTTCGTTTTTCTTTTCCTCGGCTTGCTTTTCTTTACTTTCTAAAACTTTCTTAATATTAATCGGGTGCTCGGCGAGAAACACGGCGACAGCGCCATCTTTTTCTTTCTTAACAATTAACTTCATGTTTTCTAGCTCAACTAAGGCCTTATAAACCAAGCCGCGCCCCAGCTTGGTATTTTTTGAAATATCACCGGCTTTCTGCTCACCATTTATAAGTAAAAACTCCAGCACCTCCGCCTGGTTATTATCCAAACCTGAATTTGTGAGTAATTGTTGATACATATTTTCGTCCCCTCTCCTTGCAAAGGAGAGGGATAGGGTGAGGTTATTATTTCTAAAAGCTAACAGCTAAAAGCTTTAAGCTATTATTGATTATATCACATCTCCATATTTTGTCAAATTATTTTTGACAATTATTTATAATAATATATTGAATAATTTATAATTTTATCAAGCTTATTTAAATATAATGCCTATTTTTGTTATATTATAATTGACAATATTATTATTCTATGTTATACTATTTTGTTAAACAATAAAAAAGTTTAACTGTCAAAAAAGTTCTTTTTAAAAATATTTGGCCCACCCTGCGGGCGAAGGCGGGGAAGGAGAAAATATGAAAGTGACCCTTCTTTCTTCTCCGGAGCGTTTGGCTCTGGATTTCCAAAAAACGGAAAAGCTGTTTGCGGCGGCGAAGTTTGCCGCCGAACTCTGGACCGGTCAGCGTAGCGTGACTGGCCTTGAGGGGTGGCCTTATAAAGGTTGCTCCATCGGCGACCTTCCATCATGGGAAGGCAACGCCGAGATTGAAATCGGAGAGGCCCTGGTGCGCTATACCACGGCCTCCAAAAAGGGGGTGTATGAATTCACACCCGGCTCGGTGACCTTCAAGGGCTACCGGGGAAGTTTCCAGAAGGGGTGCCTGCTTTGCAGGTTCACCCCGATTTTCCAGGGAGAGGACAAGCTGATTTCTGACCTGTCCCGGATTGACATCGAAGTTTTTGCCCCGATTGGTCCTTTGGGGCTGAAACTTCATTACGGAGCTTTCAACCAGTTCGAGGTTGAAAGCTCAAGGGGCGACTTGCCCCTCCTGGAGGAGTGAACTCTCTCCAGGAACCATAAACAGGGGGACGAATTTGAGAAGATACCAACTTCCAATTCGTCCCCCCAACTTTTCGAGCTTATCAACCATTTCGGTTGGCCGGCTCAAAGAGTTGAGAACTTTTAAAATTTCATGGCCCACCCCGCGGGCGAAGGCGGGGAGAGGAGAAAAAAATGAGAATAAAAGAAGATGGAAACGGGATAAAAATTTTTTTATCTTTTAAAGAGGCCGAGCTTTATCATGACGATCGGCTTCATAATGGCGATAGGGATTTCGAGGTATGGAATTTCCCAGAAATGGGAACTTTCTATGTTTACTGGAACCATTTCCCGACCCCTGCCACTCTCAATAAGCCGATTTTTCGACAGAGGGAGTCGGGCGAGGTTATTCCTCTTGAGGGTAAATCCTTCGGGGGATATATCGGAATTTCAGTTGGTACCGATGGATATCACATCGGAACCCCTTCTTTTGCCCTGTCAATTTGGTTGATCAGGGCAATAAAAAAAATGAGGGAGAATCCCGAATATTTTAATTTGGAGGGGGAAATCCCTCCTCAAAAATCCGGGGAGCCCTTGAAAGACGCGGTGAGTGCTTTTTGCCGCGAGCTGGAAAGGGCGGAAAGGGTGGCACATGTTTGCCACCAAAAGGATTTTGAGGAAATTTTTGATACGTGGCGCAAGGCTTGCATCACATATCGGGCAATTTGCTCTCACCTGGCGGACTTTCGTCAGGTGAACGGCTCACAATTAGCCTACCATTCGGCGGGATGGTGGGCACTGAATGTTAGCGAGGTTAAAGTTTATCCTCGCAAAGAAACCAGCCACGAGATGTTTGTGGCTGAGGCAGTGGAAAATATAGACGCTGCTTTAATCGCAGCGGAAATTTTTCTGGAAGCGGCCAAGGAGTTTGCTGCTAACCAGGATGATAAAGAATCCTGGGAGGAGGAATACGAAACATCCCAGGATTGGGATGAAGTGGATATTTTCAGAGCCACTTCAGTCTATGTGGCCAGTAGGATTATGAAACTGGCCAAGGAAAACAAACTTCTCTTGTCACAGGCAAGAGAAGAAGTGACTCAGGCCTGCGAGAAGGCGGATTTAGCAAAAATCCGTCAAGAGGGCGGGGGGTGTTGGGAATTTCAGCCCTCCAGCCTTCTTGAGTTGGAGCGGATGTTTCTGGAGTTCATCGCGGCGCCGCTTTTGGCACGCGATGAGTTCGTGAGTTTGGTGCGCCAGCCGCTTCAGCGGTTGGCGACTTTGAGGAAGAGCGTTTCTCCAGAAAATAGACGATATCTGGAAGATGCTCTTGACTACCAACTTTCAGGGGAAGTTGGTAGGGATGAAAAAGCGTTTCAGGACGCAAACTTTGCGTCCATGTGTCTCTTGTCCAAATGAAAAACCACTGGGCGCCAGTTCCAAACTACGGAGCTGGCGCCCCTTTTTATTTTGCCGATATTTATTTACTTTTTACTTAATGCTAAAATAAAAACATGGAAAAACCGCTAAATCTAAACCAAGGGATAAATCAAAATAAAAGAGAGCAAGCATTAAACGCCAGACAGATGCTTGATTTGCTATATAAAAAATTAATTGCCGAAGAAGGGAAAATTATTAACATGCGAGAAGCTGAAGAAGCGCATGAAGTTCTGAGAGAATTTTTTGGCGGCGAAACGGAATATTATGAAATGTTTCAAAATAAAGAACTGATGCAAAATCTATTTTCCGACATAGCCGATAACCATATTAATGAAGCTAAAAAAATAGCGGCTTTGAATCTTCTGGTGGAAATTTCCACTGATCTTTTTGAAGAATCGCGAGAAGAAGAATCATACGAGCTGTTAAAAAAATTGGAAAATATCGGAGAAGATCCGGAAACAACCATTTTTCTGAGAACTTTGATTTGTGAATCCATATCTCGCGCCGGCCGCAATTACTTTTTTCGCGAATCCATGCCAGTGCCGCTTCAATACTACATTAGTCCGGAAGAAGAGGATTCATACATTGAATCAATAACCAAAGACTACTATGAGCCGGAAGATGAAGATCTCCACGCCAAGATTGCCCCAAAAATTCTAGGAATTTATTCTGCGGAGGACGGGGAATCTTTGGGAGCTTTGGATGAGTATAGAGATGAAGTTAATGATTTGGAGGCAATCTTAAAGCATCCTTTTGAGAGCAAGGAAGAGCAAGCGGTTTTAAAAAAGCTTTTCTCTTTGCCCTTTCGCGCTGTTTTGAATAAATTTTTTAATATTGAACTTGGCGATTATTCGCCGGCCGTGCAATTTCAATTATTGCAATTTTTACGCACTAGAAAAAATAAAGATTTTGCTGAAATAGAAAAATTTTTCCAAAACGCCGCTAATCCGGAAGACGCAAGAAATAGAATATTATCTTTTCTCTCTCTAGAAATTGACAAAAACGCCGGTGAAAAAATCTTGGCAATCAACCGGAACCTTGAACCGGATGACGCGATGAAATGTTTTTCCAAAATCGCTGAAATTATTAATTATGCCGACGGGCAAACCGATGAGCTGAGCGATATTGCCGAAGAACAAAAAATAAATATATTTTCAATTAGAACGGAAATGCTAAAAAAAGCCCGAGAAATTATAATTAAATTTGCCGACGAACTTGGAGGAGAAGAAGAAAAAGAAGAAAAAATAAACCAACTGCTTGAAGATTTGGAAAACAGTAAAATTAAAATAACTCTTCTGGCTTCCGTTCTTAAAGCCGCGAAAACAGAGAAACAACAAATTAATTTAAAAAAACTGGAAGATTTTAATTTGGAAATAAAAAATAATTTAGCAGACGCCGAAATTAAAAATATTTTAATAATGGCGCAAACTAACTGGCGCCAAATTCCCGCCATGCAATCAACCGTAGTTGAAGGATTGGAAAAAGACCTAAAAAGCAAAGAAAAAGAACAGGAATTTGTCATTTTAAAATACAAAGATGAAATCATCGGCTTTTTACGATTTGAGAAAATTGACGATAATAATGTTATTTTCGGCTCATTTAATATTTTTAAAGACTTGCACGGTTTAAAAATCGCCGAACAAACGCTTTTGGAAATTGTCAAAGAAAAAGTCAAAGAAAAAAATATTCGCGCGACTGTTTCACCGCGCATCCGGATAGGAACCTGCTACATTGAAAAAACCGGCTTTGTCGGCACCGGTTATATCCCAAACTACCACCAAACCGGCGAACCACTCATAGAAATTGAAATTGATGAAGAAAAAAATTCTCGTTTTGAATATCGCCGAGCAAACGAAGAAGGCAAAATGTTAAATTCTCCAAAAGATATAATCAGCCAGTGGCAAAATAATGATTATCAAACAGGCCAAGAAACTATTATTTTAAAATACAATTTTAAAAATCCAGAAGAATTTCAAGAATATCACGAAGCCATGCAAAAATTATTAGGCGAAAAAAAATATGTCCTCACTCGATATTTTCAGGATGTAAAAGAAAAAGGGGATATTAGATATTTAGTTTTGGAAAAAACTCAATAAACATTATTAATAAAATGAAGGCGACATTTGTAAATGTCGCCTTCATAAATATCTTGCCTTGATTTTTATTTTTTTAAATTTTTATTTTACCATGGCATCATCCAACTTTACGCTAAGCAACTTTGACACCCCATCGTCTCCCATAGTCACACCGTAGAGAACATTGGCGCGGCGCATGGCGGCGCGGTTGTGAGTAATGACGATAAACTGTGTTTTATTAGAAAGGTCGTCAAGAATTTTCGCGAGCCGTTCCGAATTCGCTTCGTCCAGCGCGGCATCAACTTCATCCAACACCACAAATGGCGAAGGATTGGCGCTGATAATCGCGCAGATCAAACCGATCGCGGTGAGAGCGCGTTCGCCGCCCGAAAGCATGGAAATTGACTTAATCTTTTTTCCCGGAGGCGTCGCCTGAATCTCAATACCCGCCAAACCGGTTGCATTATACTTCTGCAAATATTTTATCCGCTTCAAATCAACCGCGCTCTTGTCCTCCGTAGCCTTAGCGGAAGAGGATTCGCCCTCTTCTGAATTTTCAAGGTCAACTGTCAATTGTCCCTTGTCAACTGTCGGCTCGTCCATTACTTTCACAATCTTCGCGTTTCCGCCATTAAACAAAATTTTAAAATATTCCTCAAACTTCTCGGAAATTATTTTAAACTCTTTATCAAATCTTTCTTTGATTACCGCGTCCAATTCTTTAATAATTTCTTCCAAAGAACCGATTGCGCCGTTCAAATCATTAACTTGCCCGGAGAGAAAATCATAGCGCTCTTTTGTCTCAATATATTCTTTTTCAATTTCCGGATCAATACCACCGATCTGTTCAAGCTGATGCTTGAGCTGATTAATTTTAGCTAACGCCGCCTCAATATCAATCTCGCCTTCAACTTTGCGCTCTTTAACTTCTTTGAGTCCGCCGAGATTCTGCCGGATTTCCGTTTCCAAATCTTCCAGACGAGTTTCAAACCGCGTAGAATTTATTTTTATTTCATTTAGACGATTGGACAATTCATTTACTTCATTTTGCAGAGTCTGCAAATTTTTCTGTAAACCAAATAGTTTGTTTCGCTTCTCTTCTTCCAGCCGTGAAATCTCTCCGGCATCACCCTTGACGCGCGCCATTTCCGCCTCTATCTTTTCTAAGTCTTTTTTTAACTTATTTTTCTCCGCGTCCAGATCGCCTGTCTTTACTTCGGTCTTTTGCTCTTTTAATTTCTGCTCAATGCCGGTCAGTTCTACTTTTAATTTCGCCAATTCGCCCGAAAATAGCCGCTCTTTTTCTTTCGCGGAATTTATTTTCAAACTTAATTCATTAATTTTAAAAGATATTTTTTCGCGCTCTTCGCCTAAATTCATTAACTCGCGATGCGCTTTTTCCAGTTCCAATTTTTCGTCTTCTTTTTTAACCAGCTTAACCAATTTTACGATTTCTTCTCTGATTTCCCGAACTATTTTTCTAACTACCGCCGCATCTTCTTCGCCTTCCAAATTTTTTAAACGTTCCGCCAAATCTTCCAGCCGTGTGTTCAAAGTTTGCTGTTCGCCTGTGCCGCTTTTCGCGCTCGATAATTTTAAAACTTTTTCATTTAAATTTTTTATTTTTTCAACAATATTTTTTCGTTCGCTTTCCAGATTTTTTAATTCGTTCTCTTCTTTTTCATTTCCGGAAATCAGAGACAATTCTTCTTGGGCGCGCTTGATAGCTGCTTCCAGTTCGTTCTTTTTTGCGAGGAGCCACGAAACATCAAACTTGCCTTGCGATTCCAGATTCATTTCAATTTGCGCATCAATCTTGGCAATCTGCTTTACCAAAGAATCTTTGGAGATTTGCAGATTATTTAATTCTTTTTGATAATTAACAAATTCCTCGCCCGCGCCTTTTTGTGCTTCCATTTTTTCCAGTTCGCGTTGCAGTTGTTCCAATTTTTTCGCTTTTTCTATTTTATTTTTTTCCAATTCCAAATATTGATTATTATGCTCGGAAAATTTGGTAAAAATCTCATGCCAAATTTTACTGTAATATTGAATCTGCAATTCTTTGAGTTCGGTTTCAATCTCGCCGCGCCTTTTCAGCTTATTCACTTGGCGCGTCAAACTCTGAACGCGCGGCTCAATTTCCGAAATAAGCATTTCCGCCTGGCTCAAATTTTCGTAACTGTTTTTTAACTTATTGAGTGCTTCATCGCGCTTGATTTGAAATTGCTTGACACCCGTAGCTTCGTCAAAAAATTCCTTGCGTTCTGCAAGCGAAGTGTTTAAAAATCCCTCCACCATTCCCTGTCCGATGACGCTATACGTTCGCTGGCCAAAATTCGCTTTGGCGAGAAGCATTTGCACGTCATAGAGCCGGGCGCGTGAATTATTAATTAAGTATTCGCTTTCGCCGCTCCGAAAAAGACGGCGAGTCAGAACTACTTCCGAATAATCAATCGCCGCCTTGCGATCCGCGTTATTCAAAAACAAAGAAACCTCCGCCATGCCGAGTTTGCCTTTCTTGTCCGATCCGGAAAAAATTACGTCTTCGCCTTTTTTTCCCCTGAGAGTTTTCATAGACTGCTCTCCGAGCGCCCAGCGGATGGAATCAGCCACGTTGGATTTGCCCGAACCGTTCGGCCCGACCACGGCGGTAAGGCCGCGCCTGCTTTTGTCCACCATGCCCGGAAACACCAATGTATTTTTATTGGCAAAAGATTTAAACCCTTGTACTTCTAATTTTTCTAAAAACATTTTTCAATAAACACATAACACATATCATGTAACAACCTATAATTGCCTGCTATGTGATATGTGTTGTGTGTTATGTGATTTGTGATATCTTTATTATAAAATATTTTTCAAAATTCATCCAGTATTTTTATGGTGCTGAATAAAAAAAGAGGTAGTGTCTTCTTCGACCTACCACTTGTTTATATTTTCCCTCCTTCCGGAATCAGCTCGGAATATTTTTCGGTCCCTCTTTCTTCCTGCGAAAAGAGAGTCCAAAATGTTTCTTGGCCCAGGTCGCCAGCTTTGCGGTGTCCGAAACACCGGTCACCTTGAGTAAGCCATCAACGACCATCTGGTAGAGATCCCTGAACGCCTGCTCGTTCACCACGACCTTCGGCCTGAAAATAAAAGTAAAACTGACTTCCCCGGGTGAAATATCTGTTCTGACTCTGACTTTTTTCCCATTATCTTTGGCCTCTGTTTCTTTCGCCATGGCCGCACCCTCCTGTCCCCTGATTGTTTTTGCCAAAGTTCTGTTTCTGGGTATAGTTTATCTAATTACTTATAAAAAAACAAATGGAATAATTCCGGTAGAGGAGAGATTACTTCCCAATTTTTTTAATATCAACATTAAAAAGGCGATATAATCGGCTTTTTGCTTAATTTTAAATTTTTATTTTTGTCCAAAATAATCATCAATCAAATCCTTAAATTCTTCATTGCAAAACGACCAATGATATGTTTCCGGATTATTATAAATATTATGTTTGACACAATTATTAAAAATATAATTGAGATGATTTAAAAAATCTTTCTCGTTACGGATAACATGGTCACGGAACGATTCCTGCCATTTGAATGGTGGGATTTGAAATTGATCGTGGCCGTATTTGTTTATAAATTGTTCGCGATATTTATTAACTCTTTTTTGATGTGGAAAAATAATTTTCTCCCATTGAAGGCGGGCAAACGTTTGCCCGCCTTCAATTTTTACATTTTCAGGATATGGCTCATTAAAACCCAATACGCGATTAACATCATGCGAAAATTGCTTTTTGATTGAAAACATCTTCTCAGAAATATTAAATTTTTCTCCCGACTTGATTAACAAATGTGCGTGATCGGGAACGATTATAAATCCATATAATTTAAAATCTTTCAATTGTTTACAAATCCGCAAATTATCAATAAACAAATCACAAAATATCTCTTCGGAAAAATACGAAAAACGTTTATGCGTTACCGTGGTGATAAAATAAATATAATCGGAATTATAAAATCTCTTTTGGGAATTTTTATGGAGTATTTGATTGCGCATGATAAAATTATATCACGAATATGAATATATTGAAGGCGGGCAAACGTTTGCCCGCCTTCATTTTATGCCCGCCTTCAAAGAATAAAATTGCGAGAGACACAATAAATAAAATTTATCACTCGATTGAAACCGATTGAAGGCGAGCCCGCCGATTTGGCGGGCTCACCTTCATTTATCGCCTGTATGGTTTATCCAATATTTGTCCGAAAAACGCAAAAGAGTCTAAATCTCTACAAAATAACATTTTGTAGAGATTTAGACTCTCTATTATTTGCCAACTTTTTTAATTGAGGTTGAGGCGGGGCACAGATATGCAATACTACTGCATACCGGCCCCGCCTCTGGTCCCCCTATAGAGCTATTACTATGCCCTTACAGGGATTCCGCGCTTCTCCCGGGAGAATCAGGCCTTGATGCCCATCTTGGTGTGCGCCGCGCCCAGGTGCTTCCCGCCCATGTCGGTCGCCGTGTGTCCCGTCATCGCGTCCAGGTGCCCGTAGGCCGTCATTGTCGTCGTCAAGGGGGTTTGCGTGGTGGTATACATGGCATCTCCTTTTTCGTTTTTCTTGTTGCCCCAAGGTTTTCCTTGAGATTGGGTGGTAATTAAAAACTTGAACAAGCGATATGGGAAAACAATCCCCTGCAAACAAGTCTTGTTGAAAAATTCTTTGCCACCAATCGACCGAAAAAAACTCGGCCGGACCATAGCCGCTAACCACACTAGGAATCTTTGTGCATTCGCTGCCTCCGTCGAGGAAAGGTTAAAAAGTGCAAAAAAGCCCCTATAAAATCCGCCCCCCTACCTTCATCCAAACAAAGGGGTATGGCGGAACTTAGACTAATCATACCAAAACTTTTTTTATTGTCAATATTTTGCCAATATTATTTTTCATTGATATAATCAAAATACGAATAATTATTAATTTCTAATTTTCAATTTTCAAAGATTTCTGTCGTAAATTGAAAATTAATTCATTGAAAATTGTTTAAAAATTAGGAATTAAAAATTGAAAATTAACCTTATGATTATAACTTTCGGCGGCACCCCGGGTTCGGGAAAAAGCACAATCGCAAAAAAACTGGCGGCCAAACTAGGCTGGCCGCGTTATTATATGGGCGGCATCAGGCGCGACATCGCCAAAAAAAGAGGCATGACCCTGGCGGAATACAACAAGCTGGGCGAAAACGATCCAACGACTGACACCGATGTTGATAATTACCAGGAAAATCTTGGCAAAACTATGGACAATATTATTGTTGAAGGAAGAACTTCCTGGTTCTTTATTCCGCATTCTTTTAAAATCTACGTTGATGTAAATAAAGAAACTGGCGCCAAAAGGATTCTCAAGGAACTGCGCAACGAAAATGACCGCAATGAAAACAAAAATTTAAAAACCCTCTCTGATGTAATAAAAAGCTTTGACGCCAGGATGCGCAGCGACCGCAAAAGATACAAAAAATACTTTAATATCAATGTAAACAAAAAAAGCAACTACGATTTTGTCCTGGATACAACCAATTTGAACCGCGCCCAGGCTTTTAATGCTGTTTGGAAATATATTAAGCCAAAAATTGACAAAAAATAAAGATTATTATAATATTAGAACGCTAATAGTAATGGAACCTTACCGTTCTATTTTTTTACTAAAAACACACTAAATCTGCATTTGCAATTTGTAGATTTGAATTATTATTTTATGACCAACGAAACTAAACTAAATATCCAAGAATTAAAACCCGGCATGACCGTCCGTGTTTACCAAAGAATCAAAGAACTTAATACCAAGGGCGAAGAAAAAGAACGCTCACAGTATTTTGAGGGCATTATCATCGCCAAGAAACACGGCAAAGAAATTGGCGGTACAATAACCGTGCGTAAAGTTACCGACGGAGTCGGCGTGGAAAAAATATTCCCTCTGAACCTTCCGACAATTGAAAAAATTGAAATAAAAAAACAAGCAAAAGTAAAACAGTCAAAACTCTATTATCTTAGAGATTATAAAAAGAAATTGAAAGAAGTAAAGATAAAGTAAAACTTAAAACGAAATTGAAGGCAGGATTTGCAAATCCTGCCTTCTTTGATAAAATAAAAATCATCTGGGCGAATGGTGAAACTGGTATACACACTACCTTGAGGTGGTAGCGGCCGCAAGGCTGTGGAGGTTCGAATCCTCTTTCGCCCACAAAAAATTATACACAAGTCTGCCGAGCGTGTGAGCGCCTGCCCGCTTCTGGGGGGAGGCATCCCGATAATAAAATGTATCGGGACTGTCCTCGGCACCAAAAAGGAGCAAACAAGCGCTCCTTTTTTATTTTTGCATTAAAATTACTAAAATTAGCGTATTACTCAATATAGCAGAAAATCCAACTAAATTTTCCCTAAAAATTAAATATTTTAAACTATTCTATGATTAGCAAAACCCTTGCGTTTATTAAACGTCGCAAACTTTTAGCGATTATTGCCATTATTATTTTAGCCGGAGCAGGCTATTTTATTTATGGAAAAATTTTTCAAACTGCCGCAGCCACGCGTTATCTGACTGCCAAAGCAGAAAAAGGCACATTAATCGTATCAGTATCAGCAAGCGGGCAAGTCTCGGCTTCAAATCAAGTTGAAATCAAGCCAAAAGCTTCCGGAGAAATAACCGCAGTTAAAGTTGCTAGCGGCCAAGAAATAAAAAACGGAGATATTATTGCTTTGATTGATTCCCGAGAAGCGCAAAAAACCGTCCGCGATGCGCAAGCCAATCTGCAAAGCGCTCAAATCGCTTATGACAAATTAGTCAAACCAGCCGACGCGCTGGCTCTACTTCAAGCTGAAAACTCATTATCCTCAGCCAAAGACACTCTAACCAAGCTTAAACTGTCACAACAAATAGAATATGACAAAGCAAAAGAAGCCAAACAACAAGCCCAAGACAGCTTGAATAAATCTTATGATGATGCTTACAATAATATCGCCAATGCCTTTCTAGAACTTCCGGGAATTATGACCGGCCTAGATAATGTTTATTATAATTACGACTTTACTAGCACTCAAATAAATCTTGACTGGTATTATAATCAGCTTTCAAACGATGACATCTACCAAAGGAAAGCGGACACTTATCGCGAGAGCACGACAAATGCTTATGAAACAGCCAGAAAAAAATACGAAGCTACTCTAAGCCGATACAAGACCAGCAACCGAAATTCAAGTCCGGCGGAAATTGAATCGCTTCTAAACGAAACTTATGAAACTACAAAAAACATCGCGGAAGCGGTAAAAGCCGGTAAAAATTATATTGATTACATCCAAGATTTCATGGAACTGCGGGATCAAACCATACCGACAACCATGAGAACCCACCAAACAAATCTTGATTCTTACACCGGAACAACCAATAGTCATTTGATTACTCTCTATTCAATCAAACAAACAATTGATAATGCCAAAACATCAATTCTCAACGCCGATCGCGATTTGGAGCAAATGGAACAAAACAATCCGCTAGAAATCGCTTCAGCCGAACAAGCTATTAAGGACAAAGAACTAACTCTCGCTGATTTGAAAAACGGAGCAGACCAGTTAGATATTCAGTCGCAAAAATTATCACTCCAACAAAAACAAAACGCACTTTATGACGCGCGTGAAATTCTGAGCGATTACACAATCAGAGCTCCGTTTGATGGCGTCGTTGCCCAGCTTGATGCCAAAAAAGGCGATCAAGCATCTTCCGGCACTTCTCTGGCCACAATAATCACCAAACAAAAAATTGCGGAAATTTCATTTAATGAAGTTGACGTAGCCAAGTTAAAAGTCGGACAAAAGGCAACTCTCGCCTTTGATGCCGTGCCTGATTTATCCATCACCGGACAGGTCGTGGAAATCAATACAATTGGAACTGCATCGCAAGGAGTGGTTACTTACACAATCAAAATTGCTTTTGATACTGACGACGAACGCATTAAACCCTCCATGACTGTATCGGCAGCCGTAATCATAGATTCTAAATCTGATGTTTTGTTAGTGCCAAATTCTGCAATCAAAACTCAAGGCCAAAATAAATATATAGAAATTATTGAAGGCGATAATCTCTCTTTGGTAAATAACGCCAGCTCCACTGCCGGCGCGATTCAACTTGCTTCCGCGCCTCGCCATCAGCAAGTTGAGGTTGGCTTATCTAATGATGAAAAAACCGAAATTACTAGCGGCTTAGAAGAAGGCGATGTTGTTGTTTCGCAAACCATTACCGGGACAACCACAACAACCAGCTCCAGCCAAAACAAGCAATCCGGCGGAATGGGAATACCGGGATTGGGCGAAATGCATTAGTGAATATAGGCCAAAAATTATAATTTAAACCATTATGCTTGAAGGAAAAAATATCAACAAAACTTATCAAAGCGGCGACATTGAAACAACGGTATTAAAAAATATTAATTTTAAAATTAATACCGGCGAGTTTGTCGCGATAATGGGTCCGTCCGGTTCGGGCAAATCAACGCTAATGAATATTATTGGCTGTCTGGATACCCCTACTTCCGGCCAATACTTAATTGACAATCAAGATGTTTCTACTTTTTCTGATGATGAGTTGGCGGAACTTAGAACCAAAAAAATAGGTTTTGTTTTTCAAGCTTTCAATTTATTGCCGCGCGCTACGGTTTTACGAAATGTCACCCTGCCTTTAATTTACGCTGATATTGAAAAAGAGGAACGGGAAGCAAAAGCTAAAAAAGCTTTAACCGATTCGGCTTTCCCGGAAAAATTCTGGCTTCACCATTCCAACCAACTTTCCGGCGGCATGATGCAAAGAGTCGCTATTGCCAGAGCTCTAGTCAATAATCCGGCGTTAATCTTGGCTGACGAACCAACCGGAAATCTGGATACCAAGACCGGGCAAATGGTTTTGGAAACTTTTCAAAAGCTTCATACCGAGCAAGGACGGACGATTGTTCTCATAACCCACGAACGGTATATTGCTGAATTCGCGCAAAGAATTATTCACATCCGCGATGGAGAAATAATTAAAGATGAAAAAATGAACGTAAAAAATAATAACTTTATAGTTTTAAAATAATAAATTTTATGTTGCTATCCGACTTGTTTTCCGAAACATACATTGCTTTGTCTTCCAACAAAGCTCGATCTGGATTAACCGCTCTAGGTATTATTATTGGCATTGCCTCGGTAATTGCCATGGTTTCAATCGGCCAAGGAACCAGCGGCCAGATACAATCAAGCATTGAAGGACTGGGGTCAAATCTATTAACAATCAGTCCCGGCTTCTCTCAACAAGGCAAGGGTTATGTTTCCAGCGGACGTGGCGCATCGCAAAATTTAAAAAATGAAGACGTTGAAGTTCTAAAAGCGATAGAAGGCGTGAGCTATATTTCACCGGAAGTGCAAAAACGCTACCAAATTGTGGCCACTACCGGCAACAACACAAATTCAACCGTAATCGGCGTTGCTCCCAGCTACGCTATGGTTCGCAATGTCACGGTGGCTAACGGAAATTTCATTACCGATTCGCAAGTGAGCAGTTTATCCAAAGTTGTTGTACTCGGACCGACTGTAGCGAGCGATTTGTTTGGCGAAGACAATCCAATCGGCCAAACCATAAGAATAAATAAAATTAATTTCAAAGTGGTTGGCGTATTGCAAGCAAAAGGCGGCTCTGGATTTTCCAATCCCGATGATATGGCCTTCGTTCCCCTGACAACAATGCAAAAAATTCTAGCCGGCCAAGAATATTTGTCATCTATATCAATCAGTGTTGCTTCCAAGGACCAAATGAGCCAAGTAAAAGAGCTGGCTCTGTCTACTTTGGCGCAAAAACACAATGTTGATCCTACAAGCCCGGATTTTTCCATTCTGTCTCAAGAAGATATTTTAGGAACTTTGGCGCAAGTAACAAACACCTTTACTATTTTTTTGGCGTCAATCGCTGGAATCTCTCTTCTGGTCGGTGGAATCGGCATTATGAATATGATGCTCACTTCCGTGACGGAAAGAACCAGGGAAATCGGTTTGCGCAAAGCTATCGGCGCCAAAAGAAATGATATCAGCCGCCAATTTTTAACCGAAGCAATAATGCTGACTTTTTTCGGCGGTGTTTTTGGAGTGATAATCGGCTGGCTGGCAGCTTATTTAATTTCCTCATTGGCAAATATTACCACTCAAGTGTCTTGGCAATCGGTTGCGCTGGCTTTTGGAATTTCCGCCGGCATCGGCATTGTCTTCGGCTATTATCCGGCTTATCGCGCCGCCAAGCTTAATCCAATAGAAGCTTTGCGTCATGAATAATTTATTATTTTTTTAAATAACCAAAACTTTATGAAAAAAAATCTTATGATCATAGGCGGTGTTGCCATTATTGCAGTGCTTATCGCCTTCTATGGAGGAACTAAATATGGGCAACGCCATAATCAAAATGAATTTGACAAAAATATTTGGCAAAGCCAAATGCAACAACCGGGCGGTGACAGACAAGGCATGCGCCAGGGCAGTAAAGGCAATGGCATCGCCAACGGAGAAATTATTTCAAAAGACGAAAAAAGCATAACCGTCAAATTAGCAAATGGCGGTTCAAAAATAATTTTTTTAGGAGGAGAAACCAAAGTTAACAAAATGGCTGAAGCAACCATAACCGATCTGGAAGTTGGCAAAAATATTATGGTAACTGGACAGACAAATTCCGATGGTAGTATTACGGCGCAAAACATTCAATTAAGACCGGAGTTCGCTACCAGCACGCCGAATATAAATCAATAATTAGCAACCTAAATTATTTTAGGAGGCAAGGCAAACTCCTTGCCTTCTTTATTTTTTCCTTTATCTTCGCTAAGATATAATTATGAATAAAATTATTACCAATTCATCAAAAGAAACACTCGCTTTTGCCAAAAACTTCGCCAAAAAGTTAAAAGGCGGGGAAGTAATCGGCTTAGTTGGCGATCTCGGCGCTGGTAAAACTTTTTTTACTCAAGGCGTAGCCAAAGAGTTAGGTATAAAAACAAAAGTGAACAGCCCGACTTTTGTAATAATGAAAATCTATAATTCTACCTCGTCGGCAGACGGGCTAAAAGCTAAAAGCTCAAAGCTAAAAGCTCTCGTTCACATTGATGCTTATCGCCTGAAATCCGGCCACGACCTCGAAGCAATCGGC
The DNA here is from genome assembly GCA_028704015.1 of Patescibacteria group bacterium. GTDB lineage: Bacteria > Patescibacteriota > Patescibacteriia > Patescibacteriales > JAQVLT01 > JAQVLT01. The sequence continues at coordinate 2,281 of JAQVLT010000002.1, read as the reverse complement.
GCTCTGGATTATTTCGGCAGACCTGATACAGTAGTAATAATTGAATGGGCGGATAAAATAAAAAAAATCCTGCCGAAAAAAACAAAATATATTAACATTAAAAATTTAGAAGAACACAAAAGAGTTTTAATAATTAAATAAAAAAGTATGCCAATAAGAAACGTCTTTGGAGTAAAAAACGCGACGGAAGAAAAATTTCTTCCGCAGGAAGATATTGATTTTCAAGGAAGAATAAAAAAAATTAGAGAAAATACTGACGCCATAATTCAAAATGCTAATATGGTTCAGATTGCTAATAATCTTCTTGAAAAATATTCGGTTGAAGAAATCGGAAAAATGTTGGAGGCAGATCTTGAAAATTTTGTTGCTCCATACGACCCGGCTGTCATCGTTGCGCTTTGCCAAACTCTTACGGAAAAAAAACGCGTAGCAAACAAAGAATTAAACTAGTTTTTTATCTAAATAAAACATTAAAAGACGGCTACTCATTGGCCGTCTTTTTTTTAATCAGTGTTAACAAAATAATCAATACCCCGCCGACAATCATCACATCTGCCAAGTTAAAAATAGTAAAAAATTTAACATCAAAATAATCAATTACATAACCATATTTAAAACGATCAAAGAGATTGCTGGCCGCGCCGATAATTATAAATATCAAACTGAATGCTTCCAAATTTCTACCCCGGGAAGCAAAAAGAAAATAATAATTTATTAAAATTACAATTATTAATAAAATTATCAAATTGAGCCACAAACCCATAATTGGAATGGAAAAGGCAATATAATAATTGGGGGTAAAATAAAGGCTAAAAAAATTTTTTATTATTTCTATCGGCGTATTGAGATAATTATTTACAGCCAGAGATTTTAAAAATCTATCAAACAAAACAAAAAAGATGGCGAGCATAAAATATAGTGCCATCTTTTTTTTATTGAAAATCATATTCAATAATCCTAATAATCTTAATAATCCTAAATATTCTACCGCCTATTCTCCGCTTTGCAATTTAGTCTTGCATTCAATGCAAGCGCTAGCTACCGGTCGAGCCAACATTCTTCCTTTGCCAATTGACTTACCGCAATATTTGCAAATACCATAAGTACCTTTTTCTATTCTCTTCAAGGCATTATCAATATCTCTAAGAGTATTTTCCAAAACTTTTTCCGTGGCCACGTTGGTAGTGTAGTCAGCAATTTCCTGAGCGTTCTCGTCGGGCTTATCGCCATATTCAGGAAATTTAGCGCTTAAATCGTCAGGTTCATGAATATCTTTTCTGCCAACATCTTTTAAATCAATAAGAATTTGCTTTTTTTGCGCCAGCAAATCTTCTTTAATTTTTTTAATCGTTTCTTTATCTAATTCGTTGTTTTTTATGTCTTTTTTGATAACCATATTTTTAATTAAAATTGTTATAGCTGATTCTATATAACAAACAATTTCTATTTAAATTATACTATTTTTTTCACTTCTTGCAAAATAATATAAACAAATTTGCCTTCGCGTTCTTCTTCGGCGGACTTTGTCCGTCATAACTCATCTCAATAAGCGAAGGCGGAGCGGACGGGACGCTCTAATCAATTGAACCTATCAAATCTTTAATATACTTACTACTTTTCATTTTTTTGATCTGTCTCTCTCTTCTCATCGCCTCGGAGCGAGTTAAAAATGTTTCTTGTTTAACCAATAGCCAAGGAGCTTTATTCCTAGTATACTTGTTTTTTCCGCAATTATGTTCTTTTATTCTTCTTTCAATATTATCAGTATGTCCTGTATAGAAACTTTGATCTTTCTTGCTTTGTAAAATATATGCAAAGTACATATGCGGAGCGGACGGGACTCGGACCCGCGACCTCTGCCGTGACAGGGCAGCGCTCTAACCAACTGAGCTACCGCTCCAAAGATTTTGTTATCTAAATTTTGATGAACCCGCGACCTTCCCGATGGCGATCGGGACGTTCTAAACCAACTGAGCTACCGCTCCAAAGATTTTGTTATCTAAATTTTGATGAACCCGCGACCTTCCCGATGGCGATCGGGACGTTCTAAGCCAACTGAGCTACCGCTCCAATGTTTTAAACAAAAAATAAAACAGCCTCAAAGACTATTTATATAATATTACTATAACAAAACTATAAACATTAGTCAAATTACTGTATTAGTCCAGCTCATTTTGGACAACGAACAATTACTTAATAAATAATCCACAGGAGATGTTAATTTTAAACTCCAATGAAATCTCTTGGTATTATACCACAACAACCAATCCATTAATTTTCT
>JAQVLT010000010.1 GCA_028704015.1 Patescibacteria group bacterium | reverse complement strand
ATGGAGATTTTGAGCCATGTAATACTTGTACGGCTTGCACGGAGATTACAGCTGGCTCCAGTCTGGATATGATTGAAATTGATGCGGCAAGCAATACCGGCGTGGATAATGTGCGCGATAATATTATCGCTTCGGCGCGCGTGACACCGGCGAAAAATAAATTCAAAGTTTTTATAATTGACGAAGTACACATGCTTTCAATTTCCGCTTTCAACGCACTTTTGAAAATTATGGAAGAACCGCCAAAAAATGTTGTCTTTATTCTCTGCACTACCGAAGTTCACAAAGTTCCTAGTACTATAATTTCTCGCTGTCAAAGGTTTGATTTCAAAAGAATTAGCATGGGCGACGTAACAAAAAAATTGTCTTTTATTGTCAAAGAAGATGGTATAAATATTGATAAGAATATTCTGGAATCAATTGCTCGCCAGTCTGACGGTTACATGCGAGACGCGGAAAGTTTGCTTGGCCAATTAATTTCTATTGGTGGAAAAGAAATTACGCAAGAAGAGGCGGATTTGGTAATACCTCGGAGCGATATTAATGAAATTTTAAATCTGATTGAAATTTTAATAAAAAAAGATCCTGCCGGGGGCATTAAATTGGTAAATAATTTGATTGATGAAGGAGTTGAATTAAAGAATTTTTTAAACAATCTGGTTGAAATATTGAGAAAAATTTTAATAAGTAAAATAAGTCCGGCTCTTTCCGGCAAATTAAGTTTGGAACTGGGCGAATCAATGGAAATAAAAATTAATGATTTGAGCAGGAATTTGGAAATAAGCAATATTGTAGTTTATATTAATAAATTCAATGAAGCGAAAAACAAGCTTAAAGATAATTTTATTGCGCAGCTGCCCTTGGAATTAGCTATCATTGAATTATGTCTAGGCAGAAATGTTGCCAGTAATCCACCCGTTAGTACCGCGCGGTTTACACCAATGGCAAATAGGGCGACGAACAATTTATCAAATAGTAAACCGATTCAACCCGTAGCTAATAATAATATTTCAGTAAACATTTCCGAAAATGAGATTCGCGAGAAATGGAGCGAGGTACTGGTCAAAATAAAAAAATATAATCATTCATTGTCATTTATCCTGCGCGCTTGCGAACCGCGCGGACTTAACGGTAATCAGCTTTGCCTGGCTTTTAAATACAAATTTCATAAAGAGCGCGTGACCAATCAACAGATAAAAGCAATGGTTGAAAATGTTTTGAGGGAAGTCTACGGCAATTCCTTGGTAATTTCGGCAATTGTTGACGAGAGTTTGAGTATGGCTAATATTACGGATGAAAATAATGGCAATGGTGGTGATGCAATTCCTAGTAATCCCGAAGCGGTTCCATCAGAAGAAAAACCAAAAGACAGTTCAATTGATAATTTATTAAAAACTTTTGGCGGAAAAATTGTGAAGTAGTAATTAGTAATCAGTAAATAGTAAACAGTAATTAGTAATTAAAAAATTCATAAATCTTAATTCTTAAATTTAAAATTATTCGGGGATCGTCCCTGGCCGCGCCCAAGGCGCAGCCGCGGGCAGGCTAGCGGTAGGACATATGTTTTTATATATTTTAGAAAGTTTAATTGACTTTTCGCATTATGTAGGGATAACACATGATGTTACCAAAAGATTGAACGAGCATAATCATGGCAAAAGTAAATTTACAAGCAGAAAAATTCCCTGGATAGTAATATATATAGAACAATGTCCAGATATAAAATCTGCCAGAAAAAGAGAAAAATATTTAAAAAGTTATTCTGGCGTAAATGAAAAAAGAGAAATAATTAAAAAATTTACTACAAAGAAATAATTTTCGGGGATCGTCTAACGGTAGGACAACAGGTTCTGGTCCTGTTTATTGGGGTTCGAATCCCTATCCCCGAGCAATTAATTTTTAATCTTAAAATATTCATATGGCAAAAAGAAGCACTGGCGTTGGGAAATACAGAAAAACCCATTCTCATAAAACTGCAAAGCGGCTTGAAATAAAGCGGCTTATGCTTGAGAAAAAAAATGCCAAGAGAAAGAAAAAATAAATTTCAAAAATTAAAATTTTAGATTACAAAGAAAAGTGCTCCACCTTTCTTGTTTCGGCTTGTTTTGGATATTAATTACAACCTCTAATAATAAATCTCTTTAACAAAAAAATATGCAATTATCTCTAAACAATGTAAAAAACAACTCGCAGATTAAAAATTTTATCAAGCAAACTGATCATTATTTGGACAGCATAAATTACACCGACCATGGTTTTCGGCATGCTAATCTAGTTTCTGATCGCGCCAAATCAGTCGCGCGACAGATTAAATTAAGCGCGCGCGAGCAGGAACTCGCCGGAATCGCCGGCTATTGCCATGACATGGGGAATTTTTTAGGCCGCACCCAGCACAATTATTTGAGCGCTAATTTATTTTTTCAGCTTTTTATTGGTGAAGAAAATAACCCCGAGGAAGTGACCAGGGTCATGCAGGCGATAGCCACACATGACAAAGACGAACTAAATATTGTGCATAAAATCAGCGCAATTTTAGTTCTTGCTGATAAATCGGACGTGCATCGCACGAGAGTTAGAAAAACTTCAATAAAAAATATTGAATTAGATATACATGATCGGGTAAACTACGCGGTAGTAAAAAATGATTTGCTGGTTAACACATCAAAAAAAGAAATAATTTTAAAATTAAACGTAGATCGGAAAATAACGAGCATCATGGAATATTTTGAAATCTTTAACGACCGCATGGCTTTCTGTCGCAAAGCTGCAAAATATTTAGGCTTTAATTTTGTTTTGATAATAAATAATTTTAAGCTGTAAAACGATGTTGTATTTTTATTTGGCTGTTATTAATATTTTGTCGGCATTGGCGTTTTCTTTTGACAAATTCAGGGTTTTGTCCGGCAAGAGGAGGATACCGGAAATTTTTCTTCATTTTTTGGAATTTGCCGGCGGAGCGTTGTCAGTTGTTTTTCTCATGCATATCATCCGGCACAAGAATAGGAAATTAAGCTACATATTAATAACGTATTTTGCCTTTGTTGTTTGGTTGTACGTTATTTTCCATGTTTATGAAGTACGCGGTTTATAATGGAAAAATTATTGATAAAAAAAATGCCAATGTTTCGGTGATGGACAAGGCATATTTTTTTGATTTCTGCGTTTATAGTTCTATTAAAGTTATTCAAGGAAAAATATTTTTTCCCGAATACCATGTTGACCGCTTGTTTGAATCCGCCAAAATTATAAATCTCGGGCATAAATTTAAGAAAGAAGAAGTTTTGGATTGGCTTGATTTATGTGTTAAAAAAAATAAATTAAAAGATGCGTTGCTAAAGATAATTTTAATCGGCGACGCGGAAAAAAATCAGGAGGCAAAATTATTTATTTTTCCAGTTGCCGGCCTGACATTTTATTCCAAGCAAATTTATCGCGACGGCATTAAAGTAATAACTTATCAGGGCAAAAGGCGAATTCCTAATTCCAAAACCAAAGATTTATTATTAAGTTTTTTGGCTTACCGCCAAGCAAGGGAAAGCGGCGCGATGGAAGCGCTAATGATTGATAATAATGGAAATATCCGCGAAGGAACGCAGACTAATTTTTTTGCCGTTAAAGGTAATACTCTGATTATGCCGCCGAAGGGAAAAGTCCTTGCCGGCATAACCAAAAAATTAATTATAGAATCGGTGAAAGGGCAGTTTAAAATCAAAGAAGAAAATATCGCTTTTAAAAATATAAAACAATATGACGAATTTTTTATCAGTAGCACTACCAGAAATGTGATGCCGATTAAGCAAATTGATAAAATAGACGTGAGTTCTGATTTTCAAAAAATTAAAATTATACAAAAATTATTTAAAGAGTATTATCAGAAATTAGGATTTTAATGGCTTCTAATAAAGATTGGACCCCGGTCGCACAGAGGGCGCCGGGGTTTTTAGATTATGGGGATTTATTCTTGATTTTTTGTTTGTACCTTTTTTTAGAGCATTCCGTATCGATGTAATAAGGTTTGTTTTAATTTCTAAATATTAGATATTAAAGCATTCTTCTGGGTTTGTTAAGGAATTCAAGTTTGACTGTTTGCTCAAAATGTATTAATTTGTATTCATCAGCACATTTGAAAAAACGTGGTTTAAACGTTTATAGCCAGTATAAAATCTTAGGGAGAGAGGAGCCTTTGCCATGAATCAGAAGCCAGTAGATCCCAAGGTCATCCAGATTGTTATCGCGGCGATTTTGGCAAATATGGGAACCAACCAATCTAATGCCCTGTATGTTCTCAAAAATTTCCCCAGCTTGTTTCCTCCGTGGCGTGATAATGAAGTAAATAGCGCACTCTTTTACAGGGCAGCTGTTGAATCCCTGTTGCTCAAGAAACTTTGGGCAAGCGATGCTAAAGAGATAATAGAGAAGATGCCGGCGGGCGAACAGCCAGTCTTCTTGGATCGACTTTTGATCCATGCTTTCACTGAGGAAGGGTGGGAGATGGCCCTAAAGGTCATCAAAATGCTCCCGGATGGCAGCGACAAGGCCGGATATACGGAAACCTTAGCCCGTGTTATTGTTGACGTGATTTTTGACAAAACATGGGAAAAAGACGAAATTATATCCCGGCTCGAGTTGACCCTTAAAACCGTCGCCTTACTCCCCGGCAGGGGCGAGATAAAGAGCGATATTCTGAAATGGATTTCGAAAAATTCGCTCTTGTGGGGTGACTGGCAGGAAGTAGGAATACCTGCGGCGACAGCATTGCCTCCGGGAACAGAGAAGGATGGACACCTTGAGTGCTTCGCCCTGTGTGCGATAGAGATGGGCTATTTAGCCATTGCGGCAAAGGTAATCCCGCTCATATCTGCCGCAAGGCCCCAAAAGGATTTATTCTCTCTGGCCTTCAAGAAGGCAGAACAGGAAGGCGAGCTTGATCATGCTCTAGCATGGGGGAAGATTCTCAATAAAGGGCCTGATTTCTGGAAGATCTGCAAAGCGGCGATGGCTAAAGGAAAGGGCGAAGTAGCCCTTATGGCTGTCCAGCAGATCGAGAAAGGATCCGAAAGGGACGAGTTGATTTTAAAGTTAATCTCGTTCTTCTTGGACGGTCATCTCCAGGCGCAGGACGTCCAAAGGGCCTTGGAGCTGGCAGAGCTTTTGTTCAAGGACGAAGCAAAAAATTTCTCCTTGGAGGTTATATTATGGCTTTGCCTGGACAATGGTTGGCTGGATTTGGGCAAAATTACGGCCGAGAAACTTGGCCGGAAGCTCCAATATGGCGACTTGGAAAGATTGTTTTTCTGCTTTTACAACCGTCGCCACAATTCACTGGCTGGGGCGCTTGAAGTTTTAAAAGAAATGTCCCCGGGCGTGGATAGAGAAAATTTGGCGGTCCAATTTTTCGCTAAGTCCGTGGCAGAACGCAACCCCACTCTGGCATGGAAGGTGATTCCCCTTTTACCTTCTGGCCATCCCGCCAAGGAGGATCTTGAAAGCATGCTCAAGCAATGCCTTGAGCGAGACAAGGATTACGGGATATATCTAGGGCTTGCCCTAGAAATCGCGGAGAAACTAGCGGCGATGGAGCAAGCCGCCGCTATTCCGTAAAAACAATCACGTCCCGGGGCCGTTTTACCAGACCCCGGTTTTTTTATTGAAATTTGTTTTTATTTTTGGTATTATTATTTTATTCTAAGTCTAATAATTAATCTATAATTTGTTATGATAAAAGGTAATAAACAAAAAATTATAGTTAGTTCGTTGATAGTAATAATTTTAATTGGAGGATTAATTTTATTATTTTCCAATAAAAATAAAGCAAGTGAACCAAAATTAGAAGAAACAAAAATAAATATTTTCGAACAAAATAAACCAGAAGACAGCGGGATGAGCATTGCCACCTCTTCGGGGCAAGCAGCAAGTTCAACAACAACTAAAATTAAAAAAAATATTATGCCAATCGTAAAAATTCAAACTAACAAAGGAGAAATTACTTTGGAACTTTTTTCCGAAGACGCGCCAAAAACTGTTGAAAATTTTATTAATTTGGTGAAAAAAGGATTTTATGACAATGTAATTTTTCATCGCGTAATTAGCGGTTTTATGATACAGGGCGGCGATCCCACTGGCACCGGTCGCGGCGGTCCGGGCTATAAATTTGACGACGAGCTAAACCCTGAAACCGCGTCGTATCAGCGCGGTTATGTGCGTGGAACATTAGCAATGGCTAATTCTGGACCAAATACCAATGGCAGCCAATTTTTTATCATGCACAAAGATTATCCATTGCCAAATAATTATACTATTTTTGGCCGTGTGACAGACGGAATGGAAACGGTTGATGCCATTGCCGCTTCTGAGACTGATTCTAATGATCGGCCGCTTGAAGATGTGGTTATGCAAAAAGTTGAAGTAATTGAATAAAATAATGATTTACGATGTAGCAATAATTGGCGGCGGGCCGGCCGGGATGATGGCCGCGGCAAGAGCGAGCGAAAGAGGCACGCGCGTAGTTTTGCTTGAAAAAAATAATTTTTTTGGAAAAAAATTATTATTAACCGGGCATGGCCGCTGTAATCTTACCAATCTCATGGCGGACAAGAAAGAGATGCTTGGCGCGTACGGCCGAAACGGAAAATTTTTGATTTATTCATTTAAAAAGTTTGGTGTTTCGGATACTTTGAATTTTTTTACAAAACTTGGGTTAGCTACTAAAGTTGAAGACAATGGCCGTGTTTTTCCACAAAGCAATAAAGCCGCCGATGTCAGAGATGTCTTTTTAAAATATTTGAAATTAAAAAAAGTTGATTTATTATTGGGAGTGGAGGCGAAAGAGATTATCTCTGAGAAAGGCGAAATTAAAAAAGTTGTTCTGCGCGATGGGCGAGAAATTGTTGCTAAAAATTTTATTATTTCAACCGGCGGTAAAGCTTACCCGGAAACCGGTTCCACGGGTGATGCTTACAAATGGCTCATAAAATTGGGACATACGATAATTAAACCCAGACCGGCATTAGTCCCGATAGTAGTAAAAGAAAAAATGGTAAAAAGTTTAGAAGGATTGAGCTTGGAAAATGTTCAAGTTAGCGTTTATCGCGATAATAAAAAAATTACAAGCAAAATAGGAGAGATTATTTTTACCGCCGACGGTTTGAGCGGTCCGCTTATTTTGAATTTAAGCAGTCTCGTTGGTTCGCTTTTGTCGGATTCAGTAACGCTTAAATTGGATTTTTTGCCGGAAGTGTCGGCGGAAGATTTAAAAAATCAACTGCAAAAAGATTTTCACCACAGCAATAATAAAATGTTAAAAAATTATTTATCAGGCGTGATCGCTCCGAAATTAGCCGCCGCGATTATGAAGTTAACCGGCGTTGACAAAGAAAAGAAAATTACTGAAATTTCCAAATCCGAACGCCAGAGCTTGGCGGAAGCGATTAAGGGTCTGAACTTCGGAGTCATTGGTTTAAAAGATTTTGATAAAGCGATGCTTACTGCCGGAGGGGTTAATGTAAAAGAAATTAATCCCCGGACCATGAATTCAAAAATTTACAAAAATTTATTTTTAGCCGGTGAAATTTTGGATCTTGATGGGCCAACCGGCGGCTATAATTTACAGCTTTGCTGGAGCATGGGCTACATGGCGGGTGACAGCATAGAATTTTAAAAGTATAATTATATTATGTTTGAGGAAATGATAGTACAAAATAATACTCAGAGAGATGTGTTAAGGCGGAATGAAGCAGAAATAATATCAGCAATTTTGTCAAAGGTGAAGATAGAAGAGCCCGATAGCAACTATCCCGGTGCCGATGTGTTTTCCTTTGAATATGGTGGTAAAAAGTTAAAACTTTTTCGGCGGCATAATGAAGAAGATATAGATTTTTCTACTTATATTTCTAATGAAAATTCACTTAAGAGAATGACTAACGAAACAACATTACTTTATTTAGCAGCTAGAATGTTTATGCAACAAATGTCGGATGAAGAAAAGAAAGTTTTATTTTACAGATTATTAACCGAAAATAAAGAAATGTAATATTGGGCTAATGCCGAAGAAAAAGGAAGAAAGATTTTTAATTGGACGCGTCATGATATTTATAATCAAAAAAATTATCCCGATTTGCATGTTTTTTATGCAGAAATTAAACCTATAAATGATAAAAAAAATTAATGAAGTATTTTATTATTACAATCGGTTGCCAGATGAATAAAGCGGATAGCGAACGAATTGCCGGTTATTTGGAAAAATACGGTTATCGGCCGGCGAAAAATGAATTGCAGGCTGATTTGGTCGTGGTGACAACTTGCGGCGTCCGCCAATCAGCCGAAGATCGCGTTTATGGTTTGATTCCCAGAATAAAAAAAGAAAATCCACGAGCCAAAATAATTTTAACCGGTTGTTTGTCTTTGAGAGAGGATGTACAGAAACGATTAAAAAATTACGTAGACATTTGGCTTCCGATCACGGAATTATCTGGTTTGATAAAAAAATTACGCGTTATGCGTTCCGCGTTACGCAAAAATGATTATTTAAATATCGTGCCTAAATATAATTCCAAGATCACTGCCTTCGTTCCAATCGGCAATGGTTGCAATAATTTTTGCACCTATTGTGTGGTGCCTTACGCGCGGGGAAGGGAAGTGTATCGTCCGGCTGGCGAGATAATCAAAGAAGTAAAAAATTTGGTGAAGAATGGATACAAAGAAATAATTTTGATCGCGCAAAATGTAAATAGCTACGTTTCAAAACCAAAAATAGTTTATTTCCCCGAACTTTTAAAAGCCGTGAATGACATTCCCGGAGATTTCTGGGTCCGCTTCGCCACCAGCCACCCCAAAGATATGAGCGGGGAATTGATTAAAACGATTTCAAAATGCGACAAAGTTTGTCGGCATATTCATTTGCCGGCGCAAGCGGGCGACAATGAAATTTTAAGAAGAATGAATAGAAAATATTCAATTGAGCATTATTTGGAATTAATTAAGAAGATTAAAAAATCTATGCCCGATGCTTCAATCACTACTGATATTATTGTGGGTTTCCCTGGTGAAACGAAGAAACAATTTAATAATACCGCAAAACTGTTCAAAAAAGTTAAATTTGATATGGCGTATATCGCACAGTACAGTCCGCGTCCGGGCACGGTGTCTGCCAAAATGGAGGATAATGTTTTGAGAGCGGAAAAAAAGAGAAGAGAAGAGGAGCTAATGAAAATTTTGCGCCAGACCGCCTTGGAAAATAATAAAAAATATATTGGTAAAGTCGTTGAAATTTTGATTGAAGGAAAAAATAAAAAAGGCGAGTTGTGGGGCAAAACGAGAACAGAAAAAATGGTAAAAGTAGAAAGTAGAAAGGGAAAAGAAAATTTAATTGGAAAATTTATAAAAGTTAAAATAAATAATGTGAAAGATTTCGGATTGGAAGGGGAGCTAGTGAATTAAGAACCTTGCCTACCGGCAGGCAGGTTTTGAATTGTGAATTATGAATAAAATAATGAGAGAAAAAATTATCGTTATTCTTGGACCAACATCCAGCGGAAAAACAAAAATGGGCGTTGAATTGGCGGCGAAATACGGCGGCGAAATTATTAGCGCGGACAGCCGGCAGGTTTACAAAGGCATGGATATCGGTACAGGCAAAGATTTAAAGGAGTACAAAATTAAGTCAATTGTCAACGGTCAATTGTCAACGGTCAAAATTCCTTATCATCTTATTGACGTTATAGGGCCGAATACCCAGTTTAGTCTGGCTACATATCAAAAAATGGCTTGGCGCGCCATAGAGGGCATTTTGGAGCGTAAAAAGCTGCCCATAATCGTCGGTGGTACCGGTCTTTACTTACAGACGATAGTAGATAATTACAACTTGTCTTCCGCTAAACCGAACAAAGAGTTAAGGAAAAAATTGGAAAGATTAACTGTTGCGGAATTATTTGAAAAATTAATAAAATTAAACAAGAAATTCGCTTTGAAATTAAATAACAGCGAAAGGAATAATAAGAGAAGAATGATTAGATATGTTGAAATTATTAGCGCAACAAAAAAAGGCGTCGAACACCCCATAGGGTGTTCGACACCTAATCGCGATTATTTAATTCTTGGATTAAATTGGCCGAGGGAAATTTTATGTGACAGGATTTATAAAAGATTGATTGAAAGATTAGAAAAAGAAAATATGGTTGGCGAGGTAAAAAGATTGCACAGAGAAGGCATTAGTTGGAAAAGATTGGAGAGTTTTGGTCTGGAATACAAATTCGTTTCTCAATATTTACAAAAAAAGTTAACTTACGAAGAAATGGTGGAAAAGCTGAATATAGCGATCCGCCAATTTGCCAAACGGCAGATGTCGTGGTTTAGACGCTGGGAAAGACAGGGAAAAAAAATTTGTTGGATTAAAGATTTTAAAGAGGCGGATAAAATTACAAAAAAATTTTTAAAATAAAAAAGAGGTTCCATTTCTTTGGAACCTCATCGCTTTTTGATTTCTGGTGCGATCTCGCGATCTACGACACCAGACGTTTTTTGGCAATGGCCTCCTGCATTGCTTTTTTCAGAGCGGGTGCCAACTCGGCCAAGGCCTCCGGGGTGATGCTTGACCCGTGTTTTGCGATAAGGTCCCGTACCGCAGGGACATATGTGCGGACGTAGCAAACACCTTTACCGCATGCCTTATTTCCCGGCCAAAGAGCTCGATATGCCGGGATGTCGCATTCACCTTTAACGTCTGGTATTGGGCAGCTCATTTTTTTCCCTCCGTATCTCTGGGATGAAAAACATTGCAAAAGTCTTCACGAAGTCCGTCGCAACCGACTATTGCGTTAAAACATTGCTCGGACTTTGCGCAAAGAGTTTGTGTTTTTCGTTGGTTTTTGTCCGTGGGATGGTTTCTTTCTTTCATCTCATCTGGGGTTATGCGCGGTCTGGGCATCCATCCCGCCGCAGTTTTTACCATCCACCTGGCATCAAAACCCATTAAATCCTTAGCCGGTCCTATGGGGCAATTAGCACATGCCCCTCTGGTGCAGGCGTATTCGGTATAAAATTTGCATGACATCGCGAGAGCTCCCTTGAAATAAAAGGTTCAATCAAAATACTGTCTAAAAAAATATCCCGTCCAATAGACGGGATATTTTTTTAGAAAATATGGTTCCTCTTAGGCATTACTGCCAAGAAGGTGTAGAAGTTTTTTACTTTTTGATTGAATTTTTTGGTCATTTTTTCTGTTGAATACTCAAATTGTTAATAGTATAAATCAGAAAAAACGTGTTGTCAAGTTAATTTATTTTTAGCTAATTTTAGCACGCGATTGACAAAGTTTAGTTTATTTGTTACGTTATTAAATCTGAATATTGCAGTTCATTAAAAAATACTCAAGAAAGGAGGTGAGCGAAGATGGCTGTTCTGCCATTCAAGAGAAAAGGCGAGGGGATCACGCCTGAGACGAATCCCGCCATTTATGCTCACCTCATTCTTATGAGGGATAGAGGCGAGCTATCCGAAAGGGAGCTGGTCGACTTACTTCGAGCGTTTGCGAACTATGAATTTGTTCGCGTTTCCACGAGCCAGTGGAAAAAGACTCTGGTAAGTTTTCTAAAAATACGCGATTACCTGCCTTACGCACAGGAGATCGCAGATAAATGCGCCGGCAAAATTGAACGTCTATGGCCTATAGCACGGGCGATGTTCACTTTTGATTTGGTTTTTAATCGCTGTCCGGAACAAAGAAAAAGAACATTAAAAAGGCTCCGCACAATGATATGTTGGAGCCTGTTTCAGGCAAGCGGCAAAAAATAAAAGCGAGCCCATCACGAGCTCGCTTATTTTTATTTTGGAATAAAATTTTATTATTTTCTCATAGCACTTACAGCTTGTACAACCTGATCTTCTATATCAGCTGCGTCAACCTCACCAACCTTAAGATTTGATACATAATTTTTCACTGACGGAAGAATTATTTTCTCAAGAATTTCTGGCAATCTGGATGTGTCCTCGACAATTTTTGTGTAATCTAATTCCTCTAAAATTCTTGCAACCAACTCTTGATTCTCGCCAAAATCAAATTGACTTATAATCTCTCTGATTGGATCGGCTTTTTCGCCGCCCAAATTATTTATCGCCGCCTCATAATTTTTTCTTAAAGCAACTATCTTCTCCATGGTAAATTCATACTCTTCTTGAGGAAAGTTTAATTGGTTTTCTCCCATTTCTAGCTCTTTAATTTTTTCAAGATTAGCTAAAAATTTTTGTTTTATTGATTCTGAATTTTCTGGAGATATGGTTGCAATATCCAAAAGATCTTTTTGGTATGACTGCAATTTACTATTGATTTTTGCCATTTCTTGCAGTTTATATGGTTCCATAACTTTATGAGCCATATTTTCTATTTTTCCCATAGAATCTTCCATTGGATTTATAGGTTGAAGATTATTTTGTTGAAGATTATTTTCGTGTCCCATAGTAGTTTAAGTTTAATTATTATTAATATAATATATTATCACAAATTAATATAATTGTCAAGTTATTTTAATAATTTTTTTATTACTTCCTGCACTTTTTGGGGATTCGCTTTGCCTTTTGTGGCTGCTCCCGCTAACGGCGGGATCGATCTATACTATCCAGCAAGATGTTTTTTAAGTAGTTCAGTTACTTTTTTCGGATTCGCTTTACCTTTCGTGGCTGACATTACCTGTCCGATTAAGAATTGTTTTACGTTTTCTTTGCCGTTTTTGTATTGTTCAACTTGTGCTGGGTTTTTGGCAATTATTTCTTGGATGGTTTTTTCCAATTCGGATTCATCATCAATTTGTTCCAAACCCAAATCCGCCATAATATTTGTCGGATCACCGCCTTGCTTGTACATTACTTCCAATATCTGTTGCGCGGCGGATGAATTAACTTTGCCTTGATAAACCAAGCAAATAAACTCGGCAAAATTTTCCGGCGTAATTTTTATATCGCAGATATTTTTTCCCTCGGCATTCAAGTGTTTGAATAATTCGGAAAGCAGCCAATTCGACACCGCCTTAGCCAATTTCTTTTTCTGTCTTTCCCAAGTGTCGCCATTTGCATCAATCCAGGCGCGCAATTCTGAGATTACCTTTTCGGCGTAGTCGGCTAATTTCTTGTCGCTTACCAAAATCTCCGCGTCGTCCGGCGAGAGTTCATATTCTTCTTGAAATCTTTTTAGTTTCGCCGGTGGCAGTTCAATTAGTTTCGCTTTAATTTCCTCAATCCATTGGCCGTCAATTTTTATCGGTGGAATGTCCGGTTCAGGAAAATAGCGGTAATCAGCTGATGTTTCTTTGACGCGCTGGCTGACCGTCTCTGCCTTATTTTCGTTCCAGCCGCGTGTTTCCTGGATTAATTTTTCGCCATCCTCAATGGCTTTGATTTGGCGTTTGATTTCGTAATCAATCGCTTTTTCCACGGCTTTAAATGAATTGATATTTTTTACTTCAATTTTTGGATTCAATTTATAATCACCAATCGGCTTAATTTGGCAATCGCCCTCATATTTCCACTTGCCATGTTCTTGCACGCTGACGTTCGCCTCACAGCGCATTTCGCCTTTTTCCATATCAGCATTAGAAATATTCAGGTAACGTAAAATTTGTTGGTAGCGTTGCGAGAATTTTTTCGCTTGCGCCGCGTTTTCAATCACCGGCTCGGTCACCAATTCAATCAAGGGCGTGCCGCCGCGGTTAAAATCAATTAAAGAATAATTTTTTCCGGCCGGATGAATATTTTTTCCTGTGTCTTCCTCTAGATGAATGCGGGTGATTTTGATTGTTCCGTCATTAACCTCCAAATAACCGTCATAACAAAAAGGCAAATCGTATTGCGAGATTTGATAGCCTTTTGGCAGGTCGGGATAGAAATAATTTTTGCGGTCAAATTTTGAGAGTTCATTAATTTTGCAATGCAAAGCCAAGCCCAAAAGAATTGTCCATTCAATCGCTTCTTTATTCGGGTAGGGGAGAGTGCCTGGATGTCCTAGGCAAATCGGGCATACCACGGAATTCGGCTCTTTGCCTTGCGCATCATTATTGCAGCTACAAAACATTTTGGACTTAGTTTTTAGTTCTGCGTGTATTTCCAAGCCGATTATAGCGTCGTATTTCATAAAATAGTAATAAGTAATAAGGGTTTTGTTATTTTTATATTATCTCAAAAATAGATAAAAAGCAAGAAAAAACGCCCGTCGCGATTCGTGATGAATGCTACGGGCGGAATTGTATTCTCGTGGATAGCTTAGTCCTTATAGTCTTCTAGGCCAAGCTCCTCACGTTCCGTGGGCGTGAGTGCCCAGATTCTGACGCACAAGCTCGCGTCTTTCTTCATTGCCTCTTTTGAAGGCGTGACTGGCACTTTCCTTCCCAATTTTTTATCCTTTCGCCTAGTTGTGAAGCCCCTTAGAGGGGTAGTTTATTTCTAAAAGTAAAATATTATATAAATTCAAGACTGTCAAATTAATAGTTTAATTTTATTCCAAACGTCACTTTGTACTTTTTTAATATTTTGATTAGCATTCACAACTTTCCACTTATATTTTTTCGCTAAATACAGATGAATTTCGCGTGATTTTTTGGTTAATTTATCATCTTCTTCGTGTTTGTGATTTTTTTCAACGGCATTTTTAAAACGTTCGCCATCCAAGAGAATCGCTAAATCTTCTTTATATAAAAATTTATATAAATATGAGAGAAATTTTTCATCTACACCCGCGCTCATTCCCCAGGCCATGCCGGTGCCAAAATAATCTTCAGCAACGATATTAATTCCTTGGCTCAGCTTTTCTTTCAAAATAGGCTCAAAAGTTATTCGGTCTATATAATGAAGCAGTTGCAATTCTCGTGGCGAAAAATTGTCTGGGTTTCCTTCGCGCAGATAGCTATTAATTAATTTTCCGGCCGGTTCCATACTGTAAATTGGGTATTTGATGTATTCCGTTTTGATATTTTGGTTGTTTAAATTTTCAACTAATAATTTAGCCTGCGTAGTTTTTCCCAGATTATTTATTCCATAAATTACAATGAATTTCCCTTTCATAAATATTTTTTAATAATTTTATCAGTAGCATCTTGTAGATCCTGGAAAGTTCCTTCGTTAACAATTTCCAGGTCAGCCTGTTTCATTACTTGCGGGATCTGCGCATCAGCTTCTCGGCTTTGGTCAGCCATGAGAGATTTTAATGTTCTTTTGTCATCACCAATATTTTCATTTCTACTTCGCAGTCTTTCCAGCCTGATGTTGATATCCGCGGTTACTTTGACCAATTTAAATTCAGGCAATTTTTTCAAATATTTTATGTCCATCAATCTTCTTATGCCATCAACAATAATTATTTTATTATTATCTTCGACAACTTGTTTGTAAATTACTTTTGCAAAAGTATCTTCGCCGTATCTTTTGCGGATAAACTCTGAAAAATCGTTAATATTTTTTCGAGATTTGCCAATACACAAGATATCCATCGCATCTCTTAAGATTGTGGAGAAACGATAACTTGATGCTTTATATTTTTCTTGGGCATATTTAGCAATCGCACCTTTGCCGCAGGCGATTTGACCGACTAATCCTATAATTAATTTTTTATTTTTTTTCATATAAATTTGAATAAAGATTTCCTATTAATTAATTGAAATATTTCGCCTTGATAGTTATCAATATTTTATTTAATAAATCATCTTCGTTTTCTACTTCAATTCTTTCTATAACCGCCGGATTGCCGAGCGCCATGCGGCTCACTTTTTGTCCTTTGAAATTCCAAAGAATTATGTCCGAATTCGTAATGCGCGCAATTTCCAGTTCGCCGCCAGTACCCAGCGATGGTTCGCCGACATAAGCGATGATCAAATCAGCAGTGGCTACTTCTCGGTGGTCTTGACGCCAAACTTCGGAAGGAGTTATTTCTGGATTATTAATTGGATCAGTCCCTTTTTTGTGCGGTACATAAACATCACAAAAAGTTTGGCAAATTTCAGCGAGTTTTTCGTAAATTAATCTTTGTTTGTCAGAGGCGTGCGTTAGGGCGCCGGAGATATAAATTCTATTTATTTTTTTGAGCATATTAATTGTTTAGCCATCTTAATTCCTTATACATTTCTTGGCTAGGAGGGGTTAAATTGATATTTTCAAGCTCTTTTCTGTTTATCCATAACAATTCTGCTATGTCATCGCCAGGCGCGGGATTTCCTGAATCCAATTCGCAAAAATATTCCAGAAAAATATAATGAGTGTCTTCGCCGTCTTTATTTTTTGTTACCGCCTCTCTTGGATTTTGCCGATATCGGGGAATAATGCAGGAGATATTTTTGATTGAAATATTTGCCTCTTCCAGAAGTTCTCTTTTTAGCTCATTATGAAAATACAGATTGTCATAATCTTCAGAACTTATTAACTGCATGCCTTTTTCAATTTCATAAATACCGCCTCCTATTGTATGCCATACGTCAGGATATGGCGGTTGTCCTTTGGTTTTTTTGCCTAATAATATTTGCTCATCATTTTGTATTATTCCCGCTACTATTATTCTTGTTTCCATATTATTAAACTCGTCTACAAGCTTCAAAATTTATTTTTTTATCATTAATATCAAACACATCCATGACTTTATATTTTCCTTTAGTTTGAATTTTCCCGTCGTTGTCCAAAAAATGAGTAACTTCTAAAATTTTTATGCTTGCCAAGGGACGAGATAAGTGTTCGCTGCCGTCGGTTTCGCAAAGCGGGATTTGGCCATTACCCCAAAATTTATCGTTATTTAACCAGAACAATCTTTGTCCGCTCTTGAGAAAATCATAGATTTTTCCGATTTCCAAATTTTCCGGAATGCATTCTTCTAATTTTTTATTTCCGGTTTTATATTCCGAGATATTCCGTAGCGCTAAATCCGGATTGAATTCAACTTTAATACCCATAATTTATCTTGTTAATTCCACAAATTTATATTTAATTCCATTGTATTCTTTTTTTTCTTCACTGATAACATTTTTGAATTCAGAAAAATCAGGAAAATAAACGTCAGCCTCGGGTGCGTCATCAACTAGTGTTAAATATAATTTTTGCGAGTAGGGGAGGAATTGCTTGTAGATTGTGCCACCGCCGATGATAAAAATTTCTTCCGACGAATTTTTGTATTCTTCAGCCAATTTTTCTAAATCAAAAGCGATCTCGCAGCCGGGAGCTTCAAAATTTTTATCAAAAGTTAAAATAATATTTTTGCGATTAGGCAAAGGCTTGATTTGCAGGGATTCGTAGGTTTTTTGCCCCATTATTACCGTATGGCCGCGAGTAATATTTCTGAAATGCTTCATGTCATCGGGGATATCCCAGAGCAATTTATTTTTATAGCCTATTTCACGATTTTTGCCAACCGCGCAAATCATTGAAATCATACGAAGTTAAAAGGTTAAAGGTGAAAGTTTAAAAAGTTTGCACTTCTAGTTCGCTAGAAGCCGCCGATGTTAGCTATTTCCGCTTTTATCGCCGGATGTGGATCGTAATTTTCCAAAGTAAAATCAGAATACTTGAAATCATCTATATTTTTAATCTCAGGATTTAATTTCATTGTTGGGAATGGTTTTGGTTCACGAGACAATTGTTCTTTTATCTGGTCAAAGTGATTGGAATAAATATGAACATCGCCAAAAGTATGAACAAAATCTCCCGGCTCAATTCCGACAACTTGCGATACCATCTGCAAAAGCAGTGCATAGCTAGCGATGTTAAATGGTACGCCCAAAAAAACATCGGCGCTACGTTGGTAAAGCCCTAAATTGAGTTTATCATTTGTGACGTTAAATTGAAATGTAGTGTGGCAGAAAGGCGGAACTTCATTGGCATTGCCCTTGGAAGCCATGGCGTAAATAAAATCAGGATTCCAGCCGGAAACAACGTATGATTTTCGATAGGGTTTGTCTTTTAGCCCTTGAATTACCCAGCCGAGCTGGTCTATTTCTCGGCCGTCAGAAGCGGGCCAGCGACGCCACATTTTTCCGTAAACAACTATTAGATCACCCCAATTTTTTACAAATTCGTCATCTGCCGGCAGTTCTTTGATTTTTTTTATAAATTCTTCCTGGCTCAAATCTTTTTCCGGACAATTTTGCAGACAATATTTGTGGTATCTTTTCCATGCCCAGTCATCCCAAATGCGTACGTCATGATCCACCAAATATTTAATATTTGAACTACCGCTCAAGAACCAAAGCAATTCTTCAATAATGCCGCGGATAAAAACTTTTTTTGTTGTTAGCAGGGGGAATCCTTTTGATAAATCAAATCTGATTTGACGGCCAAAAACCGATCTAATATAAGGCGGTTCCTGACCTTTCTGTTTGTATTGCTCAATAACTTCGGGAGTGAAAAAAAGTTTTTTGTCAGATCCATTGTCAAGAATGTCTTGTAATAGATTTAAATATTGATATTCTGGATGTTGCATACAATTTTTAATTACGAATTATAAATTAATTAATTCTTATAATTAAATTATTTCCAATTAGCTAAATAATTTTCCGCTCTACTTAATATCGTTTTAATTAGTTTTTTACCTGTTTGGGTTTTAAAGTGTGGCAGACATTCTTTCTTGTAATAATCAAAATATTTTTGCGTGTTAGCTTTATCAAGATTCGGTTTTACTATATACCAATCAATTTTTGCTAAAGCATCCGCCTCCATTACTAATTGTCGGTCTTTTGTTTTTATATTTTTATGCTTGTCGTGATATTTAATCAAGTGTGCAATGCAGGCGATTTCTTTTTTGGTAAAATTTAATTTGTTCAAAATATATTTTGCATTTTCCGCGGCAATTGTCGCATGATTTTCTTTGCTTTTTATTAGTTCTGAAAAATTATAATTTTTCAGATAGGGATAGCCGGTATCATGAAGATACATCGTGGTAATTAAAATTTTTTCATTTCCACCTTCGTTTTTGATTAATTTTTTCATCCATTTTACCGTATCAAGCGTATGGGGGATATCCCAGTTAACTTTGCATTTTTCCAGAAGTTTCATGGATTCTTCTTTGATTATTTTTTCTATTTTGGGATTTAATTTCATATTTTTGAAATTAAATTTGCGTTTCTTTACCGTCTGTCGCTACGCGTCCGCCTTGCCATTGGCCGCGATATTGATTGCCTTCTCCCAAGACTTCGTGAAAAGTGATGTGCACGACGCGCGCGCCAAAAGAAACTTTGATATTTGATTTGCCTAGATTACATACCCCAAAAGTTAATTCTCCCGAGTAGCCGGGTTGGACTATGCCGTTAAACAATCCTAAGCCGGAGCGAAACATGGTGGTACGAGGAAAAATTATTCCTGACAAATTGGTCGGTAAATTAACTTTTTCTATCGTTTTGATTAAATAATATTTCCCAGGTTCAAAAATAAAATAATTTTCATCGTTTATTTTTTCCGGATTAAATTTGCCTAATGATTTTACTTTTGGCGTATCTCTTTCTTCAACTCCCAGGAAGCCATCTCCTTCAAGCTCGTAAACTTCGCCCAGACGCAAATCAAAACCCGCGCCTTCGGGATTATTCATTTCGCGATCGCAAAGATTTTTCACTAGTTTAACTTCTTTTACTAATTCGTGAAGTTTTTGTATGCCTAAAATCATAATTTTATTTCATTAAAACCTTTGTTAATAGCAATTTTCATATAATCGGAAATTTGATAATTATTTATTTCATCAACTTCAATTAATTTATAGTCATCATGTGAGTTGGACAATTTAACGTCAGCTTCATTGCTTTTAATTTTAGTTATAAATTGAATGTCGACAGTATGTCTTTGGTTGTTATCGGAAATATAAGAAAAAAAAGAATACGGTTTAATTATTTCTATACTAAGATTTGTCTCTTCTTTGATTTCTCTTATTAATGCCATGTCTGGCGATTCACCAAATTCAACTTTGCCACCAGGCATTTCATAATAATTAGGTAAAAATTTTTCTTGTTTTGACCGTTTTAATATTAATACTTTATTATTAAACAGGATAAAAGCTGTTACGCTAATTTTTTGAATTTTTTCAACCATATAAACAAATTTCAATTAAAATATCTATTACTAATTGGTTATTTATTGGTGTTTTTTAATGATATAGATAGGCCCGTCGTATTTTCTTAGATTTATGCCTCGGCTTTTGGCCAATTCGTGCGATTCATTTTCTTTTTCAGTTTCCTTAATGCCGTCTTTTATGCGTTCATATTCTTCAAAATATATTATTTCCTTAATGCCGGCATTATTTAATACTTTCATGCAGTCATAACAGGGGAGTGTTGCGGAATAAAGCGTCGCTCCTCTTAGGCGGGTGGTATCTTGGCAATTTACAATGGCGTTCATCTCGCCGTGGGCTCCGCGGCATCTTTTTATCTCTCCTGTCATTGGGTCGCCATCAATTTTGGCGCAACCGACTTCGGTGCAATGATAGTCGCCTTCGGTTGGGCCGTTATAGCCGATTGAGATAATTCTTTTGTTTGCATCAACAAATACCGCGCCGCATTCATGATACCGGCAGGCGGTACGTTGAGAGGTTAATAAAGCCAGGTTCATAAACATTTCGTCCCAGCTTAGGCGATCTGTTTTTGGATTTTGTAATCGAGGCATAAAAAAATAATGCAAATCTACAAATTAATGCGAATGCCGCGAAAATTCATAGTTTATGTGGATAATAATTATTGTGCCTTATTATTTTAGCAAAGAGTAGGGGGGAGGGCAAATCACTTATTACATAGCACATAACACGTAACAACGAGCAATAAAATGCAAACAAAAAATCCCGAATAATCGGGATTTTTGTTATTTGATTCAAGTTAGGCGATTTGCACTCTTATTCCCGGGCCCATCGTTGAGCTGATAGAAATATTTTTTATATAGACGCCCTTTGAAGAAGAAGGTTTAGCTTTCTTTATTGCATCTAAAATTGTGTTAAAATTTTCAACCAATTTTTCGGAAGAAAAGCTTGCTTTACCAATAACAGTATGAACATTGCCGGTGTCATCATTTTTGAAGCTTACTTTTCCTTTTTTTAATTCAAGCACGGCTTTTGCGGGATTTGGCGTAACTGTTTCATTTTTTGGAGAAGGCATCAAACCTCTGGTACCTAATATTTTAGCGATTTGCGATAGATTTTTCATCATGATAGGTTCAGCAACCGCAACTTCGAAATCCGTTTTCTCTGAAGCTTTGATTTGAGCGATTAGGTCTTCTCCGCCAACAATGTCTGCTCCGGCTTCACGAACTTCCTTTTCTTTGTCTAGAGTTACAAAAGCCGCCACCTTAATTGTCTTCCCAATACCATGAGGCAACGCTACCGCACCTCTGACCTGCTGTTCGCCTTTTTTGGTATCAATGCCAAGTCGAAAATGCACTTCAATGGTAGGATCAAATTTTGTTTTAGTTAATTTTTTGGTTGACTCAATTGCCTCAGTAATCGGATAAATTTTATTTTTGTCGTTAGAAATTTCCGTTGATTTTTTTTCTTGTTCAACCATATCGCTTGAAGCTGGTTTCTTCGCCTCGCGTGAGGCGGATTTTTTATTTTTTGTCATAATTTTCGTGGTGCGGACGAAATCGAGTAGAAAGTATAAAGTAGAAAGTATAAAGTTCCAAAAAATGGGACTTAATACTTTGGCTTTATAATTTTTAACTTCGCAATTCTCCCACAAGTTATTTATTAGGATTTTTATGATCATTAAGATTTTTAAGATCGTAAGGATGTTGTTATCCCAATAATCCTAATTTTCTTAATTATCTTAAAGATCTCAAATTTATTTTACTTCCACTCCCATTTGTTTGGCAGTGCCTTCAATCATTTTCATGGCTTGCTCTACATCATCGGTATTTAAATCAGGCAATTTAATTTGCGCAATTTCACGTACTTGATCCTTAGTGAGTGTGCCATTTTTTTCCAGATTCGGCTTGCCTGAACCTTTCTGAATTTTGGCATATTTTTTGATTAATTCTGCTGCCGGAGGGGTTTTCATGATAAAGGTGTAAGTTCTATCTTCAAAAACTGTAATTTCAACAGGCACGATGTCTCCCATTCTGCTCTTGGAAGCTTCGTTAAATTTTTGGCAGAATTCCTGAATATTTAAGCCGTGCTGACCTAATGCCGGGCCAACCGGAGGCGCCGGATTGGCTTGCGCGGCTGGAATTTGTAATTTTATAATTGTTTTAATTTTTTTAGCCATAAGATAGCTTTGAGCTTTAAGCTTTGAGCTGTTAGCTTTCCAAGGAAGAAGCTTGTGTTTTTACACCCCCTAGAATTACAGTATCAAATTAAAGCTATTTTTATTTACTAAAAGCTAAAAGCTAAAAGCTTAAAGCTTTTTGATTTGTAAAAAGTCTAATTCTACCGGTGTTTCGCGGCCGAACATTGAAACTAGAACTTTAATTTTTCCTTTTGCTTCGTCAACTTGCGTTACCTTGCCTTCAAGATTTTTAAATGGGCCGTCAGTAATTCTAACAGGAGAGCCAATAGAAACGTCGATTTTGAATTTTGGCTCTTCCACGCCCATTCTCTTTTGCAGTGCTTTAACTTCTTTTTCGCTGATTGGCGTAGGAATTGTGCCGGTGCCGATGAATCCGGTGACGTTTGGCGTATTTCTAACAACATACCAAGAATCATCGTTTACTATCATTTCTACTAAGACATAGCCGGGAAATATTTTTTCTTCAATTACTTTTCGTTTGCCGTTTTTTATTTTAATCTTTTTTTCCTTCGGAATTAAAATATTAAAAATTTTATCCTCCATGTCCATGGATTCAATTCTTTGTTGTAAATTTTCCGCGACATTTTCTTCATATCCTGAATAGGTGTGAATAACATACCAGCGTCGGCCTTGATTTAATATTTGTTTAGCCATAATTATTATAGTAATCCGCGACAACGCTTTTTGGAGCGAGAGACGGATTAGAATATATTAATAGCGATTAATTACGTATTCTAAAATTTTAGTAAAAATATAGTCTAAACCACCTAAAAAAGCGGCCACACCTAAACTAAAAAAGATAACCAATAATGTATAATTGGTGGTTTCTTTCTTGGTAGGCCAAGTGACTTTTTTCATCTCTTCTATTGATTCTCTGATGTAATTAGCTATTTTAGTGCCCATATTATGTATAGAATTTAAGTAATTAAAAAGCGCCTGTGGATGGCGTTTGTATATTTATATATTACAGAATAAACTTAGTCTTGTCAAGAACTCTTGAAGTTTTATTATTAAATGGTAAAATTATCATATAATTATTAATATTTTTAAAAATAGTTTATTATATGCCTAAGTTAATAGATACACATGCGCACGTTAATTTTAATGCATTTATCACTGATTCTGACGAAGTAATTCATCGCGCTCTAAATGAGGATACTTGGATGATTTTGGTTGGCACAGAATATAAAACCTCAAAAAGAGCGCTTGACTTTGCAAATAAATATCAAAAAGGAGTGTATACGGCTATAGGTTTGCATCCAATACATTTGGAAGCGGTTCATGCCGAAGATGAAAATAATGAATATGATTTTGTTACCAAGTCCGAAGAGTTTAGCTATGACAACTACGAAAAATTGGCCCGGTTTGAAAAAGTAGTAGCAATAGGCGAGATCGGTTTGGATTATCATCATATTAATTTAACCGGCGATGTGAAGGCAATAAAAAATAAGCAAAAGGAAATTTTTATCCAGCAATTAATTCTCGCAAGAAGATTGAATTTGCCTGTTATTATACATTGCCGCCAGGCGCATGATGACATGCTTGCGATTTTGCAAGATTTTAAAAAACAAAATAAAGAATTATTCCCAACAAACAATGCTTGGGGCGTAATGCATTGTTTTTCTGGAGATGAAGATTTAGCATGGAAATATTTTTCTCTCGGTTTAATAATTTCTTTTACGGGTTTAATTACTTTTAGCAAAATGTGGGACGACCTAATCAGAAAAATGCCGTTTGAAAAATTTATGGTAGAAACCGATTGCCCGTACATGACACCGGAACCTTTTCGCGGTAAAAGGAATGAACCGGTTTTGGTAAAGCATGTCGCGCAAAGAATTGCGGAAATAAAAAATTTAACCGTAGAAAAAGTGGCGGAAATAACCACGGCTAATGCCAAGGAACTTTTCTCTATATAAATTGTGAATAACGCTTATTGACTTTTTATTTTTTATTTGAGAAAATAACAGTGAATATCCATTTTCGGCAAAGAGAACAGAGCCAGGGGGAAACCCCTAGTTATTTTGTTTTATTTCAGAATATATGGCAATATCGGATATGAACAATGAAAAAAACGATAAAGAAGCTTGGTGGCAGCCGGCAATAATTATGTTTGCCAAATTCAGTTCCTGGATATTTTTCCCAATAATAATTGGCGTCCCGCTGGGCAGGTGGCTTGATAAAGTTTACGGCACCGCACCGCTTTTATTCATTATTGCGATGGGAATTTCGTTTTTGATTTCAATATTCGGATTGGTAATGGAAGTGAATAAAGAATATCAAAAGATTGAGAAAGAAAATAAAAATAATTCAAATATTAAAAAATAAAATATTTTTTGTCTTTTATTTTTAATTTTATACTGATGTCTCAAGTTGAAGAACAAAATTTAACCGAAGTCAGTAACGGCGGTCATGAAGAAATATTGCACGAAAACACTTTGTATGCCGAACCGATTTATCATGTCGGCAATTTTACCATAACCAACGCATTGCTTAATTCCTGGCTGGCGGTGATAATCATAATTCTTCTTTGCTTGGCAGTGAAATCCAAAGCTAAATTAATACCGCAAGGCATTCAGAACGCTTTTGAAATGGTTGTTGAGGGATTTTTGGGAATTTTTGATTCGGTTACCGGCTCGCGCGCTAAGTCAATGAAATTTTTTCCTTTAGTTTTCGGTTTTTTTCTCTTTATTTTAATCAATAATTGGTTGGGGCTTTTGCCGGGCGTAGGTTCGGTGGGGCAAGTTGTTGCGGAACACGGGGAAAAAGTATTTGTGCCGTACATGCGCGCCGGCACAGCCGATTTGAATACGACATTAGCCTTGGCAATCATTGGCTTGGTTGCCAGCCATATTTTCGGAATCGTTGCCATTGGTATCTGGAAGCATTTTAATAAATTTATCAATTTGAAAGTTTTAGCGGAAATTCCTAAAAAAATATTTAAAGATCCAACCGTTATTATAGTGAATCCAATCAAAGCTTTTGTCGGTTTGATTGAAATAATCGGCGAAATCGCCAAAGTCGCCAGTTTGTCTTTCCGTTTATTCGGGAACGTTTTTGCCGGAGAAGTTTTGCTTGCGTCAATGTCGGCAATTTTGGCTTGGGGTTTGCCTATCCCATTTATGTTTCTGGAAGTTTTGGTCGGCTTGATTCAAGCGCTGATTTTCGCTATGTTAATTCTGGCATACTTGACGATAAATACGACGGCGGAAGAACACTAGAAAAAATTACAAATTAAAAATAATGAATTAAGAATGAAATTGGGAATTCAAAATTAGATAAATAGTAACCAAATTTCTAATTTCTAATTTCTAATTTCTAAATAATGTATGGAATTAACAATGTTAGCCAAAGCGTTAGCTATTGGCATCGGCGCGATCGGACCGGGCATCGGCATTGGTATGATTGGCGCGAAGGCCATGGAAGCTATCGGCAGAAATCCGGAAGCAACAGGAAAAGTTCTTGTTCCGATGCTTTTAGCGTCAGCTTTCGCGGAAGCTATCGCGATTTACGCCTTAGTTATCGCGTTCAGCATCAAATAAAAAGTAGTAGTTTTTCGAACTGCCTTTGCGCAAAAAAGCGAGGGCAGGGGAAAGATTATTATTTATAAGTAAATAGTAATTAGTAATCAGTAAATAGGGATAAAATTTTAGCTATTTACTTTTTGCTATTTACTATTAGCTGTTAGAAATAAAATGGAATCGCTTATCTCAACATTTAATATTGATTATAAATTATTGATCGCGCAAATGGTCAATTTTGCGATTGTTTTTGCGGTTTTGTATTTTTTCGCTCTAAAACCTTTGTTTAAGGTAATGCAAGAAAGGACTAAAAAAATAGAGAAGAGTCTGGATGAAGCGAAGGCGATTGAAGAGAAATTAGCCAGAACCGAAGAAGAGCACAAAAGAGTAATCGCGGAATCACGCAAGGAAGCGGCGGCAATTTTAGCCAAGGCAGGTGAACAGGCAGAAGTAAAAAAAGAAGCGACGATAGCGAAGGCCAAAGAGGAAATCGGTCAGATAATCAATAAAGAAAAAGAACAGATGCGCGCTGAGAAAGCCCAGACGTTAAAAGAAATAAAACAGGAGACAATGGATTTGGTAATCGCTACGGTAGAAAAAATATTAGGTGAAAAGATGGACGACAAAAAAGATGTTGAATTGATAAAAAAAGTTTTAAATAAATAAATTCCCTACGAAATACGAATAGTTACGAATATACAAATACGAATTGACATGTTGTATTAAATTAAAGACGTTGCCTTAAATGATTCGCAAATTATTATATTCGTATATTCGTAGAGATTTGTATTTCGTAGGAGTATATATGAAAATAAATCCGAAGCAATATGCAATAGCCTTATATGAATCTGTCAAAGACAAAAAAGACAGCGAGGTTAAGCATGTTACCAAACAATTTGGCGAGTTGCTCAAAAAAAATGGCGATTTAGCCAAGCTTGATAAAATAATTTCTCAATTTAACGTTGTTTGGAACGAAAAAGAGGGGATAGTTGACGCGGAAATTGAAAGCGCGCGTGAATTGGATCAAAAAATCGTTAAATTATTGAATAATTATATTATTGAATTATCCGGCGCTAACGATGTTATTATTAAACAAAAAGTAAATTCAAAATTATTGGGCGGAGTGGTTTTGCGATATGGCGATAAAATTGTTGATGCGAGTTTAAGAGGTAAAATGAAAACAATAGAAGAAAAAATTAGTTAAAAAATACTTTGGATTATATAATTTTATGACAGAGCGTATTGATGCTAGTACAAACGTTCAAAGACTAGAAAAAAATAAAGAAGATTTATCTACTTTAGAAATTTTTCAACTAGAATCAGAAAGGCCTAATTATTTGCAAGAAGGTTATGCATTGATAGATTTTTTAAAAAAATTTAAAGTTATTGGTAAAAATCAAAATCCAGAATATGGTTGGTATCAAGTTGCAAAACTTCAAGATAAAGTAATTGGATTCTTACGTTCGATAGCAGTTGATAAATTGTATGCTCCAGATACTCCGACATTGCAGACCGTCCATGTAATTAAAGATATTATGGTTGATCCGGAATTTCAAAGACGGGGAGTAGGTGAGAAATTGGTAAAAAATTTGGAAAAATTATTTACTGACGCAGAATATTCACTTGACAATCTTGTAGTTGAATCTCTTACAGCAAGTTTAAAATTTTGGAAAAAAGTTGGCTATGAGCCAATTTCTGAAAAATCAGCTATTCTTAAAAAAGTAGCTAAAACAACTAAATAATTTATTAAACTTTATATTTAATACTATGTCCAGCACAAAAGATTTCGTAATTAATGAATTAAAAAAACAGATAACCGATTTAACTTTGGAAACCAAGGAACAAACCGTCGGCCGAGTGGCTGAGGTTGGCGATGGCATTGCCAGAGTCACCGGACTTTCCGATGTGATGATGTCGGAAATGTTGGAATTCACCACGCAAAAAGGCGAGAAGGTTAATGGCGTTGCCTTGAATCTTGAAGAAGACCGCGTGGGTGTAATCATTCTTGGCGATTGTTTCGGCATCAAAGAAGGTGATGAAGTGAAATGCCTGCGCCGTATTTTGGAAGTTCCGGTTGGCGAAAATTTAATCGGCCGCGTGGTTAATCCTTTGGGCGAAGCGCTTGACGGTAAAGGTAAAATTGAAGCAAAAAAATTCTATCCGGTGGAAAAAATCGCTCCCGGTGTTATTACTCGCCAATCAGTTAAGGAGCCGGTGCAAACCGGCATCAAAGCAATTGACGCGATGATTCCAATCGGCCGCGGACAGCGTGAGTTGATTATTGGCGACCGCCAAATTGGTAAAACCGCCATTGCCATTGATGCGATTATCAATCAAAAAGGACAGAACATGAAATGTATTTATGTCGGCATCGGACAGAAAGAATCAAAAGTGGCAAGTATTGTGGCCAAATTGGAGGCTGCCGGCGCGATGGATTACACTACGATTGTTTTGGCCGGCGCTTCTGATCCGGCATCGCTTCTCTATATTTCTCCCTATTCCGGTTGCGCGATGGCGGAATATTTCTTGGACAAAAGTGAAGATGTTTTAATAATTTACGATGATTTATCCAAACATGCGGTAGCGTATCGCGAAATTTCTTTGCTTTTGCGCCGACCTCCGGGACGCGAAGCTTACCCGGGAGATGTTTTTTATCTTCATTCCAGATTATTGGAGCGCGCTTGCAAATTGAACAAAGATTTTGGCGGCGGCTCAATCACTGCTTTGCCGATTATTGAAACTCAAGCCGGCGATGTTTCCGCTTATATTCCCACCAACGTAATTTCCATTACTGATGGACAGATTTATTTAGAAGGCGATTTGTTTTATCAAGGCAATCGTCCCGCGGTTAACGCCGGACTTTCCGTTTCTCGCGTCGGCAGCGCCGCGCAGATCAAAGCGATGAGAAAAGTAGCTGGCAAGATGCGTTTGGAAGCCGCGCAATACCGCGAATTGGCCGCTTTCGCGCAATTCGGTTCTGATTTGGACGCTGATACTAAGGCCAAGCTTGAAAGAGGTAAAAGATTGATGGAAATATTAAAACAGGGGCAATATGTGCCATTGTCGGTTGCCAAACAGGTTTTGATTTTTTACGCTTTGACTGCCGGATTGCTTGATGATGTCGCGGTTGATAAAATAAATGAATTTGAAAACGGTTTATACAAATACGCCGATGATAACGGCGCCGAGATTTTAAAAGAAATCACGGAAAAGAAAGATTTGGAAGACGCTTTAACGGAAAAAATGACTAAATTGGTTAATGAGTATAAAACGACGAGGTAAAAGGTAAAAGGAAAAAGTAGAAAGCATATTTTTTGCCTAATACTTTAACCTTTAACCTTTCTACTTTTTACTTGATATGGCTAACACCAAAGAAATACAACGTAGAATAAAATCAAT
The DNA here is from genome assembly GCA_028704015.1 of Patescibacteria group bacterium. Classification (GTDB taxonomy): domain Bacteria; phylum Patescibacteriota; class Patescibacteriia; order Patescibacteriales; family JAQVLT01; genus JAQVLT01. Next base: position 4,787 of record JAQVLT010000010.1, on the reverse strand, counting down.
CGGCAGCACCAAAAAGATTACTAAGGCGATGGAAATGGTAGCGGCGGCGAAAATGCGGCGCGCGATTGAAGCGGTACTTCGGACCAGGACTTATGCGAATTTAAGCTGGTCAACGATATTGAATTTGTCACAAGCGTCCGGCAAGGAAGAATTGCATCCGCTTTTAAAAAAGAGAGACGAAATAAAAAAGATTTGCGTAATCTTAATTTCTTCTAATCGCGGCATGTGCGGCAGTTTGAATACCGCTTTGATTAATAAAGTCCAAAAATCCATTGAAAAATATCAAACCAAAGACGGAAAAGTCGCGATTGAAACCGACTTTGTGGTTATTGGCAAAAAAGGCGAAGCGGTTTACCGTTATTATGGTTACAACATCGCCGCTGAATTTCCCAAGAAAGATTTGATTGATGAAGTCGGCGAAATTATTCCGGTTGCCAAAATGATTATTACTGATTTTTTAAACAAAAAATATGACAAAGTTATGGTTGCTTACACCGACTTTGTCAGCGCCACTAAGCAAGTTCCGCGCGTTAAACAATTGTTACCAATTGATATTGAAGCTCAAGATGATTATTTGGGTATTGTCGGCAAGGATACGCGCGTCGGTTTGGATAAAGAATTTGTAAAAGGCAAAGAAGAAAAACATTTAAAAACTGAAAAATTTTCATTTGAATACACTTTTGAACCAAGCCCGATGGAAGTTTTGGATGAAATGATTCCGCGTTTGATTGAAATACAGCTTTATCAAGCAATGCTTGAATCAAACGCTTCTGAGCATAGCGCCCGCATGGCGGCGATGCATCAGGCGACAGAAGCCGCGACTGATATGGTTAGTGAATTAACGTTATCTTTCAATAAAGCGCGCCAAGCGATTATTACCAATGAAATTGCAGAAATTTCCGCCGGCGCCAATGCTTTAAAAAATTAAATGTAAAAATTAAATTTTAATTTATTAATATTATGTCAGAAAATAAAAAACTTGGGAAAATTAAACAAGTAATCGGCGCGGTGGTTGATGTTGAATTTGAAGGCGAATTGCCGGAAATTTATACTGCCTTGGAAACAGAAAATCAAGGCAAGAAATTGGTTTTGGAAACCGAACAGCACGTTGGTTCAAATCTGGTAAGAACAGTGGCCATGGGACCGACCGAAGGATTAAAAAGAGGGGACAAAGTCGTCAATACTGGCGCGGGAATCAGTGTCCCGGTTGGCGAAGAAACTTTAGGTAGAATTTTTAATGTGCTGGGAGACATCGTTGATGGCGGGGCGGAAATCAGTGCTAAGAAAAAATATGAAATTCACCGTCCGGCTCCGGAATTCAAAGACCAATCAACCAAAACGGAAATTTTGGAAACCGGAATCAAAGTTATCGATTTAATCTGCCCGATTTTAAAAGGCGGCAAGGTTGGACTTTTTGGCGGCGCCGGCGTGGGCAAGACTGTGGTTATTCAAGAATTGATCAATAACATTGCCAAAGCGCATGGCGGCGTTTCTGTTTTTGCCGGCGTAGGCGAGAGAACTCGCGAAGGCAATGACCTTTATCACGAAATGAAAGACGCGAAAGTTATTGACAAGTTGGCGATGGTTTTCGGACAAATGAATGAACCGCCGGGAGCGCGCGCTCGCGTTGCTTTGACCGGATTGTCAGTCGCCGAATATTTCCGCGATGAAAAAAATCAGGACGTGTTGTTTTTTATTGATAATATTTTCCGTTTCACGCAAGCCGGTTCGGAAGTATCCACTTTGCTCGGACGCATGCCGTCAGCCGTGGGCTATCAGCCGACTTTGGCTACGGAAATGGGCGAATTGCAAGAACGCATTACTTCAACCAACAAGGGTTCAATTACTTCAATTCAAGCGGTTTATGTTCCGGCTGATGACTTAACCGATCCGGCTCCGGCTACCACTTTCGGTCATCTTGATTCAACCGTGGTATTGTCGCGCGCTTTGACCGAGCTTGGTATTTATCCGGCTGTTGATCCGTTGGATTCTTCGTCAATCATTCTTGATCCGAAAATTGTCGGCGAAGAACATTATCAAGTTGCTCGCGGCGTGCAGAAAGTTTTGCAGCGTTATAAAGATTTACAAGATATTATCGTGATTCTCGGCATGGAAGAATTATCTGATGAAGATAAAATTACCGTGGCGCGCGCCAGAAAGATTCAGAGATTTTTGTCACAGCCATTCAGTGTTGCCGAAACCTTCACTGGTCGTCCGGGAAAATATGTTAAATTAACCGACACTATCCGTGGTTTCAAAGAAATTCTTGAAGGCAAGCATGATGGCAAGGCCGAAGGAGATTTTTACATGAAGGGCGGGATAGAGGAAGTAGGGAAATAAAATTTTTAATTTTTAATTTTATAATTTTTAAATAATATCTGAATTTTTAATATTTAAAATTAGACATTAAAAATTATTTACAAAATTAAAAATTGCAAAAATTAAAAATTCTTAATATGTCATACATTAAATTTGAAATTACCACTCCCGAAAGGATTGTTTTGAAGGAAGAAATCCAACAGGTGACTGTGCCGACTAAAGAAGGCGAGATTACGGTTTTGCCCGGGCACATTCCTTTGGTTTCGGTTTTATTGCCGGGCGTGATTGAAGTTGTCAAAAACGACGGAAATAGGGAAGTGATGTCCGTTACCGGCGGATTTATTGAAGTTTTTAAAGATAAAGTTGTTATTTTGGCTGATTCAGCTGAGCGCGCTGAAGAAATAAATCTGGAAAAAGCTGAAGAGGCAAGACAACGCGCTGAAGAAGCCAAGAAAAATGTGGAAAAAATTGATCATGTTGAATTTGCCAATTTGAGCGCGATTATTGCTCGAGAAATGGCTAAGACTAAAGCCGCGCAACGTTGGAAAAAGATGAAAAATATTTTGGATAAAAAAGAATAAAATAATGCAAATCTACAAATAAATGCAAATGCCTCAAATTTATTAAAGATTGCTATAGAATTTATGAAAATAGAATTTAAATTTAAAGGTATTCACGCTGTTGATACTGCAGTAGTACTATGCATGGATTTTCGTTTTCAGAAAGAAACGCAGGAATTTTTTGGGAAAGAATTAGGTATTAATAATTTTGATCTAATTGCCATTCCGGGCGCTGGCCAAGCAATTATAGCCGACGATGACTTAGCTTTAAAATCTTTGGCCGTATCCAATGATTTGCATCACGTAAAAAAAATTATTGTCGTTCATCATCAGGACTGTGGCGCTTACGGCGGATCAGGAAAATTTAACGGCGACGCGATGGCGGAAGAAAGCTTTCACAAGGAAGAATTGCAAAAAACCAAAGAAAAAATAAATTCACTTTATCCGAATTTGGAAGTTACTATGGTTTTCGCCAGATTGACCGACGATTCCGCTAATATTGAATTCGTGATTGTTTAACAGATTCTCGTAAATATTTAATAAAAATCCGGAAAAAATCTGGATTTTTATTTGTTTTTTAGGAAAATTTTTTAACCTTGACAACTATCGTTTACGTGTTAAAATATTATAACAATTTAGCACTTGAATATTGAGAGTGCTAATGTTATTTGTCATTGCGAGGAGTCGCACGACGAAGCAATCTATTATACTTGTTTATTGGTAAATTAAGAGTATTATTACACATTCAAATATTAAAGATTGCCGCGTCGCTTTGCTCCCTGCCTGCCGGTAGGCAGGCTTGCAATGACAAGTTTTTAAAAATTATAATTAAAAATTTAAAAACATAATCATGGCACAGTATTGTTATGTGCTATGTGTTATGCGCTACGTGTTATGAAACTTAAACCATTAAACGCCAATGTGATTGTAAAAGCAATTACGGAAAGCGAAGTGACTAAATCAGGGATTGTTTTGCCGGACACCGTTGATAAAGAAAAGCCGGAAAAAGGCGAGGTAATTGCCGTGGGCGAAGGAAAATTATTGGATAACGGCGAACGCGCCAAAATGACTGTCAAAGTCGGCGACAAAGTAATGTTCAAAAAATATTCTCCGGATGAAATCAAAGTTGACAGCGAAGAATATTTGGTAATTAGCGAAAGCGATATCTTGGCGGTGATTGAGTAGAAAGTTAAAAGTATAAAGATAAAAGTAAAATTAATCTATGATAATTCACTTATCATGTAAACATAAGTGTTATGTGTTACGTGTTATGTGTTACGTGAAATATGTCTAAACAAATTATTTTTGACGAACAAGCAAGGGGAAATCTAAAAAAGGGCGTTGACAAATTAGCCAATGCCGTAAAAGTAACTCTCGGACCCAAAGGCAGAAATGTCGTGATTGAAAAGGGCTTTGGCGCTCCAACCATCACCAAGGACGGCGTAAGCGTGGCTAAAGAAGTTGAATTGGAAGACAAGATTGAAAACATCGGTGCGGAAATTATCAAAGAAGCCGCTTCCAAAACCAATGACGCGGCTGGCGACGGTACTACCACTGCTACTATTTTGGCGCAAGCCATGATTCAAGAGGGCTTAAAATTGGTTTCTTCCGGCATCAGCCCGATTGAAATCAAAAAAAGCGTGGAGAAAAAAGTAGGCGAGATCGTTGAGAGATTAAAAAAGATGTCGAAAACCATTTCCACTAAAGAAGAAATCGCGCAAGTCGCTTCTATCAGCGCCAATGACAAAGAAATCGGCGAGAAGATCGCGGAAGCCATGGACAAAGTCGGCAAGGACGGCGTAGTTACCGTGGAAGAAGGCCAGTCGTTCGGCGTGGACGTTGAAGTTGTGGAAGGCATGCAATTTGATAAGGGGTATGTTTCACCTTACATGATTACCAACGCCGATT
>JAQVLT010000026.1 GCA_028704015.1 Patescibacteria group bacterium | reverse complement strand
TCGGTCAGGATGATTTGTGCAGTTCTAAAGCGGGCGAGGAAATCCTGGTGCCTCTTCAGAAATTCCAGGAAATTTTCCCCGCGGCTGAGATCGCGGGCGAGCGGTTTTTTCAGTGCAAGCTGGAAGGCCGGCACTGCGACACCTGCAACGGGTGCATCAGCGCCGTCCGACTCGTTTTTGACGAGGAGGGCAGGTGGTCGGCTCACTGGACAGTGAACAACCCGTGGCCGACGCACAAGGTTGGAGAGTTCCCGTGGAGATGGTCTGGGCATGGAGCCAACGAACACTGGTTGGACGACAGCGCACAGTCACTTGGCTCGCCGGAGGATTACCGATCAGGAAGTGGACTCACGGCCGATTCCTCCCGGATTGTGGCGTACAAGCGTCACGTGGAAATAAGGTCCTTCCGCGGAGACTGCGCGGACACTACCACTGTGCGGACTGCCCGGCCCGGGTTGGTATGGGCAGAGTTTGTTAACGACACGGGCGGCTACCGTGCCAATTGGACCGGAAAAGCTTTTGGCACGAACGAACAGGAGCAGGTCGTGGTGGGCGACGACCTGGATCGGATCGTGGAAACCCTACTCTCTGGCGATGAGCTGTGTCAGCCGACTGTTTGCCGGCACAACGCAGGGGTGCAGGCACATGTGATCGTAACGGACCCAGCGCGACTCCCGTACCATCTCTGTTTAGCATGTCGCCAACAGGGTGTGCGGTGGCAGGAGTTTCACGGCCGAAACCGGGCGGATGTTTGTCCGTATTTCCGCCGCGCTTGTAAAGGCGTGGTCGAGAAGTCGGACCCTCTGCCCGCGTGGTTCCGGTGGCAGGGCAATCTCGTTGCCTCGACACGCCGCTTGAAAGACGGCGACCATGAGGCGTACGAGGTGACCTTCGTCCGCCGGCGTGACGGCTTTGTTCGGAGAGCAGTCACGTTGTTTAACCTCCGGACCCGCGAAGCTTGGATGTACCGCTACAATGGGTACATCCCACGGACTCTGGCTGAGTTCCAGGCCAAGTTCGTGGATGGCCGGCAGGTCATGGGCTTCGGCGCGACTATTTGGAAGAACGGCTGCGGTCTGACTCAGGAGATGGTTAGCGCGGCGATTTCCGCCGAGCCGGTCTGGAAAGAAGGAAAATTGGCCATTTTCAGTACCGATTTTTCCTTTGATTATTTTTCTGAAGTCGTACCGACGACAATCGCTGTCGCTGGTGCGATTTTTGCTGGGACAGAAGAGAGAAAATTCGTCGCTGACAGCGAGAATCTGCTGAAAGCAAAGCTGTCAGAGGACGAGGAGTTGGGCAACCAGCCATCGGCTCCGAATCCTTTTTTTGCAACCGAAACGGTTGACTACTATCTCTTTGGTGTCGGGCGGGAGATAATAATAAAAAAGAATATGGAGCGCCGTGTTGTTAAAATAAATGGCGGCTTGTATCTTGTGGGCGTCGAGAAATAGCCTGCCAATTTGGTAGACAAAGGCGAAGACGGGCCTATCAAAAATCCGTCAAACAAGTTTTTTAGGTTCAAAAAAGGAGCCGGTGTTGTTCAACTGGCTCCTTTTTAGTTGTATTTACAAACCTTGAAAAAAATTTATCTTAATGTTAGATTAATACTGAGGATGAAAACCCTTTTTTGTTTTTGGGCGCATAGCTCAGTTGGTTAGAGCACAGCTCTTATAAAGCTGGGGTCGATGGTTCGAGTCCATCTGCGCCCACCAAATTTAACATTTAACTTTTGACAATTAACCGTTGACCGTTATTTACTAAAGTTAAGAGTCTATTGTTAATTGTTAAAAGTTATATTCGGACGACTAGCTCAGTTGGTTAGAGCGCTACATTGACATTGTAGAGGTCACAGGTTCGAATCCTGTGCCGTCCACAAAATAAAACAAAAGATGATTTTGTAAAATTTTTTTTAATGAGAAGGTTAGAGCGAGCCGGTCGCTACCGGCTAGGTCACAGGTTCGAATCCTGTGCCGTCCACCAGAAATAAAAAATGAAGGCGAGAATTGCAATTCTCGCCTTCATTTTTTATTTTTATATAGCCAATTTTTCCAATTTTCCTTTAATTAAATCAATTACCTGAGTTTCGGCAAAAGCTGAGGCTTTTTCTATGGAAAGTTCAGCCAGACGGCGCGTGCCATGAGGATTTAATTCTTTGACAAGTTCCAAGGCGTTGATATTTTTAACCGAGAAAACCAGCACATTGGTTTTGCATTTTAAGTTATTTTGTCCATTATCAGTTTCGGCATTTTTTTCGTTGCCAAATTTTTCGTAAAGCAGAACAATAATCCGCGCTTCCGGAATATTCACGATTAGTTCTTCAATCACGTCATTTAGATCTTCTTCCTTCGCTTCGGTTTTTAGGAAATCAGTATGCGATAGCGTTGACCAGACTAGTTTGTTTTCCGTGGCGCTTGAAAGGCGCGCCAAGACTCTGCCCCAGAGTTTCAAAACATTCAGGTTGCGTGAGCGATAAAGTTTGTTGATGATTTCTTCGCGGCGCGCGCCCAGAGAAATTAGTTGGGAAGTAATTAAGAGAGTTTGCGGTGTGATATTTGAAGTTTTAAAGCTTTTGGTTTTGGCAATGATGCCGGCGAGCAAACAGGTGGCAATGTCCTCGTCAATCATATCGCGGGAATAGCTTTCAAAAAGCGAAAACAAAATTTCCGCCGTGGCGACAGCGTTCAGATTGACGCAATTGATTTGTCCGAATTCTTCATTGTCGGAATGGTGGTCAATATTAATGATTGTAGTTTTGTAAAAAAATTCCGTGTCATTATCATAAATTTTTCCGAGTGATTCCAAGTCAGGAGAATCCAAGGTAATGATGAGGTCGTATTTAAAACCGCTGGAAGATGAGGAAATATCGTCGGGTGTAAAAAATCCTTCTTTTGGCGAGACGATAAAATTTAGAGAGTTTTCTTCCAGTTTGTATTTTACTTGGATGACTTTGGCATTGGTGATGTCTAGGGAAATTATAAATTTGCGTAAGTTCTCAACCGAATTTTTTATTTCATGGAAAGAAGGCAAAAAAGAAAAAATTTTTTGGGCAGTTGGCATGGCGGCGCTGATTTGTTCCGGTTCTTCAGCGGCGATTTCTACGTTCTTACCCATTTTTTTTAGAAATAAAAATATGGCCAAAGAACTGGCCACTGAATCACCGTGCCAAGATTTGGGAAAATTGATTAAAATATTTTGCGCTTTTTTGATTTGCTCAAAAATTTGCTGTTCCTGAGTCAGCATAAAATGAAAATTGTTAGAAGCACGGGAAAAATAATAATTAGATTAATATAGCGGATAAAAAAAATAGTGTCAAGAGGATTTTATCGTATCGTATTAACACACTGCACATGATAAATTTTTCTTGCAAAATATAAGTATTTTTGCTATTTTAATAGTAAGATTATTAATAACTTCCTACGAAATACGAATAGTTACGAATATACGAATTTTTGTTAATTTTGTATATTTTAAATTTATATTTGTATATTCGTAGAAATTTGTATTTTGTAGGATATGTCAAAAGAACTGCCAAAAGCGTACGAACCGAAAAATTACGAAGATGAGATTTATAAAAAATGGGAAGACTCGGGTTTATTCAATCCGGATAATTTAGAATTGGAAAAAGGCGCGGATTATTTTTCCGTCAGTATGCCGCCGCCGAATGTTACCGGTGTTTTGCATCTCGGGCATGCCTTGGAGAATTCGCTCATGGATACCGAAGTGCGTTATCAGCGCATGCGCGGCAAAAAAACTTTGCTCGTGCCGGGTACGGATCATGCGGCCGTGGCCACGCAAGCCAAAGTGGAGAAAGTTTTATTAGCCGAGGGCATAGCCAATCCTCGCATTACTTTGGGCCGAGAAAAATTATTAGAACGGGTTAGGGAGTATTCAGAAAATTCCAAGGCCACAATAATAAAACAAATTAAAAAATTAGGTACCAGCTGTGATTGGAGCCGGTTGGCTTATACTTTTGACGAAGCAAGATCTACGGCCGTAAATGAAGTTTTTATAAAAATGTATAATGACGGTTTGGTTTATAAAGGCTATCGTGCGGTTAATTGGTCAGTCAAAGGCCAGTCTACTTGCTCGGATGATGAGTTAGTTTATGTTGAGCAAAAAACAAAATTATATACTTTCAAATACAGCAAAGATTTCCCGATTGCCATTGCGACAACGCGTCCGGAAACAAAATTAGGAGATACGGCCGTGGCGGTAAATCCCAAGGATAAGCGCTACAAAAAATTTATCGGTAAAATTTTTACAGTTGAAATCGGCGCCGCTAAGCCGCTTAAAATAGAAATTATCGGCGATGATTCAATTGATATGAATTTCGGCACCGGCGCGGTAGGTGTTACTCCGGCGCACAGCATGATTGATTTTGAATTATTTTTAAAACACAATTTGATTTTAATTCCGGTGATTGGCGCGGATGGCCGTATGACTGCTGATGCCGGAATAACTTATCAAGGTTTGACAGTTATAGAAGCGAGAGAAAAAATGGTTGCCTGGCTTCAAGAAAATAGTTTAATGGAAAAAGAAGAAGAAATTATTCATAGCATCGGCACTTCCGACCGCTTTGGCGATGTGATTGAGGTTATCCCGATGGAGCAATGGTTTGTGAATGTTAATAAAGAAATTCCCGGACGAAAAAAATCCTTGAAAGAATTGATGCGGGAAGCGGTAAGTGTCGGACATAATGGCGACCCGAAGAAAAAAATTGCCATCACTCCGGACAGATTTAACAACCAATATTTTCATTGGATTGATAATTTGCGCGATTGGTGCATTTCGCGCCAGATTTGGTGGGGGCACCGGATTCTGGTCTGGAGTAAATCACATAACGTGGAACGCATAACACATATCACTTATTTTGTTCATGGCACCACGACAGACAATGAAAAAGAAATTGCTACCGGCTGGCTGGACGGAGAGCTTTCCGATTTAGGAAAGAAGCAGGCAATAGAATTGGGAGAAAAAATTCAAGAACAAAAATTTGACGTAGTAATTTGTTCAGATTTGAAGCGCGCGGTTGACTCGGCAAAATTAATGTTTGGAGAAAAATATGAAATTATAACCGACAAAAGACTTCGCGAAGCAAACTATGGCGATTATAACGGTAAGAAGCATAGTTTTAAAAATAATTTGACTGATTATATCAGCCAGTCTTTTACTAACGGCGAAAATTATTTTGATGTTCAGAAAAGGATTACGGAATTTTTAAGCGAAGCGATGGACAAATACGCCGGCAAAAAAATCGCGATCGTGGCTCATCAAGCGCCGCAATTGGCGTTGGAAGTTGTGCTTAAAGGAAAAAGCTGGGCAGAAGCGATGAATGAGGATTGGCGCCGGAAAAAAGCTTGGCAACCGGGTTGGAATTATGATTTGGAGAAATTGGTTTATGTCAGCAGTGAAGCGCCGCAAGGCGAAGGATGGAATCAAGATCCTGATACTTTGGATACTTGGTTTTCTTCCGGCCTTTGGACTTTTTCTACTTTGGGCTGGCCCGCTCACGCTAAAGCTTCGGTGGGCAAGCCTGAGCGCCTTGGTGATTTAGCGAAATTCCATCCGACTTCGTGGATGCAGATGGGCTATGAAATATTGTTTTTTTGGATGGCGAGAATGATTTTGATGTCAACATATGTCTTGAATGATATTCCGTTCAAAAATGTTTACATCCACGGAATACTGCGCGACAAAGACGGCCGAAAATTTTCCAAGTCGCTTGGCAATGGCATTGATCCGATTGAGGTTATCAATCAATACGGCGCCGATGCTTTGCGTTTGTCTTTGATTTTGGGAATTACTCCGGGAAACGACGCGCGTTTTTACGAAGAAAAAGTTGAAGGCGCGAGAAATTTCATCAATAAATTGTGGAATATTTCGCGATATATTTTAAGCAGTCAAAAGGAAGCCAAGCTTCCTATAGGAAGCTTGGCTTCCTATAATTTAACCTTGGCCGACCGCTGGGTTCTTGGAGAGATGCGGGATTTGATAAAAAATTATCATGAAGATTTGGAAAATTATCGTTTCTCGCAGGCAGGCGAGCGCCTCAGAGAATTTACTTGGAATAGTTTAGCTGATTGGTATTTGGAAGCCAGCAAGTTTGAAAAAAGCGAAATCAAAGCGGAAATTCTTGAAATGATTTTAACCGATTTATTAAAGCTTTGGCATCCTTTTATTCCGTTTGTCACCGAAGTTATCTGGCAGGAAATTAATCCGGGAAAATTTTTAATGGTGGAGAAATTGCCTTCGCCGACCTCACTCCAATCCTTTCTCCAACCTCTCCCCGCCTCTCCCGCCGCGAGCGGGTTCGGCACCCCTCTCCTAATTAGGAGAGGGGACGGGGGTGAGGTAGTGGCAGCGAATTTTAACTTAGTAATTGATATTATTACCGCGATTCGCAACGCGCGCGCGGAAAATAAAGTTGAGCCGGGCCGAAAAATCAAGGCCGTGATTTACGCCGGCAAAGCAACTGATTTGCTTAAATCACAAGAGGCGATTATTAAGGGGCTTAGAACCGGAATTGAAGAACTGGAAATTAAAGCGAAAGGCGAAGAATTATCAGATGCAATTTATGCGGTTGCCGGCGGAGTTGAAATTTATTTAATCGGTGCGGTTGATGCGAAAAAAGAAAAAGTAAGAATTGAAAAAGAAGTTGCTAATTTAGAAAAATTAATCAAAAATTTGAAAAATAAGTTGGCTAATAAAGAATTTGTAGATAAAGCGCCTCAGGAGATTGTAAAAAACGAGAAAGATAAATTAGAAAATTATAGAAGTGAGTTGGAGAAGTTGGAGAAACAAGTAAAAAATTTGTAAGTTTGTTTTGGTGTCGAACACCCTATAGGGTGTTCGACGCCTTTATAGCTGGGGTGAATTTAAAAAAAGAAGCCCCGGGCACCAGAGGCTTAAAAAAGCGTGGTGCCGGGGCTGAGTTTTGGTCCTAACGGCAGGGGAGACGGCCCCGATGCTTGGTGCCGTTTCCACATCCTCGAGAGGAGCTGCCTGATGCTCGCGGAACATCTGCGCGTGCCTGGTAGTATCGCTGGTTACCCGCGCCGTTTTCGGGGCGGTTTGTGATGGCCGCAATCACGGCGGGGTGCGGGATATTCGCGGACATGGTGCTGGCCGGGGGTGCGGGCAGGTAGATATCAGGGACTTTTTGTCTCGTGATAACGACCTTTCCGTTTGGGAGGATGACCCTTTTTTTTGTCTCCCAACCCCCGAAGATTACGCCTCCGCCGGCGGCGGGGGCGGAGAAGTCAATGTCAATCGGGACAGCCGGTCCCGTGGCGATCGCGTAAGGTATCGCCCCTTCAACATCCTTTAGCAACTGTTTCTGCATGCTGCTTTCTTTCTCTTTTATTGCGTTTTGGACACACGCTCCCTACGAGCGTGACTTGTTTTTATATCATATTTTGGTTATAAAGTCAAGTATTTTAGTAGATTTTCATTATTTTTTACTAATTTTAAATAAAAAATGTTTCAAGATTTTAAGACAATTTTTCCTCAAGCTATGAGAAAAGCGGGAATTGACCGGCAGGTGGCAGAGGCGGGAGTTTTAAAATATTTTGAAGAGATAAAAGATAAATTTTTATCCCCTGATTTAGCCGATAAAGTCAGGGCAATGTATTATAAAAACGGTTATTTAGCAATTGCCTCGCTTTCTACGCGTGCCGTCCAAGAATTGACCTTTAGCGAGAATCAGATAATAGAATTATTAAATTCAAATTTCGGCCAGGAATTTGTAAAAAAATTAAAGTTTATCGTGTAATAGTTAAATGGTTGCCTGTTTAAATAATTGCATAGTTTCCAATTGAAAAATTTAGAAATAAATGCTAAGATTTAGTTGAAATTATTAAATCAATTAACCAACAAAAATGTCCTTGCGTTCTTATCTATTAATCATGATCGTTGCCACCTTAGTCTGCTGGGGAGCTTTTTGTTTTGTTATTTTTTCCATCAATCCCGATACGACCAACTGGGTGGGCTTTTTGCTTTTTTATATTTCATTATTTTTGGCAGTAAGCGGCACGGCGGCGATTTTGGGATTTGTTGTCAGATTTATCGCTTTGAAACGCGAATTAGCGGCGCAGGCTGTACGCGAGGCGTTCCGCCAGTCATTTTTATTTTCTGTTTTATCAGTTGCGATTTTATTAATGCTTGCGCATAATTTGTTTTCTTGGTTAAATTTATTTTTATTAGTAGTTGGTTTATCCGTTTTGGAATATTTTTTGATTACTTATACGAATAGCAGAGAACAAGTAACAAATAATATAGAAGATAATATTAGTAAACTCTAAGCTCTAATTTCTAAATCCTAAACAAGCACAAAATTATAAATACCAAACTCAAAACATTATATTAAAGTTTATATATTTGAATTTTATATTTTGAATTTATTTAGGATTTAGTGCTTAGAATTTAGAATTTAAAAAATTATGCAAAACAATTTACAAAAGATAAAAGAAAAAATATTAGCCGAACTTGATAAAATCAAAAGCGGCGATGCATTGCGCGATTTGGAAATAAAGTATCTCGGGCGCAAAGGCGAATTGACCGCGATTTTAAAAAGCATTAAAGATTTGGGCGTGGAAGAGAAAAAGAAATTCGGGCAAATAGCCAATGATATTAAAAAAGACATTGAAGAAAAATTTATTGAAGTAAAAAATTCTTTGGAGGCGAATCGCGGCGAAAAGGAATTTATTGATGTTACTTTGCCGGGCGTGAATTTGCCACAGGGGCATCTGCATCCGATAACTCAAGTGCAGGGCGAATTGGAAGATTTTTTTTCGGCCATGGGTTTTATGGTTTTGGATGGGCCGGAGCTGGAAAGCGATTATTATAATTTTGAAGCTTTGAATATTCCGCGCCATCATCCGGCGCGCGATATGCAGGATACTTTTTATGTTGATATAAAAAACAAAAAAAATGAGTACGATCTGGTAATGCGCACACAAACTTCGCCAGTGCAAATAAGAGCCATGCAAAAATACGGCGCACCGCTTCGCGCGGTTGTACCGGGCAGATGTTTCCGCAGCGAAGCGACTGATGTTCGACATGAGCATAC
>JAQVLT010000025.1 GCA_028704015.1 Patescibacteria group bacterium | reverse complement strand
TTTAAAGGCTCCGGGTGGCTTAAATTTTCTAATTAACTAATTACCGTTCCTTTGAATTTTTTATCTTCCAAAATATTTTTTAAATTTTTTAGATTTTTACCTGCGATAATTACTTGGAGATTTAATACTTGGGCTTTGCGCGAGGCGATTGGATCAAAAGGCATATTGAGGCCGGGGCTCCAAGCGTTACCCACAATTTTCCGGAAAGTTTTCCAATCGGTTTGTTTTATGATTTTGGCGTTTTTAAATTTTTTTGGATCCTTGTCGTAGGCATAGTCAATGTTGGAAAGATTAATAATCGTTTTTATTTTGTATTTTTCCGCCAAAACCGTAGCCACATAATCAGTTGACCAGCCAGGCCGCCAGCCGCCGGCAATTATTAATTTTCCCTTGGCGTTGAAAGGTCTGGTGGGATTGGTGATAATTTCCGGATTGGCGATATCAAAAAAAATTGTACGCATTAAATGGGCATTGAGGCGCGTGGAATGAATTCCTAACCAGTCCTTGTCGGTATTATTTATTTTTATAACTTTATGCGCCGCATTAATATATTGCCTGGCAGTAGCTCCGCCACCAGTGACGAGAAAAAATTTTTCCCCTTGTTTTATTTCATTGACAATCAGGGCGCGGAATTTTTTTAAAAATTGGACATCAATCCCTTCTTGCGGAGCGATTAATGAACCGCCAACCGAGATGACAAATGTTTTTTGTCTAGTCATATTAAATGATATTTTACTATTTTTTATTTTCCTTACATTATCTTATCATTATTTAAAAATTTTGAATAGATAAAAAAAGAGGAGACATTTAGGTCTCCTGCGCGAATTTATGAAACCGCATATTTAGCAGTTTGGCGAAGGGCGTTCCTCCACCTTTCCCGATCTGGCATGGCTGGCCTTTGCCAGATGAAGAACCAGAGAAAGAATGGCCAGGCGTAGGCCGCGAATTTTTCGAGCTCCCTCAATCTTTCCCCTGAAACATGGGGATTGAAAATTCGGGATCCTATAAAAATAGTTAGCTTGCCAATATGCCAATAGGCATATAGAATTTTTATGAGAATCCATCTAACTATGCGGATAGTCATGGGTTCCTCCTTCAATTTCGTTTAGTATGTTTATTATAAAATTATGGCATTATCAACATTTTGTCAATTTATGATATAATAATAATATGAATAATAAAAAAGAACTGAAATTTCCCAAAGGATTCTTGTGGGGAGCGTCCACTTCCGCCTATCAAATTGAGGGTGGAATTGTTTGTGATTGGAGCGAATGGGAACAGAAGAACGCTGATCGTTTGGTCCGGAAAGCGAAAACTTATTGGAGCGCCAAGCAGCAGGCAATGTTTCCGGAAATGTTTAATAGAGAAAATTATATTTGCGGCCAAGCCATGGATTCTTACAACCGGTTTGATGAAGATTTGGCCTGCATCAAAGAATTAAACTCCAATGCTTATCGCATGGGCATTGATTGGGCGAGAATTGAACCAAAAGAGGGAGAATTTAACGCGGAAGCGATTAAACATTATCGCGCGGTTTTGCAAAAACTGAAAGATAATAATATCAAAGTTAATTTAACACTTTGGCATTGGACGATGCCGCTTTGGGTTTATAATCAAGGCGGGTGGATGAGTGAAAAAACAATTACGGATTTTGTCCGCTATTCCGAAACTATTATTCGGGAGCTTGGCGATTTGGTTGATTCTTGGATAACGTTTAATGAACCGATGATGCATATCGGCCACGGTTATCTTGATGGTAAATTTCCGCCCAATAAAAGGTGGAGTATCCTTAATATTTTTTTGGTTTTCAAAAATTTGATTAAGACGCATAAAATGGTTTATCAGATTATTCATAATAAATTTTCCCAAGCGCAAGTAAGCATTGCCATGACTACCGGTTTTCCCGAGCCGGCTCACAAATGGAATTTAATTGAAGTTCTAATGGCGCGTGCGGCTTATTATCTGCGCAATGAATGGTTTTTGAACCGAGTGAAAAATTTCATTGATTATATCGGGGTTAATTATTATCATCATGACCGGATTATTTGGTATCCGCCGTTTAAAAAAAATTTAAATAAAGAAATAGATGATCGCGGCTGGGAGCTTTATCCCCAGGGAATTTATTACATTTTAAAAGGTTACAAAAAATATCAGAAGCCGATATTGATTTTGGAAAATGGCACTGCCGATGCCGAAGATAGAATCAGATCCCGATACATCAAAGAACATTTGCGATATATTCATCGGGCTATTTCTGAAGGCGTCGATGTGCGGGGGTATTTTTATTGGTCGCTAACTGATAATTTTGAATGGGCGGAAGGATATTGGCCGAAATTCGGGTTATACGCGGTTGATCGTGAACATGATTTCAAGCGCATTGCTCGTCCCAGCGCCAAGGTGTATGGAGAGATTTGTAAAAATGGCATTTTAAAAATTATTAAATAAGTATAGGCGAAAGTCAAAAAAATTGCACAAATAGTTGCAATTTTTTTTGTTTTAAGATAAAGTGATGAATCACATTTTGTAGTGCACCTTTTACTATTGAATTTCAAGGAGACGGCCATGTTCACTCATTGGTTCGCGGGAGCTTTGGTATTTTTGATCGGTGGCTATTTCTTGGGTTTAAATATAAATCGAGAGTTTTTGGTCGCTGGAAGTTTCTGGGGATTTTTTCCAGATCTTCTTAGCTTGCTTTACGGGAAGGTCAGGTTGGATGGCCAGTGTCATAAACATAGGGAAAATTTTTCCCATACGATTTTTTTTCCAGTCTTATTTCTGGCCGTTGGTTTCTTAACTAAAAACCAGCAACTTACTTTGTCTGGTTGCGCGATGCTAACCCATCCTTTAATTGATTCTGTAGGAATTGGGTGGGGAGTAATGCTCTTTTGGCCCTTCAGCAGAATGGTATTCAAGCCGTTCTATAAGAAGGACAGAGCGTTTTATAGTGCCGATGAGATGGCTGAGGAATCCCGCCAATACGGTATGGATGATTGGATAAAAAGAGTATATTTGACTTTTAATCCAGTTGGGTTATCTCGTTGGTGGGGCATTTTCGAGTGGATCTGCCTCTTCGCTTTTATTATGTTACTGGTGCTCTACTAAGAGGTAGAGCACTTTTTTTTACTAAGAAAAAATGGTATTATGTAAATAATTAGTATTTCACTTATTTTTATTAATTCTAAAATTTTAAATCATAAATCTAAAATTATTTATGTGGTTAATCGCTTCAGTCGGATCATATTTTATAAATGGCGGCGTCTATATCGCCGATAAATTTTTACTCTCAAAAAAAATTCACTCTTCCATCACTTATGCTTTTTATGTGGGCATTTGGAGTATTTTTAATTTTGTAATTTTGCCATTTGATTTTTGGTTGCCAAATTTGCGTGAATTATCGCTTGATCTTTTAGCAGGTGTATTATTTTTAGTCACTCTGGTTTTTTGGTATAAAGCGCTCCACCAGAGCGAGGCGACGCGTGTAGTGCCGATTGTCGGTGCGCTCGTGCCGATTTTTAGTTTTCTTTTTTCTTTTATATTTTTAGGCGAAGAATTGACCGAACGACAGCTTTTAGCTTTTTTGGTTTTAATTAACGGTGGAATTTTGATTTCTATCAAGCACACACGTTTTTATCAGTTAAAAGAAGTGCATGACAGACTAAGGAATAAATTTGGCGATTTGGTTGGCAGTGTTCACGCTGCTTATCGTCCGACCCAACGCCTGATTATCAATTCAGTAGTTTCAGCTTTATTTTTTGCCGGCTATTATATTTTGATAAAATACATTTATACAGCGCAGCCATTTATCGGCGGTTTTGTCTGGTCGCGCCTCGGCACATTTTTGGCCGTTCTTTTTATGCTTTTTATTCCCAGCTGGCGCCGGCTTATTTTTGAGAAACAGCGCGGCCAGAAGTCATTAAAGAATTTAGCTTTCTTCATTTTTGTTCGTTTGTTAGCGGCGGGAGCATTTATTATGATTAACTGGGCGATTAGTTTGGGTAATGTGGCGCTGATTAACGCGCTTCAGGGCGTGCAATACATTTTCCTCTTTTTTATGGTCTTATTTCTTTCCGCCAAATACCCGAAAATCCTGGAAGAAGAAGTTGGCGGCGGCGTGTTGCTTCAAAAAATTATTGGTACCTGTTTGATTACAATTGGGTTGTATATGCTGGTGGTATAATAGTATAATGCAAATTTGCGAATTATATGCGAATGCCGCGAATGTTTTTTATGCAAATTAGCATTTCGTCATTTGAGGTATTCGCATATAATTTGTAGATTTGAATTATGATTTATTTTATATTTTATTTTTTATTTTGTCTTTGGCGTCTGGATTGGGCGGTGTTGTTTTTAATTGCGGCTTTGCCAAGCTATTTAATTAGATTTAATATTTTTGGTATTCCTTCAACAGTGCTTGAAGGCATGATTTTAATTTCTTTTGCGATTTGGTTTTTTAAATTTACGGAATTTAAAAATTTTTTACGCGGTAAATATGGCTGGAAAAGTTATTTAGAAAATAGAAAGCAGAGGATTAAATATCCGTTTGGTTTAGAAATAGTTTTGGTTTTAATTATTTCTTTTATCGCCGTGGCAGTAGCGCATTTTTCTACCAATGCCTTGGGAATTTGGAAGGCGTATTTTTTTGAACCGCTATTGGTTTATATTTTGATTTTAAATATTTTTGGTGGCGCCAAAAATGTAGAGACGCATCGCAATGCGTCTCTACGGAAAATTATTTTGGCCTTGGCTGTTTCGGCTTTTGTGATTTCTGCTTTTGCCATTTTCCAAAAATTTACCGGCGCATTTATTTCTAATCCTCTTTGGGCGGCGGAAGCAACACGGCGCGTAACCTCATTTTTTCCCTATCCCAACGCGGTGGGACTTTACTTGGGACCGTTGGTATTGTTGTTTGCGGGATACCTGGCTAATTTAATTTTAAATTTTAAATTTTTAACCTTGCCTACCGGCAGGCAGGTTTTAAATAAATTTCAAATTTCAAATTTCAAATTTCAAAACATTTTTAAAGTAATTTTTTTAGCAACCGTAATAATGTTATCCGTTGTATCTATATATTTCGCCAAATCTGAGGGAGCGATGGCGGGAGTTGTTGTGGGGTTGATTGTTTTTGGTCTGCTTGCCGGTAAACGGGCGCGATGGGCGACGATTGGTTTGATTTTGATTCTAACGATAGGCGTCTCTTCCTATGCGCCGGCGAGAAATTATTTTATTGAGAAAGCGACCTTAAACGATTTGTCTGGTCAAATCAGAAAACAACAATGGATTGAAACAAAAAAGATGCTCTATGCCGGTTATTGGTTTTGGGGCACGGGATTGGACAATTATGAAGCGGCAGTCAAGCCGTTCCACCAGGAAGGAATATTTCTAAAAAATAATGATCCGGATTGGCTACAAAAAATAAGAGAGAGCGCCGCCTACCGCCAAATGATGTGGCAGCCCACGGAAATTTATCACTATCCGCACAATATATTATTAAATTTCTGGACAGAACTCGGACTTGTTGGTATGCTATTATTTGTTTGGGTTGTTTTTAGGTATTTGGAATTAGGAATCAGGAGCCATAAATTAGTTGAACTCAATTCTCAATTTATAAATATCGGTTTATTTTGCGCGATGATTGCAGTCATCGTTCATGGCTTAGTGGATGTGCCATATTTCAAAAATGATTTAGCGGTGATGTTTTGGGTATTAGTCGCTTTGATTGCGCTAATTAATTTGAAAAATAAAATTGTTATTGATAAAAATATATGAGTTTAAATTGCAAAGATATTATAGACGGCAAGACAGAAGTGGAAAAAATTTATGAATCAAAAACGGTTCTTGCCTTCTATCATCCTCAGCCACAACATGAAAAACACGTTGTTATTTTATCAAAAAAACATATTAATGATTTGATCGGAGTGGCGGGTGAAGATGAAATTATTGTTTGGGACATGATTAAAGTGGCTAAGTATATTGCCAAAACATTAGATCTGGAAAATACGGGCGTTAGATTTTATACCGATATGGGTAAAACCCAAGAATGCCCCTGGTTATATTTTTATTTAATTTCCGGAGATAAAATAAATAAATGAAAATAGTTTTGCAAAAATTTATTGCTAATTCCGGCTATTGTTCCCGGAGGCAGGCAGAGGAATTGATAAGACGGAACCAGGAGGCGCACAAAAATGCGCCTGTTTTTGTAAATGGCCGACCCGCGGAATTGGGAATGAAAGTTGACGAGCATGATGAAGTAAAAATTTATGGTAAAATAATCAATTTGCCAAAAGAGAAAATTTACCTTAAATTAAATAAACCCGTGGGTTATGTTTGCACCACCAGAAAGTTTGAGGGAGAAAAAAACATTTTTGAATTACTA
This sequence comes from Patescibacteria group bacterium, assembly GCA_028704015.1. Classification (GTDB taxonomy): domain Bacteria; phylum Patescibacteriota; class Patescibacteriia; order Patescibacteriales; family JAQVLT01; genus JAQVLT01. The sequence goes on along the minus strand of JAQVLT010000025.1, from coordinate 2,744 downwards.
CCAAAAAACTTTCAAAATTTGATTATTACCGGGCGTCTTGATAAAGACAGCCGGGGATTGATTTTACTAACAAATGATGGCGGCTTGGTAGCGAGATTAACGCATCCGCGTTATGAACATGAGAAAGAATATGTGGCAAAAATTATGAATTATAAATTAAGAATTATGGATGGCGTTGAAGATTTAATAAAAAAATTTATAAAAGGAATAGATATCGGCGAAGAGGATGGAATTGTAAAAGCGAAAAAAATTGAATATTTAGAAAATGGCAGATTTAATATAGTTTTAACTGAGGGCAAAAAGCGGCAGATTCGGCGAATGTTTCGAGCCTTGGGTGGCGAGGTTGAAGATCTGGCGCGTGTACGAATTGGAAATTTAAAGCTTGGAGATTTGAAAGAAGGTGAGTGGCGAAAATTGGCAGAAGAAGAAATTGCCAAATTGTTAAAAAGTTAATTTTTTTTAATTATTTATACTATGGAAAGAAAAAATTATATTTATTTTGACATTATTATGGCGTTGTTTGTGGCGGTGCTTCTAATTTCTAATATCGCTTCAACCAAAATTGTAGAGCTTTGGAAGTTTACTTTTGACGGCGGGACATTACTTTTTCCTTTGAGTTATATTTTTGGCGATATTTTAACCGAGGTCTATGGTTATAAAAAATCCCGCAAAGTAATTTGGACAGGATTTTTTTGCGCTTTTCTCATGTCAGCGACTTTAATGGTCGTCACCGCTTTGCCGGCGCCGAGCGACTGGCCATATGCTGAAGCGTTCAGAAATATTTTGGGCTTGACTTCGCGGATTGTGGCGGCAAGCTTAATCGCTTATTTTGCCGGAGAATTTTCTAATTCCTATGTTTTGGCAAAAATGAAAATCGGGACCAAGGGAAAATATTTATGGACACGCACGATTAGCTCCACTTTGGTTGGTGAAGCGATTGATACATTTTTATTTATTTCCATTGCGTTTGCCTTTACCATGTCCGGCAGTTTACTTTTGGCCGTGATGGTTTCTAATTATATTTTTAAATGCGGCGTGGAAATAATTTTTACGCCTTTAACCTATAAAATAGTTAGAGTTTTAAAGAAAAGAGAAAATGAAGATTATTATGATTACGAAACGAATTTTAATCCTTTCGCTTTAAAATAAATTTATGAAAAAAATTTATAATAAATTAGTGCGCGACCGGATTCCGGAGATAATTGAAAAACGTGGTGCAAAATGCAAAATTAAAAAGTTGACGCCGAAAAGATACAAAGAAGAATTGTTTAAAAAAGTTTTGGAAGAAGCCAGCGAATTAGTGTCGGCGCGGAAAAATAAAGAAGATGTAATGAGAGAAATCGGCGATGTTTATGAAGTGATTGAGGCGGTCATCAAAGTTTGCGGATTAGATAAAAAAGAAATTAAAAAATTACAAACTAAGCGCGCCAAAGAAAGAGGGAGGTTTAAGAAGAAATTGTTTTTAATAAGCACGATTGAAAATTGAAAGAGATTTAAGATTTATGATTTGACCTGCCTGCCGGCGAGGCAGGGATTTAAGAATTGATTTGGTATTTGAAATTTGGATTTTATCATTAAAATAGTTTGCTCTCATAGTTCAATGGATACCTGCCCGCCAGTGCGTATGCCCTTGTAGTTCAACGGATAGAACGCAAGATTCCGGATCTTGTAGTCTGGGTTCGATTCCCGGCAAGGGCACAATGTAAGAAGATCCTGCCGAGCGTGTGAGCGAGGCACCCCGCGATTTGCAAAGCAAAGTGGCGGGACTACTGAGAGCACAAAAACAACAATTAACAATTGACCTTTGACAATTGACCTTGAAATTAATTGTTAAAAGTTAATAGTCAATTGTTAATAGTTAAATCCGGAGGCGTGCCAGAGCGGTTGAATGGGCCGCACTCGAAATGCGGTATATCCGAAAGGGTATCAGGGGTTCAAATCCTCTCGCCTCCGCCAGATTTCCAACTTTGAACCTTAGAAACTGCAAGGGTTTTCAAGCCCTTTGACGGCTTCGGTGGTTCGAGTTTGGAAACTTGCAAATCCATAAGAACATCAAAGACTGGCGTCCATATCGGCGTCAGTTTTTGATTACTGACAGTGAACCCCTCAAAACAAAGCTTCATCAAGGTGCGTTTTTGATGCATTGAGCTGGTGTTAAACACCTTGTCGGCATGATCCGTAAAGTCCAGTAACTCATTAAATTTCTGCACGAACTTATCAGATTTGCCCTCAAGTACACCCAAGCGATCTTGATACATTTCCTTCTCCTTAAGAAGCTCGTCCTGAATCTTTATAAAGACATCGGCGTCAATGATACGCTGAGAACGATCCACAACGATATTGCGAATCTGCTGTTGAACTCTTATAAGCTCACGCTTGAGACTCTTGCGTTCTTTATCCTCCTGTTCGAGTCGTTCTTTGGCAAAATATTGGAAATAAGAATCGAGTACCTTCTTAAACTTATCAGGTAAATGAACCCTTGATAAATGGTTTGCAACCTGTTCCTCAACAACCTCCCATCGCATGTATTTGCGTTCAGTACAGTTTTTGTCCTGCCAGTGAGTGCAAGAATAATAAAGGTGACCTTTTTGCATCTGTCCACAGAGCGTAGACCCACACACAGCACATCTCATGAACCCTGCCATAGGATACGAGTGTTTACGAGTACGGTCTGCGTAATGATTGTGCTGTTGGACTACTTCCTGAACATCATCAAAAAGCTTTTTAGAGATTAGAGGCGGAAA
>JAQVLT010000009.1 GCA_028704015.1 Patescibacteria group bacterium | reverse complement strand
GGAAGGTGATCTCCTCCGTACTGCCATGGGCAGTGCTCATCTGGAAAAGGATCGCCGTTATCAGGATAATAACAACACGAAAAACTATTTTTAAAATACTTTCTATTTATTTTCTAACAAAAATTATATGGGGATCATTAATGATTTTGTTTCCGGAGTTAAAAACAATTTTAAATGGCAAGCGCAAAGCGCTGTGATAGGAGGAACTAATAAAGGTATAAAGTCGGTGATAAAAATTTTTAAAAACAAATGCCCGAAGTGTGGTAAACCCGTGAAAGAAGAAGCCGCTAAATTTTGTCCTAATTGTCGAGCAAATCTGGTTCTTGTTTGCAAAAATCCCAATTGCCAGCGCCAATCACCGCTCAATACTAAATTTTGCCCTTCTTGCGGATCGGACTTAACAAAGTAACTTAACTATTATGAAGAAAAAATTACTCATTATTATTGTTATAGTGATAATTATCATTTTAGTAACTGGTTTTTACTTTTTTAAACAAAAAAAAGACATTAACTTAAGCCAATTAAATACTGACAATATTCAAGCGCCGATCAAAACGGAAGACCAAAAAAATCCTTATATCGGCGATGATTTTACTATTTTACCGCCTGAGGGTTGGATTCGAACACAACTTCCCGGCACTCTCGTGTCTTATCAAGACCCGAAAGAAAAACAGCCTGCGGGTAGCGCAGCGGAAAAAATAAATTTTCACAGTTATTTGGCTGTTTCCTTTGATAATTCCGGCGGAAAAACTTTAGACGAGATAACTGAATTGGTAAAAACACAAATCCAGGCGGTTGCTCCGGAGATTGTCTTGGAATCAACAACGGACGGAAAAATTGACGGCGAACCGGCGAAATTTATTGAAGCCAATCTAACAATGCAAAATGTTGATTTCAAAGTAATGATGGCCGTTGCGCTAAAAGGCGATAAATATTTTACCATCTCAAATAATACGACTGCTGAAAAATGGCCGGAATATCGCGATATTTTTTATAATGCCGCCAAGAGTTTCCGATTTAAATATTAATTTAAATAATTATTTCATATGACCAAGTATGAAGTGGAAAAAATACTAAAACAAATAAAGCCCGCGACAATACCGAATGGTACGTTGGAGCTAGTTTCTTTGTCGGATAATGAAATAAAACTAAAAGCGACCGGCCTGTCGCAAGATGTATACAAAGTTCAGGGCAAAATCATAAAATTTGAAGATGAGATGAAAAATAAAATTGCCGACCAGCTAAAAGCAAATTTTAATGACGTTAAAGTGTCATTCGTCTAACCACTTTATGAATTTAAAAAAAATAAAAATTGACCTGCCAAAAACGTGGAAAGAAACTTCTCGCATGGGCAATGAAAATCAAGTTAATATTCATATTTGCCATATAAATCCGATAGCTAATATTGACTCCAAAAAACTTCAGGATCAGCCCATGCCATCAAGCAATTCTAACGTAAACATTTTTAAGGTCGCTATTCCAACGCCAAACATGAGACCAATCAGCGATTTTTATAAAGGGATGAAAGGTTTTATAGAAAGCGGTTTTGCTCCTCCTTCCATGACGATGGCCGGTTTGGATAAATTATGGAAAGGTTTAACCGAAACTCCTAACGCCAAACGGCCGGGAGAGTCTGATATGGTTAGCGATATTGATATTGTTCAATGCCAAGATGCGGAATTCGCTTGGCAAACACTCAAGAACAAAGCAAATATGCCTACTCAGGGTTTTGACGTGCCGATACCGGGAGGAATAACAGCGCCTGGACTGCCAAAAAATATGACCATGGAAGATTATCTGAAAAGCGATATTTTAAAAAGTTTGGTACCCAAAAAACAATTTGAACAATTGCAATCCGCGCTTAAAGAAGTTAAACAAAAAATACCGCAAGTAAAAAAAGATTATGAAAAGATGGGCATCAAATATCGCGAGGGAAAATATTTGGATTGTAAGGCAATCTATTATGAATCCCCCAATCTCAATCCGGCTCCCAAACCAAAACAAAAAACATCTTCCAGCCGAAATTTTTCGGGTGGCGGAGGCTATGGCAATACCAGCATTGATCCCTTGCCAAAAATAACACAACCTTACTCAGCGACAAATACTTTTTATATCGGGATTGTGTACAAAAATTTCATTATTAACGGCTCATTATTATCAGCGATTAATTCTTTGCCCTCTGGCAATACGCCTTGCTATTCACTGACACAAACCGAGGAAGTGACCTCAAAGACTAAAGAGGGCGGGATAACTTTTACGGACGTTGCCATTATTCCGCTGGTAAGCAATTACGCGCGCGAGGGTTATCTTTGTAAAGAAGATGCGGAAGAAATATATCGTAGTATTATTTCCAAATTGAAATAAATATTAAAATATAAATGAAAAAAATTATTTTGAGCATTTTAATGATTGGAGCTTTTGCGTGCGGAGCTATTTTCGCGGTTGCAATCGGAAATAATATATCATTCATTACTTCACCGCTGGCCGCCAATGTTTTAGCTGGCAGTGTCAAATCGGATTGTATTCTTTCTCTGGCTAATACTACTTTTCTAAAATCTTATCGCCTTTTAGTATTTACAAAAATCAACGGCGCTTGGCCGACCAAAGACGGCGGCTATATTGTTTCCGGCACGACCGATCCGAATGTCATGATGATTCCGCCGGACGGTTTTGTATCCAAGCTTGATAAACAGGGCAATATTCAGTGGCTGAAAATGTTAAAGACTACCAACGGCGCCGGCGTCGGGAATCCACGTGGCGAAGAAGATGTCCAGTCCATTATTGAATTGAAAAATGGTGGATATGTAATGGCCTCCAAGGTCTGGGGTTTTATCACCACAGCGGAATCAAGCGCCGGCGTGGAAGTAAATAAAATATTGCTTACTAAATTGGATAAAAACGGCAACTTGGTATGGAACAAATCATTTAATGCATTTGTTCCTGACGCGAGAAATTCTTTATTAGAAACAAATGATAATGGCATTTTGTTTTTTACCAATATCTCTGATTTAGCGCCATCAAAAAGGGGCGAGGATTCTGAGGTTTACAATGACCTGCCGTACGCCTCTCTCAAAGTCATAAAACTTCGTCAAGACGGCGCAATTCAGTGGTCAAAAAATATAAAAAATTTTATTGCGCGCAAGAACGATTCATTTCTTATGCCAACAGCGGATGGAGGGTTTACACTCGCCGGCGATTTTGCGCAACCAAATCCGGAAAATGAACCGCCGTACGATTTTGACAAATTTCCCGGATTGGCGAAGTTTGACAAAGATTTTAATTTCAAGTGGGCCAAAAGTTTTGAAGCTATCCCCCTGGAAATGCCAACCGTGATTCCAAAAAAGGACGGTGGGTTTGAAATGGGTATTAAAAAAATACGTCAAGGAGCCGGGCTGATCGCCGGTTCGGTTCGAACTCCGGATAACGGATATATTGTGATTGGAAATCTTTCTTCATTGTCATTGATGACAGACTCGATGAATATTAAAAATCTGGATGTGAGCAAGGGTCTAAGTTCAAATCTTGTCGCATCTAAGTATAGCTCTTCCGGCGCATTGGAATGGACGAAAAAACTTACCTTGCATTATAACGAATTTACATCCCCGATGACAGAATTTTCCATTATTTCAACAGCGGATAACAATATTCTGATCGTCGGTTCAATCGGCTGGGCCGATGATGATTATCGGGCAAAAATAAGCGAAGTCACGGCGCAAGAAAAATGGTATAAAGAAAAATACGGAGAAGCGGAAGAAGCGAAAGACATGAAAGAGAGATCTGCGCAATCCCAAGAAGACTGGAAAAAAGTCAAGGCGGCCATAAAAATTGTAGAAATGGCAAAGCGTAGCGCTATTTTTATGATGAAAACCGATAAAGACCTAAGCCCGAAGTGGGCAAAAATCGTGAATCCTCAGAGTTCGGCAACGAGTTATGTTGTCAAGGCGACAAAGGACGGCGGCGCGATTATTAGCGGCGAATACGGAACAAATGTTCTTAAGTCAATCACGCTTGGCAATGAAATATATTTTAGCGATGGATTTATTATAAAAATTGATGCCAGCGGCAACGTCAAAAACAATAAAGATTGGGTAACCGATTATCAAAGCCAAATTATCACAGAAATGATGACGCCTTATTCAACGTCAAATGATCTTACGGTGCAAGTGAAAAATTTTTTAGTACGAATGACTAACCGCAAACCGGAATTTTCTCTTTATAAAAAATCAAAAACTACCACTTACGCCGCGTACAATAGTTCCAAAGATACTCTTTGTCCGCTCGCACCAAATGTTTCCGCCTCAGAAACTCCGCTTCAAAATACAACCAGCACTTCAACCACGCAAAGAACCTGGCCGCAAATTAATTATGAGCGAGCGGTTCCGGGCGAATTATTAAATGACAAAAGCCGGACCATCAACAGCGAATTATTACCGATTTTTAATAAACTGTTTAATAATCAAGTAAAAATGACCGATAATATGGGCGGAGCGATGCTGGATTATATTTTTGATCGCGTCATAACAAAAGACGATATAACTGCTATTAAAACATATCTAGAAGGTCTGGGGTATAAAACGCAGGATGAACGACGTTATGAATTAACCACTTATAAACCTGGGTACTGGCTAGTTATCACATTTTCTACAGACAACGCGGATAAAGCTTTTATACAAGTCACTTTTTAACCTTATGAACACTCGGAGATTAAGAATAAAGGCTCTAATTTTTTCTTTTGGTATTCTGGCGATTGTTTTGATTGTCCGGCACGCCGTCGGAGATCGTATTAAAGATTTGTCAGCAGCCAGAGGCATTACTCAGGCTATTGGAGCTGGAGCGCAAACTCTTCAAAACAGCAATAGCTCCTATACGTTTATTAAGCATTATCGCATTGAGGATCTCTCGGCGGCCTGGGGCATCGCGCAGACTAAAGACGGTGGATATGTTTTTACCGGCCAAGCGAAATATGACAAACCGTCCGTTTATGATGAAGACGCATTCATTACAAAAATTGATGCCAAGGGCAATCACCAATGGACCAAGCTTTTTAAGACATTTCATTCGGTGAGAATTGATAAAGATTATGTCGGAAAAAATGGTCAGGAATATGGCAAGGATATTATCGAGCTCAAAGACGGAAGTTTTTTAATGGCGAGTCAAGGAACAGGATTCGTTGACAGCGCTTACCTTAAAAAGAAAGAGCAATGGGACGATGTATTTCTCACAAAATTTGATAAACAAGGTAATCATCTTTGGACAAAAATGATCGGCGATTACTCAGTGGATCGTGTCTACAAAGTTTTTGCCACCGAAGACAGCGGTTTCGTATTTTCCGGATATTTTTCTCAAACTGGTTTTGGAGAAAAAACAGCGCCAAAATATTTTGTGATGGCAAAATATGACAAGAACGGAAAAAATCAATGGGCAAAAAGAATAGACATAGACTACGTGGACATTGAACCGCTGCCCAAGGGCGGTTACATTGCTTTAGGCAGTATCAAAACCGCTGGCAGAGAAAGCGATTTGGCAGAAAAATTTAAAGATACCGCCATGCCGGTCATAATAAAATTCAATGCCAATTTTGGCGTAGAATGGTCAAAAAGTTTGGAAATTATTCCCAAAGAGGAATCAGTATATTCCACCGATGAAGCCGGTCATACCAGCATGAAGTATAGAACTTTGCGGGATGCGGCCGGTAAATTTATTGCCATCAAACAAACATCTGGCGGATATATAGCCTTTGGCTATCTGTCCCCGACTCTTTCCGGCGGCAATCCTAACTGGTCTACCGCGCCCAGCATATACAATCTTGTGGCCGTCAAAATTGATTATTCCGGCAAGCTTCAATGGGCAAAAACTATCAAACCGGGCATAAAATTGGATAGCGAGATACGAGAAACCAGTGTTATCAAAACCAAAGATGAAAATTTTGTTCTCAAAATGAACTATCTTCCGCCGCCCAGAAACGATCAGGAAAATAAAATGGATTTTGTAAACGAAAAATCTGATCAGCTGGATGCCGTATGTGAAAGAAAAAATCGTGTAAAGGATTGCGAGAATGGCAAAATAACCAATGATCCAGAAATCCTTCTCGCTTGGGAAGATTATATAAAAACCGCCAAAAGTTTTGAAACCCAATTAAATAACGGCCTTGTCTTATTAAAAACAGACACCGATTTTAATCCGCTGTGGTCAAAAAAAATTAACTTGGAAGATTATGTTTATGGATACGCGGTTGAACCGACCTTAGACAACGGATGCATAGTTGCCGGCAGTTACAACACATCCATTTTGAATTATAGCAATAGTATGGGCCAGGGATATTTCCAGAATACCTTGCTCATAAAACTGGATGTAAATGGACAAGTGACAAATAACCAAGGAATGATTTCCGATTATACGGATCTCTCGTCCGGAGATGTGGACTCATTTCTTGCTCTTAATGATTTTCCGCCAACCGTCAAAAATCTTGTCATTAAAATTAATAAAACCGTGCAACCCAAAATATCTTCTTTAAAAACAATTGTCAGGGATATAAGCCCCGCGACTGCCAGCACGGCAACGCCAATAAACCCAAATAATTTTCCTAAAATAACTTCTTCCACAACCTCTCCAATAGCAACGAATTGTGCAGAAATCGCTTATGAAAACACTGATGGACTTACGGAATTCAAGCCAATCTATCACACTGCCTCCGAAATCCATCAAGAACTTTTGCCTGTTCTGAATGAACTATACGCAAACAAAGTTAAATTAAAAAAAGATCTTTCCGGCGTTATGGAGTATGTGTTTGGCCGTTTGGTGACAGAAGCAGATATCGCGGCAGTCAAACAATATCTTGAAGGACTGGGGTATAAAACCTATTCCACGGATACTGATCAATTAGTTATGATGAAAATCGGCCGAACATTAACCCTAACCTTTACCTTAACCGATAAAACCCGGGGATCTTTATTTGTCAGTTACTAAATTAATTTTTATTAATTAATAAAACGCGTATGAACAAAAAAATACTTACGGTTGTACTTTTTTTAGCCGGCGCTTTAATTATCACGAGCGCTGGCTGTGCTAACAAGAATAATAGTGACACTCAAAAACAAACTAACGCCAATCCAGCCGCTAGTGATATCAATTCGGTAGCAAAAATTGACGAGAAGCTTTCCGAACAACCAAACAAAGATAAATATGATGAATTTTTTAGCGAAGTATACATTGCAAAACTTCCTGTTGGCGCAGAATTTAATCCCTGGAAAATTGAAAAAACAAAAATTTTCGCGGCTGGAGAGCAATTTTGCACCAGCATGAACATAAAAAAACAAATTCCTGCCGATAGCCTTTCTACCGCCATTTATGACGTAAACGCGAAGCAAGACATTAAGCCGCGCATGGGAACATTCCCACAGGCCTTGGGTCCGGGAAATAGCACGGGTTGCGAGCCAGTAATAGAAACCGGGGGCAAATATGAGTACAAAATTTACCTTGGCGATATCGTGGTGGCGGTAATTCCTTTTGAGGTAAAATAACAAAAAATATTAATTAACCCCGAAATATTATTTTCGGGCTAACAAAATAAATATGGACAAAAAAACGAAAACAATCGTAATTGTAGTATTGGCGGTAGTTGTTGTCGGTGGTTTGTATTTTGAGTTCAATCGCTGGCGCCAACAAAGATTGGCCAATCAAATCCTAAAAGAAATGTATGGCGTTAACACCGGTTTACTCGGCGGCTTAACTGGTGGCAACGGCATATCCAAGGAAATAGCCCAAGAGTTAGCCAAAGAAGCGGTCAAACAAGAAGCCCAACAGAAAGCGGACGAAGCCAAAGAAGCGGCTAAAACTCCGGAAGATAAATATAACGAAACTAAAGAAACTGCCGTAGTGGGTGAAGTTTCGCCGATTGTCGCTAGCGAAATTGAACCGGCAATAAAAGCAGTTTTTGGCGAAACTAAAATGACTTCTTACGGCACCGGTTACATGGTAAGCCAAAATGGCAGTTTCGGTGCAAATTTTAGCGTACCGCGCGTAGTTACGGCAGATGATTTAAATAAATTATCCTTAGAATTTAAAAATAAAGGTTACGCGGTAGTGTCCAGCTCCGCAGAATCCGGCTCCGGCAACGTGACGATGATGAAAGGCGAAGAATCAACCCTAACATTTTCTTATAGCGATAACGGCGAAACTCAAGAAATTGAAGTTTTGTATTGGCAATTATCTGCTAATTAAATATTTTATATAACAAAATATTATTATTAACAAATTTTTATGGCAGACAATACTTCGCCGCTTTCCGGCGGCAAAAAAAATACTATCATGGCGATAGTGGCGTATATTCTATTTTTCGTTCCGCTTCTGACCGGCGATGCGAAAAAAGACGCGTTTGTTAAATACCACACCAAGCAAAGTTTAGTACTATTTTTATTAGTGGTATTAATAAACGTGGTTGGTTGGATTATACCGTTCTATTTTTGGTACACGATTAATTGGCTTCTCAGTTTGGGGACTTTAGTCCTGCTGATTATCGGCATCGCCAATGCTGCGAGCGGCAAACAACAACCGCTACCGTTGATTGGCAGATACGCTGATATCTTTAAATTTTAATTATATTTATCAGCAAGAAAAATACAAATAATAAAATAAGGTTTCCTAAAAACCTTATTTTATTTTAATTTTTTCCAAACCTCCTATTTTATGATTTTTATTCTTTAATTTTATATCAAAATAATATTCGCTCATTCCCCTATTTTTACCATCCACAATTACTTCCAATCTTTTTCCAATAAATTTCCTTCTATATTCTTTTTCTAATTTCTCGCCTAATTTTCTTAATTTCTCCGTTCTCTCTTTTATTATTTTTACATTCACTCGCCCTGACATTTTCGCGGCTGGAGTTTTCTCGTGCGCGGAAAAAGGAAAAACATGCAGTTTAGAAAATTTAATCTTTTTTATAAAATTATAAGTCTCTTGGAATTCTGCCTCAGTCTCGACCGGAAAACCAACGATCACGTCGGTTGTAATCGCGATATTAGGCATTTTTTTTCTAAGTTTTCTTATTTTATCTATAAAATATTTATTATCATACGGCCGATTCATTAATTTTAAAATCTTATCGCTTCCCGACTGTAATGGAATATGTAAATGTTTACATAACTCATTACTTTTCGCCATTAAATTAATCAAATCATCCCCTACTTCCGTTACCTCTATTGAACTCAATCTAATTCTTCCGATATTTTTAATTTTTAATAAATTTTTTAGTAATACCGTTAAATTTATTTCTTGTTTCTTGAAATTTGTATCTTTCCCATAAAGACCAAGATGTATCCCGCACAAAACTATTTCTCGCATGCCCGACTCAACCAATTTTTCCGCTTCGGCAATAACTTCTTCCGCTGGCCGACTTGCCAATGGTCCGCGCGCATAAGGAATTATACAATAAGAACAAAATTGTTCACAGCCATCCTGAACTTTTAAAAAATATCTTGTTTTGTAATTTTTTTGTATTTTTGATTTTTTATTTTGGATTTTATTTAAAACCTGCCTGCCGGTAGGCAAGGTTAAAAATTTAAAATTTAAAATTTTATCTGCAATTTTACTAATATTCCTATCCTTAATAACCAAGTCAATGCTTAATTCTTGAAATTTATCTTTGCAGACCCTTGGCCAACATCCCATCAAAACTATTTTAGCGCCCGGATTTTCCCGCCTTGCTTTATTAATCATCTGTCTCCCCTTTCTAATAGCATTCTGCGTTACAGCGCAAGAATTTACAATCACTAAATCGGCATAATTTTTTACTAATTCAAAACCAGAGGAAGTCAACTTTCTCGCCAAATCATTTGAATCGTATTGATTGACCTTGCAACCCAATGTGTAAATCTTAAAACTAACTGACATAAAAAAAGAGGTCTGTTTATAAACTCGCATAATATAAAACAGACCCGAAAATCTAATTAGTTATCCATCGTAGGGCTAAAAGACGTAATAACCCCCTGGCTTATGTATTGTTCAAGTGTCATAACTGTTAATACTATCTTGCTAACAGAATCCGTGATATATACAAACTCTTGGTAATAGTAAGCCCAACGCCCTGCTACAGCTCCCTCTCTTTTAGCTTTTCCGTTTTTAAATTCCTTTAACAATATTTTTCCCGATACTAAGGGAATGCCCCTATCTATACTCTGCTGTACTGCGTGAGACGTTTTACCCTTGCAGAACATCTTCCTATCTCCTTTTCTCTTTTTATTAATGGATAATAATATATAATGAACGCAATAAATTTTTATTTTGAGCCGACGAAGGGATTCGCCCCGCATTCGCGGGGCGCCCGGCGTATGCCGGGCGAACCCAAAGATTAAATCTTATTATTACACAAATTCAGAGCCGACGAAGGGATTCGAACCCCCGACCCGCTGTTTACAAAACAGCCGCTCTACCACTGAGCTACATCGGCATTGTTTGATTTACGATTTTAGATTTAAGATTTAAGATTTTTTTTCACGCTTTTGCTATCTTCACACTAACAATCCTAAATATCTTAACCGTCCTAAAGATCTTTCAATTTATATCTTACTCTCAAAATCCCCTCTTCCCAATCCGTTGAAATAATATTTACTCCGCCAATTTCTTTCGTGCTTTTAACATGCGGACCAAGGCAAGGCGCGGCATCGTAATCACCAATTTTTATTATACGCAAATCGCCACTTACATCTTCTGGTAGCCTGCTTAAATTATATTTTTCTTTTGCAATTTCCACTGGAATAAATTCTTCAAAAACCAGCAAATCTTTTTCAATAATTTCATTTACCTTATTTTCAATATTTTTGATTTCTTCACTTGTTAAATTTCTATCAAACTTATAGTCAAGTTTTGATTTTTTCTTTTCAATATGATCGCGGAAACAGCGATTGCAGCCGAATTTTTTCACCATCGTGCCATTAATCAAATGCTCGGCCGTATGCATTGGCGGATAAATTTCTTTTTCCATATTATTTTGTACGCCGTACTGGATTTGAACCAGTGACCTTCTCCTTAAAAGGGAGTTGCTCTACCAGCTGAGCTAACGGCGCTCGACTATAAATTTTTTCTACAAAAATAAAAACTGCGTAAATGCAGATAACAATTTAATAAGATAATAACACAATGAAATAAATTTGACAATATCATTAAACAAAAAAATATTTTTATATCAACAAATATTGATATTTTGCAATAAAGGTGGAAAATTAGTGGACAAATTACCTTGCGCAACTCCTGGCGATAATATACTATTAAAACTATAAGTTATGACGGAAAATACTCAAAATATAATTGAAAAAATGCCACCGCAGAATCTTGAAGCGGAGCAATATTTATTATGCTCTTTGCTTATTGACAAGGATGCGATTATTAGAGTTGCTGATATTATTTCCACACATGATTTTTACAAAGACAGCCACCGGATTATTTTTGAAACCATGAAAGAGCTATTCAGCCGCCATGAGCCAATTGATATTCTCAGTTTATCAAACCGCTTGGAAGAAAAAAATAATCTAGAAAATATCGGTGGACGAACTTATCTCGCCAAACTTTCCAGCTTAGTGGCCACGACTTCCAATATCGTTCACTACGCCAATATCATTCAGCACAAAGCAACTCTTAGACGGCTTCAACAAGCATCCAGTGAAATCGCGGAATTAAGTTTCAAAGAAGACGAAGACGTTGATAAATTAATAGATGAGGCAGAACAAAAAATATTTAATGTTTCTCAAAGATATTTAAAAAATGTTTTCCAGCCGATTGACAATCTATTGGCCGAAGCATTTGATCGTATTGATGAACTTCACAAACAAAGCGGAAAATTACGCGGTTTACCGACCGGCTTTCCTGATCTGGATAATCTTTTGGCAGGTCTGCAAAAATCCGATTTGATTATTTTAGCGGCTCGCCCGAGCGTCGGCAAAACTTCTCTCGCCATGGATATCGCCCGCATGGCAGCGATAAAAACCAAAAAACCGATCGGTGTCTTCTCGTTAGAAATGAGCAAAGAACAACTGGTAGACAGAATGCTTTGCGCACAAGCTGGAATTAATCTTTGGAAAATGCGCACTGGCAATTTATCTGACCGCGAAGAAGATAATGATTTTGCAAAAATTAATGAAGCTATGGGCCAACTTTCCGAAGCGCCAATTTTTATTGACGATACCGCCGCTTGTTCCCTTATGGAAATTAAAACAAAATGCAGACGATTACAGATGGAAAAAGGGCTGGGTTTAATAATTATTGATTACTTGCAATTAATGGAAGGCCGCGGTAAATATGGCGATAATCGCGTTCAAGAAGTCTCAGAAATCAGCCGTGGCCTCAAAGCCATCGCAAAAGAATTGGATATTCCCGTACTCGCTTTATCGCAGCTTTCTCGTGCCGTAGAACAAAATAAGCCAGCCATTCCTCGCCTCTCTCATTTACGCGAATCAGGTTCAATCGAGCAGGATGCCGATGTTGTTATGTTTATTTATCGCAAAGCCGCGGACAGAAATTATAATTACGACGATTTAACTGAAGAAGAAAAACATTCGGCGGAAATTCACATTGACAAACACAGAAATGGACCGACCGGAAAAATTAATTTATATTTTGAAGATGAGACCGCTAGTTTTAAGAGCCTGGAGAGAAGCGGCCGCGAAGAACCACCAATATTCTAAAAAATCAAGAATTTAAAAATTATAAAAATTATGAATTGTATATTCGCCTGCCTGCCGGCAGACAGGTACAAATTCGTATTTCTTAGATTATGTTCAACAAACTAAAACAATTTCGCGATTTGAGATCGCAAGCAAAAACTTTACAAAGCGCCCTGGCCAACGAATCAGTGACCATTGAAAAAGGCGGCGTAAAATTGGTAATGAACGGCAATATGGAAGTAATTTCCCTTACTATCAATGACGGGTTGGAAAAAAATTCTCTGGAAGGAATTATAACTGACTGCATTAATGACGCGATTAAAAAAACCCAACGCATCATGGCACAAAAAATGCAGGAAATGGGCGGACTGCCGGGACTTAATTAAACGACAAAACGCATAACGTAAAACGCATAACATAATTTTGCATCACTTTTTGTTAATGTTATGTGTTATGCGATATGTGTTATGCGATATGCGATATCCTCAATCAATCCAAAATTTAATTGACGAATTTTCTCAACTGCCGACAGTCGGACCAAAAACCGCGGAGCGATATGTTTTTTATTTACTCAAACAAAACCCGGAAAAATTACAACAATTCGCCCAGGCTATCGCGGAACTAAAAGAAAAAATTACCATTTGCCAATCCTGTTTGGCGGTCGCTGACACGAATCCCTGTCCAATTTGCGCTGACGGCAAAAGAGACAAAAAAATAATTTGCGTCGTGGCAAAAACGCGCGATCTAATAACCATTGAGGATACAAAACAATATAACGGATTGTATTTTATTCTGGGCGGACTGATCAATGCCCTTGCCGATTCCGGTCCGGATAATCTGAATGTGAAAAAATTAGTGGAAAAAATAAAAAATAACGGCGTTGAAGAAATAATTTTGGCTCTGAATCCGACTGTTGAAGGCGAAACCACGGCAATGTATTTAACAAAATTATTAAAACCGCTAAACGTAAAAATTACCCGCTTGGCCAAGGGACTGCCTATGGGTGCCGATCTGGAATACGCCGACGAGATCACTCTGTCCAACGCGCTTAAATACAGAACGGATTTATAAAAATAAAAAAGTAGGAACAGGTCAATGCCTTGTTCCTACTTTTTTATTTTTACGCTATTGAAGTTATTTGAACTTTAGTGAATGGTTGTCTGTGGCCAACAGTTTTCTTGTAACGAGTTTTATTCTTATATTTTACGACAGTTATTTTATCGGCCCTACCATTTTCAATAATTTTTCCACTTACCTTTTCGCCAAGCGACGGTTTGCCGATGTTCAATTCCGCTCCATCAGCACTGCCCGTAAGCAATGTTTCAAATTTTATTTCATCGCCGATTTCTCCTTCTAATTTTTCAAATTTAAAATCCTGTCCTTCCTGGACCTTATATTGTTTTCCACCTGTTTTGATGATTGCAATTTTAGTCATATCATTAATTTTATAAAAATAAAAAGCGCCTCATGTGCGTTATAATTATATTACAACAAAAAAATAGCTAAGTCAATATAAAAATTTTATTTAATATTAGCTAATATATTACTTTTTAATCGCTTTAGCAATCACCTTTACGACATTTTTGTCAGTAACCAAAGGTAAAATCTTTTTCGCGTTTGGTTTCTTGACGGTGTAGGCTAGGGCCAATGCCGCGTTTAATTTCATCTCTTGCGTCACTTTCTTTTTGCCGCTGTCCAGAAGGCCGCGAAAAATTCCGGGGAAAACTAAAGCATTATTTATTTGATTAGGAAAGTCTGACCGCCCCGTGCCGACAATGCTCGCGCCGGCGGCATGGGCAATGTCCGGCATTATTTCCGGTACCGGATTGGCCATGGCAAAAATTATTGGCTTGGCATTCATTGATTTGATCATCTCCCCGTTTACCAAGCCGGCTTTAGAAACGCCGATAAAAACATCGGCATTTTTTATCGCCACATCCAAACGGCCGGAAATTTTTTGCCTATTGGTAATTTTCGCATATTCTTTTTTAACGTCATTCAAATCTTCTCGGCCTTCATAAATCGCGCCTTTGCTATCAACAAGGATTGTCTCGCCCACGCCTTGCGCCAAAAGCAATCTCGCAATCGCGATACCGGCCGCGCCAGCGCCATTGATGACAATTTTCAATTCCTTCATCACTTTGCCGGTCACGCGGCAAGCGTTAATGAGAGCGGCCAGCGCCACAACCGCCGTGCCATCCTGATCATCATGAAAAACCGGAATATTCAATTCTTTTTCCAGGCGATCCACGACTTCAAAACAGCGCGGCGCGGAAATATCTTCCAGATTGATTCCAGCCAAGCTTGGCTCAATCGCTTTGCAAAAATTTACAATCTCGTCTACGGTCTGCGCCTTGATACAAAGCGGCATAGCATCCACGCCGGCGAATTCTTTAAAAATTACCGCCTTCCCCTCCATGACTGGCATACCCGCTTCCGGTCCGACATTTCCCAGGCCCAATACGGCACTTCCGTCACTCACAATAGCGATGGTGTTAGCGCGATTGGTCAATTCAAAAGATTTGCTCTTATCTCCGGCAATCGCCATGCTCACCGCGCCCACGCCCGGAGTATAAGCGATTGATAAATTATATCGGCTATTAACTTTCACTTTTGGTTTTATTTCAATTTTTCCTCGAAATTTTTTATGCAAAGCCAAAGCTTTTTTATTGTAATCCATGGTAATTTATTTTATTTTTTATTTTCCACAATTTTAAATATTGTTTTAATAGATAACGTTCAAAAAAAATAGCAAAAACAAACATTTTAAAAGCATACCACAGAATTGCAATTTTGTTGCGCCGATTCTGCAATCGCCAATATTTCAAAAATATAATGTGCTGATTGAGAAACGACCATTCTTTAACGCGCCGGCTTTTGTTTTTGCGGTTCAAAGCGACTTCCAAATTACTCTCGCCCGCCGCCGCCGCCGTCCGATCGTGATAAATAATCGCATCGCTAACGCACTTTGATTTATAACCGGCTAAAAACAATCGGTAAGCCAAATCGCAATCTTCTTTGTACATAAACATCAGTTCATCAAAATATTGCGAACACTCCCCTTCTTTGCACTCCGAAGCCTTGACGTAGGAGGGTGAGATCTTTATTTTTTCCAAAGCATCTATCCGATACATTACCGCTCCGCCGTCCGGACCTAAAATTTCCGCGTTATCATATTGCCCTTTATCCAATTCACCTTGGCCGATACCGACAAACCGCAATCCGCCTCTCAAAGCAATGCCGCAAGCGTCAATAAAAAGCGTTTTAACATTATTTTTGAAATCCCAACGATAAACTTTCGCGTTTACCGAACCCAAGCCGGCATCACTGTCCAATTCTTCAACCATTTTCTTCACTGCGCCTGGCTCCAAAATCATATCAATATTTAAAGCCAAAAAATATTCAGCGCCCAGCTTAACTGCTTTTCTGATTAATTTATTATAACCGCGGGAAAAACCAATATTTTCTCCCGACCATTCAAAATCAATGTCAGTATAATTTTTTAATAAATATTCACGATTTTCATTTTCTTCTACTTCGGTGTTATCACAAACCAAAATCTCAAAATCCTGAAAAGTTTGCTCATCTAGCGAACGCATAAAATACGGTAAATATTTTGCCGTTGACTCGCCGTAAGTTATAAAGCCGATGATGAGTTTTTTGTGAGACATACATTTTTTATTACTAAAACTTGACCGTCATGGAAAGAAGAAGGAAGATGCACCAAATATATCCCTTTAAAATCAGATTCTTTGTAATTTTGAAAACTCTCATCAAACAAGGGTCCTATATCTTGCTGAATTAATAAAATTAAAGAATTTTTTACGTCTTTTGAATATTCCCTTTCTTTTCTCTCTATTGCATTAATCCATTCCACGCCGTTCAATCCTCTCCCAACCGCGCTACTTGCACCTGTCTTTTTGATTTTATTAAGCAACAAAGCAGATTCTTTAAAAATTTTTCCTTCGGAAGTAGTTAATTGGAGGTTTAATGTTTGGAACTCTGCACTGTTTGATATTGCATAAATATCAATCTCATTATCACTTTTATTTTCATTGTTATTCGGGACCGCTCTATAATCGTAACCGTACCTTTTGTTTACCCAATTAATAAAAAAAGTGGCAAATTTTAACTCTTCCTTCTTATTCATATTTATATTGCAAATCTTCCTTAAATACTAGATTACCATCTTCTCCTGCATTTTATCTTTGGCAAAATTTTGCGCTTTGAGCAGACTGTCAAATGTTCCCGCGTCAATCCATTCACCTTTGATTTTTTTCACGTCTAACTCCCCTTCTTGCAAAAACCAATTGTTCACATCGGTAATTTCGATCTCGCCTCGATCGGACGGCTTGATATTTTTCGCGACTTCCACCACACGATGATCATAAATATACAAACCCGTCACACAGTAATTGCTTTTTGGCTGTTTGGGCTTTTCTTCAATGGAAATCGCTTTACCATTGGCGTCAAAATCAACTACGCCAAATCTCTCCGGATCCGGAACTTCTTTGGCAAAAATCCGCCCGCCTTTTTCAAAGCTCATGATTTCGTCTTTCAAATCGTCTTCAAAAATATTATCACCCAAAATCATGGTGACATTTTCTTGGTCAATAAAATTTTCGCCGATGATAAACGCCTCAGCTAGGCCGCGCGGCTTATCCTGAATTTCATAGGTAAATTTTACGCCAAATTCTTTACCACTGCCAAGTAAATTAAGATAATCGCCGGCACGCTCCGGCGCGACAATGATTAAAATCTCCTTGATACCGGCTTTAATCAAGGTGTTCAAAGGATAATAAATCATCGGCCGATTATAGATCGGCAAAAGTTGTTTAGAGGTAATCTTGGTGCAAGGGCGCAGACGCGTCGCGCTGCCGCCTGATAAAATTATTCCACGCATAAATAATTTAAGATTTAACCTGCCTAACGGCAGGTAGGGATTTAAGAATTATGATTTTTTTAAACACTTTATACTTTTAACTTTCTACTTTTTACTTCGTAAATATTCCCGCAGCGCTTCGCGCCAATCGCGGAGCGGTTCCAATTTGTTGTTAATCAAGACTGAATACTTCGGGCGTTTGGCCGGACGGGGAAATTTGTCGGAAGCCACCGAATTTAATTTTATTTTATTATTGCCTAAAATTTTAAATAATTCTACGGCCGCTTTATACCAGGTTATCGGTCCGGAATTTACGATATGATAAATTCCATAACCTTTTCTTTCCTCAATAATTTTTTGCGTCGCGCGCGCCAAATCCGGCGTATAAGTAAAGCAGCTTAATTCTTCATTGACGACATCAAGCGAATCGCGAGTCTTGGACAAATCAATCATTAAATTAAAAAAACTCGGCTTGGCCGCTTCGCTTTTCCCCTTGGGTCCAAATAATTTTGAGGTTCTAATTAAATACCATTTCAATCCTTTGCCGCTTCGCCGAATAATTTCCTTTTCTCCTGATAATTTAGTTTGCGCATAGCGGCTAATCGGCCCGGGCTCGTCATCTTCATTATAACCCTCTTTTTTAATGCCGCCAAAAATATAATCAGTTGAGTAATGAATAAACAACGCGTTTATTTCCAAGGAAATTTGCGCTAAATTTCCAACAGTATCGCAGTTAATTTTCTTAGCTATTTCATATTCGGCATCGTCCTTTTCACATTTATCAACAGCGTTATAGGCAACAACATTAATGATAATGTCGGGCTTAATTTCCTTAAGCTTTTTCTCCATTAATTCCTTGTCAGTAATATCAATATCGTCTTTGTCCCAGGCAATAACTTCGTATTTTTCGCTTTGGTTAAAAACTTTAACCAATTGCGTGCCTAAATTTCCTTTGGCGCCTAAAATTATTATTTTCATAAGATTTAATATTTTCCCCTATCTTAACACAAATTGCGCAAAAAATAAAGGCGGGAATCGCCGATGGGCAATCCCCGCCAATATTTATAAATTATTTTACCATCATCGGAATAATGCTTTTTTTCTTGTCTCTGGATCTAAAATAATATGTGGTAAACATTGTGCCGATAGAACATCCAAGCGCGTAAGACAAAACTACGGTGAAATTTTCAATATTATCAATCACAACCCGCAAAACATAATACCAGATCAAAATATTAATAAAAGTAATGATGCCGCTGGCGATCAATCTCGTATCAGCGACAACTTTTGTCCAAGCGGTAACAATAATCATTTCAATTATTCCCACAAAAAATAAAATCATAAATTTATTATTATTTTATTATTATTTATTTTCCCACTCTTTATCTTGCCTGACTAATAGTTCCTTGGCTCGCAACGGATCGCCCATAATTTCTTTGACAATTTTTTCCATTCTCATGCCCTGAGAACCTTTAACTAATATTAAATCGTTTTTTTTCATTCTCTTTTCTATAAATTTTCCCGCTTCTTCGGAATTAGAAAATTGGAATATAAAATCTCGGCTCATGCCAGCTTCCTCGGCGCCGCGATAAATGTCACGCGCTCTTTCGCCAACTGTTACCAAAACATTTATTCTTGATTCAACTGCATATCTTCCCACCTCGCGATGTCCTTCCTCGCTATAACTTCCCAGTTCTAACATGTCTCCGAGTACGGCGAATTTTTGTCCGCCATTATTAACTTTTATTTTACAAACCAAATCAAGCGCTGACATGGTAGATTGCGGCGAAGAATTATAAGTATCATCAATAATTAAAGTTCCTTTCTCGCCTTCAACTAAATTCATTCTACCGCGCGGCGATTGGTAGCTTTTTAAAGCCTGAGAAATTTTTAATAAATTAATTCCGTAAGCAACGCCGATTGAAGCGCCAGCCAAAGCAGCATAGACCGAAGCGAAACTAATTACATTGGGTAACAGTACCGGCACAAAAGAACCATTATAACTTAACTTAAAACTAATTCCGAGTAAATTTGCCGCCTCCTCCTTGTTTTCAAAACTAAAACGTATTTCCTCAGCTCGCACTTGCGCGCCCTTTTCAAAGCCATAGGTTATAACCTTGACTTTGCTTCTGTCAGAAATCTTTCTTACTAATTCATCATCATAATTAAGTATTGCCCAACCGCCTTTTTGCAAATTTCCAATTAATCCACCCTTCTCTTTTTGTATATGCTCAATTGATTCAAAATATTCCAAGTGCGTCGGTCCAATTCTCGTTACCACGCCGATATTCGGCGTAACAATGCTTAATAAATAATTCATATCGCCCGGCCGATCAACACCCATCTCTAAAATTAAAATATCAGGATAATTTTTATCACGAAACAGAATTAACTTAATCGCCTTGAAAAATACATTGAACCAGCCAAAGATAGAACGTCCCGGCGAATCTACGCCAATTATAGTCAACGGCAAGCCAATTTCATTATTATAATTTTTTA
This sequence comes from Patescibacteria group bacterium, assembly GCA_028704015.1. Taxonomy (GTDB): domain Bacteria; phylum Patescibacteriota; class Patescibacteriia; order Patescibacteriales; family JAQVLT01; genus JAQVLT01. The sequence continues at coordinate 19,862 of JAQVLT010000009.1, read as the reverse complement.
TATTCCGCCTAACTTTAAAATTAGTAGATAATATGGCAAAAATCGCTTCCTTGGCGCTAGTTTTGCCAACACTGCCAGTGATGCCTATAACCTCCGGCTTATATTTTTTTAAAATCAGACTAGCTAAAATTTTTAATTTGAACTGTAATATTTTTTTCATAGACTTAAAAAATCAAGAATCTAAAAATTTAAAAAAATTATAAACCTAAAAGCTAATAGCTAAAAGCTTAAAGCTAGCTACCGCTCCTTCGGCACTTGATAGTAGTTTAACAAATATTCCGCAATTTCACCAAAAAGAGGCGCTGCTGAACTTTCCGCCCATTCCACGTCGCGCGGCCTGTCTATACGCACCAACATGGCAAATTTTGGATTATTTACAGGAGCATAACCAGCAAAAGAGCCAATATGCGCTCCCACTTCATAACCTCGGCCATCTTTTCTGGCAACTTGCGCCGTACCGGTTTTACCGCCAACGTAATAACCCTGAACGCCAGCCTTTTTTCCGTGACCGTTTTCCACTACTTCAACTAACATGCCTCCCAAAAGAGTCGCCGCTCTTTCTGAAATAACTCGCCTGATAGTTTGGGGTTGGGTTTCTACTTTTGTTCCGTCAGCCTTTATAACCTCTTTGACAATGTATGGCTTCATCAATGTTCCGCCATTGGCAATTGCGCCAAAGGCGTAAACCATTTGCAAAGGCGTAACTGCGATGCCCTGGCCGAATGACGCGGTCGCCGAATTTAATTCCTTGGCTACCTTACCTTTTTCTTTGTTCAAATTTATAATATCGCCCTTGCTTTCGCCCTCCAGCTCAATGCCTGTTTTTTCTCCAAAACCAAAATTTTTTATGTATTCCAAAAATTTTTCCGGACCGATCTGATTCATTACATAAATTGCTCCGGTATTTAAAGATTTCTCCAAAACCTCCACCATACTTACAACGCCATTGGCTTTTTTGTCAGAATTTTTTATTTCATAATCGGCAACTTTATAAACGCCGGTGTCATTATAAGTTGTATCGGGCTTGACTTTATCCTGGTCTAAGCCCATGGCCATGGTTATGGCTTTAAAAATTGATCCAGGCTCATATTGTGAAAAAATCGCCGGATTATTAAACGTATTCATATTTTTCGCTTCCTCGTAGTAATTTGGGTCATAATCGGGCTCGGAACACATAGCAATTATTTCGCCGGTATTAGGATTAATAATCACGACCGAACCGCCATCAGCTCCATGCCGCCTAACCGCTTCTTTCAATTTATTGCAAACGGCAAATTGGATAGAGCGATTAATAGTCAAAATTAAATTACTTCCTGATTCCGCATTGATATATTCGCTGTCATTCAAAATTAAAGCGTTATTGTCAGCGCTTTGTTCTGTTTTTATTGAACCATACTTGCCAAATAGCTCATCGTTAAAGAAACCTTCCAGTCCATAGTACCCGCGCCCAACATCTTTTTCATTTCTTACAAAACCTAAAATATGAGCACCTATATTTTTTTCGGGATAATAACGATAATTAGTCAGCTGAAAACCGACACCGCTAATCACCAATTCTTTTTCGCTCTCTGTATTGTTTAAATCTTGATCATTTTTGTAAAATATCTTCCCCTCTCTCAATTCCAAATTCTCAGCATTAACCTCCTGGCTGCTATCGCTTGCAAGCAGGGCGTATAAAATTTTCAATTTTTCCTCGTCCACTTTATTTTCAATCGGCTCATAAGGATCATTTTCTTTTTTGAGAATGCTTAAATATTTGGCGATAATATTATCTTTTCTTGATCCAATTTCTTTTTCTCTTTTTATCTCTTGATATTCCAAATACGTTTTATCATTTTTAAAATTAGCAAATTTATTTTTTACTTCTATAATTTTTATAGCCTTCTCTTCGTCAGACAAATTATCCAGCGCCGCCAGCTCGCCATCTTCTTTTTCTTTTTCTTCTTTAATTAATAATGCCTCCACTTCCCTCTCAACGTTCTCCTTTTTAAAAATCGTGTACAGTTTTTCCGCGATATCTTCGGGATTTTTTACATCTCTGGGAACGGCATAAATATCGGCAAAATCTTTATTAGTGGCAAAAGGATATAACTCTATGCTATTTTTTTCCTTGTTATAATCACTAATATAAATTTGCCCGCGCGCCGGAATTAGCTGCGACGAAATTTTGTGCTGGCTTGAAGCCAAAGACGAGTAAAGATCAAATTTCAAAAATTGTAACTCATATAATTTATAAACAATTGATAGCCCCAATAAAAAAACAATCGCCATTATCAGTCTAATGCGATTATCACCATACGTTGAATATTTCTTTCTTACATTTTCATTTTTATTTTTTTCCCAAATCATCATAACAAAATTTTATTTCTTGGACTGCGTTTATTTTTATCTTTTGGCTACAACACTTCCTTTAACAACTAGATAATCTACGTCAGTACCCAAAGATACCATTTTTTTATCTTTAACTTTTTCAGTCAAATTATTATATGATTTAAGTGTCAAAGCCTTTAATTCATAGGATTTATTTTCTTCGGTTAATTTGCTGACTTGCTGTTTTAGTTTCTGCAATTCAAAACCTTTGACGGTCAAATCATTAACGCCGGTTACATAATAAACACCTACAACGATAATTATAAAAACTATTAATTTATTTAAAATTGAATAATTTAATTTAATAAATTTGATTTTATTTAAAATACCTTTTGAATTTTTAACTTCCTCCTTTGTTTGATCCATATAATTTATTTTATATTATTCAAATTTTTAAACTATTTTTTCCGCAACTCTTAATTTAGCGCTGCGGGCGCGCGGATTGTTATTTGATTCTTCGCTAGCGGGCGTAATTGGTTTTCTGGTAATAATTTTCAAACTAGCTTTATGGCCGCATTGACAAACCGGAAAACGCGGCGGACAAAGACAATTTATACTTTCTGTTTTGAAAAATTCTTTTATAATTCTATCTTCCAGGCTATGAAAAGAAACGACCACCAATCTTCCTCGCGGCTTTAATAATTCAACCGCCTGCGGTAAAAATTCTTTTAAATTATCCAATTCACGATTAGTTGCAATTCTCAAAGCTTGAAAGGTGCGTGTTGCGAAATTAATTTTCGGATTATTTTTATAGTTTGCCGGAACTGCATCCGCGATTATTTCAACCAACTCTTTTGTAGTTTTTATTTCTTTTAATTTTCTCGCTTCAACAATTCCTTTGGCGATTCTACCAGCAAACCTCTCTTCACCATATTCTCTAATTATTTTCTCTAAATCTTTTTCTCCTGTTTTATTAATAATATCTGCCGTCTGCCGTCCCTGCCTGCGCAGGCAGGTGCCGTCTGCCGTCTCGCCAAAGGCCATGTCTAACGGCGCATCAAAACGGAAAGAAAATCCCCGACTTCTATCTTCGAGTTGAGCTGATGATAACCCCAAATCAAGTACAATGCCATCATACCTGACGCTAGACCCCAATGTTTCTTCGCTGATTTTTGAAATGTCTTTAAAATTTCCATGATATATATTTATGTTATTTAATTTTAAATTTAAAATTTTAAATTTAAAATTTTCGATTGCCATCTCATCCAAATCAGTTGCCAACACTTTCCCTTTCTCACCAACAAGTTTAGAAATCTCGACAGTGTATCCTCCCCCTCCCAACGTTCCATCAAAAAAATATTGTCCTTTTTTCGGCTGCAAATATTCAATTACCTCCTTAAGCATTACTGGCACATGTTTGTATTCCATAAACTTAAAATTCTAAAAGCTAAAAGCTCACAGCTTAAAGCTATACGCCCAACGCTCCCATTGTCTCGGCTATATCATTGCTGTCTTTTTCTGAATTTGTTTTATATTTATTCCACTTTTCTTCATCCCAAATTTCCAAGCGGTCATACAATCCGGCAACTATGGTTTTTTTATCCAAACCGGCAAACTGGCGTAAATATTCCGGCAAAGTAATACGGCCTTGATTATCAAACTCAACATCCATGGCGCCGGCCAGCATTAAACGTGAAAAAGCCCGAGCTTTTGCCTGACTAATTGGTAATTTTGCTAATTTTTCAGCTAAAATATTCCATTGTTTTTTGGGGTACAAAAAAAGACAGTTATCCAAGCCCCTGGTAACAACTGCTCCGCCCTTTAATAAAGTCCGCATTTTAGCAGGAATTGCCAAGCGTCCTTTTTCGTCAAGATTGTGATTGTATTCTCCAATAAACACAAATGTGAATGAATAATTAATAATGGAAAATGAGTAATGCTTAAAATTTATTCTTTAAAGTTTTAACACTTGTCGCTAAAACATTACAAATTTCTATTAATTCTTTTAATAAATAATTCGCTTTATTTTTATCGCATTTACCTGAGTCTCTTAAAAGTATCAACCAATACTTTGATTCATTTCCTGATTTAAGTGACATTGTGAAATATCTAGCTAACTCTTTACTAGTCCCCGCAGATTGACCTTCAAAATAGTTTCCTCCAATACTTGTCCCGCTGCGCAACAACTGATCATTACCGATTATTCTACAAGTCGGATCATTCTTTTCTAAACTATCAATAAATTTTATAAGTTCTAAAATAAATTTATGAACTCTACGGGCAAATTCTTTTTTAAATCTATCTCTATCTTTAGGATTATTATTCATTTTTCTTTACTCATTATTCATTAAGGCCCAAGAGAAGTCTCGTAAGCCTTGATAGCTTACTAGACCCCTTCTTTGTCTTAATTATTAAAGATTTGTTCCGATAGGCCCGGAGCAAGCCTTGTTTACGCTTCTCGCAGTTAGCGCGAATTGTCTTGGCTAACTAAAATCGAGAAATATTTTATTTTTGTTTCAAATATCAATTTTCATTAATTCACCTATATTCCCCACTTGTCACCTCAATACTATAATTATACACCACTTTTACGCTTTGGTCAACCATGCATAACCACAAAATTTCTTCTGATATTAAAGAGAAAAAGAATAATTTTTTAATGCTTGTGTACTGCTAACTATTGAAAAATTTAAAATTTAAAATTTAAAATTTAAAATTTTTATTGTTTTCCACATAGTTGTCAACAAGATGTACACAGAAATAAAAAAGCAGGAAAAGGGCATGCCCTGTTCCTGCTTTTTTATTTCTGCCTTTATTTATTTCGTTTTCATGGTAATATTTGGCTCTCTGTCGTAAATTGGTTCAACAATATCAAAACTACATTTTTGGCCTTTTACCTTTGACCCCTTGCCTTTGACCGGGATCCCCAACGCATAACCTAGGGCATTAGCCGTAATCACTCCGATCCTCAAAGAAGTAAAACTTCCTCCCCTATTTTCCACTTCAATCTCTCTAATCTGAGACCATTTTATTTTATTTTTTTTTAATAATTCATTAATTGCTGGCAATAATTTTTCCGCTTGCTGATATGGCGCGTTAAACTTTTTTTGCGCCAAAATAGCTCCGTTATCCTTAATCGCAATTTCTATCTCTTGATTTAGAGTTGTATTTATATAAAAAATCATATTTTAATTTTCAATTGCTAAAACTTTCAAACTTCAATTTATTCGCTAACTACAACGCCTTTTCCAAAAACAAATTTGTCCGATTCCAGATTTGTAGTAATATTTTTAAAATTGCCGCTAAGTTCTTGGGAACAGAAATTATCAGTAGCTTGGTAGTGAATATCCGATAAAAGCGTTAGCAATTTTCCAACATCATCTTTTGTCGGAATTATTTGTATCTCAAAGCCAGCCTTGTAATTTCCGCCCGATTTATCAATATTGTCAATTTCCCAAATAACCTGATTGCCAACTTCGCCGTGGCTTAATTTACCGGCGAGCATGCTGTCATTTCCCGTCCAAGCGACATTGGCCGGCAAATCGCCTAATAATTTAAAATTATTTAAACCGTTGCCGTAATTATCAACTTCCCAAATTACCCAATAGGTTGTCGGCACGCCTACTATCGGCGGCACGGGTCCGACTCCCAGCTGGTCGCCTTGCGGGCTATAATAATATCCGTTTGATTTTACTTTAAGGTCGGTAAGAATTTTTATTTTTGGCGACAATAAATTATATTTTAATTCTTGCCCGGAAATATTAAATACAGAACGCGTAGCTAAATAAAACTCTTGCTCCGGTTCTTTCTTTATTCTATCAAAATCAACAGCTAAATCAAACCCGCCTTCCTCGCCCGGCTTAATATCACCCACCAATATCCGATTGCCAATCATCTTATATGCTTTCTTGTTATTATTTATTTGCGAACTGTCAATAATAAAATTGGCGTTGCCGGGAGCTATTATGATCTCAACATTTTTTATTGTTTCACTTTCTAAATTTTTGTAGGCAATATTAAAATTAGCTTTTTTGCCAAGCGATAGAATGCGATCGGAAGTTGACAAATTTATTTTGAAATTTGATTCTTTAACTCCGACTTTCTTCTCTATTTCTCCTTGTTTGAATAATTCATTATTTATTTTTAAATAACTGATAATTGCAAAACTTTGCGTCTCGCCTTCTTTGTCAGTCTGGGCAAAAAATTCAATATTAATTTTTTCATGAGCTTTGATTTCTTTAATGCTGATAATATTATCTTTTAGCGATATTGACGCGGAACATTTGGTTTCTCTTATTTGCCAACCATTACCGAAAGTTAATTCCACATTTTTCAGATCCCTGTCGGAGTTATTTTCAACGTCTACTTGCCCGCCAAATTCAAAATTGCGATAAATTTTCTCCGGCAGATTCATCTTTAAATTTAATACTGAACTTTCAATATTATATGCTAATGAACCAAGATTATTTAAAATCCGCCCGTTTCTTTTGTAGCTCATCGCCGAGGATAATACCTGCCGGCTGCCAACCTCACCCACCACTATGCCGGTTATTTTTATTTTGCCGTTTGCGCCTTCGCCGAGAGAGCCAATCGCAAAAGTATTATTTTTTTCATCAAAAATATTTTTTGGAACAACGGTTTCCAAAATAAAATTTTTCGGTAAATCAACCGCCAAATTTACGTTATCAATTCCACCTTCTGCGGTGTATTTATAATCTATTTCAAAAGTCTCTGGCTGGCCGCTTACTATCACCTCGCTGCTCTGCTTAATATCCAAAACCAAATCTTTATTCTGCGTCGGCCAAAAATTTAACCAAACCAAAACTCCTGCGAGAGCTAAAATAATAGCCAATAGAACCAAGTCGGCAACTAAATGAAATTTACTATTTTTGTAATGTTTTTCGTGGCGATTTTTCAAACCTTTAGCAAAAACATTGAGGGTGCCAATGATAATATTGCCGCCCTTTTTGACGTCAAGCCCTTCTTGGTTGACAATCACGGCGTCTTCGGCTTTTTTCTCAATTTCCAAATCCTTTCGTTTGATAATTTCCACGTTATCTTTTTCTTCGCTATATTCTTTTTTATCTTGGTTATTGTCCATATTGTCAAATAATATTATAAATTTACCTTTTTTTATTTATAAACTAAAAACTAACTGTCTCAACTAACACTTCCTCAACTCCATTTTTATCAATATCATTCGCTATCACATTGATGCCTGAACGCATATTCTGGCTATAAGCGAAAAATTGGCTTTCTAATTTGCCGTTTCTATTAAATATTCTAACATGCGGTCCGCCGCCGGCGCCAGCGCCGGTGATTATTTCTTTCGCGCCATCGCCGTCAACATCGCCGACAGCTACACTCGCTCCCCCGCGAAAAGTTTTACTATAAGCGAGAAATCCACCTGATAATAATTTGCCTTTTTCATTAAAAACTTTTATCTGCGGTTCGCCGCCTTTGCCGGGCGCGGTGACTATTTCTTTTTGTCCGTCACCATTAATATCGCTAACCGCTATATTTACGCCGCCGCGAAAATTTTTGTCATAAGCGAAAAATCCGCCTGATAATAATTTGCCGTCTTTATTAAAAATCCTTACTTGCGGACCGCCGCCCGCGCCAGTGCCGGTGATTATTTCTTTGGTTCCGTCGTTATTCATATCAGTTACGACAAAAGATACTTTCTTTTTAAATTTGTCCGAGTAGGGCCAAAATTCTTTTGTTTTTTTACCGTTTTTATAAATTGACAACGAACCGCCGCCATTAACAACAGTTTCTTTCACGCTGTCATTGTCTATATCAGTCAAAACAATCTGCGTGTCACCGGAATAATTATTTAAATAAGCAAAAAAACCATTTTTTACCTGCGCGCCAATTTTATTAAAAACACGAACGAAACTGCCATTATCAAAACTGGAATCCAAAACTTCGTTTTTTATTTTTAATAATATTACGCCATCCGAAGGAGCTATTTTGATATAATTTATTTTTGCGCCATTATTTACGCTTCTATCCTGTATGCCATTAATTTTTTCAAATTCTTCCTTGCTAAATAAATAATTTTGTTCTTCTTTGGTTGAATTAACAATAGCAATACCATTGGCAAAATCTCTACGCCAAAGTCCCGGTTTAATAGTTGAATTATTTTTATCCAAAAGATTGTAAGGGGCGGAAATTGCCTTCCCTAAATTGACATTGTATTCGTCATACCACCAAGTCTGCGCATGGCTCTGATCGCCATAATCAAAAGAAAAATACCCATCTCCTAGTAAAGCGCTGGATAAGCCGTAACGCATCTTCTTGTAATCATTTTGCGCGCCGGTATTATTGGTATTTGAGTTAATGACGTAAATTTGCGGATTTTCATTTTGCGCCGGCAATATTTTCAAATAAGAATTCATGCTCGCCTCCCAAGTGCCGTTACCTTCCCAGGGAGTGGGAAAAGTTTCAAGCATACGCCCGTTTACATCGGGTTGATAAGCGCTGATTGAATTTCCATTTATTAAAATTTTTTTATCGGAAGAAGTTTTTTCTCGAGTTTTTCTAAATAATTCAGCCATGCCTTTCTGCCATTCCTGATTTACGTAATTCTGCGTTTCGCTCTTGCCGTCAGAATTAATGTCTATACCGGTGCCTTGCTTGCTATAATGCGAAATTTCCGCGTCTACAATATCATAAAAAACACCATCCCATTGTTCTAATTTGATTTTACTATTTATATAATCAACATTGAAATTCCGCCATTCTTCGCGAGCGGCATTAACAACATAAACATAAGGCCACATCTCCAATTTCTCGCCATTGCCGCCTCGCAGCCACCAATTATTTTTCTCTATATTATTATAAACATAAGGGATCAAACCGGTCGGCTCGTTTACGTCATAAACATTCACCATCGCCGGATAAACATAAGCGAAAAGCATTCCTTCCTTATTGCGCTGGCGGTATTCTTTGAAAAAATCGCTATTTTTATAAACCATCTCCGCCGGCGTAATAATCAGATCCCATTTATACAAATCCTCATAATCTTTTTTATCAAAAAACTTCAAATAATAATTAGCTAAACGCGGATATTCTTCGCTCGCCTGGACTCTTGATGGCAAAAATAATTGACTAAGCAGAAAAACAACCGCCAATGTCTTAAAAATTTTTTTCAGCATATTCCTCCGTGATTATTGTTAGCTTTTCGCTTTTAACCTTTTCATAAAGAGAAATGGTTTCTTGGCAAATATTTTCCCAGTTATACGAATTTTGCGCGCGCTTTTTACCCTCCGAGGATTTAATTTTAAAATCTTCTGGGTTATTTAAGAAGTATATAATTTTTTCCTCTAAATCTTTTGCGTCTTTATTTCTAAAAATCGCACCGTTATCGCGAAGCACTTCTACGTTCTCAGGAATATCACTGGAAATTATTTGCAAGCCATAAGACATCGCTTCAAGCAATGCCAGAGATAAACCCTCAGATTCCGAAGGATGAACAAAAACGCAGGCATTGGAATATAATTCACTAAGCGCGTCTCCGGTCTGATTGCCGGTAAAAATAATATCGGGATTATTTTTAGCCAACTCTTTTAGCTCAACCACATAATCGTCGGTAAATACGCCTGCGCCAGCGATTACTAATTTTTTATCTGTTCTGATATTATTGAACGCTTCAATCAAATAATGAATTCCTTTGTGTTTTACCAGGCGCGAAACCGACAAAATATAATTATCCTTTTCCAATCCCCATTTTTTTATTTTATCGGCTTTTTTAAAATTCGCTTCTTCCACGCCGTTCGGGATATATAAAATATCTTTTTTATATTTTTCTTCTGAATATTTTTTTAGTCTCGGTGAAACAGCAATTGTCGCATCACTTAATTTGCAAGCGATAAATTCGCCGAATTTTAAATAAGCTTGCGCAAAACTACCCCATTTTTTGTGATAATAATCCTGACAATGAAAAGTTGAAACAACCGGCAAGCTTGGTTTAAAAATTTTTATAAGCCAAATCAGTGAAGACGGCCCGATCGCATGAAAATGAACTATATCAACTTTTCTTCTGAATATAATATCAAGGCAGGCAAAAAAAGTGTGGGTAATAGCATCAAGATGCTTGGTGCCAATACTTGGCAAGCTAATTAAAGTAACTCCTTTGAATTCTTTTAAATTTTTATCGGTGTAATTCGGCCGAGTATAGACTATTACTTCATGTCCAGCCTTAACCAAGCGCGTTGCTAAGCTCTCAACGTGCTTCTCTACTCCGCCGCATACCGCTGGTATTCCTTTTTGTCCGATAAAAGCTATTTTCATAAATTTATCTAATCTCTATTACCGTGCTATATTTCAGACCCGAAGCCTGACCGTTAACCTTTATATCTATTCTGGTTTCATTAATCTTTATTGCCTTAATTACTATTTTTAATTTTCCAAATTTGTCGGTAGTCGCCGTATATTCCTGGCTTGATATTCTGATTGTTAATTTTTCATTCGGCCCAAAACCGCCGCCATACAGAACAAAATCAGTATTAGCAAATGCTAACGACTTATCAAGATTAAGCCAAACTTTTTCCATGCCCCCGCCGCGATCATCCAAGGGGCGATAATAGCCGATTTCTTTCAAGTTTTCATCAAGCACTAAAATATTATTTGTATTAAAAACAATTATTTTGTCTCCGGAACCGTCTTTAACTAATTTTATTCCCTGCGCCCAACCGCGCTTTTCTCCGGGGATATTCGCGTAAACCCATTTCACCGGCTTTAGTTTATTTCTTTCCGCTTTTACTATACCGACACCATCGGAGAAATATACAAATTTTCCATCAGTTGAACCGACAACGTCGTAAGCAGTGTTTCCGCTATGTTTAAATTTGCTTTTTTCCTCCCATCTGCCAATAGTTTTATTAAATACAAAATTTTTCAAATAACTATCATCCGCCAAAAAAAGAGAATCTTTTGCTTCGTCATAGAAAACTCTGCGGAAATGTTTCTCTTTTGCGTCAACTTCTAAATTATTAATCAATTTTTGGCTACTCGCATTATAAGTTTTGAAATTGTCGGTTCCAAAATCAAAAACGTATTTATTATCGCCGCCAAAACTAATATTTTCCTCCAAGGCATTAGTTATTCTGTAGCTATTTATAACTTCCAAGTTTTGATTCCAGATTTTCATATTCTGCAAACCAATGGTGGCGATAGTATCACCTCTTTTTTCCACGCCCGTAAACCAATCCCAAGAATTATCTCGTTTTCTGCTTATTAATTCCGGATTAGCTAAATTGGAAATTTTATATTTATACAAAAATCTCCCATCCACTAAATATGCATAAAGCTCGCCGTTGTTTTCCATTAACGAGACGTCGAAAAATTGACCATCAATTTTGTTGCTTGCCGAGTCTTCAACTAAGGGATAAATTTCATTTACCTTGGTAATTTTTCCTTTAACAAATTTAAACAATTCCAAATAGCCATTATTGGTAGTGGCGATTATGATATTACTCCGATAATTCAGAGTATCGCCATAATAATAAGCCTGGCTTTGCGCATTGGCATTAAAAACAAATGCGCACAAAAAGAAAAGGCTAAAAAAGCACGTTATTGATATCTTTTGTAAGTTTTTCATTTTCATATATTATTTAGCAATTTTGACTTTATATCTTAACTAAAAACAGTATAAATGTCAAGACTTTAAAATCTCTAAATATTTATTTAAAATTAGCTTAAAATGTTTATCTTCGCCAAATGCCAAAGAAGCTTCTTTGGCGGCATTACCAATCTTAATTAAATTATAATCGTCCATTTTATCAATAACCCGCGCTAATTCCCGCTCATTTCCGCTTTCAAATAAGAATCCGCTTATCTTATTTTCTATTAATTCTCCCAAACCGCCAATGTGCGAAGCGATCACAACTTTCCCCAGGGCCATAGCTTCAAGCGCGGTGTAACCGAAGACTTCCTGCCAAACCGACGGCACAACTACCGCTTTGGCGCGAGAGATTATATCGCGAAGTTCGGCGCCGCTTTTGTAACCCGCGAATTCCACGCGTTCGGTCAAATTATTTTCTCTAACCATTTTTTCCAAAGCGCTCATCTCCGCTCCTTCGCCGACAATTTTTAATTTTAAATTTCCTTTGCTGATAGCTAACGCCTTAATGATGACACCAATTCCCTTCTCTTTTTCTAAGCGGCCAAAATATAATAAATAATTACTACTCTCCGATGTCGCTACGCTAAATTGCTCGTCGGTTAAAAAATTATTAATAACTGCTATTTTTTCTGTCGGCAATCCGAATTCCATAAATTTATTTTTTACAAATTGCGATGGCGCCACAAATAAATCAACTTGTTTATAAATATTTCTATTACAATAAGCTTCCAGCGCGGCCAACAAACTTTTGGCGTATGAATTTTTTACGCATTTACTCGCCGCACAATTATAATATTTTCCGCCTTGGCATTTTTCACAAATCTTTCCACCGGCAAATAATTTATAATTCGGACAAATTATTTTGTAATCGTGAAGCGTTTGAATTATCGGAATTTTATTTTTTTTCAAAATTTTTATAATCGCCGGGCTTAACTGATGCGCGATATTATTGAGATGCGCGATATCCGGTTTTTCCGCTTTGATTATTTTTTGTAGCTGGCACACGGCATCGTAATTATAAAAATATTTAATGACGTCTTTGATGCTGAATTTATTAACATCAACTCTGTCCGCGAAATAACGGCTAAAAGGCGATGGGGCGTTAAGTTTATCTTTCATAGAAAAAGGAATAACTTCGTGGCCGTTTTTTTCCAACAATTTAGATAAATTAAAAACATAGCGTTCCGTGCCGCCTTTTTGATAATAAAATTTGTTGATTAATAATACTTTCATAAAAATATTCTAATCCGCTGATTTTTTCCAAGCATTACGAATAATAAATCTTAATTTATTTTTTATCAGCCACATTCCGGCTTTAAACCAATGCTTCTTTATCGCCGACCGCGCCGTGCAAACCATCCAGCTATTGCCGATGTTTTTTGGCGTATTCAATAAAATTCCTAATTTTTTATCAATATTCCCCTCCCGTTCGCTTGTAACATTATTCGGGTAAATATTTCCGCTCGGGTCCAAAAAAATATTTTTTTTGCCGGAATAATCCGGTAATATTCTCTTGCCGGTTTCGGCGTACTTTTTTAGGCCAAAAGCGAAATACGCGCGAGCAAATTTTTTGAGATTAAAGCCGTGTAATTCCTCTTTTATCAGCCAATCCAAAGTTTTCTTTATTTCTTCTAAATTTTTTAGTTCATTTGCTTCGCCAAAATAAATTTCACTGGAATGCACCAAGGCCAGGCTGAATTCAAGATTATAAACCTTAGCCAGTTTATAAACTTTTTCCAGCTCGCCATAATTATAGTCGCCGAGCGTAAAAGAAATTTTTAAATTGTTTATTCCCAAATTCTTTAAAGCCTCAATCGTGGCGATGACTTTATTATAGCCGCCGGTAATTCCCCGAATTTTGTCATGCGCTTCGCCAATGCCGTCTATAGATACCGCTATGCCAATATCGGGACAAATTTTAATAATCTCGCGTATCTGGCGGATTATTAAATCAGTGGCAAAACCATTGGTGGAAATAGTAATTTTCGCTTTTTGGCATCTTTCCTTAATCACGCCAATAATCTGCGCCAAATCATCTCTCAGAAACGGCTCGCCGCCCGTGATGTTTATCGCGCGCAAATTATCGGGCAGGTGCCGAAAATCTTCCGGCTCTAATAAATTAATATTGTCGGTTCTTTGCCAAATACTACACATCCGACAGCGAGAGTTACAAGCGTAAGTGACGGCAATTACCGCGTCTTCTATATTCCGCAAATTTTTATCAATAATTTTTCTGACTAAATAAATTTTTACTTTGTACAAAAAATTAAGCATTTTCTGGCTAAATATTTTGACCGGATAATTCTTCGTAAAAAAATAATCTAAACCTTTTTTCTCTAATTCTAATTTAAATAACGACCGTTTGCCGCCGGAAGAAAAACCGTGGTAATGAACCGCGCTGGCCAAAGGATAATAGACAACTTTCCAATCAACAAGCTTGGCGCGGTAGCAGAAATCCATATCTTCAACGCCAAAAAAATAATTCTCATCAAACAGTCCGATCTCTTCTATCAATTTCCTGCGGATTAACATTGATCCGCCGCTCACCCAGCCAGCCCGGGAAATGCTACTCACGATTCTTCTGGTAAATCTGTTTTTTAAAATTACCGTACCAATAGGCAAAAATTTATAAAGCCAAAATAAACGAGCAAATTCATTGTCTAGGGTCGGCACGCGGCCAAAGCTCGCCTGCCAAGAACCGTCAGGATTATTCAATCTACTGCCCAAAATACCGATTGCCTGATCTCTTTCCATATACGACAATATTTTTCCAATTGCGTCTTTTTCTAATATCACATCGGAATTTACTAAATATACGTACTCGCCTGCCGCTACCCCAATGCCTTGATTAACCGCTTTGGCGAATCCTAAATTTTCTGAATTGGAAATAAATTTAATTCTCCGGTCTTCTTTATATTTATCGCGAAAAAATTCCGCGCTGCCATCGCCGGAATTATTATCAAATAAAATAATTTCGACGGGAATTTGGCTAGCCGAAACCAAGGCCGCTTCCACCGCCCGCGCTGTCATTTCTTTGGTTTTATAATTAATTATGATTATTGACAGTTTCATATTTTTTCAAATTGCTAAACGCTCCGGCCATTAGCCAAAAAATAATGGCATAAGGAATAGCAAAAAAAGTAACCTCCACCAATCCATTAAATAAAGCTACTAAAAAACACGCAACAAAACCGTAATAAAGCACTAGAAATCTGGTATTTAATTCTTTTTTGACTCGCTTAGTATTTTTAACAAAAATTATTATTAAAACGATAATGGCCAACAAGCCGACAATTCCGAGATCCATCCACGATTGGAGTAAAAAATTATTGGCTAATTGCCGGTAATCGCGAAACAGGTACCGCGTATAATAAATCATCTGCTGGCCCGAACCAACGCCCAGCCAAAAATGTTCGCTGATAATTTTTGCTATCGCTTCCAGTTCCATTACTCTGAATTTACTGCTGACGTCAGTAAACATCTGGCTCATGCGAAAAAAAATGCCGGAAAAAAATGATTCAAAAAAAAGATAACTCGCCGCAACAAATAACGAAGCGGCGGAAAAAAATGCGACGCGTTTTGTTTTGAACCGGACAAACAAATAAACAAGCCCGAGCGACAGACTAATAATCGCGCCCTTGCCCAAACTCAAAAAAACCGCCAAAGAGCCAAATGAAAAAGCGATAGACAAAAATAATTTATCTCTTCCTTTGGAAACAAAACTGGCGGCCAGAATAAGCGGTAAGGCAAGAACAAGAATCGCTGATACTATTGCTATCGGTCCAATCGCGATGCTAATATCGTTACGAAAAAAGAAAAATTTAAGCGAAAATCCCAGGGCATAAAACTTTACAAAAATTTGAGCGCTTAATACAAGAATTAACGACGCTAAGCCGAGAAAAAAAGCCCTGATTCTTTCGCGCGTATTGAATAAATTCAAAGCTATAAAATAAGAGAGCATCGCCAAGGCGACTATTTTTATTCCATAAACATACAGCCGAAAATCAATAATGCGAGTAAAAGAAGCAACGGACAAAACAAAATAAATAAACAACCCGATAAATAAATTATTAAATTTTAGATCTTTTATTTTCTGGTTGATGAATGCGTCAATTAATATAACCAAGGTGGAAAAAATTATCGCCGCCTCGGCAATGCTCGCTTCATAAACCCAGCTCGGGGTAATGGGAATATAAATAATCTGGCCAAACGCCAAAAGCGGCAGAGAAATAATTGGCAAAAGCCAAATATGCTTTTTGAAAACATAAACTAGGGCCAAAACAAAAATAGCGGAAATGATATAAATATTGGCAATATCAAGCCAAATGAGTAAAACCAAAAAAGGCAAAGTTAATATTAGCAAGCGCGCCAGAACGCCAATTCTTGTTGTTGCAAAAAAATTTGCTAATATTAAATTATTTTTATTAGTTTTCTGCATAAAAATAAACAGCGAAAATTCATAATTTAATAGATAACTTTAAAACAAAAATAAAAAAAAGTCAAGGGGAGAGATGATTCTTGCGAACCACTCTCCGCCTTGACTGTTAGTTCCGGTAAACCGGAACGGGGTTGATGAAAGAACGAACGGAGGCCGAGCCGGTAAAACTACCGGCAGGGCACGGTACCGACCGGCGCCGACGAGTAGGTCGTGCCGGTCTTGCTGACCGCCATCACGACATCGCCAGCGCCCAACGCGCAGGAGGCCGAGGTCGTACGCTCGATGAGCGCGCGATCCGTGGCCGACAGGCTGGCCGTGACGAACCAAACACCCGCGCCGTTGCGCAGGTTGAACCGGTTCGTACCTTCGAGCAACGCCACCGGTCCGAGATTGACGGTGGCGACGTCGCCGACGATGACGACCGGAGCGCCTCCCACATTGCCCCAGCCGTTGAAGTCCCCAACCATCTCCCAGCCGGCCCCGCTCGCATGCGAGGACCAGTTGTTGATGGTAAGGGTACCGTTGGCGTTGAGGGTAACGTCGTCGTCATGGACGGTGCCGCCGCTCGTCACTGTGATGGTCACGGTGTCGCTTTTGTTGGTGCCGTTGGCGCCCGTGCCAGTCATGGTAAAGACCAATGTGGCGTCCGTAGCTGGTGCCACAAAAGTCGGCTTGACCACCGTGTCGCTGTTGAGCGTCATGGCTATCCCCGACGTTTGCAACCACTTGTAGTCCACAACGCCCGTGGACGCCGAGGCATCCAGGGTAACGACGGAGTTGACGACGACCGTCTGGTCGGGGCCGGCGTTGGCTATGGGATTGGTCACCACGCCACCGTAGATAACAGCGTGAAGATCATCCCCAGTGAAACCACTGGTAAAGTCGGCTTCATCCAACTTGCCGGCCACAAACGACCGGATTGCCGGCAGAACTTTCGTGTAAAAGGCCTGCTGACAAAGCACGACATCCGCCTGAGAAGCGGCGTCGGAGATTTCCTCCAGCATGTCGGCCAGCACCGCGGCAAAGGCCGCGGCATGGACGACGTCCATGCCATAATCTTCGGCCAGCGGCGCCAGAGCGTTGGCCATGAGACCAACGATCTTCCCATCCGCGATGTCCTGCTCGACAATGTCGAGCCGACCGATTTCACTCGCCGGGTCGCTGCCTAACAACGTAGCGTAAGCCCGGAACATGATGTCGCCCTTGGCCCCCGCCCTGTACAAAGGCAGGTAGTTAAGGGGCGACTCCGTGTAAGGGTTGTAGCCGGTAGCGCCCAAGAGCGCCAAAGCGTCCGCCGACTCCATTCCCCGTGCCACCAGGGTGGTGACGGGGGTGATGTAGCTTGAGTTTTGCGGCGCACCGAGCAGCCAGTTCCCGTCGTAACCCGTAAGGGTGTCGACGCCATGGCCGTTCGCGACCAGTACTCCGGTCACCCCTTGGGTGTAAACCAGGGCCACTTTGCCGTTGGCGTCGGTCGTCGCGGCGGTCTCCGTGTTCGCGGACAGGGTCCAGTCGCCGTTTATATCCAAAAACGCTTGAAGCAACTGGATCGGGCCGTCGATGACCCAGACGGCCTGTACAATCTGCGGGACAGCGGGCGTTGTGGTGCTTTTTCCCGGTTCCCCCCGCCCGCCGGAGCAGGCCGTAAGGGAAATAGAGAAAAACATGGCCATCGCGAAAAGCATGGCCGCCATTGCCGAAAAACCGTTGTGCTTTTTCATAATCTTACTCCTGCCTTGGGGATCCGCTGGACGCAACACGCCCATAGTCCCCCCTCGCGTTGTTCAATTCCGGAAACCGCCAGTCGGTCACCGGTTTTCAACGACCAGCCCCTAACAGCATCTGGGCTGAAAATTACTGATCTGAATAACTCGAACAAAAACGAATCGACGGGATATGAAACTCCATACCCGCCTTTTCTACCTGGGACCATTTCCAAAAACGCAACTTCCATTTTTTCGGGCAGTTCAGGTTTCATATCCTCACCTCCTCCGTCCTGAAACTAACCCACAAAAATATTAATTTTTAGTTGTAAAGATCATTATTTTTCCTCCGCCTCTTAAGCAAAATCTTTATCTTTGCTGAAAAAGTGGAGAGACAAATGCCCTCATCCCATCCCTCTCCCCGGTTGCGACCGAGGCGAGGGAACTCTCGCACTTACCTATTTCTAAACTCCCCTCTCCTGGCTGGGAGAGGGGCCTGGGGTGAGGGAATTATTCCAATATATTCTTCATATTCCCTTCACCATTGAAATAACTTTCTCCTTCATTATCTGAACTATCAGAATTATACATTTCTACCCCTTCACTATTGACCTCTTCATCAATTCTCACCGGTTCTACCACCAATTCACTGTTTGCCGGAATATACTCGGGGTTATTTTGCGGTTCAGGTTCAACACTCGCGTATTCAACACTAGCCGGCGCTTCAGCCGCCTCAATCGGCTCGCTAACACTTTCTTCTTTGTAAATCGGCTGGCTTGGATATGCTTCTCTGTAATTTGAATTATTGCCATAATATTCATTCTCAATCTCTGGCTCGCTATATCTAACTTTTGCCTTCCAAATTTTTATTCCATATTTATCTTCCGGAAATAAATAGATATAAGACAAGGAAATGATCAAGCCGAAAGCAATACCCAAGGCCAAATCCAAAAGAATATTCGGCTTAACCGGCCAGCGCGAAATAATTGGTTTATCAATTACTTTGATAGATACCGCATCGCCAGAACCGTGATATTCCTGGTGTTTGGTCTGATAAATATAATTGACGGCTTGCGCAATCTGATTTAACTGATATTGATCGGGATGATAAACACTAATTTCAATAATACCGCGATCGCTATATGCTTTGACGCTGATCGTTTTCATCCATTTTTTTAATTCTTTATTGGCATCGCCGGCGCTAGTAAAATAACTCTTGTCAATATTAAAACCGGAGCTCATTACTTCGTTATAAAATGAATCGGAAGTAGAAACTTCGGCTAAAACATTACTCAATAATTCATTGGAGCGGGAGACCGCGTAAGGATCAATATTTGAAGCAAAATTTTGCAATACCAAAAGGCGCGATGTTGAGCCATATTTCAACGGCTGAATAATCACGCTCGCGCTAACCAAAACAATAACAAAAAAAACAATAACAAAAATTGTCTGTTTTTTGCCCTTTATTAAATTAATAAATTCTTTGAAATTCATATAATAAATTGACTTTGTACCTTACCAGTTTTTTATCTCTATGTCAAGAGGAAAAAAATTTCGCTAAAATAACAAAAAACAGGGCTGTTCCCCCTGTTTTAAAAATTAAAAAATATAAAAATAACGTGATAATCAAGCAGCTAAAAGCTATAAACTAAAAGTTCAACGCTAAATCCCCAACTCGTCAATTATCACAATCTTCTTTCCTTCTAGAACGTGAAACAGGAAAACATCGGTCATATCGCGGCGATGTCTGAATTCAAACAACTCCATAATAGTAAAATTTAAA
>JAQVLT010000001.1 GCA_028704015.1 Patescibacteria group bacterium | reverse complement strand
AAACCGGCGTCACCCTTGACAAATGGCAAACATTCGGTATATACTACGGCATTGGATGGACGCGGCAAAATTAGCCGTTCTTCAAATGTGCTGAGTCTAAATATTGTTTTAGAAGCCAGCAAGGCAGTAGCCGGAGAGAAATTAGCCGAAGAGGCAAAAGCGACAGAAACAGTTGTTCAACCGGAGGCCGCTAACGAAGAGCCAAAAAATATTGAAGAAACAAAAATTGAAGATAACGCTGTAAAAATTACCGAAAACAAAGATGCTGCTGGCGAAGAAGAAGTGGTGGTTAGCAAGGATAAAAGTTCCGAGGCCGTAGAATTGAAGGAAAAAAATGAAAGCGAAAATGTAAAAGTAGAAGTAAACAGCGGAGAAGAAAATAATTTTAAAGCAGAAGAAAATAAAATTTCCGGAAGTTCAAAAATAAAATATGTAGTTTTCATCGCTTTTTTGATTGGTATCATCGGTTGGATAGTCTGGGTGAACAAAGAATTAGCCAAAGAGCGAACAGAGGACAAGACAGCAAAGCCGGAAGAAAAAAATTTAGATAATAAATAAAAATAAAATTAAAATAAAAAAACTGAATTGCGTAAAATTTTACGGAATTTAGACAGGCCCCTTCTTATGTAAAATATCTCCCAATAAAATCGGGAGATATTTTATTTTGAAAAAAGCAGTTGAAATCAGGGAAAAAAATATCCGTTCGTCTGCTTGAATAATTAGAGCCCGGGTTAAATTTTTTGTTAGAGTAAATTTAGTTGACGCAATTTTTTTCTTAACGCAAACAAATGTTTAAGAAATGTAAGCGAATTTTTTATAACCGGAACTCGGCTTTTATTTTCCACGCCTCTGTTTTCACTCCAAGCAACCGGAATTTCTTTTATTTGATATCCCAAACGGTCGGCAAATAAAATTAATTCAGTATCCAAAAACCATTTGTCATCTTCCAAATAAGGATAAATTTTTTTAAATACGTTTATATTTATTGCTTTAAAGCCGCATTGCAAATCAGTGTAATGATGTTTTAGTATCAATCTTGATAAAATATTATAACTTTGAGAAATTGCTTCTCTGATTTTCCCTCTCTTTATTTTAGTTTCCGCAAGCATTCTGGATCCGATGACTAAGTCGGCTTGCGAGCTGATTATTGGTTCAAGCAGAGCCGGAATAAAATCTAGAGGCACGGAGAAATCCATGTCCATAAACAAGGCGATATTCGCATTGCTATCTTGAAAAGTTTCTTTTATTGCCAGCCCTTTTCCTTTGGTGAAAATATTTTTTAAAATTATTTTTTTGTCTATGGCAGCCAATTTTTCTCCGATTGATTTTGTGGCGTCAGTTGAGGCGCTATTGGCGATAATAATTCGCCAATCAAAATCAAAGTTGGCTTTTTTCAAATATTCCAAAAGCGCCAAGATATTTTTTTCCAGAATTTTTTCTTCATTATAAGCCGGCAGACAAAAATCAATAAGCATATTATTTTATTTTATAGACAATTGGATTGCCAAAGTTTTTTATTATTTTATAGTTCTCTTCCAAATATTTATCAACCGGATTATTTTTGTTGTAGCCGAATTTTTCTACTAATTCATAATTCAATAGCGCGCAAGCCGGTTTGAATTTTTCTAAATATTTTTTTGCTTCCGCAAATTGTTCTTCCGAGTTTTGTCTGGTTATTAAAAATGAATATGGCGTGGGATTTAATTTTTTTGTTTCAAAATAATATTCCGGCATAAAAGGGCCGGCATAAATATAGGGAGATTCTTGACAGTTTGTTTTTATGTATTCTATTAACCGGTAGTTTCCTATTTGATAATAAAAAAAAGTAATAAACGAACTAGCAACGCAATAAAGCGACATGGAAATGGCTAAAAAAAATAATAAAATTTTTAGATGAATATTATTTAGATCATTTGAGTTTAGCGCTATTAATATTGCCAGCGGAAGCAAGCACAAAAGCGGAAAAATAGATAAGATTAGGTGATAAATATCGGGTCGGGTGAGCGATGAAATTAGCAGAAAAAATTGCAAATACAAAAGCGTCCAGATTTGTTCGTTTTTTTCTTTTTTTAATAATAAAATAATTATCAAATAAAAAATAAAGAAAAATAAAAATAAGGTAAGCGGCAATTTATTTGTTTCCCAGTAATTAAAATAAGGAAAAATAATTAAATTATAATAAAGAAGCTTGAGCGGCCATTTTAACAATATAAGTAAAGGTAAAATTGAAAATAACAAAAAAGTTAACATTGCTTTTGCATAAAACTTTTTTTTCAAGATGCTAAGCAAAACCAAAAATGAAAATAGTGCGGCAATTAGTATCAAGCCTTTATGCTGAAGAAACAAAACCGTTAAGCCGGATAAAAAGCCGCTTATCATAAAATAATAATTATTTTTTTTCAGAGCCAAGAGAAAAAAATAAACACTCCAAATTGAAGGCAAAATGGCAAAATAATTATGATTAATAATTGGAGAGTTTACGCTTAGAATTACAAAAATAAGCGGAGGCAAAAGATTTAAATAAGACTTTTTTATTAATTCGTTTATTTTAAAAATCCCGATAGCGCTAAAAAAAATAATAATAATTGCTGCGGTTTTGGCGATCAAATATTTGGCGCCGAAAATTTTCCATAGCCAAAAAATCAGATAAAAACTTCCCGGAGCAATAAAAGCGAAAAAATCAGTGTAAGGAATTTTATTATTTATCATTTCCCAGGATCCGGCGAGGATGGCTCCTTCGTCGCTGTCAAAAAAATTGTAAGCGTGAATAAAGGCCGTTAAGGAAAATAAAAGGAAAAAATATAAATATTTATTTTTTTTAAGTTCTTCTAAAAATATTAAAATTTTTTTTATGATTTTCATATCAACGTTGATAAATTACCGCCACCTTGTCTTCGTAGATTTTTTTCCACTCCGAACTTTTTTCCAGATATTTTTTTAGCGGATTTTCGTATTCATCCTTGGCTCTAATGTCGGGACGGAAGAACAATTTATAAAACCAGTCATAATGTATTTTTTTTTCTTGAGAATACGTTATTATCAATTTAATATTATATTCGTTCAGTTTGTCCGGCAATTTTTTTCCATCATAAAATTCATGATATTCTTCCAGGAGTGTGTGGTTTTTATATTGATATTGCGGAAATCGTCCATCAATAAATAATTGCCGTTCCGGATATTCCCAGAGCAGATAGCTTCCCCAATTATAGTTATTAAATAATTTCAGATTATTGTATTCCGGATGTGATTTGAGAAATTTTATCGCTTCGCAAGGATAGGCGGAACAATAGTTTTGAAATGGATTTGCATTATACTTGGCGCTTATTAGCATGCAAAAACTTGATAGAGTCAAACCACAAATTAAAAAAAATAAAATAATTTTTTTTGTAATTTTATTATTGAATTGGTTTGACGAGAAATTTAAAAATCCGCTAAAAAAGGTGACAACCAATGGAAATGAAGCAATAAAAAAAAGAGGAAAGTTTCGGCGTGATTTAATTGCCAGACAAAAGAAAATAAAAGTTAAACAAATTTGCCATAAATTAATTTTGTTTTTTTTCTTTAGGCCATAATAAATAATAAAACCCAGCGCAATTGCCGTGTTGGCAAGATATAATATTTGCCAGTACTGGAAAGGATAATTATATTGCGGAATCCACTCAGAAATGCTGGTTAGGTAATAGCTATTTTTCATCCCGCCAAGAAAAGTGTAGAGTTTAAGGCCGTAAGGATTTATTAGAGTAGCCAAAAAACTTGCTAAAGCGAAAACAGAAAAAACAATTATTTGTTTCCGGTTCATTAGTTCATTGTAATCAAGAAAATCAACTTTTTTATTTTTGGATAAAATTAATTCTATTGTCTTAATAATAATCCAGAAAACTAAGACCGAAAGCCCGATTAGAAATCCGCCGTGCGCGTTTGTCCAAAATAGAAAAAGAAATGGAAGCAAGAATAAAATTTTATATTTCCCCCTTTTGTTGTAGAAATAAATAATTAGAAGCAAAAAAAGCAAAGAAAAAACAGTAATTTCCTGAAGACGCACCCCGACATGCGGCGTCATGGCTATGGCGCCTAAAGTTATAAAAATTAAAATTAAAATGCTATTATTTTTTTGTGGCGTAAAATTACGCGTCCAAAGATAGAGTACTATAAAGATAGCGACCATTATTAGCGCGAAAGCGATACTTACGGCTATGTAGCCGCAATTTTCATATAACCAATAAAGCACCTCGCCGGAAAGCCATTCGTGATATACCCATTCGCCGCCATTTGTGGTATAATTATAATAATCAATTTGCGGAACCGCGTGATTTTTTATAATATCGGCGCTTATACGTAAGTGTCCGCCCAAGTCAGGGTCAAGATAAGAAAAGGAATTCTTGAGCAGAAAAGAAAAGATAAAAATATAGAATATTACCAGGATTATTATAAATAAATGTTTTTTCATAGAAAAAATTTTAAATATTTGTTGCGTATATTATAGCATCATTTTATTTTTTGTGGTAAAATAAAAGCGAATGTTAATAACTTAAACACTCTGTCGGCGGCTTTTGCGGTTGCTTGCAGTGGAATATAGAGGGGAGGTGAAATATGAGTAAAAAATTAATGAAATTTTCCGTTCTTTTAACCATTACTTCCATGATTATCGTGTCAGCTTTCGTCTTGGTTTTGCCAGTGAAAGCGGCAAATTTGGATGTTTGGGGAAACCAGACAGAAATTGGCAACCAGATTGGTTTAGGCGATAGAGATCCAAGAGAAATGATCGCTAGCATTATTAATATCATTCTAGGATTTCTTGGTATTATCGCTGTAGTTATTATTTTATTAGGTGGCTTCAAATGGATGACGGCTGGCGGAAATGAAGAAAAAGTTGAAGAATCTAAGAAATTGATCAAGGCCGGCATTATCGGCTTGGTTATAATATTGGCCGCTTGGGCGATTGCTACTTTTGTAGTTAATAGCTTGGTTAACGTTACTAGATCATAAGTATAGTTGTTTGTTAAAATCGATTTTAACAATTATGTGGATTTCATGAATAAAATTATGGAATCCACTGTTCTGAATAAAAATATTTTTATCCAGAACAGTGATATTGCCACAAATTAACTTATTAATTTTTATAAATAATAAAATTAAACTAAAAAACTATGTTGAAAAAAATTTCAATGTTTTTATTCACACTGGCAGTTGTTTTAATGCCGGTTTTTGCATTGGTTCCGCAGGCTAATGCTCTAAATGAAGATGATTTGTGGGGAGGTCAAGGACAAAAAGAAGCAGTTGGGACAAACATGGGGTATGATTCATCATCGATAGAAGATCCTCGTATTATTGCGGCTAATGTTATTAAGATTTTACTTGGATTTTTGGGTATAATTGCCGTGGTTTTGATTATCTGGGGCGGGTTCAAATGGATGACGGCTGGCGGAAATGAAGAACAAACCAAGGAAGCGGCAAAAATTATCAAGACTAGCGTTATTGGTCTTTTGATAATCCTAGCGGCTTGGGGAATAGCCACCTTTATCGTTAATGCCTTAGTTACTGCAACAAAGTAAATTGATTTTTATAATATGATATTTTCTCACCTCGCTAAATCAAAAGTGATTAGAAGCGTTTGCGTTTTTTGTTTGCTGTTTTCGCTAATGGTAGCGCCGCAAATTCTTTTAGCTGCAGATGGTGGTCTTGAAGAAACAGCTAAAACTGGTTTTGGCGCCAAGAAGCCTCTCTCAGATACAAGCAAAATTCCTTTTTATAATGATTCCATACCAGGCATAATTGGCCAAATAATTGGCGCGATTTTGTCTTTTGTCGGGGTCATATTTTTTCTTTTATTAATTTACGGCGGTATTTTGTGGATGACTGCCCGGGGCAACGAAGAAAATGTAAAGAAATCTATTTCTCTAATGACACAGGCTGCTTATGGTTTAATTATAATTGCGGCGGCATATTTAATTACTAAATATATTGGCAGTTTGCTCTTAAGACAATAATTTGTTCAGATAGGTTTATTTAATGAAAAAACAAATATTTTACAACCTAATTGCTTTGATTTTTTTGATTTTTTTCAGTTTGGCGCCGATGGCATTAGCCGCTGATTTAGGCGGTTTAGAAGAAACAAGAAATAAAGCGGGATATAAAAATGTTATTGCAACAAACGTTGGTATAGTCAGATATATTGGCATAGGAATAAGTGCGATTTCGGCTTTTGTTGGCGTAGTTTTTATGGCATTGATTTGGAATGGCGCGTTTGATATATTTTGGGCCGGAGGTAATGAAGAAAAAGTAAAATCCGGCAGAGACAAAATAAAAAATGGCGCCATTGGCATTCTAATTGTTTTTTCCGCCTATGTTTTGGCGTATACTTTGCTATCACTCATAAGCGGTGGTGCGTTTAAAATTTTTAAGATATAATAAATTACAATGGCAACAGTTTTAGCTGTAATAAAAAGTAGCAAAAAAATGGTAGTTTTCTCTAGTTGTTTGTTATTTGTTTTCTTGTTTTGTTTTAACGTTGCCTCTGCGGCTGATGAGAATATAAAGGATTGGGCGACTGGCCTTAATCAAGTCGCAAGCAATACTAGTCTTTATAATACTGATGTTGGTGGTAAAGCCGAGGATATAGCTAAGTATATTGGCGGAATAATTGCTATTGCGGCTTTTTTGGGGGTAATTTTTATTCTCAATCTTGTTTTAGCCGGTTATGAATGGATGACTGCCGGCGGAGATGCCGAAAAGGCCGGCAAAGCAAGAAAAAGAATTTACTATTCAATAATTGCATTAATATTATTTGTCGCTTCTTATGTAATAACCTATTTTATTATATCTTCTTTTGGAGGAGCTACATCTTATAAAATTGGAAATTAATTATGGCAAGAAAGAAATCAAAATTAATTTACGTATTTGTACTGTTGTTTGCATTATTGTTTATGCAAGCAGTTTGCGTTAATGCTAAACCAAAAACGAGCCAAAGCGATCCGACAGTTTCGTCTCTTTTGGATGAGATTGGCACATCAGCGCAATATGATACGGGCCAAAAAGATTTAAGCATATTAGTAGGCAATGTGATAAAGATTTTTCTTTCACTTCTCGGCGTTTTCTTTGTAGTTTTGACAATATATGCCGGTTTTCTCTGGATGACCGCGCGAGGAGACGCAGAACAAGTTAAAAAAGCCCAGACTTTGGTTACTAACGCCATAATCGGCTTGATAATCGTAGTCTCGGCTTATGCGATTACTTATTTTGTTACTTATTCAATTACCAATTCTATAAATACGCAAACTCGCGGTTTTAATTAATAATATGCCAAAGGTATTTAAACAAATTTTTATTCTTTTAAGTTTAGTTTTAGTGTTAGTTTTGCCTTATTTCGTTTTCGCCGAAACTCCGACAATACAAGGCGAGCTAAAAAAGATCGGCGGAGCCGCCGGATATGAAGTAACTAACGTCACAGATACAACGGCTGCGGGCATAGCCGGTTCAATAATTAATGTATTTTTAGGTTTATTGGGAATAATTTTTATAGCCCTTATTATTTATGCCGGTTTTAATTGGATGACAGCCGGCGGCGAAGAAGAAAAAGTTAAAAATGCGCAGGAGACAATCAAAAAAGCGGTTATTGGCTTGGTGATTGTGGTAAGTTCGTATGCGATTTATCGTTTTATTTTTGAGAAATTTATAGTAGGTTAATAAAGTTAATTTATGATAAAAATAAATAAATATTTTTTTTCCGGATTATTGGTTTTTTTGTTTTTAATATCGGGGTTTATTGATGTAAATGCTGCAGCCCTTGAGACAGATTTAAAAAGTC
Organism: Patescibacteria group bacterium; assembly: GCA_028704015.1. Taxonomy (GTDB): domain Bacteria; phylum Patescibacteriota; class Patescibacteriia; order Patescibacteriales; family JAQVLT01; genus JAQVLT01. Next base: position 113,774 of record JAQVLT010000001.1, on the reverse strand, counting down.
AGCTATCGCCGATAGAAGAAGGACAAACCAGCAAATTTATTGAAGCGAGCGGATTTTCTCTCGGTAATACTGTGGAAGTTACGATTTCTACAGTTATTAAAATTTTTTTAGGATTTTTAGGAATAATTTTTATTGTTTTAATATTATATGCCGGTTTTAATTGGATGACGGCTCGCGGTGATGAAGAGAAAGTGAAAAAAGCCCAAGAGACAATTCAGAAAGCGGTTATTGGATTAATTATTATTGTCTCAGCATATGCGATTACTTATTTTGTGTTTACTAATTTACCGGGCGGCGGCAGCGGAGGAGGAGTTGGAGGAACTGGAGGTGGAGTTACTGATAGTAATCCACAGTAAAAGATTATTTTTTTGGACAAATTTAAAATAAAAAAAGCCTCATTTGTTTGAGGCTCTTTTGTTTGGAGGGGGGGCTGGCGAGGGCGCCGGTAGGAGGTCTTGGGGTGGTGGTTATCGGATGTTGATCCACCAATATACTTGGAGTTTTTCTTTTTTCCAGTCCACTTCCTGGGTCTGGGCATTGATGATAAGGGGCTTGTTGTAAGACCCATAATACATCTCGCCTCTTGAGGTCTTTACTGTAAACAAATAAATCTCATTAGCCGCGAGATTTTCCGTGGCCAAAGACCCAGCCTCCAGCAGAAAACTGCGTTGATAATTGGGGCCGGTCAGGTAAACGACCATGGCTTCATGGGAGCGGTTCATGATGATTCCGTTCCTGTCTCTCGTCTTTTCGGTCGCACCGCCGGCAGTTTTTGCCTGAGCGTCGGCGATTCCCTTGATGGCGATCGCCTTGAGTTGCTGATCGGCATCAGCAAACCCCCAGTAGTCCTCATTTCCAGAGGTTTTTGTATAGAAAGGGCCGCCGCAGCCGAAGAGCACGAGAATAATGCCAATGCCAATAAAAAGAGCGATTTTTCTCTGCATGGTTTTTCCTTTCCTGTGAGGTTTTGAGGGCTATTTTGCCCTCTTTTTTGCTTGGCTTTTCCGCTTATCTGATATTTTAGATTAATTCTTTTGTGTTAGTTTGTCAATTTTAAATTTTACCATTTAATAATTCATAAAAGAGTTTTTTGGTAGAAAAATAGTTAAATTATTTTGCTAAAATTAGCCAATAAATACCTAAAAAACCTTGACTTTTTCAGAGGTTGTGCTATTATAGAGATATACGATAATAACAAAATCCCTATCTACTTATAAAATGGTATGATAGGGATTTTATATTGAAAAAATTATTTAATATTAGCTAATTAACAATTTTTAAAACACTAATATTAGATAAATTTTACAATATGAATTATTTAAACAAAGCGTACAATAAAATAATCAGATTGAAGTTATCAAGGAATTTGGCAATAATTCTATTTATTTCCCTTTCCTTTGATTTTCTTTTCTTTCCCGTGATTACTGAGGCGGATTATGTTAAATCAGAATTAGAAAATGTGCCTGCAAAAGGAGAAATCGTGGTTTCAGTTTTGGCTGACGAAAAAACAGAAATAATTGTGAACGATGAAGAAGAATCGGGTAAAATAAGGATTACCGATGCTTTGCCTATTAAAAAAATCTATACTCGTACAATCACGGCTTATAACTCTGAAGCGGCGCAGTGCGATTCCAGCCCCTGTATAACTGCTAATGGTTTTAATGTTTGCGCTCATGGCAAGGAAGATACAATTGCGGCTAATTTTCTTCCGTTTGGCGCTAAAGTGAGAATTCCTGATTTATTTGGCGATCGTGTTTTTACAGTACGTGATCGTATGAATTCCCGTTATTATCAGCGGGTTGATGTTTGGATGGTTGAAAAAGAAGATGCCAAACATTTTGGTGTTAAACTGGCAAAGATTGAGGTGTTAGCTGATTAACGCATATTTTATATTATATATCTCATAGCGCGTTTGTTCGTCTTGATTAGATAGCAAAACTCCCGGAAGGGAGTTTTGTTGATTTTAAATAAGTTGTTTGTTATATTATGAGTATGGTGGCCGGAAATCTTTTTTAGACTTCGGTCATCTTTATATCAGGCCAGGTAGCCAAGCCCCCGCTTTCTAGCGGGGCAGGGTCCAGGCAAGCAGTTTGCCTGCTTGCCGGCTATAAATTAAGTTCAATAAAATTTGGCCAGGTAGCCAAGCGGTAAGGCAGCAGTTTGCAAAACTGCCATTCATGGGTTCGATCCCCGTCCTGGCCTCAAAGAAGTTTAAAAAACTCGTTTTCCATGCCTCCTTTGCCAAAATGGCTAAGTCGGCTAAATTGGGAACCGAGTTTTTTAGTAGTTTGTGATTACGGAATATTTGAAATATTGTATTCAGATGTAAATAGGAGGGTTGTTTTTGTAAGTTTTATTAATTGGGCTTATTTTCTATCTGTTTTAGTTGTTTATGAGCGGGCGTAAATTGTTTTTTAGTCTACAATCACGTGGACTTTAAAATTTTACTCTATATTTCTCCATTAAAATTAATAAAGGCTATATTGTAAGATAAGTCTACACTATCGTAGACTAAAGTGTGGATAAGTTGTGTTTTGAGTGGACAAATTAAAACTTTAGTCTACGTTATCGTAGACTAAAGTGTGGATAAAGATTTTTATGGTAATCTATTTTATTTAATATTAGTAAAAAATAAATTAAATTTATTTAATTAATTAGCGTTGTTAATACTCACAAAATATGGTATACTAAATTTAGGTATATAAATTGTTCTTTTTATAACAAATACAAAAGAAGTTGCTCGAAATTCAAATTTGGAGCAATATCTTTGATCCCTACTGATTTATTTTGCTGGCATCGGCAACAGCATTTAAACAAAAACAAAAAAAAGGTGGGCTTCAGCATGTGCGCATGTTGATTTTCACCACAAATTGGTAGTGATCTTGCTTTTAAAAGCCGATACAAAAGCTTCAGCCTTGAAGGTAGTGATTTTCTTGCCTATCCCATAAAACGGATGGGTAGAAATAAACCTTTAAGGATGGGGCTCAGTACATAGGCCCATTTATTATTCAAATAAGAAGGGGCCCGTCTGGGCCCCTTTTATAATTGAAAAAATTGATTAAATAGTTAAATTGTTTTATTGTTATATTGTTAATATAGAAATAGTAATTTAATTATTGCTTATGAATTTTCAAATCGGTAATGTTTGATTGCCTAACGTTGGCAAGTCAACATTATTTAATGGTTTAAAAAAAAAGAAAGCGGAAGCGTCAAATTATCCTTTTTGTACTATTGATCCAAATGTGGGCGTGGTTAAGGTTCCTGATGAACGACTGGAAGCGCTGGCGCAAGTTTCCAAATCAAAAAAAATAATTCCGACTGTGATTGAATTTGTTGATATTGCCGGTTTGGTAAAGGGCGCGCACAAAGGAGAAGGTTTGGGAAACCAATTTTTAACGCATATAAAAAATTGCGATGCGATTTGTGAAGTGGTGCGCAGTTTCAAAGATAATAATATAATTCACGTCAATGGAAAAGTTGATCCGGAGGGAGATCGCGATACCATTAACCTAGAATTAATATTTGCCGATTTAGCCATAGTAGAAAAAAGATTAGACAGAGTCAGCAGAGATGCAAAAAATGGAGACAAGGAATTGATTAAATTAGCAGCTATTTTAAAAAAATTAAAAGTTGCTCTAGAAAACGGCAGGGCGGCGCGCGAGCTAGATTTTGACGAGGAGGAAAAAAAGATTGTCAGAGATTTAAATTTACTTACGATCAAGCCGATTGTTTATGTTTTGAATACGAGCGATAATAATGAAGCGAGCGGCGAGTGGGGCAATAATGTTTTGAAAATTAATGCCAAGTTGGAAGAAGAAATCGCCAATCTGCCCGAAGAAGAGCAGGGAGAATTTTTGCGCGAATTAGGTTTGGAGCGAAGCGGGCTGGATAAATTAATTGCGGCTTCATATAAAACTTTAGGGCTTATTACTTTTCTTACTAGCGGTGAACCGGAGACGCGTGCTTGGACAGTAAATAATGGTGCTAGAGCTCCACAGGCCGCCGGAGTAATTCATACTGACTTTGAAAAAGGATTTATTCGCGCCGAAATAATTAATTGGAAGGATTTTGTAGAAGCCGGCGGCGAGGTTAAAGCGCGCGAGAAAGGTCTTATTCGCACCGAAGGTAAAGATTATGTGATGAAAGACGGCGATGTTTGTCATTTTTTATTTAATTAAAAAGACGCTCCGCTAGGGTTACAAAAGTAACCAAAAGTTTTGGGGGCTTCAGCTCGCTATCACATTGATTAATCTTTGGGTAACTCTCACCCTGGCGCTCGGTTCAGCCCCCAAACCCCCTGGTGATTTTAAATGGAATAATTATTTATGTTTATTTTTTTAAAAAAAGATTGAGTTGGGGATAAATAGAGTTTGAGAGTATTAATTTTTGTGCTAAAATATTTATAAGATTGTTGATAACAATTTTTAGTTGTTAAAAATTTATTAAGTTAATTTTTAGAAGGAAAAAATATCCGTTTTTGGCGGATGTTTTTGTTTTATTTAAGCAAATTTATCCCTTTTTATGTATTTTTTGTTTATTATTTTTATTATAATTTTGAGTTTAATATTGTTTGATGTTTATTTGCGCTTGCAGCATGAAAAAACATTGACTCATATTATTGTTACCAACAATTATTATGAAAAAATATTGTTGCTAAAAAAAATTATTACCCCTCGCGATATTACATATACGCGAAGAAAGATCAGGGAGATAGTAGGAGAGAGAGATTATGAAAAAATAAAAGAAATATTTCTTCATCATGATGATGATTATCTGAAAATAGTTGCTGATTTATCAAATGCTAAAAAAATTGATGTCAGCGATTATAAAAGAAGAAAAAAAATATTAAGCGATCTCATATATAACAAAAAATACGCCGAGGCGATGGCGCATTTAACAAAACTTCATAAAGAAAAAGTAAAAAAAATTTAGATTATTTATTTTTTTCCAAAATTACGATTTCTCGCCAGACTTTTTGGCCTTCGCGTCCATAGACTATTGTATTTCTCGGTGTAAGTTTAATAAATTTGTTGTTTTTTAATTCGTTCGAGATGGAATTTTTAATTTTAAAATTATTGAGTTTCGGATTAAGAAAACATTTATTTTGTAAAACAGGCCAAATCATCACCACTCGCCCGTTTGGTTTTAAAATTTTATAAAATTCTTTTAAGGTTTGCGAATATAGATTTTCCAATTCGCGAACGATTTTTTCAAAATTAATTTTACCTCGTTGCGGACCAAGATAGGGTTCGGTAACAATAGCATCAACGGAAGCAGGTTTAATTTTTTTAGAAATTTGAGAAGACTGTTCATTAATTAGTTTGCAGGAAACAGGAGGTAGGTTATAGGCATTTTGTATCCATCCAATATTTTTTCTAGTATCTTCAATTGCCTTGGCAGAAATATCCGAACCAATTAAATTTTGGAAACCTATCAGCATCGCCTCGGTAATAATGGTGCCGGAACCGCAGAAGGGATCCAGAATAGTCGCATTTTGCAGAGATGTAAGGTTGTTCGTTTTAATGCCGGATAAATTAATCATAATTTGCGCGAGTTTCGGCGGTAACATACCGGACAGATCATCGCGCGCCGGACGGCCATAATCGCGATAAGATAATTCTTTGAACGGTTGAACGGCAAGAGTAAAACCGATTTCGCTATTAGGCAATATTATAATTTCAATGCCATTTTTTAATAATTTATTTTGTTCCACAACGACGCTGGAAAGAGTTTTTTCTTTGCTTGTGACGAAGCGTGAGGAAATGCCTTGCTCCTTAAGCCAGGTTTTTATTTCCATGCCGATGATTTTGGTATTAATATTTTTATTAGAATAATTGGAAATGCCAAAATTGAATTTGCCTAACGTTAGTGAGGCATCCCGGTCCTCGCTCCGCGAGGTACCTGGATTTTTTTTATTTATCTTTTCTCCAATAATTTTTTTTATTTCATCTTGTAGAGATGCATAATTAGGCGTCTCTACGTTGATAATTTTTCCGATTTTAATCGTGCCACCGAGATCTTGGATTAATTTTTGGGTATTAATTTCTTGGTCGGTTTCCAAAATAAAAACATTTGTAGAGACGAGGTAATGTCTCGTCTCTACATTATTATTCAAACCAAAAACCGCGGAAATTTCCGCTACGGACAAGGTTGGGTTGTTACCGAGGATAAAGAAATATTTCATTAATCTACGAATTACCTGCCCGTAATGCTTCGCATGCGAGGCGGGCGGGCGAATTAGTACCTACCTACCGGCAGGCAGGCGAATATACGAATTGATGATTAAATTATTTAGGCAAAGAACAGAACGCAGGATTCAATTTACAATCAATAAATAATACTTCCATGGGTGATTTTTCATCTTTTTGAATAATAACAAATTCGTAGTAGCCAGGAATAAATTTCATATCTCTACCCTCTCCTTCATGAGGTACGGTTAAAATAGATTTATAGATTAGTTCTCTTAATTTTTCATCAGTAAATGAATAACGAAACGAATCGGTATATGGATCTCTGGTTACGGAAAATTCCGGAATTATTTTTCCTCTAGCAATATCGGACTGGCCTCCCTTTTTAAACTCCGCTGTGAGCGCTTTACCGTCTTCACCAACTATTATATTTCCTCCATAGATATTTTCAAAATATTGGCTGATGATAATATCATAATTTATTTGTTCCTCTTTTGCGATTCGTTGATTAACGAAACTAATAATTTGATCAATATTTTTGTCATATCCACCATTACGAGGCATATTTTTTTCCAGCGGGATTAAATTGAAAGCGAAAGTAGTTGTTTTTAAATTCTTAATACCTTTTTGCGGGTCTTGCAGAAAATCAGTTAAAGCCAGATGATTATCTTTGTATCTTGGTAAATTTAGCTTTTTTAAATTTTTAATACCAATACTTCGGTCTTCATTTAAGGCCGCGCTTAATTTAGGGTTAACTTTTTCTAGGGCTTTTGCCCAATCATTAATATTACCTGGAGTTTTTGGCTTTAAAGTTTCTGCCATATTTTTAAAATCCATGTTCGCTATAGAAAATATTTTTTTGAACGCAATCTATTACCTGGCGAACGTATGAGATGGTGTTTTCTGGCAGTTCATCCAACGGAAACCAATCCAGATGATCACATTTGTCTGGTTCGCAATTTTTGATTTCTCCTTCCCATTCATCAATAGTTGTAAAAATATCAATTCTTTCCGTATCAGTATCGGGTGTGTGGGCGCGATGCAAGGCATGAATGATTGTTAATTTATTTGGATCAATGATAATCCCCGCTTCTTCCATGGCTTCTCGTGCCATGGCTTGGCGGAAGCTTTCATCACCTTCAAGATGGCCGGAAACCATGCTGTAATTGCCATCATGAAAGCCGGTATTACATCTCCTGGATAATAAAATTCTCCCGTCTTTAATTAAGACGAGATAGCAGGCGGGGGCAATTTTAAAGCGTTCTTGGGGCATAAAGTTATATTAGTTACATTTTTATTTTCTTGCAAACATAAAACATTGGCGCGAAGTCGTAAACATTATCGCGATCATGTAGATTTTCGGTTGTTATTTTGTTTTCTCTTCCCGAGAAAATAATTTTAAAACCGGCCATTTCAATTTGTTTTTTTAGATTCTTTGCATTGGCGATGTGCATAAATTGAGTTCGGCCGATCTTAATGTCGTTAATGTATCTTTCAAAAATATAATCGCCGAATTCAAGCTCTTCTATTTTAAATCCCAGCGGTTTCAGAATATAAATTTTTAACCAATTTTTTATCCAGAACCGGCTGATGTCGCCTTTGAATCTTGCGTGAGCGACTAAAATAAAACAGCCGCCGGGTTTTAATACCCGATAAATTTCTTTGAGCGCGTTTTGTCTCTTTTCGCTGCCGGGTATTTGGCCAAAGCCGTTATTGGAAAAAATCGCGTTATCGAATGAGTTGTCCGCGTATTTTAATTTAGCCGCGTCGCCAACTTCATAGGAAATATTTAAATTTTTTTCTTTGGCGATTTTTTGCGCATTTTGAATCATCTCGGGAGTAATATCAACTCCCGAAACTTTATAGCCCAATTTAAATAAAGAAATGGTGGTTCTGCCAGTGCCGCAGCCAATATCCAAAATGCTACATCCGGTTTGAAAATATTTATCAATTAAAATTTTTTCACTATCCCATAGCCCTCTGTCAACTTTTTTGACATAATTAGCCTGAGTGGCATCTGAGCCGAACTCTTCTATTATTTTATTTTGTAATGTCATTTTTTCTATGTATTGCAAAGCCTCATTTTTGCCGAGAAAACTTCCCACTCGCACTTTTTTGCCGGGCAGATGGTCAAATGCATGCAATACAAACTCGCGAAGTTTTTCTTTTACGCCGTCGTCTATTTTGGTTTTTTCTCTCGGAATAATCATCAGCACGTTATGATCTTCTTCTTCAATATTATTTTTGGATTTATCCCAGGCTGTTTCCGTTTGTTCCATCAGGCCGATCGGCTCGCATTCAACGATCTGGCCGCTTTTTAGTTCTTTGTCAGTAATAATAAAGCAGTCAAGATTATCGCCGTCTCCGCTCGTAGTGTTCAAAATAAATCCGTAGGGATAGGGATATTTTCTAGAAATAGTATGCGTTCGGCTGTATTCAAGCGTTTTTTCGTTAAATAAATTTTTTTGATCAGAGCCGGCTTCGTTTTCTATAAGTACTTTCATAAATTTAAGATAAATAAAATTTTAGCATATTGAAAATCACTGTTTTATTATTAAATTTATCATAACATAGCCAGATGAAATAGCAACTTTAGTTAGTGTTAATTTGGAAAAATATCCCCAGTTTTAAAAATAAAAGAGCCGTGATAATTACGGCTCTTTTATGTGGGTTGTAGTATATTTTATATTTTGGAAGAGTTGATTATAGTTATTCATCTAGCTGTCTCTGATATTCTTCCGGGTCAATCTCTTGGCTGTTGGCATATTCTTCCGCTAAAGTTCTATCAGTAAAAAATTTGCCAAAATCTTCGTAAGCATCTGCGGAAAAAAGTTCAGTTTCTTCCTTGTTCATTTCGCCCGCTTTAATTTCAAAAACTCTAGTCACTTCTATATTTTTGGCTGAGCTTACAAAGTAACCATCAAGTTTTAATTTTTTAATATCTTCCAGTGAATCCAATTTTCCTTTCTCTTTTCTAAATGAATTTATGTTAGAGAGAGGATTTCCTTGCTCCCCGCCCAGTTTTTCGGCGTCTGGTGAATTTTTCATAGAATTTTTGAATTAATAATTAAAATGTTTAAGTAGTTATGTATATTTAATTATAGTGTAGCTAAAAGTAAACAAAATAGCAAACGGGTGCAGTTAGTACGCCCACCCCTTGCAAATGTAAAAAAATTTTGTTATTATTTATTATAATGAACATAAAATAAATATTAAATAATTTTAAATTAAACATTATGGTAGAAAAAATTTATAAAACAACTCCAGACACTGGAGATTCGTTAAAAAGTAGTGTTTTAAAAAAAATTAATATTTTTTTATTAGACTCTAAAGAAATAAAAGATAATTTTAAATTTCGCGAAAAATTAAATGAATTTATTTCCGGGTTATCCGATCAAGAGAAAGAAATTATTTTACAATCCGAATTGGATACTGAAGAATCTGGTTCTCCTTTAACTTTTTCCGCCCTGAACGAGGTTTGTAAAACAGTAGTTCAAACTAGAGACGGGCATGAAGATAATATCGATCTTAGTTTAAGGATGGACGAAAAGACGGATGAATGGTGTGCTGTTTTTATGAGAAGAAATTATTATGCAGATAAAAATAGTAGAATGACAGAGCTTAACTATTCGTTTAATAAAAATCCCGAAGGAGCTATTATAGATGCAAATATAAAAGCAATTTTGGAGAAAAAGTATAGAGGAACATTGTGCGATAATGAGGTAAAGCAATGATAGTATAAGCATCTTTTTAAACCGTTACTCCAGTAGAAAACCCCTCAGCTGAAAAGCTGAGGGGTTTTTGTTTTTATCTCTATCTGCAAGGTTCCTAAGGGGGCACGGCAGCATTAGGCACTAAAACAAGTACTTCTCTTGCAATTTTTTTTCTCTTATGTTAAGGTAAAAACATAATTAAAGTAATTTATAACCTTTCCCATGGACTTTAATAGTTTGAAGTCCGCAAACCTCACCCTTGTCCTCTCCTTTTGAAAGGCGAGGGGACGATAAAGTTTGCAAAGGTATTCCTAAACACCCCATGTTATTTTGGAATATCTGGGGTTATTTTATTTAAGATTACAAATTACGAATTATTTTACAAATTCACAAGTATAAGTTTCTAATTAAAATAAAAAATATTTGTGTTATTTGTGATTTATTTGTGAATTTGTAATAATATTTATGACAGAAGAAAAAAAATTAGAGCATTATGAGATGCTTTATATTATCCCAAACAAATTTACTGATGAGGAGGCAATCAAGGTTGGTGATAAAGTAAAAACAATTATCACCGACAATGGCGGGGTTATAACTTTATTTGCCAATTGGGGCAAAAAAAAGCTTGCTTATCAGATTAAAAAGTTTAATCATGGTTATTATCAATTAGTAGAATTTGATGTGGCGCCGATGAATTTGGCAAAAATAAATAAAGTGCTTCGTATGGCTAGCGACGTACTTCGCCATCAGATTATCAAAAAAGAAATAAAGACTGAAGAAGAATTGGCAAGAGATAAAAAAATCGCGGAAAAAATCGCCGCGAAAAGTATGGAGAAAAAAGAATTAGATGAAAAAATTGAAGAGAAAAAAATAGAAGATAAGAAAAAGAAGAAGATGGATTTGAAAGATCTAGATGAAAAGCTGGATAAAATCTTAGACACTGACGATTTAATTTAAAAGTAAAAAATCAAGAATTTAAAATTAAATAATAAAATTATTGTTTAGCTTGGGAGTTATTCCCATGGCAAACAAGCTAAAAACTATGAACCTCAACAAAGCAATGATCATCGGGAACTTGACCCGTGATCCAGAAGTAAGAAATACGCCTAATGGGCAGACAGTTGCTTCTTTCGCTGTTGCCACTAATTTTATCTGGACTGATCAAAGCGGTCAGAAACAGGAGAAGGTTGAATTTCATAATATAGTCGCATGGAGAAGGTTGGCGGAAATTTGCGGTCAATATCTGAAAAAAGGCTCCAAGGTTTTTATTGAAGGCAGATTACAGACGCGAGATTGGGTTGGCCAAGACGGCGTCAAAAGATATCGCACAGAAATTGTTACAGAAAATATGATAATGCTTGATCGCGCGGGAGGATCAAATTCACCTTTATCCCAAGCTCCTAGAAGCAACTCTTCTTATGCCGCGCCAATCGAACAGCCATTTGTTAGCCCCGAACCGATAATTGATATTAACGAACCGGCTAACGGAATGTCCTCTGATGATTTTGGCGTCAGCGAGGAGGAAATAAAAGTAGAAAATATTCCTTTTTAATAAACAGTAAAAAGTAAACAGTAAAATTATTTAATTTGTGCGCGAAGCGCAATTATTGTTTACTATTTGTATTATGGAAAACACACCAGCAATAAAAAAAGTAAAGACTTGTCATTTTTGCGAAAATAATTTGCGCGAGGTGGATTATAAAAATGTTGGATTACTCAACCGTTTTATAAATTTTCACCGTCAGATTTTGCCGCGCAAAAGAACCGGCGTCTGCTCATGGCATCAGAGAAAATTATCATCTGCTGTGAAGCGCGCTCGCATTATGGCGTTAATTGGCTTTACTCATAAGTAGTTTAATAGTTGCATGGTTGATTAGTTAACTAGTTTTTTGTTAATTAACTATTTAACCGATTAACTAAGCAACCAATCAATTAAATGTTAGCTTTAAACGAAATAAAAGTTGGCAAAGTTATTAGAATTAATAATGAGCCATATGTATTAATAAAAACCGATCATCATAAAATGGGACGCGGGGGAGCGGTTTTGAAAACCAAATTAAAAAATTTAATTACCGGCAATCTTTTGGAAAAAACTTTCCAGGGCAGTGATAAGGCTGAAGAAGCGGAAACTGAAACCAAGAAAGGAAATTATTTATACAAAGATGATAACGAAGTGTATTTTATGGATAATGTAAGTTTTGAGCAGTTCAGTTTTCCCTTGGATCAGGTTGGCGAGCAGATTATTTATTTGAAAGAAGGAACCGATGCTGATGTATTATATTTTGAGGATCGTCCGGTAGCTGTATCTTTACCTATTAAAATGAAATTAAAAGTATTAAGTGCTCCTCCGGGCGTAAAAGGTAATTCCGCTGGCAATGTTAATAAAATCGTAGAGTTGGAAACCGGAGCAAAAATTGCTGTACCGATGTTTATTAATGAAGGTGACGAAATAATTATCAATACCGAAGATGGTGAATATACAGGGAGAGCGTAGAGAAATCAAAATGTAAAATTAAAGTATAAAAAAATCTGGCTCTTGCCAGATTTTTTTATGATAATATTTTTACTCTTCCAATTCCTTCGCTTTTACTTCCGCCCAAATCCGTTTGCGAATTTCTTTCATTAATTTTTTGTCGGCGCGCAGAAAACGCTTGGCATTTTCTCGCCCAACACCTAATTTAATATCACCAAAGGTATAACTATTTCCCGATTTGTTTATCGCGCCATATGCTACGCCAGAGTCAATCAGATCACCCGACACTGAAATTCCCTCGTTATACATAATATCAAATTCGCAAGTGCGAAATGGTGCGGCAACTTTGTTTTTTACTACTTTAACTTTGACACGGTTGCCGATTATTTTTTCGCCTTGTTTGATTTGCGCGGCGCGCCTGACCTCAATTCTTACTGAGGAATAAAATTTTAACGCATTTCCTCCGGTAGTGGTTTCCGGGTTGCCAAAGAAAACGCCGATTTTCATGCGGATTTGGTTAATAAAAATTACTACAGTTTTTGATTTGGCAACGGCGCCGGTTAATTTTCTAAGTGCTTGGCTCATTAATCTTGCCTGGAGCCCCATGTGTTGGTCCCCCATATCGCCTTCAATTTCTTTTTGCGGCACAAGCGCGGCAACGCTGTCAACAACGATTACGTCAACCGCGTTGGAACGCACAAGAGTTTCAACGATATCCAGCGCTTGTTCTCCGGTATCGGGCTGGGAGATTAATAAATTTTTTACATCTACCCCGATTTTTGCAGCATAGTCAGGATCAAGCGCATGCTCGGCATCAACAAAGGCCGCAATGCCTCCGAGTTTCTGCACCTCAGAAACAATGTGTTGCGCTAATGTAGTTTTGCCCGATGCTTCTGGTCCAAAAACTTCAATAATTCTTCCACGCGGTACGCCACCAATTCCCAGAGCGATATCCAGTGAAAGACAGCCAGTCGGGACTGCGTCCACGTCAGATTTTCTGGCATCGCCGAATTTCATAATCGCGCCCTCGCCAAATCGCTGTTTGATTTGATCCATGGCCGCCATAGCCGCATCAAATTTTGCCTCCTTGTCGTTTGTCTCCTTTTTGTCTTCGTTGGTCATATAATTATTTTAGATTTAGGATTTAGAATTTAAGAAATTTTCAGCGATTTCTTAAATTTGACTTCTATAATACAGAGTATCGTATTTTTAATTTTTTTTCAATTGCGCGAATTAACATAAACTGTTATAGTTTTATTAATATGATTTTTTTGTATTGATCTTTTAATGCCAAGGAGGAGAGACCATGCGTCAAAAAAAAGAACAACCCGAAACAATTATGTTTGAATCCGGAAGTGCGATGTTCCAAGTCTGGGCCATAATTGAGCCTGACGGAAAATTTGGCCAGCTGTATATTGCTTGTAAAAAAACCGATATACCAGCTGATAAAGCGCCAGCTAGTGATAATGATTTTTGGACATGGTACAACGCTTGGAAGGCCTACGCCGAGTCTAGGGAAATGGCCTATATCTCAGCCGCCAGTACAATGCGTGGGATGGGATATGTAATTTGTTGTGGTCTTTCTCCCAAGAGTACCAGATACGGATACTATTCCCACAAAAAGGGAATGGCGGGATTTATTACAAAATGGGTGAAGATGTAAGCTTCGTCTGTTTTCTTCCTGAGGGTAAAATCAACCCTCATTTTTTATAAATTTTCCCTGTTGATAGCTTGTTAATAGTCGCCCTTGACAGTATTTTAAAAATTGTTTAATATAGATTTACGATTAATTGAATAAATTTAAAACCGCAACAAATTTTGAATAGCTAAAATTGGCTACAATATAGCAAATTCAAGAGAAAGACAGTGATATTAAGATTTAATATCCCTGTTTTTCTTTCGTCAATTTGTACGAAGGTTTAGGAACTTTAACAATTTAATACTATGCAACCTATTAGATATTTTAGTGCTAATAGGCGCCAAACCTAATTATAGAAGATTTATTTCTTCAAATATTTTTTGCAAGTTTTTTTAAAAAATTTGCTAAGAGCTATAAAACTCAAAAATTGAAAGTATAAAAACTTTCAATACTTTTCGAGAGTTTGATCCTGGCTCAGGATGAACGCTGGCGGCGTGTCTAAGGCATGCAAGTCGTAAGTAGTAGCAATACTAACTTGGCAAACGGGAGAGGAACGCATTGGTAACTTACCCAGGGGACGAGAATAATCCCGCGAAAGCGGGAATAATGCTCGATATTAGTGAGGGGACGAAAGTCATTCTCACTTAAAGCCGCAAGGCGCCCTAGGAGAGGCCTATGTCCTATCAGCTAGTTGGTGAGGTAATGGCTCACCAAGGCAACGACGGGTACCGGGTGTGAGAGCACGACCCGGCTCACTGGGACTGAGACACTGCCCAGACTCCTACGGGAGGCTGCAGTCAAGAATCTTCCCCAATGGCCGAAAGGCTGAGGGAGCGACGCCGCGTGTATGAAGAAGCCCTTCGGGGTGTAAAATACTTTTCTCTGGGAAAAATAAATGATGGTACCAGAGGAATAAGGAGCTGCTAACCTCGTGCCAGCAGCAGCGGTAATACGAGGGCTCCAAGCGTTATCCGGATTTATTGGGCGTAAAGGGTCCGTAGGCGGTTTGTCGCATCTCCTGTTAAATCACAAGGCTCAACCTTGTGGCCGCGGGAGAGATGGATAAACTAGAGACTAGACGAGGCAAGCGGAATTGCTGGTGTAGGGGTTAAATCCGTTAATATCAGCAGGAACGCCAAATGTGAAAACAGCTTGCTAGGATAGTTCTGACGCTCAGGGACGAAAGCGTGGGTAGCGAATGGGATTAGATACCCCAGTAGTCCACGCCGTAAACAATGGATGCTAAGCATCGGGGGTGTCGACCCCCCCGGTGTTGTTCACTTAAGCTAACGCCTTAAGCATCCCGCCTGGGGAGTACGGCCGCAAGGCTAAAACTCAAAGGAATAGACGGGGACCCGCACAAGCGGTGGAGCATGTGGTTTAATTCGACAGTAAGCGAGGAACCTCACCAAGGTTTGACATCTAGCTGCAAGGCCTGGAAACAGGTCCGCCTTCGAGGGTGCTAGACAGGTGCTGCATGGTTGTCGTCAGCTCGTGTCGTGAGATGTACCGTTAAGTCGGGAAACGAGCGCAACCCCTATCCTATGTTTTATATGTCATGGGAAACTGCCTGCTTTAAGTAGGAGGAAGGTGGGGATGACGTCAAATCAGCATGGTCCTTACACCTTGGGCGACACACGTGCTACAATGGGAAGCACAAAGGGACGCCAAATCGTAAGATGGAGCAAATCCCCCAAAACTTCTCTCAGTTCGGATTGAGGTCTGCAACTCGACCTCATGAAGTCGGAATCGCTAGTAAACGCGTATCAGCCACGGCGCGTTGAATACGTTCTCGGGTCTTGTACTCACCGCCCGTCACGTCAAGAGAGTCGGTAATACCTTAAGTCCGCTTTGCGGACCAAGGTAGGATCGATGATAGGGACGAAGTCGTAACAAGGCATCCGTAGCGGAAGCTGTGGATGGATCACCTCCTTTCTAGGGAGACACGCTGGAGTTAAAAGTTTTAAAGTTAGAAAGTTTAAAGTTTACTTTATACTTTCTACTTTTTACTTTATAACTTCGGCAGTCGAAGTTTTTGTCTTTCGGGACAGAAGCTGTTTGGTGCCTATTAATACTAAAATATAACGAAGTTGAAAGTATAAAGTTATAAAGTAGAAAGTTCTCAAATAAAAAAACAACTTGCTGATTTAGTAGGTTGTTTTTTGTATAAAAAAAGAGAGCTGGTCAGGCTCTCTTGAATTTTACGACCGTTTAAAACCAGTTGCCTTTGGGTTTGGCGCTGAAAAATTCCGCCAAGTATTCCGGAATATCGTTCTTCCGGAGAATGCTCCCAAAGGCTTCCTCTCCGATGACTTCGTGATGGCGCCGGTCGCTATCCTTGAGCGCTTTGCGGCAGCGAGCCATCAGTTTGGGATGAGCCATGACGGTTTCCCAGACTGCCTTGTTGAAAAGGCGCCAGTGCTGGTTGTACCACTGGTTGTCTTGTTCGTCCTTGGCTTCCTCCGGAGAGGAAATAAGCATCACCAAATCGCTGGCGATGCCGGCGGGTTTGGCTCCGTTCTGGATTTTTCTTTCCAGATCTTTAAGCCACCGCAAAGCCTGGCTCAGGCTCCCGAGCTCCCGGGCGGCTTCCACTATCCGCTGGTACCGGAGGTAGTCCTTCTTTTCAGGCCGCTCAAGCTTCTCCAGGTCTTCCCTGGAAAAGTTCTTGATTCCGAAGGCCAGCCCGCACCGTACCAGACGGCAACCCCGCCTGTTCACACCAGGAAAGGGAAAAAGACCGTCACCGTAGTGCCTATTTTCTTCCCAGGCGCAGAATTTCTTCGCCAGCTCCTTCCAGTCGCCGCTGACTGACAGGGCGCCCCTGTCAAATCTGATACTGCTGACGAGATTCTTCTGCCTGTTTTTCATGACCAATCTGGACATGAGATTTCTCCTTTCAAGATTTGGCGCGGTTTTGTGAACCACGCCTTTCTCTCAAGGAAATTTCTCGCGCCCGAAAAATTTTTTAAAAAGCGTGGGGTGATAGACTTTTAGGTACTTGTCAGGTCCACGTCATGACACTATCCCTCCTTTCGTTTGAATTTTTGGGAATAAAATAAATTAGCATAAGATTTTATATTTGTCAACTATTTGAGGTAATGTTTTATTTATTTTTAGCCAAATTAAATACAAAAAATATTTCTGATAATTTAAAATAATAAATGAAATACGACAAAAGTATTTTTGTTTGATGACTTTTAAAATTAAGTAAAGAGCCGGGAGATCGTCAACCAACCGCTGGACCTTGTGGACGTCTGAGTCCAAAAAGAGATCTAGCGCGTGGTGGGGCTCCGTCTTTCCTGAGGAGCCTCACCCTTCCCCACTTTTATTAGTAGCACCTGAAAATGGTGTTTTTTTATTTCTGGCAAATATAAAAAATTGGAGATTTAAAAGAGTTGAAGTGTTTGGATAATGAAGATTGCCGTTCGATTGCATCTTGCCGGGAAAGTTCGGATATTTTTATTCTTTCAAGTAATTTAAAGCCGGAATTTTTGATTTGTACTTCCACTTCTTTTTGGCTAGTTAGATGAATAAATTGTAGAACTTTTTTATTTTCTTTTTTGTAGGGCCGGACGAAAAACATATCACCAAAATCTATTTCTTTAATCGTAAAACCAAGTGGTTTTAATAAATAAAATTTCAGCCATTGTTTAAGCCAGAAGAATATCGTTAAGAGTGAATAATATCTTTGATGCGCGGTTAAGATAAAAATCCCGCCGGGTTTAAGCACACGATAAATTTCATTCAAGGCTTTTTGGCGATTGGTTTTACCGGGGATTTGCACCCAGCCGTTATTCGCAAAAATTGCATTGTCAAAAATAATTTTTAGAAAAATTAAGTTTGGTTGCATCGCCAATTTGAAAATCAATCGTTAAGTTTTTTTCTCTGGAAATTTTTTTGGCTGTTTCAATCATCGCCGGAGTAATATCAATACCAATTACAGCGAAGCCTTTTTGTACAAATTAAAAGCCGCTCGACCGGAGCCGCAACCGATGTCAAGAATTTTCGCCGGAGTTTTAAAATATTTATTAATTAAAATTTCCTCGCTTTGCCACAAGCCGCGCTCACCAATTTCTTTGTATTTTTTTCGAGTATAATCAGAACTAAATTAAGCGATACTAGCTTGTTTGATTTTTTCGATATTACTCATAGTTTACTTCTCCTCCGGCAGATGGTCCCACATGAACTGAAACCAGAGGCGAAAATTTTCGGCCAATTTTTTATTCTTCATTACAAAAATTGTGCCGCTATCGCCGAAGTTGCCAACATCAACGCTATTAAAGGTGACGACATAATCGCCAAAAATATCACAAACTCCGGGTGAAGCATATTTTTCCGGGAAGATACGATATTCACCGCCTACTTTGGCGAGCGCGTCCGGCATTTGTTTTTTTACGCGCGGATCAAAGATGGTATAGTACTTAACTTTATTTTTTGCCATTGATTTTTGGAAATTGGTTAAAAAATGCTCCGGAACATTTGGCGTAAACCAAAGCGCCTTGGCGCCGATGAAATAAACTGTCTTGCCGACCCGCGCCATATCGCGCATATAATTTTTAAATCCTTCTACGCCTTTATAAATAAAAGCTGTTTCCTCGGTGAATTGTTTTTGATAAAGATTTTTAAGTCCCGGCATAATCAAATCTAATTGCTTTCGTTTTTCTTGCAGCAGTTCAGAAAGTTTGTCGGGATTTACGGCTTCATAAATATGTTCGCCTTTTTGAAAGATCTGAAAAACCAGACCTTTTTCCAAGAGGCGGGCTAAAGCGTCATAGACATTGCGTCGGTGAGTATTACTTTTCACCGCAATTTTTGACACTGGCGCTTTGCCTAAGTCAATTAAAGATTCATAAATTTTTGCTTCATTAGGGGAAAGTCCTAATGATTCAAGAGTTTTTTCGTACATATTAGCTAATATTAAATAAAATTTTTATTAGTATCTTTGGTGTTATCTATCGCCACAGGGTGATATTGGCCACTCATTTATAGTTTAATATAATGTTTTTAGGATGTAAAGAGAAAAATGCACCTTTAATAATAAAACCCTAAAACACAAGGAGAAAAGCCATGCAAAGACAAAACAGTTTTTATTCAGTGTTGCCCCCTTTTATGGACTCACCCGGGAATCATCCCGAGATTATTTTAAAGACGACTGGGGTGAGTGTTTTTGTTTTGAAGTGCATTTTTTTAGGAACGAAGTTTGATTTCGGCCATAAACTTAACACTGAATATTGCAAGTTGCTGGAAAAGGCAATTTCCAGTTTTCAAAGCGCGGTTTACATCGAGGCGGACGGAAATTTTGGCCAAGCAACAAGGCAAAAATTTTATGTCCACTTTGGTATTAACCTCGATGCCGTTCCATATACGGTATTGCATATGCCTGATGTGGCATTGCAACCGAATGGGGAAATTATTTTGTGGCCGCCCCATTCCGGAATAATCTTGCCCCAGCATGAAAATAGCCGAACTCCGGGCGGACTTTATCGGCTTCTGCCAACCTACATGGACTGGCAAGGATCTCACACCAGCCCGGCAGGATTCACGACCGGGCCGTCGACCTTCTTACTCAAATGCCTTTTTATTGGCACAGAATATTGCAAAGGGTATCTTCTGAATACTGTTTTTGATGAAGGATTGGCCGCAACCATTTCTGCTTTTCAGCGAGCCAATGGTTTGGAGGCGGACGGATGTTTTGGCCAGGAAACGAGAAAGTTTTTTTGGAATAAATTCGGGCGTAATCTCGAAGATATTTCAAGACAGGTTTTGGCCGAAAATAACTATGCCATCCAATCCGACGGTCACGTGATTGCGTGGCCGCCAGCCATGATATTGACTTGAAAAGTGCGCTATCACCGGCGCGCCAAAACAAAGGCGGCATCTGCGAATGCCGCCTTTAAAATTGTTATGTGGTATGAGTTATGTGATGTGTAATTAAATCACTCCAATTCTCTCTTTAACTTTTTTAATTGTTTCTTCGGCGATCGGTCGGATTTTGTCCGCGCCTTTTTCCATAATCTTTTTTACTTCCGCGTCAGAAATTTCATTGTAGTTAGCCTG
Source organism: Patescibacteria group bacterium (assembly GCA_028704015.1). Classification (GTDB taxonomy): domain Bacteria; phylum Patescibacteriota; class Patescibacteriia; order Patescibacteriales; family JAQVLT01; genus JAQVLT01. Next base: position 93,701 of record JAQVLT010000001.1, on the reverse strand, counting down.
AAATTTTTTCAAAAATTCCGCGACAATTTCCGCCAAGTCTTTTTTGAAATTACCGTAGCCCTTGCCTTCGTAATGTTTTTCTAATTCTTTAACGCTCTTGGCGGTAAGCAGAGAATAAATTGTCAGAAGATTGGAAATGCCCGGCTTATTTTCTTTATCAAATTTTATCACTGATTCAGAATCAGTGGTGGCGCGCATAATTTTTTTGGCTGCGACTTTCGGGTCATCGTTTAGGGCAATATAATTTGCTACGCTCGTGGCGCTTTTACTCATTTTTTTTGTCGGGTCATTAAGTCCCATGATGCGCGCGCCTTCTTTCCTGACTACCAGCGCGGGGATTTTGAAAGTCTCACCGAATTGGTGGTTGAATCTTTCCGCCAAAGTGCGGCAAAGTTCCACGTGTTGTGATTGATCGTCGCCGACCGGCACGGCATCGGTATTATAAAGTAAAATATCCGCCGCCATCAAAACTGGATAATCAAATAAACCAACGCTGATATTTTTTAAAGCATCTTCATTGACTTTATTAATAACGTCATGTGCGGCTTCGTTTAGCTGTTTTTCAGATATAAAAGTTTCTGTTGGTAGATATCTTTTATTTTCGTGCTGTTTGCAAGAAATATTTATTTTTTTAAGCAACTCGGCAGTTATATGGTTTATTAGTTTTTCGTTTTTTTTCAATATTCCAGATTTGTCTTTATATTGAGTCATTTTTTCCAAATCGCTCATTCGCGCGGCTGCGCAATTCAAAATCCACGCTAATTCAGTGTGCGCGGTGATGTCGGATTGTTTGAAGATGACGGATTTTTTTGGATCAATGCCGGAGGCGATATAAATTTTGGCAATTTCTAAAATTCGTTTTTTCAACTCCTCGGGATTTTGTTTGACCGTGATGGCATGATAATCAACCACGCAGAAGATGCAGTTGTTTTTTTCCTGCATTACCACCCACTGGGAGATCGCGCCCAGATAATTGCCGATATGCAGATTGCCGCTTGGTTGTACGCCGGAAAAAATTGTTGGTTTCATAAAATATTAGACATAAGACAATAGTCAAAAGACATAAGGACTATAAAATTAATTCTCTGATGACTTATGTCTTATCACTTATGTCTCGTAATTCCATTGTAATTTAAATATCAATTTTTCGCAATTATTTAGCGATAAAGATGTAGCTGAGTAATTTATAAATCAATTTCGCCGCGAGATAGTCAGAGGTTTTATCAAATTTATTCGGGCAGAGTTCCACGACATCAAAACCGACTACGTTTTTTTCAGCGCAAACTTTTTTCAAAAAATTAATCACCGGATACCATTCCAAACCGCCGGGTTCGGGCGTGCCGGTTGCCGGTAGAATTGACAGATCAAAGACATCAAGATCAATGGTAATGTAAACTTGGTCGGATAATTTTTGGATCGCTTTATCTTGCCAGTCATTTTGATTGTAAATTTCATGAGCATAAAAAATTCTGTCTTCCGCCAAATTATCTTTTTCACTAATATCCATGCTTCTGATTCCGACTTGGACAATCGGGCAAATTTCTTTGACGCGCGCCATGACGCAAGCATGATTATATTTTGAACCTTGGTAAGAATTCCGTAAATCCGCGTGCGCGTCCAATTGTAATACGGATAAATTTTTATATTTTTCTTGATACGCCTTGATCGCTCCCACGCTTACCGAATGTTCTCCCCCGAGGACTACGACCATTTTGTCTTTATCCAAATAATTTTTTACCGCTTGCTCGGATTTTTGGGTCATGGCCTCGGGTTTGGCTGGCACCTTGACTGGAGCGGCGGTGTGGATTCCTTCTTTGTAAACTTCAAAATTAGTTTCAATATCATACCACTCAAAGTTGATTGAAGATTCAATTATCGCGTTCGGACCTTTGTCCGCGCCTTTGAGCCAGCTGGAAGTGCCGTCATAAGGAATCGGCAACAATACCACTTTTGCTTTATCAAGCGTTGAATATTCTTTTGGCAAAAAGCCGAAATTTTTAGTTGGTTGTTTCATAATGTTTGATTAATATTAATTTTATTCTAACACCTTTACCGAAAATGACAATATTTTTAGCATTTTAATGCTAGTTAAATAATTTTATTTAATATTAGACTATTTTAAGTATTAAGTTTGTTTAAATCTTATAATAAAATAATGCAATAAAATTTCCCCTGCCGGGAGCCTTCTTTCCTGCCTGCCGGCAGGCAGGTGTAACTCCGCCAAAGGCGGACAGGCGCCAGAAGCACTTGCCCGCCTTTGGCGGGAAAGTTTTGGGGGCCTCAATGCGCTATCACGTTGATTAATCTTTTGGGTAACATTTTCCTTGGCGCTTAGTTCGGCCCCCAAACCCCATGGTGATTTTTAAATATTTTTATATTTTTAAATTCTTGTATTTTTCAAGATTGACACCTGGGCAAGCGAATAGTAAAATTATAATGAAATTCATTAGATTTTTTTTTAACTCAAAATTAATTTACAAATCTATAAATGATTTTTATTCACTTTTGCGTTATTCGCGGAATTTGAATTTAATTTGTAGATTTGCATTATTTTTGTATGTCAAAAATTTTGGTAATTGGTTGCGGCAATGTTGGCAGTGTTGGTCTGCACAAAATGGCTCAGATGCCGCAAATTTTTTCCGAAATTCATGTTGTGTCGCGGACAAAGAAAAAATGCGAGGCCGTAAATGATTCAATTGTCAAAAGGACAAAAGGCAAAGTAAAACTGCATATCCACGAAGGCAATGTGTCGGACAAAAAATTTCTAGTCAGTTTGATAAAAGAAATTCAACCGGAACTTTTGGTCCATTGGGGTTTGCCGTATGACAATTTGACTGTTATGGATGTTTGTCTGGAAACCGGCGTCAAATATATTGATACTGCTTGTTATGAAGATCCAAAAGAATACGGTTTTTCGCATCGTTTGCAGTGGGCCAAAGACAAAGAATTCAAAAAGAAAGGACTCCTCGCGATTCTTGGCAGCGGTTTCGATCCGGGAGTTTCCAATATTTTTTCCGCCTATGCCCGCGATTATCTTTTTGATAAAATTGAAACTATTGATATCCTGGACTGCAATGGCGGCTCCAAAGACAAGAAAATAAAATTCGCGCCGAACTTTGATCCGGAAATAAATTTGCGTGAATTGATTTTACCGATTAAATTCTGGAAGAACGGCAAATGGCAAACGCGCGGCCGGCTGATTGATGATGAGGCAGCTTTCTTTGAGTTTGATTTTCCGGAAGCCGGCAAATTTACTCCTTATCTAATGTATCACGAAGAAATGGAAAGTTTGGTCAGAAATATTCCGGGGCTCAAACGCATTCGTTTTTGGATGACTTTTTCTCCGGCTTATTTGACTTATTTGCGCGTGCTTTTTAATGTCGGCTTAACGCGAATTGATCCGGTGGCATACGAAGGCTCGAGTGTTGTGCCGATTAAATTTTTGAAAACTATTTTGCCCAAGGGCGTAGATTTTAACAAAACTTACAAAGGCAAAACCAATATTGGTAATATCATTTCCGGTACAAAGAACGGCAAGAAAAAAGTTATTTATATTTACAATGTTTGCGATCACCGCAAAGCTTTTTTGGAAACCGGCGGCAATGCAATCGGCTACACCACCGCTATTCCGACAGTAACCGCTGCTAAATTGGTGTTGCAAGGCAAGTGGTCAGGCGCGGGAGTAAAAAATACCGAAGACAAATCTTTGGATTCAAAAATATTTCTGGAAGAATTGACCAAAGTCGGACTGCCGTGGAAAATAAAAGAATTAAAAGATTTGCCAAAAGAACTAAAAAAGGATTATTAGTATATAATATTTTGCGTGGAGTTGATAAATCAAAATGCAAATATCAACCTGCCTGCCGGCAGGCAGGAATGTAAAATGACAATGCAAAATGCAAATTTTTTTAATTTTAAATTGTCATTTTGATTTTTAAATTTTACATTTTTAATTAACTTTAATGTCTAAGCATAACCAAAAAATTTTTTTTGAGCCTTGGATCGACACAGTCGGCTGGAGTGTCAAGGATTTTGTTAATCTAAAAACTCCTGCCTATGTTGTTGATGAGAAAAAATTAGAAAGTAATTTGGAGATTCTTGATCGGGTGCAGGCAGAATCTGGCTGCAAAATTCTCATGGCGCTCAAAGGCTTTTCCATGTTTAGCGTTTTTCCCTTGGTAAAAAAATATTTGCGCGGCACCGAGGCCAGTTCAGTTAACGAAGCGCGCCTCGGATTTGAAAAATTCGGTCGCGTGGTGCATACTTTTTCTCCCGCTTACACCGCGGAAAATATAAATGAGTTTATCAAATATTCCGATCATCTGATTTTTAATTCTTTTTCTCAATGGCGGAAATTCAAGCCAGTGATTGAAAAGTCCAAGAAAAAAATATCTTGCGGCTTGCGCGTCAATCCCGAACATTCGGAAACTGAAACGCCGATGTATGATCCGTGCGGCAAATATTCCCGGCTGGGAATTGTGAAGAAAAATTTTTCCGGTGAAAGTTTGGCCGACATTGACGGCCTGCATTTCCATAATCTCTGCGAACTCAATGCTGATGCCTTGGCGAGAACTTTAAAAGTATTTGAAAAAAAATTCGGTGAATTTTTACCGCAATTAAAATGGGTAAATTTCGGCGGCGGCCACCACATCACGCGCCGAGATTATGATTTGAAATTATTAATCCAAATCATCAAAGATTTTAAACGCCGTTATCCGCATTTGGAAGTTTATCTTGAACCGGGTGAAGCGATCGCGCTTAATGCCGGAGTGCTCGTGGCAACGGTTGTTGATATTTTTAATAACGGGAAAGACGTTGTTATTCTTGATGTTTCTGCGGCTACGCATATGCCGGATGTTTTGGAAATGCCATATCATCCGACGATTCTTGGCGCCGGTTTGCCGGAGAAAGGAAAATATAATTATCGTTTGGGCGGGCCAAGCTGTCTGGCAGGCGATGTGATTGGCGATTATTCTTTTGCCAAACCCTTGGCCATCGGCCAGAAATTGGTTTTTCTCAATATGGCGATTTATACCATGGTAAAAAATAATACTTTCAACGGAATTGAATTGCCTTCAATAATAAAAAAAGATTTGTCCGGCAAATTGCGTTTAATTAAAAAATTTGGCTACAAAGATTTCAAAGAAAGATTATCTTAAAATATGAAAAAATTAATTTCAAAAATATTTGTTGTTGTATTTTGTTTTATAATGTTTTTTAATATTGTTCCCGTATTGGCGCAAGACAAAATCAATCTTTATTTTTTCTATGGCGACGGCTGTCCGCATTGCGCCAAGGAGGAAAAATTTTTAGCCCGGCTGGAAAAAGAGAATCAGAATATTATTATTAATCGCTATGAAATTTGGCATAGTCGGGAAAACGCCGGAGTTCTTTCTAGCTTGGCAAAGGAATTGAAGCTTAATGTTACCGGCGTGCCAGTTTTGATTGTTGGCGACCAAACTATCAATGGTTATTTAAGCGACGAGACCACGGGCGCAAAAATCAGATCAATTATAGATGAGTATACGCAGAAAGGTTGTACCGATATTGTAAAACCGATAATTAATTTAGACGAAAAGGAATCACAATGCACGCACGGATGTGATAAAAATAATATTGAATGTTTGCATGATTGCGGCTGTGAAGCGGATACAACGAAAAATAGTTCTACCACGCCGGAAACAATCAGTGTGCCAATAATTGGCGAAATAGATTTAAAAACGGTTTCTCTCCCCGCGCTTACCGCCATCATTGGCACTTTAGACGGTTTTAATCCCTGCGCCATGTGGACATTATTATTTCTGATCAGCTTGCTTTTGGGAATGGAAAGCCGAAAGAGAATGTGGACTTTAGGCGCGGCTTTTATTATTTCCTCGGGGTTTGTTTATTTTCTGTTTCTCTCTGCTTGGTTGAATTTTTTTCTTTTTATTGGGTTTACTTTTTGGATCAGGATGATAATTGGTTTAGTAGCGGTCGGAAGTGGTATTTATCATCTGAAAGAATTTGCTAAAAACCGTAAAGGCACTTGTCCGGTGACTGAGGATGAAAAGAGACGGGAAGTATTCTATAAAATTAAAAATATTGTCAAAAAAGAGAGTTTTTGGTTGGCGCTTGGCGGCATAATAATCCTTGGTTTTGTGGTTAATCTGGTTGAACTGGTTTGCTCGGCAGGATTTCCGGCAGTTTATACGCAGGTATTATCAATGGCGCATCTGCCGTGGTGGCAATATTATGGTTATCTTTTGGCTTATATCTTCTTCTATATGCTTGATGATATAATAATTTTTATTCTGGCGATGTCTACCCTGCGGATGAAAGCAATAAGTTCTAAATATGGGCGCTATTCCAATGTCGTTGGCGGTATAATTATTTTAATCATCGGCATTCTTCTTATATTCAAACCGGAATGGATAATGTTTGGTTAGGTTTAAAAATACAGGAATATAAAAACACAAGAATAAAATAATCTATTTTTAGTTTTTTAAGTTTTTAAATTATTTAATTATTTATTTTTAAGTTTTTAAACCTATGAACGAACAAACAAAAAAAATCGGCAAGATTATTTTGATTATTGCCGGCGCTGTAATTGTTTTGGTAATTGTAGCGCAAATTTTATCCAAAAATACTCCCATCCCAATGACCGCAAATTATGAAGGAGGAGCAATGATAGACAGCCTCGGCTTTGGTGAATCTTTTGGCGGAGTCGTCTCGCAAAAAGCGACTGCACCGAGCATTGCCAGAGATTCAGTCATGGAAGAAAGCGTGGCTACGAATAATCAAGGTAATTTGGCAGACAAGAAAATAGAAAAAAACGGCCAACTAAGCCTTTATGTTAAAAATATTGAAGAATCTATAACCGGAATCAAAGAAGCGGCCGGCAATTTAAAGGGTGAAGTTATAAGCTCTAATGTCAGCAAGAATGTATCAGGAGAAAAATACGGTTATATTACCATTAAAGTTCCAGTTGCCAGCTTTGAACAGGCTATGGGAGAAATTAAAAAGTTAGCCACTGAGGTTGAAAATGAAAGTTCTAATGCTACCGACGTAACTGAACAGTATGTTGACTTGGAAGCCCGGCTTAAGAATTTGAAGGCGGAAGAGGAGCAGTACATTAAGATTTTAAGTAAAGCCGCCACAGTTGTAGATATTCTTAAAGTGACTAATTATTTAAGTAACGTCCGCGGGCAGATTGAAGCAATTGAGGGCCAGATAAAGTACTTGGACCGGCAAGTTGATATGTCAACGATTACAGTTAATCTTTCCAGCGATGCGGATTTTGAAGTCTGGGGAATACGCTGGAGGCCGTTAGTTGTAGCCAAACAAGCGGTTAAAAATATGCTTTCAGGGCTGGCTAATTATGCTAACGCCATAATCAGCTTCATAATCGTTTTGCCGGTTATAATAGTTTGGCTGGCTACTATCGCGCTGATTATTTGGCTGGGCTGGAAAATTTTGAGGTGGATTTATCTGAAGTTATTTGCTCCAAAAAATATCAAATAAGAAAAGAAAAAAATAAACCGCCTCGGTAAACGGGGCGGTTTTGTTATTATTTAAAAAGGTTCGATATTAAGTTCGTCCGGCCAAATCACCAGACGTTTTTTTGATACCCAAAAGGCGGTTTCGTTAAAGATTGTTTTGATGTCACTCGGCAATTTCGCTTCAATTTTGACGAGTTGCCTTTTTAGTAGCGCGAGATTCTCCAGATATTTTTTTTCATTATTCAAATACCTGAGCAGGCAGTCTTTCTCGTCGCCAGATGTTTTTTCCGCCGCGCGGTTAAGGCAGTTTATGACCAACTGAGGATATTCTTTAATTTCTTGAAGCGTATCCGCCAGGTTTTCATAGTTGGCGTCATCCGGATCGAGCCAGCCGATTTCTTTCAACATTATTTCCAGATCGACGCTCGGACGATCATTGTAGCAACCGTGGCGGCAATCGCTAACAATGTCTATACAGATTTCCGAAGCGGCTCTTTCATCGTTTGCAAATTCAGGCAGATAGTCAAGCGCTTTTTCGAAAGAATTCTGCCTTATTCCGAGCCAGATAATTTTTCTGCCGTCTGACCATGCTTTGTAGTGGAATAGCCATTTGCCAATTTCAAGCCACCACTCTGCTGGTTTGCAGTCTTTCGGTTGATAGTTCGATTGCCAGAGTGACAAAATACTTAACAGGTCCATCTTGTGCTTTCGGGAAAGTGGGGAAAGCGGAGTGACAAATTTAAGGAGCTCATCCAGACTTTCCTTTTGCTGCTCCTCCGGCTCTATTTCTTTCAAGAAGGAAATAAACCTATCCCTCACCTCTTCTTCTTTGTCGGCATCAGCGTTGTTAGATATTAAGAAATTTTCCATTATGATTTTTTTAAAAAGCAACATGGCGGCTTCTTTTACGTTTTTTACCCGTTCAGTATCTCGGTCTATCAAAAGCGAGAAGGCAAGCAAATTATTGATCGTGAAATTGCTTCGCTGTTGCATTTTGCTAATAAAGTTTTTGGGATTGGAAAATAACATCTTGATTTGTTCAAAAAAATCCGCGCCATCGTGAAAAATTTTTTCATATTCTGTCAGTTCGTTTTCCATTGTCCTTATTCCTTTCCTAAATAGGCGATGTTAAAGAGCATTCTGGATATTAAATTACTATGCGTTACGCCCGGTGTCAAGTTGAGAGCCGATTTAATATTGACAAAAAGCGTGGCTTTGGTATAATTTAGATAGTTGTCTAAATGTCTAATAGTTTTACCTCACCCTATCCCTCTCCTTTAAAAGGCGAGGGGGCGATTATAAATATGTTAAGTAAAACTTTCCAAGCGCTAAGTGACCCTAGCCGGCAAAAAATATTAGAATTATTAAAAAAGAAAGATATGGCAGTTTCTGAGATTGCTAAAAGTTTTGATTTTACTTTGCCGACGCTTTCGCATCATTTGAATGTTTTAAAGCAGGCGGAGCTGGTCACAGCTGAGCGGCATGGGCAGGAAATTATTTATTCGCTAAATTTAAGCGTATTTGAAGAAGTGTCAAAGCTATTGATAAAATTTTTTAGTTATAAAAATTTAAAAAATAAATAATTCAAGAATTTTAATTTTTTAAATTCTTGAATTTTTAAACCAATGAAAATTTCAATCAAATCTGAAGTTTTGTCCATTTTTGTTATCGCGCTTGCTATTGCCGCCTCGTTTTATTTTTATTCCGTTTTTCCGGAGCGCGTGCCAACGCATTGGAATTTCGCCGGAGACGTTGACGGCTGGGGGTCGCGCGCTACCGGCGCTTTTGCGATTCCGGCTATGCTGGTTGGCATGTATCTGCTTTTTTTGGTTCTGCCAAAATTTGATCCGAAAAAAGAAAGGTATGAGCAATTTGAGAAACCCTACAATGTTGTGCGGACTCTGATTTTATTATTTTTGGCGGTGATTTATTTCCTTGCCAGCTTTAACGCGCTTGGTTATAATATTGCTATTGAGAAATGGGTGCCGGTTTTGGTCGGTTTATTATTCGTTTTATTGGGAAATTATTTGTCAAAAGTAAAAATGAATTGGTTTTTGGGAATTCGCACGCCATGGACGATGTCGTCGGAAACTGTGTGGAATAAAACGCATCGCTTCGGCTCCAAGGCTTTTGTTCTTAGCGGTTTGCTCATTATTATTACCGCTTTCGCGCCGGCATTTTACAAAACCATTAGTTTTATTTTGGCCATGATTGTGATCATATTTGGCACGATTGGATATTCTTATTGGGTTTATCGGCAAGAATCTAAAAATTTAAAAAATCAAGAAAATAAAAATTGATTAAACTTAACATTTTTTAGATTTTAAAATTATTTATTTTTTATATATGATTATTACCAGCCCACAAAATGAAAAAATTAAAGAGATTATCAAATTATACAAGCCGCGCGAAAGAAGAAAAACCGGCTTGATTGTGGTTGAGGGAAAGAAGGAAATAGAAATGGCAATAGAGTGCAAATTGGAAATTATGGAAGTTTATTATTGTCCGGAATTGGCCAAAGAAAATTCCCAAAGACAAACAAATGTAAGTTTATTTTCGGCAGTAGAAGAAAAAGTTATTGAAGTTACGGAAGCTGTTTTTAAAAAAATTTCTTATCGCGAAAATCCGGATGGATGTTTAGTTTTAGCCCGTCGGCCGGACGATTTAAAATTAGAAGATATCATGACCCCCTCTAACTCCCCCTCAAAACGAGGGGGAGAAGCGAGGCCTGCCTTGATTGTAGTTTTGGAAGCGGTAGAAAAGCCTGGGAATCTGGGAGCGATTTTGCGAACGGCTGATGCCACGCAGGCGGATGCCGTGATTTTTAATGAAGAACAAATTGATATTTATAATCCAAACGTTATTCATGCGAGCCGCGGCGCGATTTTTTCTATGCGAACAGTTGCTTCTACGCCGGCCGAAACCGTAGCTTGGCTTAAAAAAAATAAAATTAAATCTTACGCCGCCGCCTTGCCAGCCAAGAAAAATTATTTAGAAATTAATTACAAAAAACCTTCCGCCATAATTCTCGGCGCGGAAGACAAGGGCTTGAGTAAATATTGGTTGGACAATGCCAATGAGCTTATTATAATTCCTATGCACGGAAAGATTGATTCGCTTAACGTGTCAGTTAGCGGAGCGATTATAATGTACGAGGTAGCGAGGCAACGAATCAGGGATAATTAACTTATAATATCAAAAAACAGTATAGAATTTTTAAATTTTGTAATTTTTAATTTTTAAATAATTTATAAATATAATAATTTCTAATATTTTATAATTAAAAATTAAGATATTATTTAAAAATTAAAAATTGGAAATTAAAAATTTTTAACGTTTTGGTTGACTTTCTTCATTATTTCTGTTAAATTATAATCGTCCCGAATAATCGGGACTATTATTTATTGCGCCCGTAGTTCAATGGATACCTGCCTGCCGGCAGGCAGGGAACACCAGTCCCGCCTCGGCGGGATTATGAGGGTTTGTCTTTAGTTGATAATATTTTTTGCGCCCGTAGTTCAATGGATAGAACACCAGCCTTCTAAGCTGGTTATGAGGGTTCGATTCCCCCCGGGCGTACAAGTATAAAAATTTAGAAATTTAAAAAATTAAAATTTATGTTTTATTTTTTAACAATTTTGAATTTAATATTAATAGTTTTGGCTGTTTTTGTGGCTATTCAGTTTTTTAATATGCTTTTCCGCGGCTATGCTCCATTTATTTCCACTAAATATGATGTGATTAATAAAATTTTTGAGAATATTAATTTTGGTGAGAATTTTAGCGGTACGGTTTATGAATTAGGATCAGGCAAGGCCGGATTTCTGCGCGCATTTGAAGAGCGATACCCAGGAGCAAAATGTATCGGCATAGAATATTCCTCGTTTCCTTATTTTTTTTCCAAAATTCAATTGAGTTTGGCAAAAAGCAAAATAAAAATCAGGAAGAAAAATATGTTCAAGATAAATTTAGAAGATGCGGATGTGATTTATTGTTATCTATTTCCCAATATGATGGCGAAGCTGGAAGAGAAATTCAAAAAAGAGTGCAAACCGGGAACGCTAGTGGTAAGCTATCAGTTTATTTTACCAAATATGAAAACAGAAAAAATATTAGAGCTGGGAGAAAATAGCAAAATATATTTGTATAAGATTTAGAATTCGTAATTGAAAATTGATAATTGAAGATCGTGTAACATGGTGGCTATAGTACAGCGGTTAGTACATCGGGTTGTGGTCCCGATGATCTGGGTTCGATTCCCAACGACAAAAGACTTTCCACGACACAACCCCATTGTTGAAATTAAATTGTTCGGTTGTGAAATGTATCTTAATAAGTTAAAGTAAAATATATTATATCATGGTGGCTATGGTTCAACGGCTAGAACACTTGCTTGTGGCGCAAGTAACCTGGGTTCAACTCCCAGTAGCCACCCTTGAAGTAAAAACACCCCTTAATTGGGGTGTTTTTAGTATTATACAAACTGGTTTACTTTAAAATTATTAATTAAATAAAAAATTGTGTTTCTCTTAAAAAATTTTGTTTTCGCCAGTGCTATTCATTTAGTTATATGTTATAATATATTTGAATATGAAAATTTCAAAAACTCAAATAATATATAAACTGAATGGAATTAATGCCGATGACGGCGTTGATGTTTTTGAAATAGCACCCGTTTTAATGCATTTTGGCGAACTTATTCGTTCTGCAAACAACATTCTTGGGTTCGAACAAAAAATAGATGTTAAAGTTAAGCCATTCAGAGAAGGTTCTTGGATAACTGATTTTGTTATTCAGCATTCACAGGTACCTCATTTATTAAACTATCTCAAAGATGATGATGGGCAAAGCTTAATGCTTCTTCTATCGTTTTTGGGATTGAATGCAAAAGAAGGAGTTACGGGCTTAATTAAAATCATACAATTCACCAGGGGTATAGTTTCAAATTTTGAAAGAAAAGATAATGGTGAGACAATAACTTATATCTCTCCAACTGGTGAAAAGTTGGAAGTTAGCATGGCTGAACACAAGCTAGTCCAATCTCCTTTGGTGCAAAACAATTATTACAATTGCACGGTTGCACCGTTTAGCAAATTTCCAGCAACTACCGAGGTAAGCTTTAAAATAACTGCGAAAGATAGCACTGAGCAAATTATTAAAAAAGAAGATATTGAGTTTATTGAAAAATATGCACACACGGAATTATCAGAAGAAACTGAAGATAATATTTCAATTTTGAAAAATATTTATTTAAAACCAAAACGAGGTTCTTATTCTGGCGAAGAAAAAGCATATTCTTTTATTATGGGAGATAATAATGTCTTATGGCCAGTAACTATTGATGATGAAGTATTTTTAAAAAAATTACACAGCGGAGAAATCAGACTTTACGCGGAGGATGTTTTAAAAGTTGATTTAGAAATAAAGCAAAAAAAGGACTCCAACAATAAAATCGCATCTTCTTATTCTATTAAGTTGGTTACAGAATACATGCCGTTTGAAAAACCAAAACAAATGGAGTTCTAGTTGAACTCGCTCTATCTGTAATCTACCGACATTAAGAACACCTTTTCGGGGGTGTTTTTGCAATATGTAAAAATCTAATTTACAGTTGACTTTAATAATAAAAGGTGCAAAATTAAAAGCAGAATTGACTAATTATAATTTAGACGTGGCAACCACTACCGCGTGCTAATTTTCGCCAACACGATGGAAAGTTTTGAAAATTTTTATAAAATTTTTTCAGTTAATACTAGCCAGTTTTGGAAAAAAATTAATAAAGAAACCCTCTGCCCGATAGAGCAAGACTATAATAAACGTGAACTCTTGCGTGATTTACATTCCTCAATAGTTGAAAAAACTTATTATCCCGAGAAACCAAGAAGTTATATTATATTTAATAAGGGGAATTCAATTTCTAGAATAGTGCCAGTATTTACACCCCGAGATACTTGTGTTTACTTTTATTGTATTAAGAAGCTAGAGAATTATATATCAGGAAATAGGGCTCCTGGCACCTACGGTGGATGGAAGCTTGGGGGACAAATTCGCACTCAAGAACGAGAAGAAATAGAATATTACAATCAAACGTTTAAGTCATACGAAATGCCGAACGGCGACATTGTCACTTTAGACATGTCAGAAGAATACCCTATGGAAACATCATTCAACCCAAACGCATGGAGGGCGGCATGGGGAGAATTTACAAATAATGTATACGTTCATTCGTGTAAGGCAAATAAACATAATTACGTTTTAGAGATGGACATTGCCAATTTTTATGATTCAATTAGACTTGATGTGTTAGAAGATAAAATAAGAGGCATTTGCCCTTCAGAGCAAAACGATGTGATTAGTTTACTTTTTCACTTTTTAAAATTTTGGAATAGGGATTATAATTTTTACAGTCAACAAAGCGTTGGCATTCCCCAAGATGAAATAGCAGATTGCTCTAGAATATTAGCGAATTTTTATTTGCAAGACTATGATCATCAAATGTTGGCAATATGTGAAAGATACCAAGCTAAATATCTAAGATTTGCTGACGACCAGATAATCTTTGCAAAATCAAAAAATGATTTGGCTGAGATAGCATATTTAGCTTCTTTGTCACTAACGCAATATGGGCTATGCATTAATCAAAAAAAAGTTGATATAAAAGACAAAAAAGACTTTGAGCAATATATGGCATTCCAATGGCACTTACTTCTGTCTGAGAGAAACCATTTAATAGTAGACGACGCCATAGATTTTCTTTTAGAAAATAAGGAGGGGCTTAAAAATGATGGCTCCTCACTAATGATAAGGTTATTAAATTTAATTACCTCTAAAAATCAGCACGAAAAAGTTAAAAAGTTATTCTACGAATTTCTAAAACCCAAGTTTATACAATCGCAAAAAATTAAAGCTTGGCATTTAGAAAAAATATACAACAACCTTAACAACCGAGAGAGAATAAAATTTATTAATTTTCTTAATAAATTATCAGACGAATTGATTCATAACAATTATCATTACACCCTATTAAAATTTTATAAAAAATTAAATTTAAATTGTACTCATATAGAAAAAAGATTGGTTTATCTAAAAACGAACTTTTATCCTAAACAATATATAAGATAAATAGTGATTTTCAGAGCTTAATTAAATGAACCGTACTATTTGTTTGCCAATTACAAAAATGAATATTTCTTCACTACACCAGCGCTATATAGAACTTTTTCAAAAATAATTATTTATTTTATTATGGAGCGAACTGTTTTGTTAAAAATACAATTAAATGAAGCCTCAAGGTTTGGCAGAATAAAAGATTTCGCATATCAAAGATTGGCAGTTATCTTGCTGGATAATTTTATTGAAATTCAATTAAGGACATTAATGGATGCTATACTTTTCAGAGACGGATTAAGTTATATTTTGCACAAAAAATATAAACAGAAGGATAGAGAAAAAATTATATGTTATCATGGAGAGTTATTAAAAACTTGCGTTAAAGAATTAATTATTACGCAGGAAGAAAAACAAAAAATTGCCTTTTGTCACAACGTCAGAAATAACCTTTACCATACGATAGACGAAGATAAACTATTAGTTAAAATAAGTTTAATCTTATTACATAACATAATCACAAAAAATAAAGTATTGTGGGGCAATGGGTTAGGCATAACTTCCTTAAAAGGAAAAAATTTTGACCCCTTTGTGCGGAAAAGGCAGAGAGATTCTGCTTGGTTTAATAGCAATACTAAAGAAGAATGGCAATATTTTTTTAAAAGATTCTTTAATTTTATTGATAAAAGAGAAAAAAATATTCAAGCATTATTAAAAGAAAATATAAAAAGAAATCTAAAAAGAACCAGAAAGAATATATCCTTTATAAAAAAAGACTTTTCCATCTTTTTCCCGTATGCCAAAAATTGGAAATTTAATGAATACTGCCTTTACTATTCATTCCACATAATAAACAAGAAAGAGATAAGGGTTTTTGAAGAAGACAAGCTCAGTGGAGAAAAAAAATATAAAGAATTATTTTTGAAATATAAAAATAATTGGAAAAAAATTAATAAGAGTAGAATATCGGAAATAAATAATCAGGCGAACCTGATCACAAATCTTTCTGAAAGTAAAGCCTTAGAAAAATATATCACAATCATGACAGAACTAAAGATGATTTCTGACGTTTTTGAGGAAGCAGCTAGAGATTTGGACAAACAAATTCAGGCAGAAATAGACCTAGTTAGGGGAAAATAAATAACAAAAATATACTATAAATCTATGGGGATTTGTTTATTTTGCAAAAACACAAAAAATTTATTCTCAAGCGTAGAGCATATTTTTCCAGAATCCTTAGGAAATAAAGAAAAAATTTTACCTAAAGGAGTAGTATGCGACAAATGTAATAATGAAACTTTATCATTATTAGATAGTATTTTAGTAAATTTTGACCCTATATTGTTTCAGAGAACAATTTATGGCATAAAATCAAAGTCTGGCAAGATTCCTACAGCAAATTTTAGCACCATTGATTTTAAAAATTCCTCAGGGGCTGATATAGAAGTAAAATTAAAAAGAAAGAATAAAGGTGATTTCGCACAAACTATAAATGGTTGCAAACTAAATTTTTTCGGAAAGAAAAAAATGGATAGTAAAAATTTAAAATTAATATCACGATCGTTGTATAAAATTGCCTTGGAACTTATATATTTAGATTATGGCGCCGTATTAGCATTATCACCAAGATTTGATGAAATCAGAGATATTATTTTAGGAAAAAAAGATTTTGGTGGTTATCTTTTACTAGGATCAAACTCAAAGTCAATAGAAGCTGGTATGAGTTATCGTTTTATAAGAACTTGCGAAGACGACAAGGAATTTGCTTTTTTTGAGTTTAATTATCTTTTTGTAAAAATAATGTTCGACATGGAAAGAAGGAGAAGTATCTTAGAAAATGGCTCAATGATTGCCAATTTTTATATATTAAAATTTAGTGAAATTAATTCTATTCAATAAGTATGAAAGATGAAATTAAAATAGATTTATGCGTTTTCCTCAAGTTTCTCAAAAAAGAAGTTGACTTATTTACCATCGGCACATCAATAGAGAAAAAAATAATTCCAATCACCCCGGAGTTACTACAAAATTTAAACATAGAGAGAAGGTATCTAAAAGATATAATTCGAAACTTAAAGAAGGAAAATATTATAAAGGAAGAAATTAGGGTTTCAGATGAATGGCTAGAAAATTTTTCCACGATGGATATTGTAATGCCGTTTGAAAATTTAAAAGAGTATTCAAATTATAATATAATTCTGACGAAGGATTTTTATAAAAATTATGATGTTCTTATTAAAAAAAACGACCCTACTTCAGTTATAACTAAGCACAGTCCTCGATTTGATGAAAAAAATCACATTTTATATTTTGCTGGAAAAAAAATTGATTTCTCAAAAAAATCTAAACAATATGATTTGCTTGCGGAACTATTTAAAGACCCCCAACAAGAATGCTTTTACGCAGACATCCAAAATAAATGGGAACCTGAGTATTATGCTAGCTTACCCGAAAAAAGAGAAAAGGAATCACTACTTAAGCGCTTCAATGGTAAAGCAAATAACATAAATCAAAGCATAGCCAGAGAAACAGCTATAAATGATTTTCTTAAATATGATATGAAAAAAGTAAGAATAAATCCTAAGTATATCCATTAAAAGATTCATATGAATATCATATGAATTTTATGAATGCCCATTAATTTAAAATAGTCTTGCAATGACTATTTTTTATTTTTGGGAAATGAACAATTTAAACAATCTAAAAACAAATGAAAATTATAGCGAGCAGACAGTCAACAAACTAGCAGAATTCTTTTGCGAATTAATACGCAAGAATCCTCACCTTTTAGACGATAAACCAAAAGAACCGCCTTGAATCTAACTGCTATCGGAGTAGGTAATGCTCCTTTCGCAGAAGGCGGCACTCCGACTGAAGGCGCTTCTACCTATGTAAGGCGTTCTGCGGTGTATAAAGAATTGGGTAAAACCAAATCTATCACTGATAGAATGTTAGCCGCTGGCAAGTCCTTTATGGACCAAGAAGCAGAGCAAACTGAAATCGCTATTAGAGAAACCATCCAAGACGAAGAGCAATTCATCATCACTGGTAACTCTGGTGTATCTGCATTACAGTTTGACGGCTTGAAAACTCTTATCACCACTAACGTCACTGATGATAATAACAATGCTCTTGGTTTTAGAACTGATTTAATAGAAAAAGAGATTGCCAATATCGTTAAAACTTACAATGCTAAACCGACTGCTATCTATTGTTCCTATGGAATGAAGAGAGCTATTAATCAGTCTTTAGCTGGTGATGTAAGAGTTAACCTAGACCAAACTAACTCTGTATCTACTGGTATTGATGTAAACTTCTATCAATCAATGGTAGGTAAATTGCCAATTATCCCGACCTTTGCTATCGCCGATGACACTACCACTTATGCTGGTAATACTGTGTCTGACATCTATATCGTAACCGAACAAAAGGCTGGCCAAGATGTCATCTATTTAACAATTTTAAACGCAATGTTCTTTTCTGAAAAAACGCGGTAAAAATAACTTAAAATGCCACGCTTTTTCAGAAAAGAACAAAAATAAATCTATGATTACCAAAGAGTATTTATCAGAGAATTATCTGAATAAAAATAAAACCATTAAACAAATATCGGAAGAAACGGGGGCGTCTGGTAAAGAAATAGAAAAGGAGCTTAAAAAATATGGGATTAAAAAGATTAAAAATCTAGAATTTAGCCGAGAGTCTGAATTTCAGAAACCTTTAACAAAAGAATTTTTAGAAAAAAATTATATTATCCTAAAAAAAACAGCCCCCGATATTATGAAAGAATTTAATTTATCGGCAAGCAAAATTAATAAAGCACTAAAAAAATTTGGTATAAAAAAACCAGCTGAATTAAAATTTAAAAAAGGAAATGCCGAATTAAAAACAAAAGAAGCGCTAGAAAAAATGTATAAAAAAGAGGGGTTAAGTATTATTCAGATAGCTGAACGATTTGGCGTGACCGCGGGAGCTGTTACTAGTTTATTTAAAAGGAGGGGCATACCTATAAACAAAGAGCTTCGCTATATCAGAAGAAGAAATTTTACGATTTTAAGAAGCGCAAGAAATAAATCTAGGCAAAACATAAAGAATTGTTTCAGAGAAGCAAATCGACAAAAAAATAGAAAAGGCACCCCTTGCCAGGAAAGTACAAAATTAAAGATAAGTGAAAAAAGAATTGAAGCAGGCGTAAAAAATCCTAAAAGAACACGGGCCGAAATATTAACTAGGCAGTTGCTTAAAGAAATGGGGCTAGACATGATTCAGGAACAGCTCGGAATAAAAATATTTAGAGACAAAAAATATTTTATTGGGTACATCGTTGATTTTTGTTTACGTTTGAAAGACGCAAAATATCCAATAATACTCCAAATAGACAGCGAATATTTTCATGGAAAAATAGAAGAAAACATTGAAAGGGACAGGATAGCTAATTTATGCCTAACCACAGAAGGTTTTGCAGTAATTCGCATTCCTTCAGAATTAGTCTCGCGAGAAAATTTAGAAAAATGTATTGATATGGCAAAAAAAGCGTATAGGCCGGAAGTCATATTTTTAAAAAGCGATCAAATTATTACGAATTATTTGAAGCCAGAATATAGTAATTCTGAAAGCAAGCTGTTATTCTACAATGCCAAGTTAAATAAAATTATTGAAGAAAATTGGATTTTCAACGCCGACTTATAATGCATTATAAGTCCGTTGTCTAGAAATACCCTAAAACCGCAAAATCTCCCCTTAGACAGATTTTCAGGGAAAACGGGTAATAAATTATATGCTCATTGAAAACTTTAAAAATTGGCTAATTTAGGGGCGAAGTTGGATTAGGTCTTTATTTTTCAGTAGCTTTATAATATAATTAATTTGAGAAAATTTAGACCTAAACCCAACGTGCGTTGGGCATGGTTAAAAAGACATAGACAGCGGAGATGGTCTCCTGACTAGTTTTTGCTGTCTATGCCATTGCCCGAAAGGGTAATGAAACTATGTTGGGAGGCCTTTTGCGTGGGAAAAAATTAATTTTATTTATTTAATTATAAAAAGTATGACCAAAAAAATCTTAAAAGGAGTCGGTATTTTCTTTATCGGTTTCTTCTTGCTGGGTTTAATAGGAACTATTTTCCCATCGTTAAATAATGTAATGGCGAAGCTATTCGCAATGGCGATATTTATTGTTATTGGTTTTTATGTTTGGAGAAGCGAAAAAATAAATAAAAAGATAAAAATAATTATTATCTCAATTATAGGATTGATGATGATATCACCTACGATATCGATAATAAAAGATGTTAGCTCTCCAACCCCTATTATCACCATAGAAAATCACGAAAAGAATGTCTTTAGCGACCAAATTACAATTAGTGGCACAATAAATCCAGTGGACGCTACTTTGAAAATTAACGGAGAGCAAGTGGCAATTGAAGGTGGTCATTTTTCTCGCCAAATTTCTTTAAACCAAGGAGAAAACAAAATCAGTCTATTCGCCAGCTACCGGAATAAAAATAAAAGTGATAATATAATTATCTCAAGAGAATTAACGGAAGAAGAAAAAGCAATCGCTCAAAAAAAGAAAGAAGCTCAAGAAGCGGAAAATAAAGCTAAGGCCGAGGCGGAAGAAAAAGAAAGACAAATTGCTTTAAGCAAAATGGTAAAAGAGGTTGATGATATGCAAGGCATTATTTGGTATTATGACCAAAACACACCACAGACTCGCAATACAAATAATGTCAGTATGTATTTTGGCGTAAACAAAGAGAACGTGCCGACACTTCGTTTTAGAGTGAGCTATGCCGGGGGAGATTGGTTATTTATAAATCGTTATATATTTAAAATTTTCGATGTAACTACTGATTATGTTCCAAGCGAAATAAAACGAGATAATTCAAATACCGTTTGGGAGTGGTCTGATGAAAAGGCGGATTCAATGGCGATAGCAATTGCAAAATTAATAATAGAATCAAAAGAGTCAAAGATAAGATATCAGGGCAAAGATTACTATAAAGACCGTGTAATTACAGAAGCAGAAAAGACGTCATTAGAAAATGTTTTAAACGCTTATCAAGCGATGGGTGGTAAGTTATAAAATAATTAAACATATGCAGGATGAAAAAATAATCAAAAAAGAATCTAATCTAATTTATGACAATGGAAAATTGTTTGGAAAAAAGAAAGGCAGTTTAGTTTTAACGCAAAATGAAATTTACTTTCTTTGCCTTAGTAAAAAAATATTTAATATCCCTCTTAAAAATATAACAAACGTGAGAGCAAAAAAGGGAGTTATGGCTGGTTATGATTTTTTAGATATTTCGTACAACGAAGAAGGCAAAAATAGAACTAAAACAATAGAACGCCGTTCTTATGTAAATGGACTCGTTCTAGGACATTTAGATAAAATAGCCGAGCCGTTTTTTAGGTCATGGGAGAAGATTATAGAAGACGCAAGATTAGGCAAAGACAATAAATCAGGTAGTAATTATGACGAAATAGAAAAATTGGCTGATATGAAAAACCGGGGAATTATTACCGAGGAGGAATTTCAAACAAAGAAAAAGCAACTGCTGGGAATTTAATTGCTAAATAATTTTGCTTACTTTAAACTTTTGGCTCATCCCGTCCGCCCAAACTACTTTAACTAAATTTGGCGAAAGTTGAATCACTTCGCTTACTTCTTTACGATTAATATTTAGTGCTTCTAAAAATAATTTGATGTTTATTTTCATAAATATCAGGCTTATTTTTATTATAATTTCGTGTTAACATAATGTCAAATTTTTACCTAATGTTAGCATAATTTTGCTTGTGGAATATCCCAAAACATTTTATAATATATTTATATATAATTAACTTAAAATTTATGGAAGAAATTAAAGAAAAAAAGCGTTTAGGAGTCTTTTATATCAGAGAATCTACCGAAAGCCAAGACAAGGGCTTCTCGCCTCAAAAACAAGAGAATGATATTCGCGCCTATGCTAAGAAACATAATATTGAGCTGATTGGTTTTTACAAAGATTTGGTTTCAGGAACTTCAGCGGAAAAGCGAGATTCCTTTAACCAAATGATAAGCGACGCCATGGAAGGAAAATTTCAAGTAATTTTAGTATTTCATACTTCCCGCTTCGCGCGTAACATTGAAGAAGCTCAACATTACAAGAAATTACTTCGTAATAAACTGGGAATAGAAGTGTTATTTGTCAGCCAAGATTTCGGCGATTCAAGTAGTCCGCACGTTTTTTTAAACGAAACAATCCACGAGGTTTTCGATGAACACTACAGTCGCCAATTAAGCTTTTGGATGAGGAAAGCTTTTTCAGAAAAGAGACGACAAGGATTTTGTCTTGGCAATCCACCCCTAGGTTATTGTAAAAAGAAAGGCAACACCAAAGATTTGTTTATTGATGAAGTTGAAGTAAAAGTAGTAAAAGAGATTTTTAAACTCTATGCCTCTAACAAATATTCCTTTTCCAGTTTGGCTAAATATTTAAACGATAAAGGGTTAAAAACGAAACATAAAAATCCTTTCACGGTTAGCTCAATAAAAGATATTTTGAAAAATAAAGTTTATTTAGGATTAGTTGTTTCTCCCAGACGTGATTGCCCCAATGTTAAAGGCGGGCATAAAGCGATTATAAATACGGAGATATTTGAGAAAGTCCAAGAAATCATTAGCGAAAAATCGCATACCTGCGGACGGCCAACGGCAAAACATAGATTCTATTTGCTGCAAGGTTTAGTCTATTGCTTCCATTGCGTTAAGCATATGAAAGGTAGAGAAGAACAAAAAACCAATAATTTTATCCCTAAAATGTATTGCCACACGCAAATAGACAGGAAAAATAAAGAAGTATATTATTATACTTGTAAGTTTAAGCGAGAAGCCAAAGCGTGCAATCAGCCCAATGTTCCCTGCGATATAATAGACAAGCAAGTTTTAAATTATATGGGTTGCGTTAAGGTTTCAGAGGATATAATAAGAGATACGCTAAAAAAGGCGTCTGAAATATTTGATAGCTTTCAAGACGATTCAGTGGAAATGCAAATAGTTAAAAATCTTTTGGCTAAAAAGAGAAAACTAAATTTCAAATACGACAATACCGATGAGATTAGCAATGATGATTATTTGTTGCAACTCGGCGAGATTGAGGAGGAATTGAGAAAATATAAAAGCATTGGAGTTTTAATGGCTGGTAGTTTTAAAGCGAATAAAGAACGGGCGATGAAAAAAGTTGATAATTTTTTAAGAGACTTCAAAACCTTATGGAAAGCGGATATAGGCGACGATGAAAGAAGGGATTGGGTAAGACTAATAATTAAAAGAGTTTGGGTTAAAGATAAAAAAGTGGTGGGCATTGAACCGCACGACGAATTCAAAATTATGCTTTCGTCAATGAAAGTGTTGGGTCATTGCCCAGTAGCCACCCCTAAATGGAAAAATGAGCTTCATGGCTCTTTTTTTTATAATCAATCATTTCAATAAAAATTTTTTTTAACTTTTTCGGGCACCAATTTCAAATTAGGATTGAATAAAAATACTTTTAACTATATACTAAAGTTAGAGGTATTTTTTTAATTATAAATTATTTTGTTTGATTATAAAATTATGAAAAAAAATAAGATTAAAGTGGGCGTCTTAGGATTTGGAGAGGTTGGCAAGGCGGTCGCTCAATTTTACAAAAATCCTTTAATTGGGGATAAGGGGAAAAATGAATTTATAGTTGGCATGGATTTTCTTCATGTCTGCATCCCATATTCCAAGGAATTTGTTGGAGAAGTATTAAAAATAATCAGAAAATTTCATCCTAAATATGTTGTCATTCATTCAACTGTCGCGGTTGGCACAACCAGAAAAATTGGGAAAGAATTTAAAAATATTGCTCATAGCCCCATAAGGGGAGTGCATCCAAATTTACATAAAGGCATTAAAACTTTTGTTAAATATGTTGGTAGCGACGATAATAAAACCGCACAAGTTGTGAGTAAACACTTCAGAAATTTGGGAATGAAGGTTCTCGCCTGCAAAGATTCCCGCGCCACGGAATTGGGGAAACTTTTGGACACCACTTATTATGGGTCTTGCATTTCCTTCCATCATTATGCTTTTAAACTTTGCCAAAAATTAAATCTGGATTTTGATATAGTAATGAAAGATTTTAACACTACTTACAACGAAGGATATAAAAAATTGGGCAAAAAAAATGTAATTCGGCCGGTATTATTTCCGCCACAGGGAAAAATCGGGGGGCATTGCGTGGTTTCTAACGCTAAAATTCTCAAAAAACAGTTTGGCGATAATACGGTTTTAAAATGCATTCTCAATGTAAAGTAAAATTTTAATATAATAGCTTGGTGAAATAATATTTTTGGTTCATGGGCGTAGCGTCGCGCTCTAAATGAATACGCAAAATAAATTTTATGAAAAAAATTATTATTATTCAATTTATAGTTCTCCTGGCCGGGACAATTTTTGCTTGGTACAATTTTGTTCGCGAATATTTAAGCTGGGCTAATGCCCAAACTTGCACTTTGGGTTGCGCGCTTAATTCAACCAATCCTTTTGCCACTCCTTGTTTTTTTGGTGCGATATTTTTTACGATCGCATTTGCTTTAGGCGCGGTCATTTTAGTTAAAAGTAAAAAATAAATTTGATGATTATAAAAAAATACTCCGTTTTCCCCGGAGTATTTTTTTAATTTTTTGATTTCAATATTATTTTATTTTATAGTTCAAATTTACTTCAATAATTATTTCTCTTAAACCGGTCGGTACTGACGGAACGCTTCCGCCCGCCATTCCGCCGCCTCCTCCGCCGATTCCTCCCCCGTAGTAGGAATATCCAGAATAATCAGGTGAAGAAATAGTATTTTCCCACCAACCGACTACTTTTCCCAGTTTAACGCCCAAGGCACCGGCGATGCCGGTTGCTTTGTTGCGCGCGTCAGTAATTGCTTTTACTCTGGCCTCTTGTTTTAGGTCATTAACATTTTCCGGTTCAAAAGCCACGCCTCCCAATTGATTGGCGCCTGCCTTCGTGGCAATAGCGATAATTTTAGAAACTTTGTCTTGGTTATTTACTATGTCTTTGACTTTTACCACTACGGTTTGGTTAGTGCTGTAGCCTCCTACTTTTAATTCGCCCTGTATTGTATCGTATTGCGGCGATAAAGTATAATTTTGTGTCTGTACATCCTCTTCGCTGATGCCCGCTTCTTTCAAAGCTTTGACGATACTATTCATTTTTGTATTTAGTTGATTTAGGGCGTCATCAGCTTTTTGCACTTTATCAATTTGTACGCCAAGGCTTACTTTGGCTACTTCTGGTTGATAAGCAACTTTACCTTGGCCAACAACATTGATTGTCCAGTTATCATTTTGGACTATTTTTTCTCTGAGAATAGAAAAAATAATTATTGCCGCAAGCAATACTACTCCGAGAAAGATTAATATTGTTTTCGGACTACGCCAGCCAGCGGCGCAACAGTTTTTTTCTTCCATAAATTTTTGTAAGTTAGTTATTAAAAGTATTATTTTCTGTATTTATATTACCTTATTTATTAAAAAATTAAAAGCATTTCAACCCTATAAATTTTTTATAAATTTGCTATAATAATAGTATGTCAAAATTTATTTGTATATTTATAGAGAAGCTTGTAAATTTGTAATTTTATGAAGAAAACAAATAACCCTGTAGTTCTGGTAGTATTGGATGGCTGGGGAGAATGGGACGTGGAAATCGGGAATGCGATTCTCAAAGCCAAACTGCCAACAATAAATAAGTTAAATGCTTATTACCCCAAAGTGCTTCTGCAAGCATCGGGTTTGGCTGTGGGTTTACCTTGGGGGGTGCGGGGAAATTCCGAAGTTGGTCATCAGGCAATCGGCGCGGGGCAAATTATCTTTCAATATTTGCCAGCGATTACCATGGCAATCCAGAATAGCTCATTTGCCAAGAACAAAGTACTTCTTAAATCAATTGACTGGGCGAAAGAGAAAAAATCTAGTTTGCATTTAGTTGGCTTATTAAGCGATGGCAGTGTGCATTCGCATATTGATCATTTGGCGGCGTTAATTGGTTTGGCAAAAACTCGGGGCGTAAAAAATATTTTTATCCATGCAATTACTGACGGCCGCGACACGCCGCCCGAGAGTGCCAAGAAATATTTAGAAGCGATTCTTAATTTATTAGAAGAATTTAAAATCGGCCAGATTGCCAGTATTTCCGGACGTTATTTTGCTATGGATAGAAATGGAAATTGGGATAGGGTTGAAAAGGCTTTCGCCGCATGGACTGGCGGCGAAGGCATAAAAGAAAAAGATGTTTTTAAGGCAGTTGATAATCAGTATAAAAATAAAGTTATTGATGAATATTTTGAACCAGTGATTATGGTAGACGAAAATGAAAAACCGGTTGGGCTAATTGAAGAAAATGATTCGGTAATTTGTTTTAATTTTCGCTCAGATCGTTCGCGTCAAATGGCAAAAGCGTTTACACAAAATGATTTTAATGAATTTAAAAAAGTTAAAGTACCGCGCGTTAAATTCGCCGGCTTCGTAGAATATGAACATGAATTAAAAGCTGATGTAATATTTCCCGAGCAAAAGATTACTACTCGTCTTGGGGAGCTTCTGTCGCGCGCTAATAAAAAACAATTGCGAATTGCCGAAACTGAAAAGTACGCGCATGTCACCTATTTTTTTAATGGCGGCGAAGAAAAACAATTCAAGGGAGAAGAAAGGATTTTAATTCCTTCCAAGAACGCGCCTAGCTACGCTAAGAAGCCGGAAATGAGCGCTTATGAAATTACCGATAAATTAATAGAAGAAATTAACAGACAAAATTATGATTTTATTTTAGTAAATTTTGCCAACCCCGACATGGTTGGTCATACTGGCGATTTAGAAGCCGGAGCCAAGGCCGTAGAATGCGTTGATGAGTGCTTGGATAAATTGATTAACAAAGTTTTAGAGAAAAATGGCTGTTTAATTATTACGTCCGACCATGGTAATGTTGAAGAAATGATTAATACCGCGACATTTGAAAAAGACACAGAGCATTCTACTAACCCGGTACCTTGTTGGTTTGTAAGCCATGGCAGTATCAAAGAAAAGCCAATTGAGGGGAATATTTGTCCGGAAATCAGCGGCATGATTATTGATATCGCGCCAACCGTGTTAGAACTTCTTGGTTTAAAACAGCCAAAAGAAATGATAGGCAGAAGTCTTTTGGAGATGTTTAAGAAAAAAGAATAATTTTTAATAATAAAGCCCCAATATTGGGGCTTGCGCAAATATAGCTCGGTCATAAATGGCCGGCTATTTTTTATTAATTTAATAATTTATTCGTCAACATGGATTGCCTCAACCGGGCAATTGTCCGCTGCCTTCATGGCGCAATCCGTGTTTTTTTGCTCAACTACTTCTGACTTGCCGCTAGCGTTTAACTTGAAAGTTCCCGGGCAGATTTCCGTACAGCGGCCGCACCCCACGCATTTTTTTTGGTCTACTTTGATCATATATTTATCTCTACGAATTACGAATACGTTACGAATTTACGAATATAGAAAATAAAGTTTATTTAGGGGAAGATACTTCGTAGATATAATTCGTAAATTCGTAGAGAATTCGTAATTCGTAGAATTTTAGTTTATTTAACGCTTAAAACTTTTTTTCCCAGAAAAATATCATAAGCATCTTCGGGGGAATAGTCATAAAGTGAAATGGCAGAAATGGCATTGGCCATGCGAACAGCTTCGTCTAATGGGCGCTGGTAAATATTACGACCAACGGCGTTGCCGCGCGTACCGGAAATATGGATTTGATCGTGAAGGCATTTTAGAAATTCTTTTTCATTTTTTTTCGAGCCGCCAATACAAATTATTCCCGTGCGCCCCGCGGCATTTACTACTTCTCTATAATCCTCAGCAGTTTTTTTGCAGTTTTTGGTGTTGTAAGGATAATTAACTTTGGCAAAATCAGCGCCCAGACAAAGTGTAACACCGGCGCCGCCGGCAATCATGTGAATATCGTTTTCATATTTATCGGCCACAGCTTTTCCGCGCGAATAAATCCAGATAACAGCGATTAAACCATGTTGGTGCGCTTTGTAAATTATACGCGCCGCTTGGCCAAACATTTCCGATTCATACCAACTGCCGATGTAGATGGTATAGCCAACGCCGATAATATTCAGGCCGGTTTCTTTTTTGAAATTAATAATATCTTCCATGGCAGTCCAGCGGTTGGAATACGGATCTTTGTATTTTTCTTTCATGAGGTTGGTCTTGGAATTCATCTTTATTAAATATGGAATATTTTGGTAATCGCGGCCGTATTTGGCCAGCAGTCCGAGTTGGGTGGCGAAGACGCCAATATGCGTTTGGTTTGCAATGCGAAAATAATGCTCTGGGTCAGCAGCTTCGGCCGGTATGCCTTTGCCAACGAAGTCATTATTCAGGTGCTCCACTTTCTGGTCGCCGGCGAACATCATTAATCTGCCAGTACCGCGAGTAGCGGTTTCCATATTTTTTGTGTACTCTTTTTCTTTATTTTTTGGAACTGTTAGGGGGATGTTGATTTTCATATGCAATCACTCAAAACTACGAATGTTATCCAAATCTACAAATGATTTGTAGATTTGTTCATGTTTGTAGAGTAGAGTGCATTAATTATAATTAGTTTTATTATAACAGATTATTGAAAATAAAAAAACCAGTAAAATTAATAAAAAGTTGAATTTGTGGTATAATAAAAACAGATTAAAAGTTTTTAATAAAATTTAAACAAAAATTTTATGAACAATTTAACTAAATTAGATTGGGTAGCTCTAATTTTGGTAATAATTGGAGCTCTAAATTGGGCTCTGGTTGGAATATTTAGTTTTGACCTCGTGGCCGCAATTTTCGGCAATATGACGGTTCTAGCGCGCATCATTTACACTTTGGTTGGCATCTCGGGCATTTATTTAGCCGTAGTGTCAATGAGATTGGCAAGGAGATAGAGGAAAAACAAAAAAAGAAGCGCGAAGATGGTTCGCGCTTCTTTTAAAGATTTCCCTGCCGGGAGCCTTCTTTTATGACCTCGCCAGAGGCGGGCAGGCGCCAGAAGCAAAAGTCCTGGGGCAGCCGATTCCCGCCTGCGCCTTCGGCTTCGGTGGGCAAGCGCTATCAAGCTCAGTTTACCCGTCCGTAGTGAAACGAAGGCGGGCGGCTTGCCCCAGACCCCAGGTGATTTATAGTAATTTTAAATATTTTAAAATTGAAAATTGTTTGAAAATTAAAAATTAATAATTGAAAATTATAATAATGTTTAACAAATATCAAAAAATATTTATCGTAATATTTTTAATTTCCATGCAATTCATCTTTGGCGTGTTTGTTTTGGCGGCGGAAAAAACTGTAAGCGTAAAAAAGACAATTTTATTAAATGTTCCGTTCACGAGCCAGGCGCCGTACGGGGAATGGAAAGACAAGCGCCAGCAGGATGGGTGCGAAGAAGCGTCGGCGTTAATGGCAGTGTATTGGGCGCGTGGCAAGAAGCTGACCAAAGAAATTGCCAAGAAAGAAATTCTTGCCATTGCCGATTATGAAAAGAAAAAATATGGTAGTTATGTGGATACTTCTGCCTCAACTACCGTGGAGCGGATTTTTAATGATTACTTTAAATTTGAAAATGTAGAAGTGGTTTATGATATTAAGCTGGAAGATATTATCAAAGAATTAGAAGCTGGCAATGTGGTCATTATTCCGGCTAATGGCCGCAAGCTCGGCAATTCGAATTTTACCGCGCCTGGCCCTGATCGGCATAATGTTTTGATTCGCGGCTATGATTACAAAACTAAGGAATTTATTACAAATGATGCTGGCACGAGAAGGGGAGAAAAATATAGGTACAAAGAGAAAGTATTATTCAAAGCCATTCGCGATTATTCTACCGGCGATCATGCGCCAATAAAAGGCGAGAAAAAAGTAATGATAGTGGTGAAAAAATAATTTAGTTAGTTCGGTGGTTTTCCCTCTTTTTATGGTTGTTTGACACGGTTTTTCTTTTATGCTATTATATAGATATAAGGCTAGTTGTTTAATACAATTAGCCTTTTTTAAATCTACGAATCTAATAAAATATAAATTAATTAATTTTTAGATTTTTAAATTATTTATTTTTTAAATTTATGTCTGAATTAACAAACGCTATAAAACAAATTTGTGAGGAAAAAAGTTTGAGCTATGAAGCCGTTATTGCCACTATTGAATCGGCTTTGGCGGCGGCTTATCGCAAAGATTTTGGCGAAAGAAATCAAAATATAAAAGTAGAATTCAATCCCGACACAGGAACGTCTCACGTTTTTGATATTAAAACGGTGACAGAGGATATGCCGGAGGAGATTATGGAGGACGAGATTGTTCCCGAAGAAAAAAATAAAGCTAAAAAAGATTTGGGAAAAAAAGTAGAAAGTAAAAATGAAAAAGGTAAAAATCAAGAAGAGCCAATCGTGGCTTATATTGCCGGCGATGAAGCGTCCGAAGAAGAGGTGCGTCGATTTAATCCGAGAACTGAAATTCAGATAAAAGATGCGGTTTTGATTGGAAAATATAAGGTAGGCGACGAAATAAAAACAGAATTACCTATACCGGCAGAATATGGCCGTATGGCGGCGCAAACTGCCAAGCAGGTTATTATTCAGCGTCTGCGCGAAGCGGAACGTGAAAATATTTTTAGCGATTTTAAAGACAAAGAAGGTGAAGTGGTAAGCGGCGTGATACAAAGACGTGAAGGTCGGGTAATATTGATTGACTTGGGTAAAACAGCCGGTATCTTGCCTCCGGAAGAGCAAATTTATGGAGAAAAATATAATCAAGGCGATCGTATAAAAGTTTATATTAAAGAAGTGCGTTTTGGTTCAAAGGGCCCGGAAATTATTTTATCCCGAACGTCGGATGAAATATTAAAAAAGATTTTTTATTTGGAAATTCCGGAAATCGCCAACGGCTTGGTAGAACTTAAGGCTGTCGCGCGTGAAGCCGGTTCACGATCCAAAGTAGCTGTTTGGACTGACTCGGAAAACGTGGATCCGATAGGTTCTTGTGTCGGCCAACGCGGAGCGCGCATCCAAACTATTATTAGCGAGTTAGGCGGAGAAAAAGTTGATATTATTTTATATGATGAAGATCCGGCAAAATTTATAACCAACGCCCTGGCGCCTGCCAAAGTAGTTGGTATTGATGCTAATGAAGAAGAAAGAAGAGCGACGGTAAAAGTGGTTGTTGATCAATTATCTTTGGCAATCGGCAAGGGCGGTCAAAATGCTCGCCTGGCCGCTCGTTTGACCGGCTGGAAGATTGATATTATTGAAGGCGGTTCCGTGAAGAAGGCAGAAGGTTCAGAAGAAGAAATTACTGAGACAGAAACTGTTAAAGAAGCTAAGGAAGAAGGCGAAACAAAAGAAAAAGACGTTAAAGTTAAGAAGGAAAAGAAGACAAAAAAGGCGAAGAGCAAGAAGGAAGAAGCTGAAGAATAGGATTTTGATGATTTTTAGGATCTTTAAGATGTTTAGGATACTAGTAATTGGTAATCAGAATTGGTTAAGTTAGTAAAATTAGTTAAATCATAAATTCCTACCTGCCGCCTGCCTGTCCGGTAGGCGGAGCAGGTGGATTAAAGCTAAATAATATGAGCCAAAGTATTTTTATCATCGGTCACAAGTCTCCGGACTTGGATAGCGTGGCGGCGGCGATCGCTTATGCTGATTTAAAAAATAAATTAGAAAATACTAGCAAATACGCGCCGCGCGTGGCTGGTGAAATTAATCGTGAAACCAAATATGCTTTGGAAAAATTCGGATTTAATGCGCCGGAAATTTTAGCCAACGCCGCGAGCGAAAACTTAATTTTAGTTGACCACAATGAAGCAATCCAATCGTCCGATGGCATTGCGGAGGCAAAAATTTTAGAAATCATTGATCATCATAAAGTTGATTTCAAATACGCCGAACCGATTAAAGTTTTGATTGAACCATGGGGTGCCAGCTGTTCAATTATTTTTAATGAATTTAAAAAAAATAATATCGCGTTTGATAAAAATTTAGCCGGCCTGATGCTATCTGCAGTTTTAGTTGACACGGTAATTACCAAATCTCCCACTTGCACAGAAATTGACAAAACAATAATTGAGGAGTTGTCGCGAATTGCCGAAATTGATGATTGGAAAAACTTTGGCATGGAAATTTTTAAAGTCCGCGCCAGCGTCAGTGAACTTACCGCCGAGCAAATCATTAAATCTGATTTTAAGGATTTCAATTATAAATCCGGAAAAGTCGGCATCGGCCAAGTGGAAACCGTTGATCTTAATGATTTTGGCGCGCGCGAAGATGAATTAATGAAAGCTCTCGTTGATTTAAAAAATAAAGAAGGCTATCAAGGCGTAATACTTTTTATAACCGATATCATTCAGGAAGGTTCAAAATTTTTTGTCGCCATTGATGACTTGGAAAAAATGGAGGAAGCGCTGGGCGCAAAATTGGAAAATGGCAAGGTTTATATTCCGGGAATAATTTCCCGCAAGAAGCAAGTATTGCCAAAATTTAGTGAAGTTTTTGATAAATAATAAAAATAATTTCGCGTCAACATTTAAAAAAAAATTGGTCAAATGACACCAAAAATTGGAAAGTTAGTCATGTTTGTACTATATTTGCCAAGCGCGGCTGACTTGCTAGTGTACGGTTGGCAAAAGGAGATTCATTAAGTTTTTAGGGGGAACAAGGGATCGACCGCCATGATCACTTGAGCGAGGAAGGGGGCAAAATGAAAACATTAGGAGGAGTAGCGCAAGCAACTGGCCATGCGGGCATCGTTATTAAGACTGGCGCAGAAATCTCATTCCGTCTGCCTGACGGAGTAGATCGTTGCGGGGAAATTGTCCGTTGGGAGGCCAGCGGCAATCTTCGAATACGTACTCCCGAAGGGGGAGATTTTTCTGTGCCACGCGGTTGTATCACCGAATAACCGCTTGGTTATGGCGCGGCAGTAATTCATGCCGAATTCTTCGCGCCAATTTTTACTAATTATTTGATTAAATATTACAAGATAATAGATAACAGATAGCAGAAAATATAACTTCTGCTATCTGTTATCTGCCGTCTGCTATCTTTTATGAATGTTACAAAAAAAGAATTAGGGAAATCAGTGGTTGAATTGAACGTGGAATTAAGTTTGGAAGAATTTAATCCATATATTGAAAAGAGCGCAAAAAAGCTTTCTGAGGAAATCAAAATTGAAGGTTTTCGTCCGGGCAAAGCGCCTTTTGAGTTGGTTAAACAAAAAGTCGGCGAGATGACTATTCTAGAAGAGGCGGCGCGCTTGGCAATTAATGGTACAATTTGGGAAGCGATTGACAAAAATTTAGGCGCATCTCCAATCGGTCAGCCGCAAATTGATATTTTGAAACTTGCGCCGGGCAATCCGGTAGCCTACAAAATTACTATTTCAATTTTGCCTGAAGTAAAACTTGGTGATTATAAAGATGCCAAAGTGAAAGAAGATGCAGTAGAAATCAAGGATAAGGAAATAGAAAAAATGTTTACCAATTTGCGCGAATCGCGGGTCAAAGAGGCGTTAGTTGATCGGGAGATAAAAGATAGCGATAAAGTTTTGGTTGATATTGAGATGTTTTTGGACAAAGTGCCGGTGGAAGGCGGACAAGGCAAGGGCGTGGCAGTAATTATCGGTAAAGATTATTTCGTGCCGGGGTTTGATAAAAAATTGATAGGCGCGAAAAAGGGAGAAAAAGTTGAATTTGGCCTGCCCTATCCCAAAGAGCATTACCAAAAGAATTTAGCCGGAAAAATGGTGGAATTTGTTGTAAAAATTAATGAAATATACGCTCGCGAATTGCCGGAGTTAAATGACGATTTCGCCAAAAGTTTTGGCGCCAAAAGTTTAGCCGGCATGCGCGGCGACATCAAAAAAGAACTTGAGCACGAAAAGAAACATCAAACCGAAGAAAAAGCCGAAATTAAAATGCTTGATATGATCTTGGAAAAAACTAAATTCGGCGATATACCAGAATTACTGGTGCAAAGCGAGACAGAAGGAATGATTGAAGAATTGAAGCGCACGATAGAGAGCCAGGGAGGAAAGTTTGAAGATTATTTAATGAGCGTCAAAAAAACCTACGATCAGTTAACGTTAGATTTGCTTCCCGATGCCCTCAAACGTGTTAAGAGCGCTCTTATGATTCGTGAAATTGCACATGTAGAAAAAATAGAAGTAAGTGAAAAAGAAGTATATGAAAAAATTGAAGAAATTCTCAAACAATATCAAGGTTACGAAAAAGTCGCCGAACGAGTTAAAGAGTTAGACTATCGTCGTCACTTACAAAATATTATGGCGAATCGGAAAGTGGTGGAGAAATTGAGGGAATTTAATATTACAAAGTAGATTTAAAATTTTAGTAAATGTTTTTAGATAATGCCAATTTTAGCAGTGAACAAACGAGCAAATTTTGATTATGAAGTTCTGGCGAATTATGAAGCCGGAATAGTTTTATTAGGTCAGGAAGTCAAGTCGGTTAAAACCGGGCATGTGAGCTTGAAAGGCAGTTTTGTAGTGGCAAAAGCCGGAAAAAATAAATTGCCTGAGTTATATTTGATTAACGCGCATATTCCGCCATATAAATTTGCCAGTAATCTGAAAAATTATGATCCTTATCGGGCGAGGAAATTATTATTAAAGAAAAAAGAATTGGAATATTTGGTCGGAAAAAAGCAGGAACAGGGGTTGACATTAGTGCCGTTAAAATTATATACTAAGCGTAGTTTAGTGAAGTTGGAATTCGCGATTGCCAAAGGCAGAAAAAAATATGACAAGCGCGAAGTAATTAAAAAAAGGGATACAGAAAGGCAAATGAGAACTTTGACAAAGAGAATAAGATAATTAAGATTTTTAGGATTTTTAAGATAATTAAGATTTTTTATGATCTTTTTATTTTTCCTAAATATCCTAATAATCCCAAGGATCTTAACAATCCTAAAATTGGGGATGCTAGGCATCGATAATAAGATCGCTTACATTTATTCAGGCCGTGCGGGCAAGCTGTCACGTAAACTGTAGCTTGCAAAATTCTAAGTGCAAAAAACTTAGTTAGCAAAGTAAAGCTTGCTTTTAGCATGCCAGCCTTTGCGCCAGTTGCCGCTTAATAGCCGCAACCATCCGACCGGAGACTCCTTATAACCGGATCCGGGTGTCAACCATAAGGATAGATTCGCGGTCCGCCTTTGACAGCGAATTGAAAGCAATAAAGGATCGCTAGATTTACTTTTGCCTGGCTTTGATAAATTTAGTTAAATTTTAAACCAGTTTAAGCTTGTAAAATTAGATTTAGGCACTTATTAGACGCGGGTTCAACTCCCGCCATCTCCACCAAATAATTTTAGATTTAAGATTTTTGATTTAAGATTTGGTTCTGGATGAAGCCAATAATATAATATAGTTGTAAATCGAAAATCTAAAATCGTAAATCAGAAATTGCTTGCCGCGGTGGTGAAACTGGTAGACACGAGGGACTTAAAATCCCTTGGATTTAAAACCCGTGAGAGTTCGAGTCTCTCCCGCGGCACAAATAATTTTAGATTTAAGATTTTAGATTTAAGATTTTATCTCAGGCACTATCAATAAGATAATATAGCTGTAAATCGGAAATCTAAAATCGTAAATCAAAAATTATCATGCGGGTATCGTATAATGGTTATTATGTGTCCTTGCCAAGGACAAGAAACGGGTTCGATTCCCGTTACCCGCTCCATTATAATTTTCGATTTAAGATTTTTGATTTTTATAATTTTAGTTAATTGTAAATTGTCAAAAGTTAAGTGTTAAAAAGATGCGTCGTAAATTTCAAAGAGCAAAACCAAAAATTCAAGTTTTTATTAATGCTAATGAAAGAATTAGAGTTCCTGAAGTTTTTGTAATTGATGAAAATGGTGAAGCTTTGGGCAGTATGTCTACTTTTGCGGCTTTGCAAAAAGCGCGTGAAGCAGAATTGGATTTAGTAGAAGTTAATCCAAAAGCCAATCCGCCAATTGTCAAAATTATGGATTTAGGCCAGTTTAAATATGAGCAAGAGAAAAAAATACATAAGCAAAAAGTACAGCAGAAAAAGGTGGATACCAAGGGCATTCGTTTGTCCGTGCGTATCAGTGAACATGATTCTCAGGTACGTCTAGAACAAGGCAAAAAATTTTTAGCAAAAGGCGACAAGTTGCGCGTGGAATTAGTGCTAAAAGGCAGGGAAAAACAGCATCCGGAGATAGCCGCCGAGACAATTTTACAATTTGTTAAAGAATTGGAAAAGACCGAAGGTTTAAGTTTGATTAGAGAGCAGGACTTGACAAAACAGGGCGGAAGGTTTACTATACTATTAGTCAACAAAAGCAATTAGAGTATACAATAATCAGGTATATTAACCTGTTTTTTTATTTTATTACCCGCAAATCAACCTGGGCATAGTACAGAAAAATCCATTGATTAGTGGAGTTTAAAGATTATTTATATGGGAAAACTCAAAACTCACAAAGCTACAGCTAAAAGATATTCAGTTACCGGTAGCGGTAAATTAAAAAGAAGAAAGGCTGGTCAGGATCATTTTAATGCTAAGGAACCGGGCAAGGTTACTCGTCTAAAAAGACGAGATATCGGTGTAAATAAGACCAGCACAAAAACTATTAAAACTTTAATCCCTTATAATTAGACGCAGGATTGTTGAGATTGTTGGGATTGTTGAGGCTATTGAGATGCTATTAATTTAGATCTCAAAAGTCATAAAAGTCCTAAATATCCTAAAAATCCCAAAGATAAAATATGCCACGTGTAAAAAGAGGAACATCCCATGTAAAAAGAAGAAAGAATCTTTTAAAGAAAGTAAAAGGTTATAAATGGGGAAGAAAAAAATTAATTCGTTTAGCTAAAACAGCCGTCACCAAGGCTGGTGCGCATGCTTTTAAAGATCGCCGGAAGAAAAAGAGATTTGCTCGTGGATTATGGCAGATCAAAATTAGCGCTTTTGTGCGTGAACAAGGAATGTCATATTCACAGTTTATTGGGAAGTTAAAAGCTGCTAAAATAGAAATAGACCGAAAAGTCATGGCTGATTTAGCTCAAAACAATAAAGAAATATTAAAAAAGATTGTTGATGAAATCAAAAAATAATTACTATGGATTGGATCAAAATTTTAAAAATTGTTCAAATAATCTCCGCCGTTGGTTTAATGTTAGCAATACTTCTGCAAAATAAAGGCGCCGGACTTTCTGGAATTTTTGGCGGTAACGATAATGTTTTTCGCACCAAGAGAGGCTTGGATAAAACATTATTTCAAGCAACGATAGTTATTGCTATTATATTTTTTGCCGTCTCCTTGCTTAGAGTATTAATATAATAGAAATATTCGCTCTCAAACATAATATTATTTTATAATATTTTTGTGGACTCATTAAAAAATAAAATTTTGTCTTTGTATAATCAGGCTAAAAGTCAGTTAGTTATTTTTTTTGGTTCCCTGAAGAGAAAGTTAAATTTTAAAAGCACTAATTATTCCAGCCATACAGAACTAGACAAAAAATTAATTTATTCTTTGTCCAAATCAAAAATACCCAGCTTAAGGCAAATAAAGTATATAAAAAAATTTTTATCGCCGATTGAATTGTGGGTGGTGCGTATTTCTTTTATAGTTATTATATTAAGTTTGATATTATTGGGTAGGCAATTTTATAAAAATAACTTAGTTGTTGTGCCGGCGTTAGGGGGAATGTACACCGAAGGAGTGGTTGGTACGCCTAAATATGTTAATCCTCTCTATTCTATCGCCAATGATGCTGATAGTGATTTGGAAACTTTGATTTTTTCTTCTTTGTTCAAGCGCGGAAAAGATGGTGAGATAACCAATGACTTGGCTCGTTCTTATGAAATAAGCGAGGACAATAAGGTTTATACGGTTAAAATTCGTACAGATGCCAAATGGCAAGGAAATTTAGGAAATGTTACCGTTAACGACATTGTGTTTACTTTTAATGCGATTAAAGACAGCCAGTATAAATCACCTTGGCGGCCTACATTTTCCGGGGTGGATATTGAAAAAGTTGACGAAGAAACGCTTAAATTTAATTTGTCTGAACCTTACGCGCCATTTTTGGGGCTTTTGACTTTTGGCATTATGCCGCAGGAATTATGGTCGCAAATTCAGCCGGAAACAGCACGTTTGGCCGAATTAAATTTAAAACCAGTCGGTTCCGGACCTTACAAATTTGAAAAATATGTAAAAGATAGAGCTGGCAATATAAAGTCTTTTAGTTTGTCTTTAAATGAAGTTTATTATGGCCAGAAGCCAAATATTGAGAGTATTGTTTTTAAATATTATGCATCCAACGAAGAATCAATCGATGCTCTTAATAATAATGATGTTGATGGCATAAGCTATCTTCCTTCAAATTTAAAAGAAAAAATTATTTCTCAGGATTCTTTAAATTTTCATAATCTTAATTCTACTCGTTTGACGGCTATATTTTTTAATCTGAAAGGTAATTCTAATTTGCAGGACAAAAAAATACGCCAAGCTTTGGCAGAAGCTTTGAATAAAAGCGAGATGGTTTCTCAAATATTTAGTAGCAACGCGCATGTGATTGACGGTCCTATTTTGCCATCAAATTTTGCCTATAAAAATGATATTAAGAAATATAAATTTGACCAGGAAGAAGCAAAAAAAGTTTTTACTAATGCTAAATGGTTGCAGGCCGAAATAACTGAAGCGGATTTGGCTAAGGCCCAGGAAGATTTAAAATCAGAGGATAGCGCCTTGAAAAAAGAAGCTGAAACAAAAACAAAAATGGGTGTAGGGAATTGGCTATATAAAGAAGCCAGCGACAAAACAAAAAATTACTTCGTTATTACTCTGACTACCGTTGATAATGAAAATTATATCAAGATGGCGGAAGCGATAAAAAAATATTGGGAAATTCTGGGAGTAAAAACAGAAATTAACGTCCTCTCTGCCAATCAACTGCCTTTAGAAGTAATTAAACCGAGAAATTTTGAAGTATTACTCTATGGACAAGCGCTTGGGATTGATCCGGATTGTTATGCCTTCTGGCATTCTTCGCAAATTAGCGAATCAGGATTAAATATTTCCAATTTTTCCAACAAAGAGGCCGATCAATTGCTGGAAGAAGCACGAGTTGCTTTGAAGCAAGAAGACAGAATAGAAAAGTACAAAAAATTTCAAGAAATTATAGCGGAAGAAGTGCCAGCTATATTTCTCTATTCTTCTAATTATATTTATGTACAAGGAAAAACCGTTTACGGCTTTGATATGAGAAATATTTTAATACCTTCCGACCGATTTAATGATATTTTTGAGTGGTATATAAAAACTTCCAAAAAATTAGTTTGGTAACTTCACGTAGCACGTATCACATAGCACGTAACAAAAATTTTCAATTTTCAATTATTAATTTTTAATCCGCTTATCGGCGAGGCAGGTTTTCAAACAATTTTTAATTTATTGAAAATTAAGATTGAGCGCCGAAGTGGTGAAATTGGTATACACGCATGCTTCAGGAGCATGTGGAGCAATCCTTGGAGGTTCGAGTCCTCTCTTCGGCACATGGAATTTAAGATTTCCGATTACTGATTTAATATTATGAATAATATATTTATATTTCACGGCACAGAAGGTTATCCCGAAGAAAATTGGTTTCCCTGGCTTAAGAAAAAACTTGAAACAATGGGACACCAAGTTTTTGTGCCTCAATTTCCATCGCCGCCGGTTGTGCCAGCGAAGATAGATGAGTGGTATAAAGTTCTAAAAAACTACGAACAATATATTAACGAGGATACTATCCTTATTGGCCATAGCTTGGGAGGAGTTTTTACTCTTCGGATATTGGAGAAATTAAAGCATTCGGTGAGGGCGGCAATCTTAGTTGGAACACCTATCGGATTTAAGCCGATTTTAAACTATAATCGCGATAGTAGTTTTAGCGGTTTTTCTTTTGACTGGCCAATTATTAAGAGTAAGGCAAAAAATTTTGTTATTTTTCAATCCGATAACGATCCTTATGTATCGTTTGATAATGGCAAAGAGCTCGCCAGGGAGTTGGGGGTTGAACTTTCGTTTGTCCCAAATGCCGGACACTTTAATAAAAAAACGAATTATACAAAATTTGACGATTTATTAAAAAAATTAGAACCGTTATTGAATTAAATTTCGGTTTATTCATGCAAGATTTAAAGTTTTATAACTAAAATTTTGGTCTCTTTAATTAAAATAATAACAAATAAGCGAACTCAATTTATTTTTTATAATAGTTTAGTTAGCTTTTATAATGTATGATTACAAAATACACATCAGAAACAAGAAAAAGATATTTAAGCGGTTCTGACCGTCGAATGGCGCCGAGGCGTTTTAGACATGGTCAACCGCAAGTTGGTTTCGCCAGACGAACAACAACGCCGACATCGATTGTCGGCCGGACGAGCGGAGAAGAAACATTAAGAGTAATGGTTATGGGCGGGCTTGAGGAAGTAGGCCGTAATATGACTATCATTGAGTTTGGCGATGATATTATCATTATTGACTTGGGCTTGCAATTTCCAGAAGAAGATATGCCGGGAATTGATTATATCATTCCCAATATAAATTATTTACAAGACAAAAAAGATAGAATCAGGGGCGTTATTATAACTCATGGGCATATGGACCATATTGGCGGTATCCCTCATATTATGGGAGAAATCGGAAATCCGCCGATGTTTATGGGTAAATTAACTGCAGGTTTGGTTAAAAAACGTTGTGAAGAATTTAGAAAATGCCCGCGATTAAACATTTCCGAAATTGATGAAAAATCATCAGTCCAATTGGGTAAAAATTTTCGTATAGAATTTTTGCGCGTTAATCATTCTATTCCCGATTGTTTTGCCGTGGTTATTCGTACGCCATTAGGGTCTATTATTCATACTGGAGATTTTAAAATTGATTATTCACCGGTAAATGATAAGCCGGCGGATTTGAATCGTATTGCGCAGCTCGGAGGACAAGGCGTGTTGTTTCTAATGTCTGATTCCACCGATGCTACACATATTGGATACCAAATTTCTGAGTCGTCTATTGGAGATGAATTGGGAAAGATTTTTGAAAAAAGTACTGGGCGTATTATTATTGGAACTTTTGCTTCTCAACTTTCACGTGTTCAAAAGATTTTTGATTTAGCGGCGAAATATAATCGAAGATTGCTCCTGCAAGGCCGTTCAATGAACGACAATGTGGAAATAGCGCACCAAATCGGCTATTTGAAATTTAATCCGAAAATTTTAGTTGAGGACAATGAGGTGAGAAAATTACCGGATGAAAAATTGATTATAGTTGGTACCGGGGCGCAGGGTGAAGCTAACGCTTTTCTTAAGAGAGTAGTAAGCGGAGAACATCGCTCATTAAGTTTAAAAAAAGGAGATACGGTTATTTTTTCCTCCTCGGTAATTCCCGGCAATGAGCGCACTATTCAAAATTTAAAAGATATGATAGTTAGACAGGGCGCCAAAATCATTCATTATGAAATGATGGATGTTCATGCAGGAGGACATGCTAAACAAGAAGATTTGAAATTAATGATGCGGCTTTTGAAGCCGGAGTATTTTATGCCAATTGAAGCTAATCATTATATGCTTCAAGCGCATGCTGATTTAGCGGAGCAAGTTGGTATTACTCCAGAAAAAATTTTTGTAGCTGACAATGGGCAGGTGGTAGAGTTTAAAAAAACACCAAGTGGAACAGTCGGGCAATTGACAAAAGAAAAATTAATTTCTGATTATGTTATGGTTGACGGTTTGGGCGTAGGTGATGTTTCTAATATCGTTTTACGTGATCGGCGGGTGATGGCGGAGGACGGAATGATCGTAATTATTGCGACGATTGATTCTAAAACCGGCGATCCAATTGGCAATCCAGATATTATTTCGCGTGGTTTTGTTTATATGAAAGAGAATAAAGAC
The DNA here is from genome assembly GCA_028704015.1 of Patescibacteria group bacterium. GTDB lineage: Bacteria > Patescibacteriota > Patescibacteriia > Patescibacteriales > JAQVLT01 > JAQVLT01. Next base: position 52,092 of record JAQVLT010000001.1, on the reverse strand, counting down.
TTGATTGAAGAAACTAGAATGAAAGTAAAAAAGATTGTAAAGGATAACGATACTATGAATAAAGCAGGCGTGGATATGGTAAAAAATAAAATCCGCGATGATATTGGACAATTTTTATTCAATAAAACAAAAAGACGGCCGATGGTTCTGCCAGTAACGATTAAAGTATAGGATTTTTGGGGTTATTAAGACTTTTAAGATTATTAAGATTTTAAAAAAAGAGATGGAAAAAATTTTCCATCTCTTTTTATTTTATGAAGACGGTTTTATATATTTTCGTTGGCCAACGTTTCTTTGATATTGTCCCAGCGTTCTAGAATTTCAGTTTCCAGGAGTTCTAAGTTTTCGTCATCGTCTAATTTTCCTTTCTCAAGATAATATTCAATTGTTTCTTCCACAAATTGTTTGTAGGCATCTCTGTCATAGCCTCCTTGTTCACGCATTTTCTTTTTAGTCAAGGCAATAATTTCGTTTATTATTTCTTCCATAAAATATATATTAAAAATACTTCTAAATTTTATTATATAAAAGTAAAGTTTATTCGTCAATTTTTTTTGACTAAATAGATGAAAAATGGTAATATATTTTATAAGTTGATTCAATAAATTAAATATATAAGCAGAAATTTAAGCTTGAAAATAAAAAGAATATTAGTAGAAATACTCATATTTTTAGCGAAATTTTTTATATTTGCAAAGAGGTTCTTGACCGCTTTTTTTATTGTTGTCAGCAGACCATTGGGAGTAATTTGGATTTTTATTTATAAAAAAATTATAATTAAATTGTATAGTTTATATCTTTCTTTCTTAAAAACTTTTGGCTGGACGGCTAAGGACAGTTTATTGAATTTTATTCTAAGTAAAAGAGCTTCTCAATTTTTAGTTTTAATATTAACATTGATAATAATTTTAAATAGTTTTGTTTCAAAGACGCAGGCAAGCATTTCCGAACAAGCCCATAACACTATTTTGTCAAGTTTGGTTCCTAGCGAATTTGGCGATATTGAAGATGATTATTTAATTGAAGAATTGCCGAACGAGGGTGCGACATCGACTATTACCTCGGGAAATTACTTGGAGCAAAATGAAGCTTTGGGAGATGCATCAAAAACCGGAACTGTTGTACCTGAAATTCAGGAGGAATCAGAAGAAATTGGCGCTATTACCGAAGGTGGTTTAGCAATTAGAGGGACGGAATTTGCCGCAACGAAAAAAACAAAACAACCGCGCCAAGGAGTTATAGAATATACGGTTAAAATCGGCGATACGGTTAGTACGATAGCGGAAGATTTTGAAATTAGCGTGAATACAATTTTGTGGGAAAATAATTTAAGCGCTTTTAGCTTGATTAGGCCTGGGCAGATTATTTCAATTTTGCCGGTAACCGGAGTAGTGCACAAAGTGGTGCGTGGGGAAAATTTGGGTAAGATCTCGTCTCTTTATAACGTGGAATCGCAGAAAATAATGGAAGCTAATGGCATGAGCAACATTAATGATTTGAAAATAGGACAAAGATTAATTATCCCAGGCGGCTCAAAATCACGTTATGCCAGCTCGCAAACTGCGCGTTATTCAGGAATTTCCGCGATTAAAGATATGGTGAAACCATCAAGCGCCTCACCGGCTGCTGGCAACAAGATGAATTGGCCGACGCAAGGTTATCGCATTACCCAATATTATTCCTGGCGGCATCATGGCCTTGATATTGCTAATAAGATTGGCACGCCGCTTTATGCGGCTGATGCTGGTACGGTAATTTTTGCCGGCTGGAGTACTGGTTATGGAAATAATATTGTGATCGATCACGGCGGCGGCAAAAAAACCAGATATGCCCACCAGTCAAAATTTTATGTTGGCAAAGGTGATGAAGTAAGAAAGGGGCAAACCATCGGCGCCATGGGTTCCACTGGTTGGTCAACTGGTTCCCATTTGCATTTTGAGGTGATTATAAACGGCGTAATGTATAATCCTTTAAACTATATTAGATAATAAAATTAATTTTATTTTTATGACAATAATTTTAGGAATTTTTATTATGGTGGTTGGAGCGTATATGGTGGTAAGAACCGAAGATATACTTAGTTTTTTTGGCCGAATTGCTTGGTTTGAAGCGCACTTGGGGACAGAGGGCGGCTCCAGGTTGGGTTATAAATTAACCGGTATTATTGCGATTTTTATTGGCATCTTGATTATGACCGGTATGATTGGTGGGTTCATAACCTGGGTTTTTTCGCCGCTTTTGCGATATAGCCAGCCATAATACTATTAGCACTTGCTTTTTTTATAAAAATAAGATATTTTAATAAGGCGTAGGTAATAATTTTACCTGCCTTTTGTTTTTTGCAGTTAATTGCTGAGTGTTAAAAGTTGTTGTTGTTTTTGGGCCGGTAGCTTCCGCCTACGCTAAAGCTTCGGCGGACAAGCATCTTCCCGATATTAATCGGGACAGGGTCCGAGTGCCTCGTTTGCGCAGGGAAAGCAGTTAAGAATATTAGAAGATAGGTTAATAAAAAATATCTAAATTATAATTCGTAAATCGTAAATTTTATGGGCCGGTAGCTCATCTGGTAGAGCGCCTCGTTTGCACCGAGGAGGTGGCGGGTTCGAGTCCTGTCCGGTCCACACTCAAAAAATAAGTTTTTCTCTGGCAGAGCGAGCCGGTAGCGACCGGCTAGGTGGCGGGTCCGGTCCACAGAAGTACAAATTTATGAATATAAAAAAGAGCCTAAAAAGGTTCTTTTTTGATTGGCGTTGACAAGCCCCGCAAAACATGATAATGTGTTGGGTCGCAAGATTAAGATATTTTATCTTTGATTTTAATCCTTTTAATGAGAGGTGAATAAAATGGACAGACAAACACTGGAAGAGATGGCAAAGAGACATTATTTTCTCCAACCCTTGCGAATTACGTTTGTGGGTGGAGAAGATGGTCTTGAAACATTGAACCTTCTAAACTTAATGCAAAATAACGGCCTTGTTCGTTTCGACAATTCGGCACTTGTAGCTGCCATTCTTTTATCAAGAAGGTGGGAGGGAAATGGGAAGCTTGGAATGACCTTCCCTACCGGAGCGGCCTGGAGTAATGGAAATTTTCTTTTTTCCGCGGAAAGAGGGATAAAAGACATTGAAATAATCTCTGCCAGCTCTCCTCTTAATGCCTTGCAGACAAGAAGGCAAAAAATGAGGGAAGAAGCATTTAAGGAGATTTCAGCAGGAATATTACCGAAAAGTCTCAGGACTGAAATTGAGTCTTATGGGCTTACGGTAGAGATAATTCTGGAAACTAGTAAATCCGGACGTTTTCATGCGATCGTCCTCACTGTCCGCAACGGTAAGGACATCGCTTTCTCCTTTAACTTTGACGGATGGTCCGGTGTAATCCGCGATCGGCCATGGCGCGTCCTTAGCTTTTGCAGTACACTGCAGACAGCCGAGTTTTGGATAAGAAAAGCTTTTGTAGTGTACTTGGAAGTTGAAACAATGTGAAATTTATAAAGCGGCAGCATCTCCTGTTGGACAGGGAGATCTGCCGCTATTTTTATTGACTAGAAATGCAGGAGAGGGTATGATTTAGCCAAAATAACAGTACAATTTTAATATGAGGTATATCTAATTTTTTATTTTTAATTTATTTAATTGTATTTATGATTCAACTCACTGAAAAATCATATAAAAAAATTTTTATCGCGTTAGCTCTTTATTTAACTTCACTTTTTGCGGCTAATACGCTCGGCCTAAAAATAATGCCATTTTTATTTGGTACGCATCTTTCCGTGGCTGTTTTTTGTTGCCCGATCGTATTTCTTATGACTGATGTGATAGGTGAGGTTTATGGTAAGCAAGTTGCTAAACTTTTTGTTTTGGCCGGTTTTATCAGTACCGCGCTTTTTATCGCTTATTCTTTTCTTTCGCTCGCTATGCCATGGTCGGCGGATGGCGAATGGGCGCGTGTCGGGTATAATCAAGTTTTTGGCCTATCGGTGCGCATGGCTTTCGCGTCAATCGTCGCATTTTTGATTGCGGAATATCAGGATGTATTTTCCTTCTTTTTCTTTCGCGCCAAATTTGGAGAAAAATTTTTTTGGCTGCGTTCGCTCCTTTCCAATGTTTGGTCGCAGCTGTTAGATTCGATAATTTTCATGGTGATTGCTTTTGCCGGAGTATATGAAACAAAAGTTTTGATCAGCATAATTATCTCTTGGTGGCTATACAAGGTGGCGATGGGATTTCTCTATACCCCGCTTTCTTATCTTGGAATTTATTTGCTTCGTGAACGCAATGAGGAAGCGCAAGCACAATAAAATTTATGATTGTTAAACCGATAAAAACACGCATTTTTCAAGAAGGTGAAAATCTAGTCGCTTTTATTGAGCGTTATTTAAAAAATATTTCGGAGCAATCAATAATTGTAGTTACTTCAAAGATTATAGCTTTGTCGGAAAATAGAACAGCTATTGCACCGGATATTAAAACAAAAGAAAAATTCATTCGTTCAGAAAGCGAGTTCGCCGTAAAGACAAAATATGTTTGGCTCACTATTAAAGATGGGACATACATGGCTTCGGCCGGAATTGACGAATCTAATGCAAATGGGAAATTGATATTTTTGCCAAAAGATAGTTTCAAGACCGCTAATTTTTTGCGCAAAACATTACAAGATAAATATCAAGTAAAAAAACTCGGAGTGTTAATTACCGATAGTCGCACCATTCCGCTTCGCGCCGGTGTTGTTGGCATTGCCTTGGGCTATGCTGGTTTCAGCGGATTGAAAGACTATCGCGGTAAGAAAGATATTTTTGGCAGAAAATTTAAATTTTCCCGCACCGATATAGCAGATAGTTTAGCAACAGCGGCAGTTTTGGTAATGGGCGAGGGGAAGGAACAGCAACCATTGGCGATTATTGAAAAAGCGCCGATAAAATTTTCTAATAAAATGAATCGTCGTGAATTGCAGATTGATATTAAAGAAGATATGTATCGACCTCTTTTTTCTGGATTGCCAAAGTTTTGATTAGTAAGATTTGGTTAATAAAAAAATAATCCCGAGCAATTGGGATTATTTTTTTATATTTTTTTTATTTTCTGAAATTTTGATCAAATTTTGCTGTGTGGTCAAAGGCAAGATTAAAAATCATTTTTAGACATTTTGCCATCGGTTTGCTTTTTATTACTAGAGCAAAATTTTCTTCATAGGAAAAAAAGATAACTGTGTGGCGATAAATATTTATTTGAATAGGAAAATTTAATTCCGGAGAAATTAAATGAGTATTGCGCAATCGTTCAGTGGACTTTTCTTTTGCTATTTTAATGTTAAACGGAGTAGCAGGAATTATTGCTTTTACTGGTATTTTATTTTTTACTCTTCGTTCATAATATTTTGGATAAAGTTCTGGTAAAAATTTTTCGTCATCTTCATCGCTGCCATAACCGATAATTTCATCCGCTTCATCAAGAATAGTCTCAAAAGCTCGTTTTAGTCCCTCTTTGCCTTCGTAATAAAAGATTTTTGGCTTATCAACATCAAAACTCATCATAGTTCGTAATTGAGGGAGTAATCGTTCAAGAGCTGATTTATTTTCGGAAATTTTTTGTTCTTGGCGGCTAATATATTGGAGCAAGGCCGAAACGTCTTCTACTAAAAATAAAAAACTATTTTTTTGTTTGCTTCTTTTGATAATACCTAGTTCATCTGCCAGGCGATAAAGGGCAACCAAAACAGTGGTTTTTGGAATATTAAGTTTTTTCGCTAATTCTGAGGCTTTTTGCGGGCTTTTTTTTTAAAAGTTCTAAATAACAATCTTTTTCAAGTTTGTTTAGTCCCAGACCGCTTAAAATTTGATTTATTTGATTATTTTGCATAGTATCATCAATAATTTATGACATTTATATTTAAATTATTAGCTAATTTAAGCAATTTGTCAATAGCAATTTAATTATATGGCAATTATTATTGACGTTAATAGTAATTTTGAATATAGTTATTTATTCGGGTTGTTTAAATTGTTCGCTCTTTAAATCTTAAATGAAAAGGAAAAAGGCCCATGAAAGATAAAAATAATATTCAAACGGTAATGGAAGAAAAAGTGGTGGAAATGTCTTCAATGATTACGGGCGTAGCAAAGGAGACTCTCCTCGGTTTAAATTTTGACCAGCTCAAACGGCTTGGCCGCAGGAACATAGCCAAAGCGATCCGCAATGCCATTTATTCTTTGTCAGGCGCAACACTGGAAGCAATTCAAGGATTGCCTGACTATCTAAGATGGTGGCAAGACTTCTACGCGGGGAAAGGCATAGGGATTAACCTTACAACGTTCACGATTCCTCCAAAACCAGCAGGCGATTGGTGGCTGGTTGTCGTTGCTCCTGACTTGAATTATCAGAGGCTTATCTGGATGCTTCGCCAGGAATTGCGCATTCGGATACAGTATCGTGAACACTATCATATTTTGGGAGATGTGATTAATCACGAAAGGGAACAACGTAAGGCTCTTTACAGGCCTTATGCTCTTTGGATTAAGGCTGTTGTCAATGCCGTTGAGGCTGATCTGGAATTAGCTAACAAATCAGCTAATGATTTGGATCGCCTTGGTCAGGAAGTGATTACCTTAAAGGAGCGCATTCTTCTCGAGGTACTTTATTCCTGCCTGATTAATCCGGGTGAGCATCTGGATGTTTGTGAGAGCTGGACGCTTTGTGCTGGTTCACGTTATTGCGGAGACGATACATTTATTGTCTATTTTGACTCTGGAACTAAGGAAGTAATGATAAAGCCCAAGAGCACTTCCAGCGTCGACGCTTGGCTGCGGGCTCGTACTGTCGTTTTCTGACGTGAATTCTCTTTTTCTGCCCCCTGCCCGGATGTTTCGTGCAGGGGGTTTTATTTTTTTACAACTTGTTTTTCCTCTTTTTTTGTGATGTAATAAGGGTATGGCTGATAGCAAAGAAAAACTTATAATAATTGATGGCAATGCGATAATTCATCGCAGTTTTCACGCTTTGCCGCCAACTATGCGGACAAAATCAGGAGAAACGACTAATGCGGTTTACGGTTTTGTGATGGTTTTGTTCAAGGCGCTCAAAGAATTCAAGCCGGATTACGTGGTTTTGACTTTGGACAAAAAAGGTCCGACTTTTAGGCATTTGGAATACAAAGACTACAAGGCGACGCGCGTCAAAGCGCCTGACGAATTATATTCGCAAATTCCGCGGGTGCGAGAAATCGCAGAGGCGCTCGGGATTCCGGTATTTGAAAAAGAAGGGTTTGAGGCGGACGATTTGATTGGAACAGTCTCGCGAAAAGTAGAAAGTAGAAAGTTGAAAGTAGAAAGTATTATCGTGACTGGAGATTTGGATACATTGCAATTAGTGGATGAGCATACCAAGGTTTATACGATGAGCCGTGGGTTGTCGGACAGTGTAATTTATGATGAAAAAATGGTGCGGGAGCGATTCAACGGACTTGGTCCCGACCAAATGATTGACTACAAAGGTTTGCGCGGCGATCCGAGCGATAATATTCCCGGCGTCAAAGGCATTGGCGAGAAAACAGCGATTGAATTGTTAAAAGAGTTTGGGAGTTTGGAAAAAATTTATAAAGCAGTAAATAGTAAACAGCAAACAGTAAATAGTAAAATTAAACCACGAATTTTAGAATTGTTGAGGTTAAATGAGAAAAATGCTTTTCTAAGTAAAAAACTCGCTACTATTAACCGCGAATCGCCGATTGAATTTGATTTAACAAAAGCGAAGTTCGGCAATATTGATCAAGCGCGTTTGGTGCAGTTGTTGAGCGAATTGGAGTTTAAATCACTGTTGCCGAGAGTGAGGGAGCTGACTCAGGGTAATCCCGGTACTTCACTGCGTGAAGACCGGGATGCTGACTCACACGTCAGCAAGTTCGAACGAAACAAAAAGATATTTAAATATATTTTGGTTGATGATGAGAAAAAGTTTGAAAAATTTTTGCGGGAATTAAAAAAACAAAAAGAATTTACTTTTGACACGGAGACTACCGGCTTTGATCCATTGTCCGCGGATTTACTGGGAATAAGTTTTAGCTGGAAGGAAGGGGAAGCGTATTTCATTAAAACATTAAAACATGAAAACATTAAAACAAATTTAGATTTGTTTAGCTATCAGAATAAACAAGAAGAAAATAAGCCCTATTTACTGTTTGCTAATTACTATTTACAGAGTTTACAACCAATTTTTGAAGATGAGAAAATTAAAAAATGCGGACATAATGTTAAATTTGATATGCAAGTTTTGGCGAGTCAAGGCGTTAAGGTTCAAGGCGTTGATTTTGATACGATGATTGCTTCTTATCTTTTGAACCCGGGAACGCGCCAGCACAATTTGGATGCGCTTACATTTAGCGAACTTGGTTTTGAAAAAATCAGTAAAGATGATCTTCTAGGCACGGGAAAAAATAAAATCACTTTTGGTGAAGTGCCGACTGAGAAATTGGCGCTTTATTCTTGCGAAGACGCGGATTTTACCCAAAGATTAAAAATAAAATTGGAAAAAGAATTGACCAAAGAAAAATTAAAAAAAGTATTTGCTGATATTGAAATGCCTTTGGCTCTGGTTTTGGCGGACATGGAAACCAATGGTATTAAACTCAATACCAAGGTTTTGGGGAGTTTGGCCGAGAAAGTGGACAAAAAAATTAAGGCATTGGAAAAAAAGATTTGGCATGAGGCGGGCGTGAAATTTAATATTAATTCCACTCAACAACTCAAAGAAATTTTATTTGAAAAATTGGAAATCTCCACTCTGGGAATTTCCAAAATCAAAACCGGCTTTTCCACCTCGGCCGATGAATTGGAAAAATTAAAACATGAGCACGAAATTATTCCTCTAATTCAGGAATATCGCGAGCTGAATAAATTATTCAATACTTATATTGATTCATTGCCGGAGCTGGTCAACAAAAAAACCGGCCGACTGCACACCAGCTTTAATCAAACCGTTACTTCAACCGGTCGGCTTTCTTCCACTGAACCGAATCTGCAAAATATCCCCGTGCGCACGGAGTTGGGCCGAGAAATCAGAAACGCTTTTGTGACGGAGAAAGGTTTTAAACTTTTGAGCCTGGATTATTCGCAGATTGAATTGCGGCTGGCCGCGCATTTGTCCGGCGACAAAAAAATGATTGCGGTTTTTGATCAGGGTTTGGATATTCACACGGCAACCGCTGCGGAAATTAACGGCGTAAAACTGGAAGAAGTGACCAAACAAATGCGCCGCGAAGCCAAGGCGATAAATTTCGGCATTCTTTATGGCCAAGGTCCATACGGCTTGTCGCAGGCGGCGGATATTTCCATGGAACGCGCGCGGGAGTTTATTGAAAATTATTTTAAAATTTATCAAGGCGTAAAAAAATACATTGACGAGTCAATTGAATTGGCGCGCGAACGCGGCTATACGGAAACGTTATTTGGACGCAAGCGCTATCTACCGGAAATCAATTCTTCGGTTGTACAATTGCGCAAAGCCGCTGAGCGCATGGCCATCAACGCGCCGCTTCAAGGAACTTGCGCTGATATTATTAAGGTAGCGATGATTAGGATTGATGAGATGATCAACGGATTGAAAGACGACGGAAAAAATATAAAGATGCTACTTCAGGTGCATGATGAGTTGTTGTTTGAAATTAAAGAAGACATGATTTCGGAAATGGAGAAAAAAATCAAAAAGATAATGGAAAATGTTATTAAGTTAAAAGTGCAGATCATTGCTGACGCCAAGGTGGGAGATAATTGGGGGGAGATGCGCGAGTTTTAAGCTTTGAGCTTTGAGCTGTTAGCTTTTAGGGCGACGAATTGAGAATTTTTCCTTTTTTGTCATTCCGGAATTTTTTATGAAGCGACAGCGGAATAAAAAATATCCGGAATCCAGGAGCGTACAGTAGGAGCATTATTGATAAAATTATCAATAATCTTTTAAACAGAAATTAAGTTTGTATGGAAAATAAATTTACTATCGGAGCATTTGCCATTATTCTAGATAATCAGAAGCGCATTCTGTTATGTCATCGGCGTGATCATGATTTTTGGAATTTGCCCGGAGGTAGAGTTGAGTATAATGAAGCGCCTTGGGAGGCGGTGGTGCGCGAAGTAAAAGAAGAAACAGGATTTGACGTGAAAGTGACCCGGTTATTGGGCGTTTACAGCAAGAGAAATGAAACTGATATTGTTTTTTCTTTTGCCTGTGAGGTAATGGGCGGCGTTATTACAATTAATGATGAAGCGGATGAGATAACTTATTTTTCGCTTGATGAAATACCCAAGAATACCTCGCCAAAACAAGTTGAAAGAATCAAAGATTTTTTTAATTATCAAGGCGAAGAAATAATAATGAAAATTCAACAAGGGCCATCATCAATTGATTTGTTCAAGCAAGAAAAATTATGAAACAACAAAAGAAAATTTTGATTATTTCCGGCAGTCCGCGTTCTGGCAATACGGAGTTTGTTTTAAAAGAAATTTTTAAAAAAATTGATGGCGCCGAAAAGGAAATTATTTTTTTGCGCGACAAAAAAATCGGAATTTGCCGCGGTTGTCTCGCCTGCCATCATCGTCCGGTTTGCGCGATCAAAGACGATATGAATCAAGTGCTTGATAAAATGGCCGAAGCAGATATTTTAATTTTGGGGACGCCGAATTATTTTGACAATGTCAGCGGATTAATGAAAAATTTCATTGACCGTTGCCATCCGTTTTACCGAGAAGAGTTGCTTCGCGGAAAAAAAGTGTTTTTGGTTTATGTTGGCGGCGGGGAAAAACAAGGCACGACGAAATATTTGAATTTAGCATTTTTTGGTTTTGTAAAATATTTGAAATTAAAATTAATCGGCGTTTGCAGTTTTCAGGCTTTGAAGGCCGGTGAATTGAAAAGTGAAAATATTGCCAAAGAGATAGAAAAAATTATAAAAATAGTTAAGAAGGCAATTTAAATTTTATGACAAATAAAGAATTAATTAAAAAAGCCGCTGCTTTAATAAAGCCGAAAAAAATGAAAGATGGTTTATGCGCTGACGTGGGTTGTGCTCTAATTTCCGAGAAGGGAAAACTATATTTAGGAGTTTGTGCTGCTACCGGTTCAAACGTAATTTGCGCTGAACGGGTAGCTATCGGTGCGATGATTACAAACGGCGAATATAAAATTAAGAAAATTGTAGGAGTTTGGAAAAACGAAAATGGTGATGTTTTTGTTCCACCGCCCTGCGGTAATTGCCGCCAATTCATGCGAGAAATAGATGAAACAAATTTGGAAAATACCGAAGTGGTTTTGGATAAAGATAAATCAGTGAAATTAAAAGAGTTATTACCTTATTATGATTGGTGGAAGAAACAGGGATAATATAAAAATATTTCTAGACGGCTTAATTACCGGTTTAATTTTACAAACTGCTATTGGTCCGGTTTTCTTTTTTATTGTTAATTTAGCTTTGCAAAAATCGATGACGGATGGTTTAGCGGCGGTTTTAGCAGTGACCATTGTTGATTATTTTTATATTGTTTTAGCTATTTTGGGCGTTGGTAAATTATTAGAAAATAAAAAATTAAAAAAGGTTTTTGGTTTGATTAGTTCTTTGGCGTTAATTGTTTTTGGAATATTAATTTTTCAAAGTATAACAAAAGGGAATGCCGCTTATTTAATAATAAACATAAGTAGTATTTTATCAAGTTTCATTGCAGCTTTTATTTTGACAATTTCTAACCCTATGACTATTATTTTTAATACCAGTTTTTTTACTGCTAAGGCAGTGGAATATAATTACGCCAAGAAAGAACTGTGGGTTTTTGGTCTGGCGGTTGGCTTAGCCACTTTTATATTTATGGGTGGCGCAGTTATGATATTTTCAATTTTTAAACAAGTAATTCCTTTATTAGCAATTCAAATTTTAAATATAATTGTTGGATGTTTATTAGTAGGCTATGGTAGTATAAGATTGTTTAAAATAGCTAAGAATTAATATTTATGAATTTAAAAGATCTTCAAAATAAAAAAATCGGAATTTTGGGTTGGGGTATTGAAAATCAGGCGTTGGTTGATTTTTTAATCAAGAAAAAGGTGAGATGCGAGATTACGATTTGTGACGCGCGGGAAAATATTTCCGTAGAGGCGCATAATTATGCGTCTCTACAAATTAATTATCAATTGGGAAAAAATTTCAACAAGAATTTATACAAATTTGATATTCTATTTCGTTCTCCCGGCTGGCCGATTTTTTGTCCGGGCATCGTAGAGACGAGGCACGCCTCGTCTCAAAATACCAGACGAGGCGATGCCTCGTCTCTACGCGGGCATAAAACTGTTTTATCCAGCCCGATGAAATTATTTTTTGATTTATGCCCGACCAAAAATATTATCGGCGTCACCGGCACAAAAGGTAAGGGTACAATTTCATCTTTGATTTTTAAAATTTTAAAAACTGCCGGCAAACGTGCTTATCTTGGTGGGAATATTGGCGTGGCGCCGTTTGCATTTTTAAATAAAATCAAAAAAAATGATTGGGTGGTTTTGGAATTATCCAGTTTTCAACTGGAAGATTTTAACGTTAGTCCGCACATTGCAGTGATTATTAATTTTTCACCCGAACATTTGGCGCCGGCTGATCCGAACAATCCGAATTATCACAAAAGCATGAAAGATTATTGGAATGCTAAATCGCGTATATTTATGTTTCAAGGCAGTAAAGGTTATTTAGTTATTAATTCAAAAATCAGGTCAAGGGTTAAAAGTCAAGTGTCCAAGGTTATTAAGTTTGGAAAATCAGAATTGCCGAGCAGTTTACCGGGAGAACATAATAAGGAAAATATTGCGGCGGCGGTGGAGGTGGCGAAAATTGTTGGCATCAAAAAAGAGATTATCGCTCGCGCGGTGAAAAAATTCAAAGGGCTGGAACACCGCATTGAATTTGTCCGCGAACTGAAAGGCGTCAAATATTACGATGACAGTTTTGCAACTACGCCGGATTCAGCGATTACAGCGTTAAAATCTTTTAGCGCGCCGATTATTCTTCTGGCCGGAGGCGCGGAAAAGAATTCTGATTTTCGCGAGTTCGCGCGCGAAGTGAAGAAGCGGGTGAAATTTTTAATTCTATTGGACGGCAAAGCCACACCGCGCTTTAAAAAGGAAATATTAAAAACCGGCTATTCTCTAAAAAATATTAAAATAGTTAAGAGCATGAAAGAAGCCGTAAGTTTAGCGCGCGCCAAATCAGCTAGTGGCGATATTGTATTATTATCCACGGCTTGCGCTAGTTTTGGAATGTTTAAAAATTATAAACAGCGTGGTGGTTTGTTTAAAAATGAAGTTAACACACTCAAATCTACGAATAAAATGCAAATCTACAAATGATTTGTAGATTTGCATTTTATTTGTAGATTAGTGTGCTATGATTGGAGTTTTTGACTCCGGCTTTGGCGGATTAACGGTATTGAAACATTTTCTTAGCCATTTGCCGGAACAAGATTATATTTATCTAGGAGACAACGCGCGGGCGCCATACGGCCCGAAGTCACCGGAAATAATTTTTGAGTACGCCAGAGAGGCGGTTGATTTTTTATTTGGGAAAAATTGCGATCTTATAATTTTTGCTTGTAACACCGCGTCCGCGCAGGCCTTACGACACATTCAGCAAGAATATTTGCCTCAGAAATATACCGACAAGAGAGTCCTCGGGGTAATTCGTCCGATAGTGGAAAAAATCGGGAGTGATCAAAAAATTAACAAGGTTGGCGTGATCGGTACCAAGGCGACAATTGAAGCCGGATCTTATCAGCGAGAGTTATTAAAAATTAATCCGAATTTGGAAATCACCGCATTGAGCGCTCCGCTCCTCGTACCTTTGGTAGAGGAGGGCTGGACAAAAAGGCCGGAAGCGAAAATGATCTTGCGTAAATATTTAAAACCGCTAAAATTAAAACGCGTTGTTTGTTTGATTTTGGCTTGCACGCATTATCCGTTATTATTAAAAGAAGTGCGGGAAATTATGGGCAAACGTTGCCTCGTTCCCGATCCGGGAAAAATTGTCGCGGACAGCTTGGCGGATTATTTAACAAGACATCCAGAGTTTGATAAAAAATCAACTAATCCAAAAAGAATTTTTTATACCACGGAAAATGCGGAGAAGTTTAAAGGGTTGGGAGAGAAATATTTGGGTGAGAGAATAGATAATATTGCGAGAGTTGAATTATAAAATTTCTAAGTTCTAAATTACAATTTCTAATTTAGTTATTAAGAATTAGGCATTTATTGGAAATTATAATTTGTAATTTAGAAATTTATGTTGATTTTTCTCTACGGCGAAGACTCGTTCCGCAGCCGGCAAAAATTAAAAGAATTCAGGAAGAAATTTACGCGCGAAGTTGACCCAACTGGCGCGAGTTTAAGTTTGGTTGATGGCGTTAAGGCGAATTTGGGAGAGATTAATGAACAGGTTAGCCCGTCGTCGCTTTTGGCTAAAAAAAGGATGATCGTGATTGAAAATATTTTTCAGAATAAATCAACTAGCATTTTTGAAGAACTGGAAAAATTTTTAAATAAAATTAAAAACAATGATAATATCATAATTTTTTGGGACTCCGCTGTTAAAACCGGGAAAAAGGGAAATGCTTCAATTATAAATTCTAGCGGCGAAGAAAAATCATTGACCGTAAAGCCTGCAAAACTTTTTAAATTTTTGAACGCGCAAAAATATGCTCAAGAATTTAAAGCACTTTCCAACACCGAATTGGGGACTTGGGTAAAAAAAGAAGTGGAAACGCGCGGCGGAAAAATTTCTCCCAAAGCTGTGAATGCACTGGCCGGCTTGGTTGGCACTGATCTCTGGCAGATTAATAATGAAATAAATAAACTGATTAATTATAAGTTAGGCACGGAGCCGCAATTAGTTGTCGGGCAATCAGTGGAAATACAATTAGAAGACGTGGAATATTTGGTACGGGGAAATTTTAGTGAAAATATTTTTGCTTTGACTGACGCGATTAGCGCGAAGAATAAAACCTTGGCTATAAGGCTTATTGAAGAGCAATTTGAAGCCGGCCTCACGGAAAGTTATTTGCTTTCCATGTTTGTGCGGCAGTTTAAAATATTACTCCAAATCAGGCAGGCGCTGGAAACCGGTGCCAAAGAACGCAATATCGCGAGCGATTTAAAGCTTCATCCGTTTGTCGTACAAAAAGGAATAGCACAAGCGAGAAATTTTACTCTTGTTCAGCTAAAAAATATTATAAATAAATTAGTGGAAGCGGATTATGCGATGAAAACCGGGCAGGGCGATATGCATACCGCGTTGGATTTATTAATTGCCGAGATTTAATAGAAAATTTTTAGTGGTTTTCTAAAATTTTTGACGCTCCGCTAGGGTTACTTTTGTAACCCTGCCTACCGGCAGGCAGGCAAAAGTAACCAAAAGTTTTGGGGGCCTCAATTCGCTATCACATTGATTAATCTTTGGGTAGCTCTCGCCATGGCGCTCAGTTCGGCCCCCAAACCCCTTGGTGATTTTAAAATATTGTAAAAATAGTGTTAAAATTTATCATATATTTAAATAAAAAATACTTGTAAGCTGATAGTTTTTATTCCAAAATTTTTCAATGCTCGCATCAATTAAATAAATTATTGTAATATTAAAATACTCCGGACAGTTCGGAGTATTTTTTAAATTCTTGAATTTTTATTTTTTTATCAATTTCTTCACCGGGCCGAAACTGCGGCGATGGATGGGGCAGGGACCGTATTTTTTTAGCATTTCTTGGTGAAGTTTTGTACCATAACCCTTGTGCTGATCAAAATGATATTCCGGATATTCTTCGTGGAATTTCTTCATCAACCGGTCGCGTGTCACTTTGGCAATGATAGAAGCGGACATAATGGAAAATATTTTATCGTCGCCTTTAATAATTGCTTTTTGCTGGTAAGAAGTATTGGGAATGATAAATTTTCCATCTATCAAAATAAAATCCGGTTTGTTTTTCAGCGCACTTAGTGCTTTTTTCATGGCGAGAAACGTCGCTTGAAAAATATTGGCGCGATCTACGGTAAGATGATCGCAGATTCCTACGCCAACCTCCAGTGCTTCTTCTCTAATTATTTTAAATAAATCTTCACGCCGTTTTTCATCAAGTTTTTTGGAGTCGCGCAGAAATTTTAATTCCGTGTATTGTATTTTTTCCGCGTCAAAATCAGCTCCCCAAATCACGCAAGCGGCGACCACCGGACCGGCGAGCGGCCCGCGTCCGGCCTCATCAATGCCGCCGATGAGTTTATGACCTTGGGAGATGAGTAATTGTTCTTCGTTGAGATTTAACATAATTTAGAATTTATCCCATTTTCCGATAGGTCTATAGCGGTTAATATTCTTAATTCTTAAATCCCTGCCTGCCGGCAGGCAGGATAAATTTTTAATCTAATTAAGGTATATCATAAAATTTTGATAAAGCAAAGACCTTGACTTTTCCCACGGTTATGATATAATTTATTTAGATAGTCTAAATATTTGATAATCTAAATAAATATGCCAGATGAATTAACAAACAGTTTGGTTTCTCTGATTTTTTCCACTGGACAAATGCTTCGTGAGCGGGCTATGCAGGAAGGCAAAATTAACCCCGGCGCTTTTATGCAAATTGTTACGCTTGATTTCATTCGCAAAAATTCAGCGGTAACCATGAAGGAGCTAGTGGAGTTTCTGCACATCAAGCCGCCATCAGTTACCTCCATTGCCAATAATTTGGCCAAAGAAAAATTAATTACGAGAGTGACTGATCAGACAGATCGCCGCGTCGTTAAATTGTCGCTTACCAAGCAGGGTGAAAATTTCCTCAAAGAGAAATCAAAGATTATTACCGAGCAAATGAAAAAAAGTATGTCTGTTCTTGATGAGGGCGACAAGAAGAACCTTATAAAAATTTTTAAAAAATTATCTCATATAAATAAATAAAAAATATGCAAAAAAATCTATTAAAAATAATAGTTATTTTAGGCGTTCTGATTATTTTAACAATTTTTGGAGTTTATTATTTTACCCGAACGCCAAAAATTTCTTATCAATATGATGAAGTTGAACAAGGAAAAATTGCCGAGGAAGTAAAAGCTGACGGACAAGTTAAAACGGCCGAGAATGTTGATTTATCTTTTCAAGTTAGCGGTAAAATCAAAGAGGCAAAAGTGCAAGTTGGAGACAAAGTAAAAACTGGGCAGATTTTGTTGACGTTGGATAATGCTGATTACGCCGCGCAATTAGCGCAGGCGCAAGCAAATTTAAATCAAAAATTAGCCGGACCATCGGAAGCGGAAGCCAATATTTATAAAGCCGCCGCGGAAATTGCCATGGCTGATTTGGAAAAATCCAAAACTGATACTGTAGGTAATATTAATGCCGCGCAAGCCGCCCTAGATATTGCGCAGAATAATTTGAAATTAGCTGATGGCGGACAAAATAGCCAAATAATTAATAATGCTTATGAAAATTCAATTACCGTGCTTAATGCTTCATTGCCGATTTTAGAAAATGGCTTGACGCAAGCCGACAATATCATCGGCGTGGATAATTCGGCCGCTAATTATAGCTTTAAAAATGTTTTGTCAGTTCTTGATGACAGCAAATTAATAAATGCCAAGAATCAATATCTAATTTCTAAAGTTCAGGTTGATAAATTAAAAAATACTATTAATAATCTTAATGGTGCTGATCATATAAATATTGATCTCGCTTTGAGCGAGACAAAAGATGTTTTTTCTAGTGTAAATAAATTATTAGATTATGTTTCCGAGGTTCTTAATGCGACAGTTACTTCGGCTGATTTAAATCAAGTCTCTTTAGATCTGAAAAAAACTACCATTGAAAATACTCGCTCGGCCAGCGTTGCACAATCCGGAGCAATTATTAATCGCCAACAGACGAATAGCGATGCCAAAAATATTTATAGCAATTACAAGATTGCTTATGACAAAGCCTTGAGCGATTATAATAATGTAGTGGCTGCCGCCAAAAATGTTATCGCCTTGAAGCAAGCAACTTATGATCAAGCAATGGCTAATTGGCAGGCCAAGACACAGGCGCCACGAGAAGTGGATTTGGCAGCGTTAAGGGCGATGGTGTCTCAAGCAGAAGCAAATTATGCAAAAACAATTTTATTATCGCCGATTGATGGTGT
Source organism: Patescibacteria group bacterium (assembly GCA_028704015.1). GTDB lineage: Bacteria > Patescibacteriota > Patescibacteriia > Patescibacteriales > JAQVLT01 > JAQVLT01. Next base: position 33,923 of record JAQVLT010000001.1, on the reverse strand, counting down.
AATTGCCAAACAGGATGGTAAGGTTGGAGCCATGCAATCGCCGGGTACGCCGTTAGTTTCTGTGATCAGTGACAATCAGTATCAAGTAGAAATTTTTGTCGCCGAATCGGACATTTCCAAAATCGTGGTCGGCAATGAAGCGGCTATTACTTTGGATAATTTAGGTAATGCCATAGAATTTGCTGGAAAAGTAATTAAAATTGATCCAGCCGGACAGGCGCAGGCCAACGGCTCCATGGCTTACAAAGTTACTCTGCAATTTAATCAGGAAGACGCCAGAATTAAAGTCGGACTTACAGCTAATGTAAAAATTATTACCGCAACCAAGGATAATGTTCTGACCATTAATCGCAATGATGTCATTCAAAAGAATGAAAAATATTATGTTTTAGTCGCTCAAGATAATGCCCAGCCGCAAGAGCGTAAAATCACCATCGGCTTAAAAAGCGCTGATGGCCGCTGGGAAGTAGTTTCGGGATTGCAGACGGGAGAGCGTGTAGTAAGTTTTAATAAATAATTTATTTATATGAATAAACAAGAAAAAATTTTAGCCCAAGAAAAGACAATTTTGGCAGAGGAAAAGGAAATTTTAAATGAAATAAAAAAAGAAGAAAAAATGCTTTTAGGTGTAAAACGAGAAATATTTGTTATTTTGATTTTAGCTACTTTGCTAATCGTTGGTACAATTGGCGGTCTGATTTTTTGGCGTGCCAATCAAGGTCGTATTTATATTGAAGACTCTTCAATTACCGCGCCGCACATTGATTTATCAACGACCGGCGGCGGAATTTTGGAAGAGGTGATGGTTAATTCCGGCGATCAAGTCGAGGCCAATGCGGTAGTGGCTCGCGTGGGAACCGAATTAATCAAAACCGGAACCGCCGGAAAAATTATTAATGTTAATAATAATGTCGGAAAATTATTTAATCGCGGTGAAGTGATTGTTTCTATGATTGAGATTAAAGATTTGCGAGTTGTTGGCAGTGTGTCTGAAGACAAAGGATTGAGCGACATCGTGGTAGGCCAGAGAGCGATGTTTACTGTTGACGCTTTTGATTCCAAACAATATTTCGGCACGGTTGACGAAATCAGCCCGACTGCCAAAAGCGGCGATGTGGTTTTTAATATTTCTGATAAGCGCGAAGAGCAAGAATTTAATGTCAAAGCGCGTTTTAACGTGAATGAATATTCGGAATTAAAAGATGGCATGTCCGCGAAGCTGTGGATTTACAAAAATTAAAATTACATAACGTGTAACACGTAACGCAAAACGCATAAAGTGGAATATGATATGAGCAAAAAGAATAAAGATAATTTAAAATGGTGGATTTTGCTTACGGTGATTTTGGGGACTTTTTTGGGGCGATTGGATGGGACAATTGTTAATTTGGCATTGCCAAAGATGATCGAAGATTTTAATGTCACCGTTTCTGCTGCCGGCTGGATTTCCACCGCTTATATTTTGGCTAACGCGGTTTTTGTGCCGATTTGGGGAAAATTAGGCGATACCATAGGTAGAAAAAAAGTTTATTTGTTTGGCTTTGCGATTTTTATTCTCGGCTCGGTTTTGGCCGGTATAGCATGGAATTATAGTTCCATGATTTTTTTTCGTGTGATTCAAGCGATCGCCAGCTCGGCTGATTATCCAACTGCCATGGCGATTATCGCCGCTACTTTTCCCGAGGGAAAAGAGCGCGCGCAAGCGCTGGGAATTTGGTCATCGTCATTCGCCGCGGCCGTGGTGTTTGGTCCGCTGATCGGTGGTCCGCTGATTGATAATTTCGGTTGGCGTTCGGTTTTTTTGGTTAATCTACCAATTGGCCTCTTGGGTATCGTGATGGCTCTGACTTTTATTCACGAATCGGTTTCAGAAAAGAAAACTATGATTTTTGATTGGTGGGGAGCAATTACGTTAGGTGTTTCTTTGTCGGCTTTAGTTTTGGTTTTAGACAAGGGCTTGGAGTGGGGCTGGCTATCATTCAATAGTATTTTAACTTATGCGATCGTGATAATTTTCGGAATTATTTTTTATTATGCTGAAAGAAAATGCCCCGAGCCGATTGTTGATTTGAGTTTTTTCAAAAATTCTATTTTTGTGAATACCATGGTAAATAATTTTGTCGTTTTTATGGGGCTCATGGGTAGTGTATTTTTAATTCCGATTTTTGCTTCCACTTTTTTAGGGCTGGACGCGACGCAGACCGGCTATCTTTTTATTCCCATGGCGATGATGATGATGCTTAGTTCGCCCTTGGGCGGAAGATTTACAGGTAGAGTCCAGCCGCGTTATATTATTTTTATTAGTACCTTAGTGGCGGCTATCGGCCTTTACCTTTTTTCTTTCCTGGATCCGCGCTCCACGGTTTGGGATATAATTTTGCCGTTGGGTTTAATGGCTTTTGGCTTAGGTTTTGGCATGGCGCAACGCACCAACATCATCGCTTCTATTGTGGAACCACATGAGATTGGCATTGCTTCATCGGTTTTGGCTTTGGTGCGCAACATTGCCGGCGCTTTCGGCATCGCTTTATTTGGCACAATTTTGAATAATACAATTAATTCCAATGTTTTGAATATCGCACAAAGCAGTGTATTGAATATCCATAATTCTCTCGCCACCGGACAATTCATCGGTCTCATAACGCTCAAGGCGCAAGTCAGCGCTTACAATTATGTTTTCGTTATCTCATCAATTTTTCTGTTTGTCGGCGCTTTTTTGTCGTTAATGATTAAAGTCAAAGAAAAAGAAGGCGCGCCGGAAGTGGTTATGGTTGAATAAGTATTTAGAGCGATGTATAATTTAGTTATGGAAAATATCATTGAAGTAAAAAATTTAACAAAAAAATTTAATGGCTTCACTGCCGTTGATAATATTTCTTTCTCCGTGGGGAAAGGCGAGGTATTTGCATTTCTTGGACCTAATGGCGCCGGCAAAACTACGACTATAAAAATATTAACTACGCTTCTTCATCCGACTAGCGGGGAATTGCATATTAATGGTTATAATCCGCTTCACGAACATAATAAAGTTCGCCAGTCTTTTGGCATTGTTTTCCAAGATCCAAGTTTGGACGATGAGCTTACGGCTTTTGAAAATTTGGAATTTCATGGGGTGCTCTATGGTTTGAAAGAGAAAAAAGCAAGACGGGATAGAATTGAAGAAATGCTAAAATTTGTAGAGCTTTGGGATCGTAAGGATGAATTAGTAAAGAAATTTTCCGGTGGCATGAAAAGACGTTTGGAGATCGCTCGTGGGCTAATTCATCTGCCCGAGATTTTATTTCTTGATGAGCCAACACTTGGCCTAGACCCTCAGACTAGAAATCATATTTGGACGTATATTGAAAAATTAAATAAAGAAAGGCAGCTCACCGTTTTTCTTACCACACATTATATGGAAGAGGCAGAAAAAATTTCGCACCGGATTGCCATTATGGATCATGGAAAAATCGTGGCCATGGGCACGGCGGAAGATTTGAAAAAACAAACCGGGAAAGATAGTTTGGAAGACGCCTTTTTAAAATTAACCGGTGACGGCTTGCGCGACGAAAATGCTAGCGCCGCCGAAGGAATGCGGCAACATCGAGCGATGTGGCGAAGATAGACAGCTTTTAGGTTTAGCTTTAAGTTGCGCCAAAATCGCCCAACCATGAATGGATTGGGCTAACAGAAACAAAAACCCCATTAATGGGGCTTACCGGAAAAACATAGTCCTGCCATTTATGGCTGGGCGGGTAATAAATATTTCCGTTGCTCTTTTCTGAATGACAAAAAATAAATTGATTTTTTAAAATTATTGCCCTAACAGCTAAAAGCCCTGCCTGCCGGCAGGCAGGTATAACCTTAAAGCTAATGAAAATATGAACGCAATTTATATACTTTGGTTAAGACAAATTAAAAGGTATTTGCGATCGAGAGCGCGCATTGTTGGTTCACTTGGCCAGCCAATATTATTTTTGGTAGCTTTAGGTTTTGGTTTTGGCCCGGTGTATGCCAAGGCCGGAGGCGGCAATTATCTGGAATTTCTTGCACCCGGCGTGATTGCGATGAGTATTTTGTTTACGGCGGTTTTTTCCGGCATTGAAATAATTTGGGATCGGCAGTTTGGCTTTTTAAAAGAAACATTGGTCGCACCGGTATCTCGTCTAAAAATTATGTTTGGACGCACTTTGGGCGGCGCGACAGTTGCGGTGCTACAAGGCGTAATAGTCTTGTGTCTTACTTTTATTTTCGGTTTTAGAATATATAGTCTAGCGATGCTACCCATGGCGCTTCTCTTTATGTTTTTAATTGCTTTGCTTTTTACGGCGCTTGGCACCGCGATTGCTTCAGTATTGGAAGATATGCAGGGCTTTCAATTGATTATGAATTTTTTAGTAATGCCGATATTCTTTCTTTCCGGCGCTTTATTTCCTTTAACTAATCTACCAAAAGCGATTGCCACAGTTACTAAAATTGATCCATTGACTTATGGCATTGATGGATTGCGCGGCGCTTTAATTGGCGTTTCGCATTTCAGCCTGCATACAGATTTGTTGGTGATGAGCGCGATTACTTTTATTTTAATAATCGTTGGTGCTTATTTATTTACAAAGATTGAAGTATAGGAGAAGTAAACAGTAATTAGTAAATAGTAAACAGGGAATTTTTATAATTGCAAAAACCGTTGGAGAATATCCAGCGGTTTTTTTATAATATTTTTAATTATTTTTTATCCCTATTTGCTAATTACTGTTTGCTATTTATTAACCCCTTTGCTTAATGTTTCGCCCTGTCAAATACCATTCCACTCTTACCTTGTTTCAGTTGCAAATATTGATAAGCAGCGAGAGCGGCGATAGTGGCTTGGCCGCAGGCGATGGTAATTTGTTTAAATTCTCCGCGCACCACGTCGCCGGCGGCGAAAAGTCCGGGAGTCTTGGTCATGAATTTTTCATCAACTAAAATTTGATTTTTTTCATCTCGTTCGGCTAAATCAGCGATGATATCCGTGGAAGCGATGCGACCAACTTCAATAAAAACTCCATCGACTGCGACTTCTCTTTCCGTTTGGGTTTGGATATTTAACACTTTTATTTTTTCTACCTTGTTTGCGCCTGTAATTTCCTTAATTTCACTATTTAATAATAACTCAATATTTGTTTTATTTTTTACTTCATCAAGGAGAGCTTCAAAACCACGGAATTCATCACGACGGTGAATGAGGTATACTTGTTTGGCGATTTTGGATAATACTTCAGCCGCGTCCAAAGCGGAATTTCCGCCGCCAACTACAGCTACATTTTTATTTTTATAAAATGGTCCGTCGCAATTCGCACAATAAGAAACGCCTTTGCCGGAGAATTCCTGTTCGCCCGGAATCGCTAAGCGGCGCGGTGATAAGCCGATAGCTAAAAGCACAGTTTTCGCTTCTAATTTATCTTTCGAAGTAAAGAGTGAGAAATTTCCATCCTCATTTTTTTCAATCTTTTGGACTTCATCAGTTTTTATTTCCACGCCTAAAGCCTTGACTTGTTCAGACATTTTGGAAATTAAGTCGTAATTACTAATGGATTTAAAGCCCGGGTAATTTTCAATTTCCGATGCCCAAATGACTTGACCGCCGAGCTCTTTGCCGATGATTAAAGTTTTCATTTCTCGCCGTGCGGCGTAAATGGCGGCCGTCATGCCGGCCGGGCCGGAACCGATGATTATAAGATCGTACATACGTTTATAAATCAAAATGCAAAAATTCAACCTGCCTGCCGGCAGGAATGCAAAATGACAATGTAAAATTAAAAATTATTTATAACCCTATTCTATTCAATTTTAGGTGAAAAAGCAAGTTATTTTAGCTTTGAGCTTGGAGCTTATAGCTTTAAGGTTTTGGTTTCATATGGTATAATTTAATTGTATAATTAGCAATGTATAACATAATAACATTTCACATTTTATGTTACGCGTTTCATAAAATTTATGACTACAATAAAAAAAGAAAAACAGTCCTCCTCCGCCAAGGCTTCGGCGGATAAACCGAAAACATCGCGCGAAAATGACGTAGAAAATAATAAAGGCGTGGTGGCGTTTTCTTATATTTGGATTCTTTTTCTCATTCCGCTTTTAACTAAGAAAAAATCCGAGTTCGCGCAATTTCATGCCAAGCAAGGTTTGGTTTTATTTGCCCTGGAAGTTCTCGGCATGCTTTTCATGTGGGTGCCGCTTCTTGGTCAGCTTTTTATGCTGGCGTTATTGGTCATTTCAGTAATGGGCATTGTCAAAACTTTAAACGGCGAGTGGTGGGAGATACCGTATATTTATGAGTGGAGTCGGAAGATAAAATTATAATGCAAATCTACAAATTAATATGCGAATGCTTCAAATACGCAAATGCAAATTAATTTATCTTATTATTTGAGGTATTTGCATTAATTTGAGGATTCGCATTGTTATTATATGGAGGAGGAAAAAGTAGTACATAAAGAGTTGTCCTATAAAATTACTGGTTTATTATTTAAGGCACACCAAGACTTGGGTATATGTCGAAATGAAAAACAATACGCCGATTATTTTGAAGAATTGTTAAAAAAAGAAAAAATAAAATATGTCAGGGAATACAAATTTGAAGATAAACAATACGGGCAAGGTAATGTCAGATGCATTTGTGATTTTATAATTGATGATAAAATTATTATTGAATTTAAAGCCAAAAATTTTATTACCAAGGAAGATTATTTTCAACTAAAAAGGTATTTAGTAACACTAAATTTGCATTTAGGTATATTGGTTAATTTTAGGCAATATCGGTTAAGTCCCAAGAGAGTACTTAATAGTAATTATTTTAAAAAATAATTTGCAGCATTCGCATTAATTTGCGGATTTGCATTATATTTATGAGTAAGTTAATCAAATTTTACGATCAAATCGGAATTAAAGATGTGCCGCAGTTCGGCGGCAAGAACGCGTCATTGGGAGAAATGTACCGCAAGGTGACCAAACAGGGTATGCGCGTGCCTTTTGGTTTTGCCACCTCGGCTGACGCTTACATGGAGTATATGAAAAAAACCGGTCTCATGAATGAAATTAAATCAATTCTTAAGGGTATGGACACGAAAGATGTCACAGATTTATTTAAACGCGCCAAACTAGTGCAGCAAGCGATTATTAAAACTGAATTTCCAGATAATTTAAAGAAAGAAATTTTAATTAATTATCAGAAACTTTCCAAATTTTATAAAACACAGAACGTTCACGTGGCGGTTCGTTCTTCTGCTACCGCCGAGGATACTGTCGATGCTTCTTTTGCCGGCGCGCAGGAAACTTATTTGAATATTTCCGGTCCGGAAGATCTTTTGACTGCCGTGCGCAAATGCGTGGCCTCGCTTTTTACCGTGCGGGCGATTTCTTATCGCGCCGACAAGGGTTTTGATCATTTCAAAATCGCTTTGTCGGTCGGCGTGCAAAAAATGGTGCGCTCAGATCTTGGTTCTTCCGGCGTGATTTTTACGATTGATACTGAATCGGGGTTTAAGGATGTAGTTTTGATCCAATCAATTTACGGCTTGGGAGAAAATATTGTCAAAGGCCGTGTCAGCCCGGATGAATTCATGGTATTCAAACCAACCCGCGCAATAATTTCTCGTTCGGTCGGTGGCAAAGCGGAAAAAATGATCTACAATAAAAAAGGCGCGGTTCATCCGACTATTAATATTCCGGTAAGCCAGGTTGATCAGGCGCGCTACGCGATTAATGACAAACAAGTTTTGCAATTAGCCGATTGGGCCATGCAAATTGAAAAACACTATAAACGTCCGATGGATATTGAATGGGCTTTGGATGGACAAGAAAATAAATTGTATATAGTGCAAGCCCGTCCGGAAACTGTCCAGAGCGCGCGCGATTACAATGTTATTGAAAATTACCGAGTGAGCGGCGCGGGAAAAGTTATTATTTCCGGCCAGAGTGTCGGGAGCAAAGCCGCCGGTGGTGAAGTTAATCGCATCATGAATGTTAAAGATATTAGCACTTTCAAGGCGGGCGAAGTTTTGGTTACCGATATGACCGATCCTGATTGGGAGCCAATTATGAAAATCGCTTCCGCCATCGTGACAGACAAGGGCGGGCGCACTTGCCACGCGGCGATCGTATCACGCGAATTGGGAATTCCTTGCGTGGTGGGAACGGAAAAAGCCAGTCAGAAATTAAAAACCGGTGACAAAGTGACGATTGATTGTTCGCGCGGCGATGAGGGTTTTGTTTATGATGGAGTTCTGCCGATTAAAGTAAGCAAAACCAACGTTAAAAATTTGCGCCGTCCAAAAACGAAAATCATGATGAATTTGGGCGAACCGGATTTGGCTTTCTCCGCCTCGATGATTCCCAATGACGGCGTAGGTTTGGCAAGATTGGAATTTATTATTAATAATTTTATCAAAATTCATCCGCTTGCCTTGCTTAATTTTAATAATTTACAAGACGCGGTCGCAAAAAAGCAAATTGAAAAGTTGACTATCGGTTACGCGAAGAAGTCTGATTATTTCATTGATAAATTGAGCGAAGGCGTGGCAAAAATCGCCGCGGCATTTTATCCCAAAGACGTGATTGTGCGTTTGTCGGATTTTAAATCCAATGAATACGCGAATTTAATCGGCGGAAAAGAGTTCGAACCGGTGGAATCAAATCCGATGATCGGCTGGCGCGGCGCTAATCGTTATTACACCTCGAAATTTTTACCGGCTTTTGAATTGGAATGCGCAGCGTTAAAGCGCGTGCGCGATAAAATGAGCTTAACTAATTTAAAAATCATGGTACCATTCTGCCGCACGATTGAAGAAGGTCAAAAAGTTTTCGCCATCATGGCGAAGCACGGACTTAAACGCGGCGTGAACGGACTCGAGGTTTATGTGATGGCGGAAATCCCGACTAATTTTATTTTGGCGCGCGAGTTTGCCAAAATTTTTGACGGTTTTTCTATCGGCTCCAATGATTTGACGCAATTAATGCTCGGAATAGACCGCGATTCCGGCGGCTTGGGAGTGGTTGGCGCGGCCAACGAGAAAAATTCATCAGTAAAAATGATGATCAAAGAATTGATAAAAGTAGGCAAAGAGACCGGCCGCAAAGTTGGCATCTGCGGCCAAGCGCCCAGCGACTTTCCAGATTTCGCCGCCGATCTGGCGCGCTGGGGGATTGATAGCATGTCGTTGATACCTGATACTGTGATTAAGACGACAATGATGTTAAATAAATTAAAAAAGAAAAATAATAAATAATATGAGTATTGAAAAGATAAACGACGTTAATCAAGCTATTTTAGCGGAATTAGAAAATTCTAAGTCGGAGTTATTGGCGGCAATTAAAGACGCCGGGGTAAACAAGTCTCTTGGAAGTAATCCGGAAGTTTATAGTAGAATTGGAAGTTATGTTCAAGATGCTAATTTTCCCAGGAATTTTCTTTCTCTTTTAGCAAAAGAAAAATTGAGTTTTGCTGATTGTAAGTTGAACGATGAAATTGATTTAAACGGAATAATACAGATGATAAAAGCAGAAACAAGCAAAGAGGATGGTAAAGATGGTAATAATTTTGAGCTTGCTGCTTAAAGATAATAACAAAATATAAAAAAACGGGCCAGATTGTTGGCTCGTTTTTTTATTTTAATTTTTGGTTGCAGTCAGCTTGAATTTTATTCCACGATGAAGGCAAAAAAACGTTTTTTTGCCTTCTAAATTTGAAATATCCGGCTGTGGCAATCATTGCGGCATTGTCGGTTGTATAATTTAAGTTCGGCAGATGGTAGTTTGCGGTTGGTAATTTTTCTTTAATGGCGTTTTCCATTTGAATTCGTAATTCTTTGTTTGCCGAGACGCCGCCTGAGAGCATTATGGTTTTAACTTTATATTCTTTGGCGGCTTTTATAGTCTTAGAAATCAAAACATCAATCGCGGCTTGCTGGAATTCGTGAGCATATTCGTTTATTCTTTTTTTATAGTTTGGATCTTGCTTAACTTTGTATAGCAAGGCGGTTTTTAATCCGGAAAATGAAAAATCATAATTTTTTGAATCAAACATGGGGCGAGGGAGGGAAATTTCAGATTTTAGATTTAAGATTTTAGATTTATTTTTGGAATTTGAATTTTGAATTTTGAGATTTGTTTGGGATTTAGTGTTTGGTGCTTGGAATTTTTCAGCCGCAGCTGAAATAGCCGGTCCTCCGGGATAACCGAGGCCGAGGATTTGTGCGGCTTTATCAAATGCTTCACCGGCCGCGTCATCAAGAGTCTCGCCAATAATTTTATATTTGCCATGGCCGGTCATCAAGACTAACAAATTATGTCCACCCGACACGGTTAAAATTAGAACAGGAAATTTAACTTTTGGATTTTGGATTTTGGAATTTGAGATTTGTTTGTAATTTGGAATTTGTAATTTGGAATTTTCGCCAATGAAATTGGCGTATATGTGTCCTTCAATGTGATTAATGCTGATTAAGGGAATATTCCAAGCGCAAGCCAAAGTTTTGGCTGTTTCCACGCCGACGATTAGGGAGGTAATGAGACCAGGCCCGGTGGTGACGGCGATTGCGTCTACCTCTCCCCGGCTTGCGCGGCTCGCCACCCCTCTCTTAATTAGGAGAGGGGGCTGGGGAGAGAGGTCAGTTTTTTCCAAAGCTTCATTGATAACCGGCAAGATATTCAAAACATGCTCACGCGCGGCCACTTCCGGAACGACGCCGCCGTATTTTTTATGTATTTCAATTTGCGAAGAAACGACATTTGACAATATTTCCACGTGGTCGCCTTTTCCCTCAATCACCGACGCCGCGGTTTCATCGCAACTTGTTTCAATGCCTAGTATTATCATAATAATAAATAATTTTAATTTTTTATTGCGTATCATTATTTAAACATAAAATAATATAGATGTAAAATGAATAACAAAAGACGCTTAGCTTATGGCCGAGCGTCTTTTGTTATTGTGTCGGAAATATATTAGGCTCTTTTAACCTGTACAGCAGCTGGTCCTTTTGGGGTGTCGCTTACTTCAAAAGTAACTGCGTCACCTTCTCGTAGTTCGCTGAAATTAACTCCAACAAGTTCGTTGGCGTGGAAAAATAAATCTTTTTCTCCGCCATCTTGAGTGATAAAACCGAAGTTTTTGTCAGTCAATTTTTTGATTGTTCCTTGCATGAATGTAGAAATGTGATTAATTAATACATGTAGTGAGTAGAAATTCGACTACATTTCTACGTTTGCTATATGTGGGTACCGCTACGGGGAATCGGACCCCGGTTACCAGGATGAAAACCTGGTGTCCTAACCATTAGACGATAGCGGCAAAATTATTATTTAAGCCTGATGTCTCCGCCAGAGGCGGATAAACTAACCGTTAGACTTGTCCGCCGGAAGGCGGGCGATAGCGGCAGAATGTTGAATTATCAATTTTTAATTACGAATTTTTAATAAACAACAATTATTCCTTTTTGTCATTCCGGAATCTCGACACTTCGGGATATCCGGAATCCAGGAGCTAATGGCACGCTCGCTGTCTCTCGTATAAAGATTGTTATTGCTACGCTCTCCTGGATTCCGGCTCTCTGCGGAGGCCGGAATGACAAGACAGTAGGCAAACTAAAATAAATAGCCCCTTTAGAGGACTAAAAAGATTATAAATTAATATTTTAAATTTGTCAAAGATTTTTTTAAAAAAATATCTTAAAGTTAATATAGACATCCGATGTCTTTCGAAGACATCGGATGTCTATTATCAAAAGATTTTTTCTAAAAAAAGACCGCTGGAAGTTGTAGGTAATCCAGCGGCAAATGTCGGTGATTGTCAGTATCACATGATGACCGCCATGTATTCTTTTTCGCACCGGGAGCATTTTACAATTCCCGGTGAAACATCCTTTTTATCTCCCTCACAGTAAGGACAAGAAGTTGTGCTCGGAAATTTAATTGATACCATGAGAAGTGCCGAGGCATTTTTTTTCGGGTGGCTCTCTGGTTTGACCACCTTTGCCTTGTTGCTCCTCACGACCGGCACTTTGCCAAGCCAGCTGTCACGCATCTTTTCTTCTCTTCGCCGGTTCCTTTTGTCAGCCGGCTTGAAGCGGATGTTGGAGTCCTGGTTGCAAACAAGACCCCCTCTCACTTGCCTCCAGGTTAGGGCTCTCCTAAACTTCTCTTGCCCTTTAGTAAGTGTTAGGCTCATGGTCTTCATCCTCATCCATCGAGAGTCATGCCGAGTAGCCTCCCTGATAAACACAAAAGTAAATATTAGCTACGGTTTACTATTTACTTTTGTGTTTATCAAAAATATTTACCTATTATAAACATCATCGTATCTGACAATATCATCTTCTTCCAAATAATCACCTGTATGCACTTCAATAATTTCTAAATTTATTTTACCGATATTTTCTAGGCGATGCCAGGAACGCGCCGGGATAAAGGTGCTTTCATTTTCACTTAATATAATTTCTCGGTCTTTATTATAAACTTTTGCCGTGCCTTTGATAATAATCCAGTGCTCAGCGCGGTGTAGATGCGATTGCAAACCTATCTTTTCTCCGGGGTAAACAGTAACTTTTCTCACTTTGTGATTTGATTTTTCTATCAGAACTTCATATTTTCCCCAAGGGCGATGAACAATCAGATTATGTTCTATTTCTTTCATTTCGTTTTTTTCCAAATGTTCAACGATTTTTTTTACATTTTCGCTTTCACCTTTTTTTTGAATTAGAATGCTGTCATGGCTGTCAACGACTATAAGATCATTAACTCCCGAGGTAACAATTAGGCGGCCATTATCGCTTTTGACAAAAATATTTTGTGAATTAATACTCAAATGATTTGCCTGGCTTTTATTGTGAGTAATTTCCGACAGACTGTCAAACGAACCGATATCGCTCCAGCCAAAGTCTCCTTCAAAAACAATAATATTATTTGATTTTTCGGCCACAGCATAATCCAAGGAAATTTTAGGGAGAGTGGCGAACTCTTCTTTGAAGGTTGAAAAATTTTTAGAAAGCAAAGAATAAATTTCCGGCGCATGCTGATAGAATTCATTGGCCAGAGTTTTAATGTTAAAAAGGAACATGCCGGCGTTCCAGACATATTCGCCGCTGGCAAGATAATTCTGCGCGGTAAGTTTATCCGGTTTCTCTACGTATTTTTCTGCTTGATAATAATTGTCGATTTTTTTTCCTTTCTTAATATATCCATAACCGGTGTGGGGACTAGTAGGTGTGATGCCGATTGTGCCAAGGTGATCGCCAAGCTGGCTCATGGCGGTTTTTACTAGCTTTAAGTATGTTTGGATATCACCAATATAATGGTCGGAAGCTAGAGCAATAATAGGCGCATTGATATCAATTCTGGCAACTTCCGCCAAATATTTAATCGCATAGGCGAGCGCCGGCGCCGTGTTTAAGCTTTTTGGCTCAACCAAAATTTGTTCTTTAGAAAAATTTTTGTCTATATTTTTTATTTGGTTTAAAACATTAAAATAGTTTTCTCTATTGGTAATGAAATAAATCTGGTTAGCTGGCATTATTTTGCGCATGCGCAAAAACGTCTCCTGGAGCAGGGAATTATCATTATAGAGATTAATGAATTGTTTGGGATAATTTTTTCTGGAAAGCGGCCAGAGGCGAGTGCCGGAACCGCCGCAGAGGATTAAACTATACATAATTTATTTTATATTTAGTAGCGTTTTGGATTTAGATTTTCGTAGCTGTATCTTATATAAAAATAGCCGTTTAGTCAAATAAAATGCATTAAAGCTGTTAGTTTAAAATTTGACATTAAACTCCCTCTTGCATACAATAAAATTAGTTAAATTAATTTGTATTTAGCTAATTAGTTGCATAGCGATATTTGACTATCTAACTAATTAACTAATTTAACCAATATGACTTTGGTACCAACAGTAATAGAAAAAGACGGACACGTGGAACGCGCTTATGATATCTATTCTCGCCTCTTAAAAGATAGAATAATATTTCTAGGCGAGCCGATTACGGATCACGTGGCTAATATCGTCATTGCCCAGCTATTATTTCTCGATGCCGAAAACAAGGACAAGGATATAAAATTCTATATCAATTGTCCTGGCGGTTCGGTTTCTGCCGGCATGGCGATCTATGATACAATGCAATACGTGAAGAGCGATGTCTCCACAATTTGCGTCGGCATGGCCGCTTCTATGGCCGCTACACTTCTCGCCGCTGGCGCGACAGGCAAGCGTTTTGCTTTGCCAAATGCGGAAATTATGATCCACCAGGTGATGGGTGGAGCTGAGGGCCAAGCTACGGATATTAAAATCCGCGCCGAGCATATTCTGAAAATTAAAGACAAACTAAATAAAATATTAGCTAAACATACCGGTCAGAAAGTAGCACAAATTGAATCCGACACAGATCGTGATCGTTTTATGGACACAGAAGAGGCCAAGCAATACGGAATTATAGACAAGATAATTACAAAATAATTTTCACGCATCATATATTTCATATCACGTATCTCGCATCATAAAAGCTGTATTAAAACAGCTTTTTTGTTGTTGTGAATTGCACATAAATACAATTTTTTGATATGCGATATGTGATGCGAGATGTGAGATTGATTTGACACCCTTTATATAAAATAGTAGTATAAATATTGAAATCTAAATTATTAATTGACTATTCTGCTTGAAGGATGTGGTGGTAAAAGATTTTATTCAATATTAGCAAAAAAATTGTGGAAATTATAAATTCTTCTAACAATAAATTAGCTCTAAAAATTTTAAGTTTTGCTAAAAATCAAACAAATCCAAGAATAATTGGATAAATTTTGTTTGGTTAAAATTGAAAAATCTAAAACCTCCTTAAAGCAGAGATAAATCTATGGAATATATTCTATATATTGTCCTGGCTATTGGTGGTTTTTTTGTTGGCTATTGGGCTAGAAAGAAGCAAGCATTGGGCGAGGCAAACAGCGTGGAAGCGCGAGCGGAAAAAACGTTAGTTGATGCCAAGGCCAAACAGAAAGAAATGCTTCTGGAAGCGCAGGATAAAGCTTTAAAGATTATTGAGGAATCCAAAAAAGAAGAAGAGCGCCGTCGTCGGGAAATTGACAGCTTGCAAGGCAGGCTTGAACAAAGAGAAACAACTTTTTCGCAGAAACTTTTGGACTTGCAGGAGAAACAGCAAGCTTTGTATGATAAGGTAAATAAAGTTGAGGAGGTAAAAGAAAAAATTAAATTAATAAAGGAAGAGCAGTTGGCCAAATTAGAAAAAATCGCCGCGCTTTCCAAAGAAGAAGCGCAAAAAGTATTATTAAAAAATGTTGAAGAAGAAATTAAAGGTGATTTGATTATACGCATGAATAAATTGGAAAATGAGGCGAGTGAAACTTTTGATGAAAAGGCGCGCGACCTTATGGCCAGTTCCATGCAACGTTTAGTTTCCAGTTTTACTACGGAAATTACCACTACTTCGGTTGATTTGCCTAATGATGAAATGAAAGGCAGGATTATTGGTCGCGAGGGAAGAAATATAAAAGCGATTGAACAGCAAACCGGCGTGGAAATTATTGTTGATGATACCCCAAATGCGATTACTATTTCGGGTTTCTCGCCGATTAGACGTCATATTGCTAAAAAAGCAATAGAATATTTGATTAAAGACGGACGAATTCATCCGACCAAAATTGAAGAAGCTATTGAAAAGGCCAAACAAGATTTGGCTATTGATATCAAAAAAGCTGGCGAAGAAGCGCTTTATGAAGTTGGTGTTGCCGGACTTGATCCAAAATTAGTGCAAATTGTTGGTCGGTTAAAATATCGTACAAGCTATGGCCAAAATGCTTTGCGCCATTCAGTGGAAGTTGCGCATTTGTCAGCTTTATTGGCCGAAGAATTGGGCGCTGACGTTACGATTGCCAAAAAAGCCGGACTGCTTCATGATATCGGCAAGGCGGTTGATCACGAAGTTCAAGGTACACATCCGGAAATCGGCCGTGATATTGCCAAGAAATTTAATCTTCCTCAGCCGATCATTGATCCGATTGAAACCCATCATGACGATCATCCACGCGGTTTGATTGCGGTAATTGTAAAGGTGGCTGACGCGATTTCGGCTGCTAGACCAGGCGCCAGACATGATACCTATGAGCAGTATTTACAGAGATTGGAAGAATTGGAAAAAATCGCCACTGCCTTTGACGGTGTAGACAAATCTTATGCTATTCAAGCCGGACGAGAGGTTAGGGTATTTGTTATGCCTGAAATGATTGACGATTTGGCGGCGCACAAATTAGCCAAAGATATCGCGAAAAAAGTAGAAGAAGAATTGAAATATCCGGGAGAAATAAAAGTTAATGTGATTAGAGAAATGAGAGTGACGGAATATGCAAGATAAATTAATAGAAAAATAGAAAATAAAACATTGTTGAAGGCGGACAAATTTTTGTCCGCCTTCATCGTATCTGTATAATTTTTTAGAAAAAAATAATTAAAAATTATTTAGCGTTGTATAAAAAATTAGTACGCCAAAATTTTATCCACATTGACCGATTATGTAAAATTTGCTATACTGATAATAGATGATGGCGATATGCCGTTCTCCCAAAAACAAAAATACCCGCTTCTACTAAAAATAAGGAGAGGCGCGAAAACAAAAATAAAAAATAAAAAAATGAAAAATCATAGTTTAGTGGCTAATAATTTTTTTATTGGCTGGAAAATTAATAATATAAAGAAAGCAGTGGATCATAAGCTCTCGCATAGAGGGCTTATAATTAGCATGTCCATTGCTTTTTTTGTTGTTCTTATTTGCGCCCAGTTATTAAGTTATACTTATAAATCTTTGATTGCTAAAGACGAGAGTAATAATGCGGCGGAGCAGATTACTATGCAATATTAATTTTTTGAATAAAGTATTATTTGTTAATAATTAGTAATTAAAAAAACATTATGAAAGAACAAAATTTATATTCCAAAGAGGAAGCTACTGAAGTAAGTGATCGTATGCGGGAATTAACGGAGACGGGTGAAGCTGGAAATTATCCAACAGCCGAAAAAATGGTTAATGGGGAACGAGCTATTGCTGGAATTAATAAAGCAATTGAAGATGCGCGTAAAAATCGTTTTATTGACAATGAAACTGCAAATCTTATATCTGCCGCTCTTGAATTAAAAGGTGATGAAGCATTATTTGCCAACCGGGTAATCTCGCGCGGCTCAGATCCTGCTTCTTTCGAATTAGCATTGAAAGGTGAGATTAGCAAACCTACTATGCGAGCTCATCGTTCTGGTCCTGGCTCATTAACAGACGAGGAGCGAGATCCTTGGTTAGTATTAGCGCACGCTTCAATTGACGAGCATTCTGCCGCAGATTTGCCTCCTACTGCCAAATTTAAACAATTTCATGAAGCATTAAAATGGCTGGAGTCAGCAAGCGATGAAGAAAAAAAAGCAGCTGCTGAAGAAGAATTTCAAAAAATTATTAATCTTCCATTTGAGGAGGGAGAAATTCGTGGGGTAAAAATGAGAATATATAACTCTGATCGCGGTTTTGCCTCTGCTTATTGGTCAGGCGAGGGATATGCCGCTGTCAAAGAAGGTAATTTAACATTTGTCGGCTCAAAAGAAAAAACATTGCAAGAAATAGGTGTTAAAGTTGACAAAGAATTATCACCAACTTTTGGAATAATATTTGAAAAGAAATAATACAAATTATATGGCAGAAAAACTTACGCCACAACAAATTGACCAAGTTCAGGAAGAAGCATGGAGTATCAACGATGAACTTGATGGTGTTTTAGCTGGCGGAAGATACACAAAAAAGCAGGAAACCGCTGATTTGATAATAAAAAAAAGAGAACTAGCGGAAAGCTTTAAAAATGAATGGGATCGCGCGATAAAATCTTTGCCGGAAGGAGAAAAACCAACTATGCCTCTAAATGAAAAAGCTATTGCAAATATGTATATGGCAGGGCATATGTTTGGCAAAGATTTTACCATGGAGCATATCGCACAATGCTTAGTACGCGGCAAAGATGTTACTGACAAAATTAAATTTCCCCAGAAAGGATCACGATATTTTCAATTAAATATTCCCGAAGGCGCAGGAATGCCAGGAAGATTTGTCGTTCCAAATGAGAGTGGAACAGCGCTTGCTGAGCATGTCGCGAATTGGAATCAGGAATGTGAATTTAAATTTCGGCACGGAGAACTTAGTCCGATAATAAAAAAGAAAGATTTGCCTCAATGGCTGATTGATTTAGAATCCGTGTTTTATGTGATTATAGAAAAAAATGAAATCCTTGATCAGGATGGTGAAAGATTTAAAACACCAAAACTTCAAGTTGCAGATGGCCCCACGGAAGACGACCCCGAGGGCAGTTGGTTGATTTCCACTGTTCATTATGGTCAGCCTAGCCGAAGAAAACCCAGACCGCCCAAAATGCCAAATTGGAAAGAATTAAAAAATGATCCAATACTCTTAATGGAAGCAATGATTAATTTTCAAAAAGACAATAGCGAATATCTAAAAGCTTGCGACAGTTATGGCGACGAACAAAAAAGAGTTGTTTTTGTTGATTTAGAAGAAGAGGGTGTCGGGCAGAAAGGAATAAAGAAAAAAAAGCCAATTACTGATGAAACGGTAGCAGAATTAGTTAATGATAATGCAGTTCTGCGAAAATTGCTTGACGAAGCCTTGGGGAAGATAAATGCTCTAGGAGGTGAAATAAAAGGATTAACAACAAGAGTAAATAAAAAAAATAGCTGACAAACAGTGTTTTATTAATAACATAAAATTTTTACATTCACGGCCAAGACAATACGCGCCGCGATATAATAGCTCTTTTAAGACAATTTAATAAAAATCGCTGGGCGATGTCAATCCAAATCTACTAAAAAGATAAGATTAGATTAACATCGCCTTGCAAATTTATGCCAAAGAAAAAAACAAAAAAGAAATGCGGATGCGGATGCGGGAAATAGTATAAAAAACAGAGATGAGGTAATGCCTCGTCTCTGTTTTTTTATGCCTTGCGAAGAGATTATATTATTGATAAACTAAAATCACATAATTCATAACGCGTATCACATAACGCATAACAAATATGGAAACCAGTTTAATCATTTTTTTGCTAATTTTACTTATTTTTGGGATTACTGTTGTTATTTTTTTACTTTTAAAAAAGAAAGAAACCGGCAACGGCGAGGAAAAGTTAATCGCGATGATGGAGCGATTATCTTATCTTTCCGAACAAAACAAGGAAATGCGGCAGGCCATGGACGCAAAACTTTCAGAAACTCACAAAGCCACCCAGGGGCAATTTGAGCAAGCGACAAAAATTATTCAGGGAATTACCGGCCAATCAGCCAAATTAATTCAGGATGTTACGCAAAAATTAACCAAGCTTGATGAAACCAATAAACAGGTGATAGACTTTTCGGCGCAATTAAAAAATTTGCAGGACATTCTTAAAAATCCCAAACAGCGTGGCGTGTTGGGCGAATATTATTTGGAAGAAACTCTTAAAAATGTTTTGCCGCCCAACTCCTACCAAATGCAATACGGATTTAAAAACGGAGAAATAGTTGACGCGGTGGTTTTCGTCAAAGACAAAATTATTCCGATTGATTCCAAATTCAGTTTGGAAAATTACGAACGAATTTTAAATTGCAACGACCAAGAAACGCGCGAAAAATTGGAAAAGCAATTTAAGCTGGATTTAAAAATGAGAATTGATGAAACGTCAAAATATGTTCGTCCGGCGGAAAAAACCATGGATTTCGCTTTTATGTTTATTCCGAGCGAAGCAATTTATTACGATTTACTTATTAATAAAGTGGGCGCGGTGCAAGTGAATACGCGCGATTTGATTGAATATGCTTTTCGTGATCGGCACGTGATTATTGTGTCGCCCACGTCATTTCTCGCTTATTTGCAAACCGTTCTCCAGGGCCTCAAAGCTTTGCAGATTGAGGAAAAAGCCAAGGAAATCAAAGCTAACGTGGAAAAATTATCCAAACATTTATTGAGTTATGATGAGTTTATGAAAAAATTAGGGGTGAGTATGACGACTACTGTAAATCATTTTAATAACGCTTATCATGAATTTAAAAAAATTGACAAAGACGTGGTGAAGATCGCCGAAGGAGAATCAAAAATTGAGCCGATGATGATTGATAAACCAAAAGTTGAATAAAGATTTATGATTTAAGATTTATGAATTCCGAAATTGAAAACAAAAATTTACAAGAAGCAATTGTTCGCGCAATTGCTTTCTTTGATTTATTTAATTATCCTTTGACGCCTTTGGAGATTTGGAAATTTATTGATGTGAAGTGTGAGTTGGGAGAAGTTTTAGATATTTTTGAGGCTGCAAAAAGCGTCCCGAAGCCTTCGGAAGGCTTCGGGACGCTAAATGGTTTTTATTTTCTTCCCGGACGAGAGAAGATTGTGGAAACTAGAATTAAACAATACAATTTAGCCAATGAAAAATATAAAATCGCTGAACAGGTCGCTAAAAAATTAAAATATATTAATGGCATAAAAATGGTCGCGGTTTGCAATAATTTTTATTACAGACCGGAAAGTGATATTGATCTTTTTATTATCACTTCTGCTAAACGCCTATGGCTCACTAGATTTTTGGTTACTATCACGGTTTGGCTCATGGGCAAGTGGCGTCATGGCGGAAAAATTGCCAATAGAATTTGTTTAAGTTTTTATGCGAGCGAAGAGGAAATGAATTTGGAGAAATTAGCTTTAACGCCCGACCCCTATTTTTATTATTGGCTGGCAATTTTAATGCCAATTTACGGTGAGGAGTATTACCAAAAATTTTGGCAAGCGAATGAATGGTTAAAAAAATTTTTGCCAAATTCTACGTTATTTATTACAAATAATCATCGGTTGGTGAAAGATAATAATTTCTCACTCGTTTTTAAAAAAATAAAGAATTTTTGGTGGCAAGGACGAATTGGAAATTTTTTGGAAGCATTGTTTAAAAAAATTCAAGAGAAAAAAATGCAAAAGAATATTTCCAGCGTTGCCAAGTTTAATGATTCGCGAGTAGTGATTTCCGATACGATTTTAAAATTTCATGAAAAAGACAGGCGAGAGGAATATCGCAATTTATATAATGTTAACTTGTCTTTAGTTAAACATTATAAGCAACTGCCAAAATTTCCGGACGGTCGGATTGATTATTCTAATTCAGACAATGCCACCGTGCTGAATTGTTTTTTAAAACATCGAGATAAAATTTTACTTCTTAAGCGCAGCAACGAAGTCCGCGCCTATCAAGGAATTTGGAATAGCATCGGCGGATATTTTGATGAGTTTAAGCCATATAAAGAAAAAGTATTGGAAGAAATTTTTGAGGAGACCGGCATTGGCGCAGATAATATTTCTGAATTTAAGATTGGCGCGCCAGCCAGCATTTTTGACGCCAAAATCAATAAGACTTGGTTGACCGTGCCTTGTTTGGTAGAGTTAAAAACAGTGCCGGAAATAGAATTGGATTATGAACATACGGAATATAGGTGGATTAAACCGGAAAAAATTGGAAATTTTGAAACGACCCCGGGGTTAGAAAGAGTATTAGAATTGTTATTAGTTTAAAAATATTCCCTGCCACTTTTTAGACAAAAAGTGGCGCAAAAACTGGCTCGCTGAAAAATTTTGGATCACTCCCTCCAGGGGCGGGCAGGCGCTAAGAAACCTAGCAAAATTCCAAACTCGTCCCGAAGCGTCGGGACTCAAACATGGAATTTTGCACGGTTTCTACGCTCGTGATTATTCCAAAATTTTTCAATGCTCGCAGTATATTAATAATGGATAAATTAAAAAAAATAATTGAATACGGTTTATATCTTTTAGTTTTTCTTTTGCCGTGGCAAACGAGATTGTTTTTGCGACCCGGGATTTTAAATAGGGGATATTTTGAATATGGAACGATTAGCTTGTATGGGACGGATATATTGCTAATCTTAATATTATTGTTATTTGTGGTGTATAAATTTTCAATTTTCAACCCGCCTACCGGACGGGCAGGTTTTCAATTTTCAAACAAATTACAATTTTCAATTTCTAAAATTTGGTGGATTGTTGGCGGAATAGATTTATTTATTTTTATTTCCATCTTTTTTGCGCCTGATAAAATTTTAGCGGTTTATCATTATATTTTGTTTCTTCTAGGCGTCGGATTATTCTGGCTGATAACAAGCGTCAAATATGATAAAGCGAAATTTATTTGGAGTTTGACCGCCGGAATATTTTTACAAGCTTGTTTGGGAATTTGGCAATTTTTAACGCAAAGCACTTTCGCTTTCAAGTGGTTGGGTTTGGCGGAACATCCGGCCGCCAACTATTCTTCGGTTATTGAAACGATTGGCGGCGGCCGCTGGCTCCGCGCTTATGGCGGATTGGATAATCCGAATATACTGGGAGGAGTATTGGTGGTTGCGATATTATTACTTTTTTGTCATTCTGAGCTTGCTCCGGTCGCAACCGGAGCGGGCGAAGAATCTCGTCTTGATCGAATTAGCCGAGATCCTTCGTCCAGAAAGTTTTCTGGACTCAGGATGACATTAATACTGTTTACTATTTACTGTTTACTATTTACCACGCTTTTTTTTACCTTCTCCCGCGCGGCGTGGCTGGGATTGGCGATTGGCTTGGCAGCAATTTTGATTCTCGCGATAATAAAAAAAGATTTTTTCGCGCAGAAATCGGTTTTAAAAATTATTTTAATTGGCGCGCTCGTCTTTTTTATCTTCGGAAATATTTATAGTGATTTGCTTTCCACACGATTGTCAGATGAGACGCGATTAGAGATTAAATCAAACACCGAAAGGATAGAATCATTCAGCGATGCCAAAAATATTATCAAAAAGCATTGGCTCTTCGGCGTGGGGATCGGCAATTATACCTTGGCTTTAAGCCAAGAGAAACCAGGTTTGCCGTTCTATCTTTATCAGCCGACTCACAATGTTTTTTTGTTAATTTGGTCAGAGATTGGAATTTTTGGATTAGCATTTTTTTTATTATTTCTACTTTCTACTTTCTACTATCTACTATCTAATTTAAAAAAAGAAATAAGTATTGAAGCTTATTCCTATCTTGCCATAATAATTGCGCTCCTTGTCATATTTCAGTTTGATCACTGGTGGTGGAGTTTGCATTTTGGCGTGTTGTTTTTTTGGATGAGTTTAGGTTTACTTTATACGGTTAAAGAATTACAATAGGATTAACGTTAATTATTATTACAAATCTACAAATTTAATCACAAATAGTACGAATTATTTGTGTCAGATTTGTGAATTTGTAATTTTTCTATGTATAAACAAAAAATCTTAAAAAATGGCCTGAAATTAATAACCGTGCCGATGAAAGGGACAAAAACGGCGACTATTTTGGTGTTAGTCGGTGCGGGTTCAAAATATGAAATTCGGGAAAATAGCGGCATTTCGCATTTTCTGGAACATATGTTTTTTAAAGGCACAAAGAAGCGGCCGAGCACGAAAATTTTAAGTTCCGAGCTTGATAGCGTGGGCGCGGAATTCAACGCCTTCACTTCCAAAGAATATACCGGTTATTACGTAAAAGTGAGCGCGGAAAAAATTAATTTGGGAATTGATATAGTTAGTGATATTTTACTTAATTCCAAATTTGACTCGCGGGAGATTGAAAAGGAAAAAGGCGTGATTGCGGAAGAGATAAATATGTATTATGAAAATCCGCTTATGTATATTGAAACTTTATTTGAGGAATGCATGTTCGGTGATACGCCAGCCGGATGGAATGTTGCCGGCTTGAAAGAAAATGTTACCAAATTCAAGCGGGAAGATTTTATAAAATATTTTACCACGCATTATGGCGCGAAAAATACCGCGATTTGTTTGGCGGGAAATTTTAAGCCGAGCGCTGTTAAATTGATTGAACAAAAATTCGCGCGGTTTGGCCATAAAAATTTGCAAGACAAAATTAAAACCGAAGTAAAACAAGGCGCGCCGAAAGTTTTATTAAATTTTAAAGAAGGGCAACAGGTGAATTTATCTCTCGGCGTTCGCGCTTTTAGCATTGGCCACAAAGATGAATATGTTTTAAAGCTGTTATCCATAATCTTGGGAGGCGGCATGAGCTCTCGGCTGTTTATAAATTTGCGCGAGCATCACGGCTTGGCTTATTACGTTCGGACTACCGCGGAACTTTATACCGATTCCGGATATCTTACCACGCAAGCGGGGGTACCGGCGGGAAAAATTGATGAAGCGACAAAAATAATTTTAAGCGAGTACAAAAAAATTTCCGATGAAATTGTCGGCGCCAAAGAATTGCAAAAAGCAAAAGACTTGATTCGCGGACGTTTAACTTTGCATTTGGAATCCTCGGAGGATGTCGCCAATTGGCACGCCGAGGATTTGGTGTTGGAAGAAAAAATTACCACGCCGGAGCAATTTTTTAAAAAAATTGATCAAGTAACCGCCGGCGATATAAAACGCGTAGCGCGAGAAATTTTTGTTAATCATGGTTTAAATTTAGCCGTGATCGGACCGTATAAAGATAAGGAAAGGTTTGAGAAAATTTTAAAATTATAAAAAATTGCCCAACCTGCCTGCCCTGCCTATCGGACAGGCAGGCGGTAGGCATGGCCGTAAACGAATTGGGCTATTCTTCGTAGAAAACCCCAATAATGGGGTTTGTAAAATTTTAGCCCGACTATTTATGGTCGGGTGTGAAATGAATATGTCCAACGATTTAATGAAAAACTTAAACAAAGAACAGCTCGCTGCCGCCACGCATCAAGACGGGCCGCTTTTAATCGTGGCCGGAGCCGGCACGGGAAAAACCACGGCTTTAATCGGCAGACTGGAAAATTTGCTTCAAAATAATTTAGCCGCTTTGGATGAAATTTTATTATTAACGTTTACGGAAAAAGCGACGGAAGAAATGGAAGATCGCGCTTTAAAACTTTTGCCTTACGGCGCTTTTGATTATTGGATTAATACATTTCACAAATTTTGCGAGCGGCTGTTGCGCGCGCATGCCCTAGATATCGGGCTGGATCCCGGCTTCAAACTTCTAACCGAAACCGACCAGTGGATTTTGATCAAAAAGAATTTGGATAAATTTGATTTGGATTATTATCGGCCGCTAGGTAATCCGAATAAATTTATTTTTGATTTGATAAAGCATTTTTCTCGGCTGAAAGACGAGGACATCGCGCCGGCTGATTATCTGGAATATGCAAACGGTTTGCGCGAGAACCAAGATGCGATGCTTTCCGGCGCGGGAAAAAGCGTCAAATCCAAAATTCTAAATAATAAACAAATTTTAAATTCTAAATTTCAATTTTTGGAAAAGTCTCAAAGCTTAAAGCTCAAAGCTAACAGCTCGGATATTTCCGACGATGAAGTTTTTAGAATCAATGAGCTTGCCAACGCTTTTCATGTTTATAATCAATTATTACTGGATGAGGGTTATTTGGACTTTGGCGATTTAATCTGCCAGACTTTGCGCCTTTTTCGCGAGCGTCCGAGTATCTTGAAATTTTATCAAGAAAAATTTAAATACATCATGGTGGATGAATTTCAGGATACCAATTGGGCGCAATATGAGCTTTTAAAAATTTTAGCCAAAAAAAGTCAGAATTTATTGGTCGTGGGAGACGATGACCAATCAATATATAAATTTCGCGGCGCTTCGCTTTCCAATATCATGCAATTTAAGGATGATTTTCCCGGCGCCAAAGAAATTGTGCTGAATAAAAATTACCGTTCAGGACAGAAAATTTTAGACGCGGCTTACGAATTTATCCAGCGTAATAATCCGAACCGCTTGGAAAAAAAATTAAAAATCAAAAAGCAACTCGTATCGCAAACAAAAGAAGCGGGACAGGTTGGACATCTTGGTTTCCCCAGCGATCAAGAGGAAATAAATTGGATAACCGATTATATCATCAAGGAATACAAAAAAAGTTCCGAAGTCAAATGGTCTGATTTCGCGATCTTGGTCCGTTCCAACTCCACCGCCGATCAGTACGCGCAAGCTTTGACCAAGCGGAATATTCCCAATTTGTTTGTTTCGCAACGCGGTTTGTATTACAAAGGAATTGTCTTGGATTGTTTGGCCTATCTCCGGCTCTTGGATAATTATCATGAATCAAGCGCTTTGTTCCGCGTGCTCGGCATGGAAGCGTTCAAGATTGGCCACGAAGCGATAATCGAAATCAATAAATATGCCAAGCGCAAAGTTTGGTCGCTTTATGAAGCGCTTTATAATATTAATGCGATTCCCGGAATTGAAGCGGAGTCGGTGGCGCGGGTTAATTTTCTATTAAGTTTGGTTCGCAAACATTCGGCTCTGGTAAAAACGGAAAAGCCGTCCGCGATTTTTGTGCAATTTGTCTGGGACGCGGGGTTGAATAAAAAAGAATATGACCAGAACGTGGAATATTACAGTTATCTCAATCAGTTTTATCAAAAAATAAAAAGATTTGAAGAAGCCAATGACGGCGCGACGCTCAAAGATTTTGTGGAATTAATGAAAATGGAAATGGAAGCGGGCGAGACCGGCGGTTTGCGTTTGGACTTTGGCGATGACGAAGTGGTAAAAATTATGACCGTGCATGCCGCTAAGGGTTTGGAATTTGATTATGTATTTTTGCCGGACTTGGTGGACAAACGATTTCCAACTATCAATCGTACGGAGAGGATTAGCGTGCCGGACGAATTGGTAAAAGAAAAATTGCCCGAGGGCAAGGACGTGCATCTGGAAGAAGAACGGCGTTTGTTTTATGTCGCTTTAACGCGCGCCAAAAAATATTTGTTTTTGTCCAGCGCTCGCGATTGCGGCGGCGCCCAAGAAAAGAAGCCCTCAATTTTTGTCGCCGAATCAGGCATTATTTCCCGAGATTTGTCGGTTGATCCGGGCACTCGCCGGCCGGCCAATAATTTATTGAAAGATTTAGAAAATTTGCCGCAGAAATTATCCAAGCAGCCGATTAAGCCGGCGCTGCCCGCCCGTTTTTCTTTTTCGCAGGTTGAAGCTTATGCTAAGTGCCCATTGCAGTATAGGTTTAGTTTTATTCTTCGTATTCCGGTGCCGCAAAAAAGCGTTTTTGTTTTTGGTCGGGTGATGCACGATGTTTTGAGAAAATTTTTAACCCCCTTGGCCGAAGGAGCGGAAAGGCAATTTGATTTGTTCGGGCAAGCTCAAGGCGGCCAGCCAAAAATAAAATTAAGCGAAGCCGGGCTGTTAAAAATTTACGATGAGAGCTGGCAAAGCGATTGGTATGACAGCAAGACAGAAAGAGAGAAATATTATAAAAAAGGCAAAGAAAGCTTAAAAAAGTTTTATGCTGATTTGGAAGCGAACGGCTATCCTGAAATCATGTTTTTGGAAAAAAATTTCCTTCATAAAATAGAGAATTATTTATTCAAAGGAGCGATTGATCGCATAGACAAACTGCCTGATGGCACTTTGGAAATTATTGATTACAAAACCGGCGCTCCGAAAGAGAGACTGGATTATGACGCGAAACGCCAGTTGGTCCTCTACAAAATCGTGATGGAGGAGTCATTTAATCTGAAAGTTTCGCGTTTGTCGTTTTATTATTTGGATAATGCCGCCAAGGTAAGCTTTGAGGCGGATGACAAAATAGTGGAAAAATTAAAATTAAATATCCGGGAAGAAATTTCCAGAATTCAGCAGGGAGATTTCTCTCCCAAGCCCGGACCGCTTTGCGCTTATTGCGATTTCCGTGATATTTGCGAGTTTAGGAAGGCGTAATATTTTATGGACGAAGAAAAATTGAAAAATTTAATTCAAGATATTGTTAAAAAATCTAATGATTTAAAAAACAAATATACCGACCAGAAAGAGGCGCCGGTTAATTACACCTGTATTTTTTCTCAAAGCGATGAAGAATATGCCGATCTCCTGGAAGTTGCCAACCGGATTGGAAGGGTAATTAAACAAACGCCGACCGGTCCGCTTTTGCGCATAGAGCAAGTGGATACAGCATCCGGCCAGTTAGAGTTGTTAAAAATCAGGCAACCGGACAAAACAAGGCCGGAGAGAGGCGATGCTGATTTTACGGTCATGGATTATGATAATTTTAAGGAAAAATATATTTCAAGAGAAAATTTTAAGTTGATTAAGCGGGAAAATTTTGAAATGATTGAGCTGATGGATTCCTCGTTTGATGTCAGGGCTTATTTTTCTAATCCGCCTTTAGATCGACAATTAAATATAAAATAAGATTTATTTTGTTTTAAATAATCAGCCATTTGTAGATTTGGGTGTTATTAGGTAAAATGTATTTATGAATAATAACGATGAAAATCGCATAATATCTTCCAAAGAAACCAGCGGCGACAAGGCGTTAGATTTGACTTTGCGGCCGAAAAATTTGGGAGAATATGTGGGGCAGGAGAAGATTAAAGATAATCTGCAGATTGCGATTCAGGCGGCACAGAAACGCGGCGAAACCATTGAGCATGTCTTGCTTTACGGCGCGCCGGGGCTTGGGAAAACCAGCTTGGCGCATATTATTGCCAATGAAATGGGTTCTAATATTCGTGTTACTTCCGGACCAGCCATAGAAAAGAGTGGCGATTTGGCGGCGATTCTTACTAATCTGGGCGAGGGCGATATTTTATTTATTGACGAAATTCATCGCCTAAACAAAACGATTGAAGAAATTTTATATCCGGCAATGGAGGATTATGCCTTGGATATTATTATCGGCAAAGGGCCGTCAGCGCGCACTCTGCGGATTGACTTGCCTCATTTTACCATTATCGGCGCGACCACCAAGGCCTCACTTCTGTCCGCGCCGCTTCGTGATCGGTTTGGTATGACTTATCATCTAAATTTTTATGAACCGGATGATTTGGAAAAAATTATTAATCGCAGCTCAAAAATTTTAGACGTTGATATCCGGCCGGACGCGGTCGGCGCGATTGCCAGCCGCGCGCGACGCACGCCGCGCATTGCCAACCGTCTACTCAAACGCGTGCGTGATTATTGCGATGTCAAAAGCGACGGGATTGTTAATGCCGGCGCTTGTTTAGCGGCTTTGGAAATGTTGGAAGTTGACGAGTTAGGATTAGATTGGATTGATCGCAAAATTATAGAAACTATTATTGAAAAATTTGGCGGCGGACCGGTTGGCTTAAATACTATCGCCGCGGCTACGGGGGAGGATATGGATACGATTGAAGATGTTTATGAGCCGTATCTTATGCAACTCGGTTTTCTTGACCGTTCGCCGCGCGGTCGAATTGTAACCGATAATGGCTATCGACATTTGGGACGAGAGAAGAGCGGACAGGGAAAGATTGTATAATAAAATTCTAAGCACTAATTTCTAAATCCTAAACAAGCACAAAATTAAAAATTTAAAATCGAAAACGGTTTTGAATTTAAGGTATTTGAATTTTGAATTTATTTAGGATTTAGAGTTTGGAATTTGGTGCTTATCAAAAGTTTGTGCTATAATAAAATTACTTTTACTTTTAATTCATTCGTGAATAAATCATGAATGCAAGGGGGAATATTATGACTCTTTATAGAAATATTTTAAGCCAGGCGTGGCAGGTTACGTGGCGTAATAAATATTTGTGGTTTTTTGGTTTATTCGCGGCATTATTAGGTAACAGCGGCGATTTACAAATAGTATTTCGCGCTCTGGGCGGCCAGCAAGGCAGTGATTTTTTTGAAACTTGTCGGCAGTTTGCTCAAACGGGAATTTTTTCCAAACAGGCGATTTTTAACGCCGGGCACCTTTTCACTACTAATCCCAGCGCCATGATTGTAATGCTTTTTGTTTGTTTGTTGTGCTTGACTCTGTTTGTCTTCTTGGTATGGTTGGCGATTGTTTCACAGGCCGTGATAGTTAATGATTCCTCTGAGATTATTAGCGCTAAAAAAAATAAAAGCACCGGCATTAAACCCGGTCTTATGACTGGCACGAAATATTTTTGGCCGGTTTTGGGATTAAATATTTTTGGCCGGTTAGCGATTTTTTTGGCTTTTATATTAATTAGCCAGCAATTGGTTGCTAAAATTTTAGGCTTTAATAATACAGTCTTTACGCTTATTTATGTTATTTTATTTATTATTTTCTTAGTAATAGCAATTTCCTTTTCTTTGTTTATTAAATATTCTATCGCTTATGTAGTAATAAAAAAAAATCGCTTGATAGAGTCTTTGCGCAACGGCTGGAATTTATTTATCGGTAATTGGCTGGTGAGCGTAGAAATGGCGGTTATTTTGTTTGTTGTTAATTTATTGGCTAGTTTGGCGATCATTATAGCGATTTTAACTCTGACTACGCCGTTTATTTTCCTGGCATGGCTTGTTGGACAAATAGCTTCCCTGGTTGGTTTTTGGATAGTGCTTGTCGTGGCGATGATTGTATTGCTTCTTGTCATGATGTTGGGCGGCGCGATGCTTTCTGCTTTTCAGATTAGCGCTTGGACAGCTCTTTTCGCCCGTTTGGTTGGCAAGGGAGGCGAGAGTAAAATAGTTAGGGTCATAGAGGGAATTACTAATCGCGAATAATTATAATTTTTTAAATTTAGAATAATAAAGAAGGGCACGAACCCTTCTTTATTTATTTTGATAAATTTGGTATGATTATGAGTGATAAATATTAAAATTTGTTTAAAAATATGCCAAAAGACATACAATCAATTGAGGGATTAATGACCGATGAAGATGGCGGTGGCGGAGAAACAGTGCAGGGAAAATTTACTAAAAAAATGTCAGAAATCAGAATAAAGGAAATGGAGAGCGCGAGCGAAGAAGTGGCAAATAGCATGGGCGTGTCTTATATTAATTTATTCGGTTTTCCCATTTCGCCGGATGCCTTGGCTTTGGTTCCAGAAAAAGATGCCAAACAATTAGACATTGTTTGTTTTTTTTACGACGGGCTTCATCTACGCCTGGGCGCAATTGATCCGGGGAGTAATGAAGTGCAAGAATATTTAGCAAAATTAGAAGCAGAGCATTTTGTTCAGGGGAAAATATATTTAATTTCTGAAAATAGTTTGAAATATGCTTTGGCGCTTTATAAAAATTTGCCAAAAACAAGAAAGCCGATAAAGGGAGTGGAAATTACCGAAGAAGATTTAAAGAAATTTGAAGGCGATATCAAAGATTTTCGCAGTTTAAGCGAAAAAATCAATAAAGTAAATGTTTCCGAAATTATTGCCTTGGTGTTGTCAACCGCCATGAAGGTTAAAGCAAGCGACGTGCATATTGAAGCGGAGGAAAAAGGCATTGTAATACGTTTACGTATTGACGGAGTTTTGCAGGAAGCAGCGGTTTTGGAAAGAGATAAATGGAAAAAAATAATTTCCCGCTTGAAACTTCTTTCCCAGGTAAAAATAAATGTTGCCGGTAAACCGCAAGATGGACGTTTTTCTATTTATTTATCCAGTGAGAAAATAGAGGTACGCGTTTCTTTTTTGCCAACTGCTTTTGGCGAAAGCGTTGTCATGCGTCTTTTGCGTCCCAGCTTGCTTGGTATTCCTTTTGGCAAATTAGGCATTAGGCCGCAGACTTTGCAGATTCTGGAAAGAGAAATCAAAAAGCCGAACGGCATGATTATTACCGCCGGTCCTTCTGGCGCAGGCAAGACCACCACGATTTACGCCGTGCTCAATGAATTAAATCGTCCCGGAGCAAAGATCGTTACGATTGAAGATCCGATTGAATATGAATTGAAAGGCATTAATCAGAGTCAGGTTGATGCGGGCAAAAATTATACTTTTGCAAACGGCTTAAAATCAATTTTGCGGCAGGATCCGGACATAGTAATGGTGGGCGAAATTCGTGATATTGAAACTGCGGAAATTGCGGTGCAGGCGAGTCTCACTGGCCATTTGGTTTTAACCAGTCTTCATACTAATGATTCTTCGGGAGTTATTCCGCGTATGATTGAAATGGGAGTCAAGCCGTATTTTCTTACGCCTTCAATTAATGCGGTTATCGCGCAACGGCTAGTGCGACAACTTTGCCCGCATTGTCGAGTTGAGCACAAACTAACCGAAGAAGAGGATGAACAGGTAAAGAAAATATTAGCTGTGATTTCTCCAAAATCTGGCGTGGAAGTGCCGGTAGAATTGCCAAAAATGTACAAAGCCGGAGATGGTTGCGACCAATGCGGCGGCATCGGCTACAAAGATAGAGTAGGAATATTTGAAATATTCATCATGACCGATGATATTAAAAATATCGTTAACGAAGGCGCGCCGGCGTTTAAAATTTTAGCCCAAGCGATTGAGAACGGCATGCTCTCCATGCTTCAAGACGGAGTGCTTAAAGCCATGACCGGCATTACCAGCTTGGAAGAGGTTTATCGCGTCATCGGCAAGTTTGATTACATTGACGCGCTTTATGATATTGTAGTGTCCCAGACTATCGGCCGCGGTATAAAATTGAAAGCTGAGAATATGGCCAAAGCCGAGGAGTTGGCGAAAGATTTAACCAAATTAGGCGCGGCGATCAAAGAAGCTCCTATCAAAGAAATGATTAATATAATTTTAGGCACGGCCTTAAAAATTAATGCCGGCGATATTCATATTGAACCGATTGAGGGCGGAGTAAAAATTCGTTATCGCATTGATGGGATTCTCCATGATATCGCTTCGCTTTCCGAGGAACATTATTTACAGTTATTAGCTAACATCAAAATTCTGGCTGGTTTTCCCACGAACGTGAAAAAAGCTACTTGGGATGGACGTTTCGCGATTTATGTTGATAAAACAAAAATGGATTCCCGCGTTTCTATAATTTCCGGCGGTTATGGTGAAACCGTAGTTATTCGCTTGCTTTCCTCGCAGGCTGTGTCTTTAAAAATGGAAGATTTGGGAATGCGGCCGTATACTTTGAAGTCGATAAATAAATCAATTGGCAAGACTAAGGGGATTATTATTAATACCGGCCCGACAGGATCAGGAAAAACCACTACGCTTTATAGTATTTTGAATAAATTAAATAAGCCGGATGTAAAAGTTATTACCATTGAAGATCCGATTGAATATCATTTGGAAGGAATTATGCAGACACAGATTGATACGGAGAAGGGGTATACTTTCGCCGCCGCTATGCGTTCGCTTCTCAGACAGAACCCAAACGTAGTCATGGTAGGCGAAATTCGCGATTCTGAGACCGCTAAGGTGGCAATTGAGGCGGCTATGACCGGACACTTGGTTTTGTCTACGATTCACGCTAACAGCGCCGCGGGCGCGATTGCTCGTTTTGTGGGTTTAGGCGTGGAACGACAGATGCTTGCCAGCTCTCTGGAAACATCAATCGGTCAGAGATTGGTGCGCCGAATTTGTGAACATTGTAAAGTTGAAGAAAAATTATCTCCGGAGATACTGGCGGAAGTAAAAGAAATTTTAAATCAGATTAATAAATCAGTTGACATAAAAATCCCGGAAGAGCTAAAGTTTTATCGCGGACAAGGTTGTCCGGAGTGCAACGGCATCGGCTACAAGGGAAGAATCGGAATTTATGAAGTGATTGACATGACTCCGGAAATGCAGAAGTTAATTCAAGGTGAAATGGTCACTGATTTTGACATTGAGCAGGCCGCCATTAAACAAGGTTCCGTGCTCATGCTTCAAGATGGCATCTTGAAAGCGCTGGAAGGAGAGACGAGCGTGGAAGAGGTGTTTAGAGTTGCTAGATAACAATTGACAATTGACTTTTGACAGTTGACGATCAAGAATTATGATTTAATTTGCCTGACGACGAGGCAGGGATTTGAGAATTAAAACAATAAGTTCAGATATAACACGTTCCGCCGAAATCGCTCGCTTACGCTCGCTCCTTTTCGGCGGAACGGCTTCGGAATCCTTCCTCGTCCCGCTCAGTCGCTCGCTCACGCTCGCGACATCGCGGAACTCGGAATACGCGAAATTG
>JAQVLT010000024.1 GCA_028704015.1 Patescibacteria group bacterium | reverse complement strand
GCCGGGGTTTTGTTTTTTTCAAAATAAATGGTAAAATTAAACCATGAATATTCTCAATAAAATTATAAAATTCGGCTTATATTTCGCTCTGCTGTTGCCGCTTATTTTTACTTCACGGACAATGTATCCGTGGCATTTTGGCAAAACTGTGCTTTTCCAAATTCTCGTGGAAATTTTATTATTTCTCGCGATTATTTATTTTAGTTTAAATAAAGAAAAAAAATTACCCAAACTGACAAAACTAGATTATTTAATTCTTGCTTTTCCCCTACTCCAGATAATTTCCGCTATCTTGGGCGTTAATTTTAATCGCAGTTTCTGGGGAGAAGAGTCGCGCGCGCAAGGAATTTTTACTTGGGTTAATTTTACAATTTATTATTTTCTTCTGCGAACTTTTTTGTCAGAGAAAAGAGATTGGCTAAAATACGGTTTAGCTGCTATTACCATAAGCCTTATCTCTTCTTTCGCGGCTATTTTCGTGCCGCATTTAAATATATTTGAAAATATCATCGGCAAAAGTTATCGCATCTCCGGTTTGATAGGCAATCCTATTTTTTTTGCAAGCTACTTGATAATCCCGCTTCTTATAACCTTCGCGCTTCTTGCGATAACCAAAGAAAAAAAATGGAAAATATTATTATTAATCGCCGCTCTATTTAATTTATCCGGCTTTTTGCTGGCGCAGACAAGAGGCGCGTTTTTGGGATTAATCGCCGGGGTTTTGTTGTCTGTCTTTTTGTATTTACTTTTTTCCAAGAACAAAAAAAATAAAATTATTACCGCTTCAATTGTCTTGATATTTTTTATCGCCTTTGCGGGAATTTATTTGTTTAACAGAAAAAGCGATTATTTAAAATCAAATCTGCCGGCCGTCTCTCAATTATTTGAAATAAATTTTCAAGTCACTACCGCTAATACTCGTCTAATGGCTTGGCAAATCGCTTTAAAATCCTGGCAAGACAAACCGCTATTTGGCTGGGGTCCGGAAAATTTTCAAGACGCTTTTGACAAGCATTACAACCCGGATTTTCTGAAATATTCTTTTGCGGAAACTACCTGGGACAAACCGCATAGCTACCCGCTGGAAGTTTTAAGCACTATGGGCATTGTTGGTTTTTCCGTATATTTATGTATAATATTTTTCGCTTTTTATTATTTGATAAAAAATGCAAAACGATCTTCCGACGAAAAAAACTTATTATTTTTCGTTATTTTGACAGGGGCGGTTGCCGCTTACATTATTCAAGGATCTTTTGCTTTTGAAACTTCCAATTCTCTAATGCTGTGGCTATCGCTATTAGCTTTTATTGCTTTCTGCCGCGAGCAAGAAACGCCAATAGAAATAAATAATTCTAACAATAAGCTATTTAACAACAAAATATTTATTATCGCCTCCAATATATTGCTACTAGTTTCGCTGGTAATTTTGCCTTTGTGCGTTTACAAAAATATTTCATTTTACAAGGCTTCCGTCGCGCTGGGCGACACGCGAGATGCCGCGGAGATTGAATCTCTATATCTGTGGCAAAAAAACGCGCCCAAAGCGCTAAGCGCCAAAGTTCCGTTCTTGTGGGAAAGCGCAGTCATATTAACAAAAGATTTATCCATTCTTGACGCCAAAGGGCTTCTGGACAAGAAAACCCTGGATTCGGTATCGCCGCAATTGATTGAAATTTTTGAAAACAATATCAAAAAATATCCAACTTCTTATTTGATGCGCTTCTGGGGAGGTCAACTGTATACTTTCTTGGGTGAATATAGCGACAAAAAATATTATCAAAGATCCGAGGAATTGTTAAAAGAAGCTTACAATATAAATCAAACTCGACAAAACGTCGGATTGACGTTGGCAAAAACTTATCTGCTTGAAGGAAAGCTGGAAGAAGGCGTCAAACTGCTTGAAGAAATACAGAAAACAAACATGGATTACGGTGAAGCGCACTGGTTCCTCGGACTGGCTTTAGTTGAAGCCGGAGAAAAAGAACGCGGTATTGAAGAGCTGGAAAAAGGTTTCGCGTTTGCTAAAAATTTGAGTATTAATAATGTTTTTTATCTGGTCAACTTATACGCCGAGCAAAAACAATACGACAAAATTATAAAAATATACAATCAATTAATCATAGAATATCCCGAGAGCCCAAAATTTTACGCGAATCTCGCCGCTACTTATGCCGCATCCGGCGACAAAGAAAAAATGCTGGAAAATATAAAAATAGCGGTTACCCTAGAACCAAGCTTAAAAGAAGAAGCAAAAAATTTCCTAAAACAAAATGGAGTAGACCCGAATTTAATTAATTAAATTTAATAATATGACCAAGAAAAAAATTACATTTTCAATAATCGCGGCAATCGCTATTTTGGCTATTGGCGGCTCGGCTTGGTATTTTTTATCAAGCGCCCAGAACGAAAATAACAAATTAAACCAGATAAAAAAAGATTATCCTGAATTGGCTGAATTCACTGATGATATTATAAAAGAAAATAACAAGCTAAAAGAAGACGAAACAAAAATTGAAAATTATTTTTCTTTGGGCTTGGCCTGGAAAAGTCTGGCTGATCGCGCCAATGACCGCAAGTTAAATGACACTGATTATTTCTATAAAAAAGCATTGGATACTTATGAAACGGGCCTAAATATCACTCGGCGCAAAAATACAATTCTAATGATGAATGCCGCTGACATGGCAATAAATTTAAAAAATTACACACTAGCAGAAGAATACTATAAAGAAGCGATTTCCTTGACTCCTGGAAATGCCTCCTATTATGTTGCCCTGGCCAATTTATATGAAAATTATATGAACAAAACCAAGGAAGAAATTATCGCGCTCTATGATGACGGCCTGGCAAGGGTGATTGATACTAATTTTTTGCAAACTTACAAAGAACGTTATTTAAAAAGAATTGGCGAGATTAAACAATAAAAATATGAATATAAAATTTAAATTTCTTCTTCTGTTATTATTTTTCTCTCTAATTCCGACCCATGCTAACGCGGAAACATACCAGGATTTGAAAATAGAATCCATAGAAATTCTACCGACAAATCCAAGCGTGGATCAAGACACAAGCATCAAAATAAAAATAAAAAACAATGGCACATACAATCTTTATACTACCAAGGGATTAAACAATTATAAATATAATTTTCCTAATTTTAATATTGAAAATTATACAGTGCCTAATCCAACGATTTCTTCGCCGATTGTTCCGGGCGGATTTCTTTATTACATTTTTTATGGCAAATTTACCGCCACCGGAACAAAAACTTTGTCCTTTGAAGTTGATACCTTGAATGAATTATTAGAAAATAGTATTACTAACAATGCTTCTACCAAAAATGTTTACGTTTCAGCAAAAGGTAATCTTGATTTGTTTATTGATTCGTTTGAAATAACTCCCGAAAAGCCGGTAATTTTTGAAAGCGCAAAAATAAAAATAAAATTAAAAAATTCCGGCCCAAACGGCTTAGTGTCAAGCGATGGATTAACATTTGACGATATTAATTATAACTTTGGCAGTTTTCAAGAAACCATTAAATATTCCGATGCTCTGCCTTCCATAAGCAACCCCTTGGACCAAAACGAATATCTAACCTATACTTATGAAGGAAAATTCACTAATGCCAATGCTTACGATCTCGCTTTCAGCTTTGATAAGTATGCAAAAATCAGTGAACAGAACAAAAATAATAATGCAACCACAACCAGAGAGACAATTTATTCCGACTATACTGCGCGCGACGCTTTCACTATTTCTAATTTTCGTTATGATTTAATTAGCTCTTCTTCTATCGCTTTTTACTGGGATACTTCAGAAAAAACATCCGGAAAAATCGGCTACCACCAAGGTCTAAATAGCTGGGACATTGAAAGAACCGAGGGCGGAAGCGCCAAAACCAGCCATGCGCTGTCCATTAATGATTTGCTTCCAAATAATGATTATTATTTTCGGGCTATAAGCATTAATAATACCGTAACCGTAGGGACAAATTATCTTTATGTTAAAACGCCGGAAAATAATAATTTAGTTATAACCAATGAACAGAATATTAT
This sequence comes from Patescibacteria group bacterium, assembly GCA_028704015.1. Taxonomy (GTDB): domain Bacteria; phylum Patescibacteriota; class Patescibacteriia; order Patescibacteriales; family JAQVLT01; genus JAQVLT01. The sequence continues at coordinate 7,445 of JAQVLT010000024.1, read as the reverse complement.
TAATAATGAGTCAAAAACCGCCGAAATTAAATGGTCTGCCAATCTTTTATCAAGCGCAAACGTTTATTACAAACACTCAGGCGATGCCTTATATTCAAAGAAAAGTTCCGACGTCGCCTCCACCACTCACGACATAACATTAACTAATCTTAAAACCGGAATTTATAATTACTACACAGTAACCAAAAGCACAGTTAACACTTATGCTACTTCCAGCTTAAAGACTTTTGAGATTAAAGCGCTAGCAACAAGCTCGCCTGCTACTTCCGATAATTCAAGCTCAACAATTCAGGCAGCAACAACACAAACAATCGCCCCCATAACTATAAAAAATTATACTTTATACCAAAAATTGAAAGGAAAAATAATTCTAAAAGTTGAATCCAAGGGTGAGGCTTATTATATTAGTCCTGCCAAGCAAGAAATGTATTATTTAGGCAAACCTGATGATGCTTTTCAAATTATTCGCCAACTGGGAATCGGCATTACCAACCTTGATTTGAATAAAATCCAAAGTGGCGATGCCACTGAAACTGCCAGCACAGATCTGATTTTCGCAAAAAAACAGGCGGGGAAAATATTTTTACAAGTTGAATCACGCGGTGAAGCGTGGTATGTGAACCCGGCCGATTACAAAAGATATTACATGTACTCCCCCGCTAACGCTTTCTGGGTTATGAGAAATCTGGGTATTGGAATATCTAATAACAACTATAATATTTTAACAAAATAATAAATACAAAAATCCCTCCGTTTTAAGGAGGGATTTTTTAATATTTGAGGTTTAAGCTAATGCTTCTTTTGCTGCTTTGGCAACACGGAATTTTACTACTGTTTTTGCTGGAATCTTTATTGATTCGCCAGTAGCTGGATTTCTGCCCATTCTTTCTTTGCGGTTTACTTTTACTAATTTACCGATACCTGGGACTACGAATTGGCCGCTTGACTTAACTTCTTTGTAAGCCAAGGTAACCATTTCGTCCAACAAAGTGGCGACATCTTTCTTGCTTACGCCGGACTTTTCGGCTAAAGCGGCTAAAATTTGAGATTTGGTCATTTTTGCCATAGTTTTTTATTAATTAATTAATAATTTTGGCTAAATTAACGTCTAAATTTGCGGATAGTGATTATAAAAATAAAAAATAAACTGTTAAATATTTATTAATTATTCTAATCATTATCCACAATCTCTAAAAGTCAACTAGCTTAGCTATAAACATTATACATCAAAATCAAAAAAATACCAAGGAAAATAAGGGTTTTTAAAATTATTTGTCAAGTACGCCTGGAAATTTAATTTTTTTCTTTTGGCTCTTTCTCTGCTTTCAATATTTTTTTCACCAAAACATACAGAGCAATTAATACGATAATAAAAGTTAACAAAGCACTGATAATAGGCGCAAAATCAAAATTAGTTTGACCGATTGTCAAAACTAAATTATTTGCTTCCTCCCCGGGAATCACCAAATTAATAATTGGCGTCAAAATTCCTTTGACAATAGAATCAACCAGATCTTTAGTAATTTGACCGACAACCATACCGATTGCCAGACCGATTACTGAATACTCTTTTAAAAATTCCCAAAGATTGTTTCTAAATTGCTTTGTTCGCTCCGCGGTTTGTTCAATTTTGTTTAGCATAGGACGAAAATTTTAAATTATAAATTTTAATTGAATGACAAATTACTAAATTTTCAATTTTAAATTATTACCACTACGAGACTGCTTAATTTATCATTTTATCATTTAAAATTGATTTAAAATTTAAAATTTGATATTTAAAATTATTTTAATGTGGACTTAGGGAGAATCGAACTCCCACCTCAGCAATGCGAATGCCGCGTAATACCATTTTACTATAAGCCCATTTAAATATTGATTAATTCATACTGCCGTGAACCCAAACCCAATTCTTCCGTGTGTTTTAGCTGGTACTCACTTTCATGATTTATAAAATCAGGGAATTGTTTCAAAACCAAATCATAAGACGCTTGATCAATCGCCACCGGATTATCAGAAACCAAAACGCCGACGTCGGCAGTAATCTTTTCCATTGGTTCATTATTACAATCGCAATTATGAACAATATTTATTACAAAATTAATAAAAAAACAATTTCTGTCTTGTGCGCCGGCAGAAGCATATTCCGCGACTCTCTCTTGCAATTCTTCTCTGCCAATGCTTTTCCAAGGAATTCTTATTGCTTCTTGCGGACAAACTGAAATACATTTTGAGCAGCTTATGCAAATGTCTTTGTTTATTTCGGCCTTGTTTTCACTATCAAAAAATATCGCATTCACCGGACAGTCATTTACACACAAACCGCACCCAACGCATTTCGTTTTGTTTGCCTCATGCTTAATGGAGGAATGTTGGGCTAATTTTCCGCGACGAGACGCCAAACCCATGCCCAAATTTTTTAATGCGCCGCCAAAACCGCACATTTCATGCCCTTTGAAATGCGAAATAACTAATAAACTTTTATATTTTTCTAATCCTTTTCCTAAATACGCTTTTTGGAAATGCTTTCCCTTGATATCCACTTGCATAAAATCATCGCCAAACTCACCATCCAAAAAATCAACCGGCGCAAAATCAAAACCATGTTCAATAGCCAATTCTTTGTGGCCGATAGCTGTGCGCCGCGCGCTTTTATATAAAACACTTGTTTCAATTAACGTTGGCTCATTAATCATTTCCACAATCTGCTTAATATAGACAGCAGGCACAAAACTGATATTTCCTCTCTCGCCGAAATGTACTTTTACACCCAACGGCTTGTCAAAAGACGGCAGCAAATCTTTAATTTTATTTAACTCATTTAATTTTACAAAATAAACTTTTGACTTACTCATAAAAGATTAAACTTATATACAACTAAACAGACGCGAAATGCAAAATATGCAATACAATATCTTATTTAACCCAATACTCTTCTTTTATCTTTTTATCTTCCGCTTCCCTTTTTTCTTCAATAACATTCTTAGCCTTCGCTCGCAATTCAGTCAAATTCAATTCGCTTAATTCTTTCATTCTTTGATTTAAATATTTTTTATTATTAAGCTCCGGATCTTCTATTACTTCCGACAACAGAACGTCCAAAATTGCCCCGATTTTAGGGCCTGGAGCGATTTTTAGGGTCTTCATGATGTCTTCACCATTTACCTTAAGCATTTTCACGGAAACCGGGTCATTTTGCACTTTTTCCATCATATACTCCAAGTGGCGCAATTTGTACGGCTTAGCCTTGGGCACGCCTGAACCAAGACGGTCGGCCACGCGTAAATCTATCAAATCCTGCAAATTTTCCTTACCCACCTTAACAATTAAACGCCTAACCGAACTGGCAGTCACCTCATCAACGTTATAATAAAACATGTGATTGCGAATCAAAACAGAAATCTTTTCTGCATCCTGGTTGGAAAAATGCAACCTTTGCATTATTTTTAAAACCATTTTCGCTCCTAAATATTCGTGGTTATAAAAAGTGGTGATTCCATCTATAATTTTCGCGGTCTGCGGCTTGGCAACATCATGCAGAAGCGCGGCAAAACGCACGCGCCAATCTTTGTTTGGACAATATTTTAACGACAAAACCGAATGTTCAAAAACATTATAAATATGGTGCCGCGCTTGTTTTTGTTCCGCCCCGCGCTCTAATTCCGGCAAAATATATTGCAATAATTTTGTATTATGCAAATACATTATCCCCTCATAAGCGCGATCTGATTTTAAAATTTTTACCAACTCATCCCTTATTCTTTCGTTGGCGATAAATTTAATGCTGCCTGCCAAATTAATAATTCCCCTCTCTGTTTTTGGTTCAATGGAAAAACCGAGCTGAGAAGAAAATCTTATCGCCCGCATCATCCGCAGGGCATCTTCCTTAAATCTATCAATCGGCTCCCCTACCGCCCGAATAATTCTTTTCTGCAAATCCTTCTCGCCGCCAAATAGGTCAACGAGCACATAACACGTATCACCTAGTAAGTTCTGTTTACTTTCTTTTGTTATGTGTTCTATGTTATGTGTTATGTGGCCAGCCGCCATCGCATTTATTGTAAAGTCTCTTCTAGAAAGATCTTTTTCTAAATTATCTTCAAATATCACCTCGTCCGGATGCCTTCTGTCGCTATAGCCATGTTCACTTCGATAAGTAGTAATTTCAACAACTTCAACATTTTCTTTCTCATCACCTTCTTGTCTTAATGGCACCAGCACCGTACCAAATTTATTTTCATACTTTCCTTCCGGAAAAACTTTTAAAATTTGTTCGGGCCGAGCATTAGTGGTTATATCCCAATCCTTGGGATCGCACCCCATTAATAAATCACGCACACAGCCGCCCACGATAAAGGCTTCAAAGCCAGCTTTCTCTAATTTTTTAATAATATTTTGTATATAAATTGGTATTTCCATATCTAAAATATATCGTAGAATTATATTAAAGTCAAAAAAACCTGCGAATTTACGCAGATTTTTATTTTTAATAAAAAAAAAGTCAAAAAATATTAGGCGTTTTGTTCAATAAATTTTTGTATCTTTTCAATCATTAAAATTCTACCTTCTTCATCCATCAAGTTAAGATCGTGATTGTTTACCGGAAGATAAAATATCTCTTTAATATTTGATTTAACGTTTGCAAAAATATAATCTGCGCAACGCGAACTTATAAGATCGCTTTTTCTCGCCTGCGCAATCATTATCGGCGCGGTAATTTTTTTGATTTCTTGGCGATTGCGGAAACGAATATAATCAAATATTCTCCCAACCGCTTTAATTGGTATCCAAAGCGCGGAATGGCCGTCGTTTTTGTATCCCCGTCTATATATAATAGCATTTTTTCTTATAAAACTAATACCAAATAAATCCAATATCGGCCTTAAAACAGCAAGCAAAAATGAAATTCTTAATCTAAAAAATATCGGCGCTTCTAATGTTACCACGCCGCGCAATTTTTTGCTCCCCTCGCCAGCCAAAGTAATAGCAATATTACCGCCAAAAGAAACTCCGATGATTATTACTTTATCCACTCTCTCTTCCAGTTTCTTAAGCGCTCTCCTTACTTCCAAAAGCCATTTTTCCGGATCAAAATTATTTTTTTCCTCTTTGTCGTCAAATCGGCTGTATCCCTTGATTACCGGACAAGCGATAGAATAATCTTTGTGCGCTAAATATTTGAGAAAAAATTCAATTTGTCCGACTGAACTGCCAAAGCCATTCAAAAATAAAATACCGGTTCCGTTTGAACCGTTATATTCTAATAATTCTTTTAATTCTATGTTAATTTTATTAACATCTTCAAATAATCCCATAAAAATTAAAACAAGAATAAATCTTGTTTTAATATATCACCTTTTACTTAAAATGTCAATTTATACCAAAAGAAATATTCTAAAATTCGCTATAAATACCATTAATTATATCATGAAATTTGGTCTCAATTATTTTTCTGCGGACTTTAAGAGTAGGCGTCAACTCCCCTGCTTCAATAGTAAATTGTTTGTCTAAAATTTTTATTTTAGCAATTTTTTCATGGTGCTCAAGCTGACGATTTATTTTTTCTATTTCTCCTTCAATAATTTCTCGGGCCAGCTTACTGTCAACTTTACCAAATTTTTCTTCTATTGATTTAAAATCGGGCACGATTAAAGACGCAAGAAATTGTCTCCGATGGCCGACAATCAAAGATTGCTCAATATAAGGACTTAGGTTTATTATGCCTTCAATTTTTTCCGGAGCAATATTTTTCCCGTTAGTCGTTACGATAATCTCCTTTTTTCTGCCGATAATCGTTAAAAAATTATCGCGATCCAAAAATCCCATATCTCCGGTTTTAAACCAGCCATCGCTATCAAAAGTTTCTTTTGTCATTTCTTCTTTTCGCCAATACCCTTGAGTAATATTGTCGCCTTTAACTAGAATCTCTTTTTCAGCGGAAATTTTTACCGCTATATCATTCAGCGGCATCCCGACAGTGCCGATTTTATTATTCTCCAAACTATTTACGCAGATAATCGGCGCAGTTTCGGTAAGGCCGTAACCTTCAATAATCTTCACACCGATATTGGTAAAAAATCTGAGAATTTTTTCGTTAATGCTTGCTCCGCCGGAAACCGCTATACGCAAGCGGCCACCAAAAACTTTCTTTCTTATTTTCTTTAAAATGATAAAATCGGCAATTTGTTTAGAAAAACTTTTATTTTTCTGTCTCAATGCCCAAAAAAACATTTTTTTAACAAATAGTCTTTTCTCTTTGATGTTGGCAAATATTTTTTCATACATTTTTTCAAAAATTTTTGGTACGCTTACCAAGATCGTCGGTTTAATTTCAACCAAATTATCCGCTAATTTTTTTATGCTCTCCGCATAAGCGATAGATGCGCCTTTTATCATTGGCAAATAACTCCCGCCAGTTCTCTCCAAAACATGTGACAATGGCAAGAAGGAAAGAAAAATATCTTCGGGGTAAACCTTAATTCTCTCGCTAACCGCATTTACATCGAAAAAAAAATTTTTGTTAGAGAGCATCACGCCCTTTGGCTCGCCGGTTGTGCCGGAAGTATAAATTATACTGGCGACGTCTCCATCCTCACCAACAAAATTACTATTAGCTGCCGCATAATTTAAAATATCTTTAAAATATAAAACATTTTTTATAGCCGAATCTTCTCCGTTGGATAAAATTATAATTTCATCCAGATCAATGCCTGTCTCCAAAAACGTTAAGTGTTTTTTGTATAAATTTTCGCTTACAAATAAATAACTGGCTTCCGAATCTTTTAAAATATATTCTATGGTATCAGCATTAGAAACAGCGTGAATAGGGACGCTAATAGCGCCAATTTTGTTTATTGCCAAATCTGTTGCCAGCCATTCCCAGCGGTTTTCGCTTAACAAAGCAATTTTATCTTCTTTTTCCACGCCAAGTTTAATCAAGCCGGAAGCGATCTTATTAACTTGGTTAAAAAATTCGCTATAACTATAAGATTGCCAAGCGCCTTTTTCTTTCCAAAGGACCGCATTTCTATTTCCATTTTTGTCCGCTGTTATTTTAAATTTTTCGTAAATTGTCATCGTAGTAATACAAAAAACCGCCAAAGTGGCGGCTTTTATTTTTAATCATTTTTTGCTTGAAAAATAAAAAATAAATTTATTTTATCTTTACTTCTGCGATTTAAGTGCCAAAAATTAGAAAAGCAAAATTGTCTTTCAAAAAATTGGCGCCTTAAATTTCTATAAAAATTGTTTCCAAACTTAATAATCATATTACCTGCTAGTTTTGCACAGTGATTTTCTCTAATATTAGAATAGCAAAAAATTATGCTTAACGCAATAATAAAAATATAATTTCAAAAAAACAGAAACTCAGCTTCTATTTGAAGGCTGAGTTTCTTTTCTTATTTTTTGCTTTTTACTTTCTCAACTACCTCTGCAATAAATTC
>JAQVLT010000023.1 GCA_028704015.1 Patescibacteria group bacterium | reverse complement strand
ATCTCCGCGATGAGTCGGATAAAGACGGCGTGCGAGTGGTTATTGATTTAAAAAAAGATTCTTATCCCAAAAAGATTTTAAATAGTTTGTTCAAGCTTACTCAATTGCAGGAAACTTTTCATGTCAATATGCTTGCGCTCGTGGATGGAATACAGCCAAAAGTTCTCACTTTAAAAATGGTTTTGGAGGAATATATTAAACACCGTGAAGTGGTGGTTAGACGCCGAACGCAGTTTGATTTGGACAAGGCCAAGGAACGCGCGCATATTTTGGAGGGACTATTGATAGCTCTCAAAAATATTGACGCAGTGATCAAAACTATTAAAGCGTCAAAAGACAAAGACATTGCTCGCGTAAATTTAATGAAGCGTTTCAAATTAACCGAACGTCAAGCCGTAGCGATTTTGGAAATGAGACTGCAAAGCTTGGCCAACTTAGAGCAGTTAAAGATTGAAGAAGAACATAAAGAAAAAATGAAATTAATAAAAGAGTTGGAAGCGATTTTGAAATCAGTTGCCAAAATAAGAAACATTGTCAAAGACGAGCTCAAGGTCCTGGTTGATAAATTTGGCGATGAAAGAAAAACTCAAGTTATGGCGCACGGCGTTAAGGATTTTTCCGTGGAAGATTTGGTGCCGAACGAAGAAGCGGTTGTGATGATGACTCGCGATGGCTATATCAAGCGCATGGCGCCGGATACTTTCAAGGTGCAAGCCAGAGGAGGCAAGGGTGTAATTGGCCTCACCACAAAGGAAGAAGACACCGTGGAATTTATGTTTACGACCATGACGCATGGGAATATGTTATTTTTTACCACCCGCGGCCGCGTGTTTCAATTGAAAGCTTATGAAGTGCCGGTGGCATCGCGCACAGCCAAAGGCACGGCAATTGTAAATTTCCTTCAGCTCCTTGGTGAAGAAAAAGTTACGTCAATTCTTCCTTTGGATAAAATTACTGATGCAAATTATCTTTTCTTCGCTACTGAAAAGGGCTTGGTCAAGAAAGTGAAATTAGACGCCTTTGACAACGTGCGCCGTTCCGGTTTAATCGCGATAAAAATAAAAGAAGATGATAAATTGATCTGGGCCAAGCCAACGAGCGGCACCGATCATATTCAATTAGTTACTGCCGGCGGGCAGTCTATCAGATTTGCCGAGAAAGATGTTCGCGATATGGGAAGAAATGCCGCCGGTGTGCGCGGCATCAGAATAAAACATGACGATACTTTGATGGGTATGGGAGTAATAAAAACTGACAAAGAAAAAATAAAGAAATATCAGGTGGTAACAATTATGGAACATGGTTTTGGCAAACGCACTTCACTTGCTTTGTTCAAATTGCAGAATCGCGGCGGTTCAGGCTTGCGTACTGCGAAAGTTACTGCCAAAACTGGAAAAATTACCAACGCTTACGTTGTGGACGCCGAATTAATGCAGGAAAAAGATTTGATAATCATTTCTGAAAAAGGCCAGGTAATCCGTTTGCCGTTTAAATCAGTGAACGAAACCGGCCGCGATACGCAAGGCGTGCGTCTGATGCGTTTCAAAGAAGAAGGTGATAAAGTAGCATGTGTAACTTGGGTGTAAAGCGGCGAAGCTGCCAGCTTATAGCTGTTAGGTTTTAGCTTTTAGGAATTTGTGATATTAGGATTGTTAAGAGTCAGCAATCTGTTTTAATCTGTCCAAATCTTATGCAAAAAAAGTTTTGAGTTTAAATAATTAGAGTTTTGAATTTGTTTAGGATTTAGAATTTAGTGCTTAGAATTTTTATTTATTAATTTAATAATTGTATGGATTTAATTATCACGATTGCCATTATCATTATTGTCTTTATCATCTTGCCTGGTTTGCGCGTGGTTCAGCAATATGAAAAGGGCGTGAGGTTTCGCCTGGGAAAAATTATCGGTATTAAAGAACCGGGTTTGAATTGGATTATTCCCTATATTGAATGGATGCGCAAAGCCGATTTGCGTATTATTACGCTCCCGATTCCGCCGCAGAAAATTATTACCAAAGATAATGTGTCAGTGGATATTTCCGCCGTGGCTTATTATCAGATTGTTGATGCGGTAAAAAGCATCGTGGCGATTGAAAACGTAATGAGCGCGATTAATCAGATTGCGCAAACTACGGTAAGAAATATTGTCGGTCGTTTTCAGTTGGATGAGGTACTCTCGGAACGTGATACGATTAATAAAGAAATCGGAGCTGTTTTAGATGCTCATACCGAATCTTGGGGCGTAAAAGTTTCATTGGTTGAAATCAAGGATATTGAACTCCCGGAAAACATGCAACGCGCAATGGCGAAACAAGCCGAAGCGGAAAGAGAGAAGAGATCAAAAATTATCGCGGCTGAGGGCGAGCTTTTGGCCAGTCAAAAGTTAGGCGAAGCGGCTGACGTTATGGCTCAGCATCCGATAGCCCTGCAACTTAGAAATCTTCAAACAATGGCTGAAATTAGCATAGAAAAGAACTCCACTATCATATTTCCGGCGCAGCTAATGACAACCGCCAAAGAGATAAAAAAGTTTATAGAAAGTGAGCAAGCGAAGAGTTAGAGTTGACAAGTTTTAAAATCTATGCTAAGATTAAAGCATAATTAAATAAGAGTATTTTTTGCAGAACTTGGTTATTTTAGCCAAACTCTTCAAAACAACAACAAATCTCAAATGAGAGATCAAGGAAATTTTGCTCCACGCCCAATGGTACAAGGTAATTGGACCTGCGCTAAGTGCGGAGCTGCGATTACCGAACTGCCTTTTGAACCAGACGGAACAAGACCAGTTTATTGCCGCGATTGCCACAGAGCAATGCGCGTCGATCGCCCACGAAATAGATTTTAATAGACTTAAATATCTATATTAGTGAAAAAATAAAAACGTCCCAATAATTTTGGGATGTTTTTAGTTAAAAAGTTGACGAATTGTAAAATATGTTGTAGTGTATATTTACAATTATGTCGCTTTCCTTTTTGGGAGAGCGGCTTTTAATTATATTTATTTTTCCCTTAAATTTTTTAACAACCAGGAGAGAAAATTAAATTGATAAAATACATTTATGGAAATAAGAAACATCGCCATTATTGCCCACGTTGATCACGGTAAAACTACTTTGACCGATGCTTTGATGCGTCAAACCGGCATGGCGGGAGAAGGTGTTAGTATGGATTCCAATGCTTTGGAATTGGAGCGCGGCATTACAATTTATTCAAAAAACACCTCAGTGATTTATAAAGATACCAAAATTAATATCGTGGATACTCCGGGCCACGCTGATTTTGGTTCGGAAGTAGAACGAGTTCTGCGATCAATTGATTCGGTTATTTTGGTAGTTGATGCGCAAGAGGGGCCGATGCCGCAAACCAAGTTTGTTTTGAAAAAATCTTTAGAGTTAGGCTTAAAGCCGATCGTGGTCATAAATAAAATAGATAAGCCGGCCGCGAATCCCATGGAGGCGCAAGAATTAGTTTATGAATTATTTTTGGATTTAGGCGCTAATGATGAGCAGTTAGATTTTACCACGATTTTTGCGATTGCGAAGCGGGGAATCGCCAAGAAAAATTTGGAAGATAATTCTGAGAATCTTAATCCCTTGCTTGATGTGATTTTGGAACAAGTTAAACCGGCTTCTTCTTTAGAACTAACAGCTGAACCGGCCTTGGTTCAGCCGTTTAATTTGGCTTATGATAATTTCTTGGGCCGTTTGGCTATTGCTCGCATTTATGAAGGCAAAATAAAAACCGGCCAAACAGTCATGGTCAAAAATATAGAAGGAGAGACACGCACTGGAAAAATTACCAAGCTTTATACTTTTTTTGGTTTAGCGAGAAAAGAGGTTGATGAGGCTGAGGCTGGTGATATTGTTATGATTGCCGGACTTCCGGATATTTATATTGGAGAAACAATTTGCGAAAATACTGAACAGCCGGCTTTGCCCGCTATTAAAATTGATGAACCGACAATCTCCTTAAATTTTTTAATAAACAGTTCTCCCTTTGCTGGCCGCGAAGGAAAATTTGTAACTAGTCGCCAGCTCAAAGAAAGATTGGAAAAAGAATTGGAAATAAATGTTGGTTTAAAAGTTGATTTTTCTTCCAATGAATATTTCAAAGTATATGGCCGTGGCGAATTGCATATTGCAATATTACTTGAAAATATGCGGCGCGAGGGTTTTGAATTGCAGGTTTCTCAGCCAACAGTGATTATTAAGCATGATCCAGTAGAAGGAAAGTTAGAACCTTTTGAAGAGGTTATAATTGATGTGCCGAGTGAAGCCTCGGGAGTAGTAATTGAAAAGATGGCCAAGCGTCGCGGGCTAATGATGAATATGAAGCCGGAAAACAGCCGCGTGCGTTTGACTTTTGAAATTCCTACGCGTGGTCTCTTGGGTTATCGCGGTGAATTTATGGTTGATACGCGCGGTGAAGGAATACTTTGCGCTCGGGTAATCGGCTTTAAGCCATACTCCGGAGAGATTGAAAAAAGCGAATTGGGTTCAATGGTTTCCATGATGACCGGCAAAGCGCTGGCTTATGCTCTCTGGAATCTGGAAGAGAGAGGTTCTTTGTATATCAAACCAAATATAGAAGTGTATGAAGGCATGGTGATCGGTAACGTTGCGAAGGGTAACGATCTAAATGTTAACCCGATTAAAGGGAAGCATTTGACCAATGTGCGCGCGTCCGGTTCTGACGAAGCGATTCGTTTGACTCCGCCCCTGGAAGTAACTTTGGAGCGCGGTCTGGAAATAATGAAAGGTGACGAATATTTGGAAATAACTCCCGAGTCTATTCGTTTACGCAAAATGTTTTTGACCGATACAGATCGAGTGAGAGCGGCGAGAAAAAAAGTAGTTTAAAATTATAAAATAAAAAAGCGGGCGAATATTTGCCCGCTTTTTGTTTTGTAATTATTTTTTCTTATTGCGCAATTTGTTTATTCCGATTGCTCCGGCGATTAGGGCGGCGGCTCCGGCAACTCCGGTCATTACTTTTTTCTTGGTTTTGTTGTCCGCTTTTTCATATTTGTTTTTTGCATTCTTGACCATAGATACCAAGTCATCGCCAAGTTTATGCAGGTCGTCATAAATTTCTTCTTTTTGTGAACAACAGCCGCAACCACAATCTTTCATTTTTTTAATCAATTTTTTTGTCATAGATTTAGAGATTAATTATTAAGCTTACTCGTTATTATACCACGGAATCGCCTCTGGACAAATTTTATAAATTAAGATAATTTAAGCTAAATCAAGGAAAGGCGCGGTTGTATTTTTTTTCAGTTCTTTTTACGAAAAAGGAGGGGCGCTTTGGGCTATATCGAGGGAAGGGTTAAAAGGTTGGTATCGGAAAAATTTGGCGTTGAACCAGACGAGGTGGTGCCGGGAGCATCGTTTTCCTTTGATCTGGGTATGGACTCCTTGGATTTTATCGAGCTCATCATGTCCTTGGAGGAAATGTTTAACATCGAAATCTCCGACGAAGATGCGGAAAAAATCCGCACTGTCCAGGACGCCATTACTTATGTCTCAGGCCATTCCTAACGGTGTCAGAGGCGTCTCGTGTTTCAAGGGCTTGCTGTTGGTTGGCAAGCCCTTTTTTATTGTTCAAATATTTTCTAAATGTTATAATTAGTATAAGCCAAATTAGTAATTAAACACAAACAACATGAATAACAGTATTTGTATATTCGTATTGATTTGTATTTTGTAGAGCTATGAAAGAATCAATAAAAAAGGGTATATATTTTGGTATTGCTTCAGGCGTGATTACTACGCTCGGGTTGATGGTGGGGTTAAATTCCACCACCGGTTCAAAATTAGTAGTTTTAGGCGGTATTTTTACTATTGCGATTGCCGACGCGTTATCTGATGCTTTGGGAATGCATTTATCCGAGGAATCAACTAATAATAAATCAAATAAAGAGATTTGGGAATCAACTATTTTTACATTTTTGTCCAAACTCTTTATTGCTTTGTCTTTCACTGTTGCAGTTTTAATTTTTCCTTTGACCTTGGCGGTTTATATTAATATTGTTTGGGGGGCTGCTTTGATTTCTTTTGCAAGCTACAAGGTGGCGCGCGAGCAAATGGTAAAACCTATGCATGTTATTGGAGAACATTTGTTGATTATGCTGATTGTAGTAGCTATCTCTCACGAGGTTGGACACGTGATTGCAAAAGTGTTTGGAAATTAGCTGTTAGCTGTTAGGTTTTAGCTTTTAGGATGCGGATGATGATAAAAAGTTATAAAGTTGAAAGTTGCGAATCAGTATTAGTAAATTTCTGGATTTTAGGTTTTCAGGTTTTTAATTTTTTAGCTTTTTATATTCTTGGATTTTTAAAATTTTAAAATTATGAAAAAAGAATTTAGCGCCGAAGAGGCAAAACAAATCGGCGACCAGCTTGGTATAAAATGGAACAAATTTGATGTTAGCCAATTTCAACGCGGCATGAACGTGGAATTAGAACATGGTTTAAGAGATGAATTTACTAATGTTACCGGCGATGATGCTTTAGTAACAGGTAAAATTGCCTTAGCTCATCTCAGTGAATTTCCCGATTATTATGATCGCTTAGAGAAGATGGAGAAAGAAGCCGATGAGTTTTGGGCAAAAGAATAATTTTAAAGTTATGTTTAAAAAAATATTTACAATTTTTTGTCTTATTTTTTTTCTTTTGGCGTTAACGCCTGGAACTTTAGCGGGTACTAATAATTTGGCAAAAAAGTTAGCTGGCCGAATTTTATTGCAAGTTGAATCGCGCGGCGAGATTTGGTATGTTGACCCCCAAACTTATACTCGTTATTTTCTCGGGAATTCAGAAAATACGCCAAAGATAATTGCCGAAATTAGTTCAAACATATTCAATAAAGATTTGGCAAAAATCCCCGTTGGTTTAATTGCCAAGTCAACCGCCAAGGATTCTGATAGCGATGGCTTGTCTGATGATTTGGAAATTTCCCTGGGAAGCAATCCGACAAAAGCAGACACTGATTCAGATGGTTATAACGATTCAGAGGAAATAAAAAAGGGATATAATATTTTTAGCCGGGGACGAGCTAGTTATGATAAAAATTTTGCCAAGAGTTATAAAGGAAAAATATTATTGCAAGTTGAGTCGGGAGGAGATGCTTGGTATGTAAATCCGCTTGACGGAAAAAGATATTTTTTGGGTAGCGGGAAAGAAATTTATAGTAATATTAATTCTTTTGGCACCGGGATAAAAAATAAGGATTTAAATGAAATTATTGCCTCTGCTTTTGACTATTCAAACTCAACCAGTTTAGAACGATTAATCAATCGTTCTGTTAATATTGAAAGAGTTAAACGAGGCATTCAGCCGCTTAAATGGAATAACGAAGTAGCCGCGGTCGCGCGTGAACATAGCTTAAATTTAGCGCACGAGAACGAAGAGTTGACTGGAATAGGAATGAGTTGCGATTTTCCTTTTATTCATCACGAAGGATTGGATTTTGGTTTATATCAATCTGACCGTTTGAAAAACCGCAATATTTATTATTTTAATAAAACAGCGGAAAATATAGCTTTGGTGCCGCGCGCGGAATTTACTGTCGGCTACGACACCGAGACCGCGGCGGCAAAATCTGGCTCCGAATGTCAGAGCAAACAACTCATATTTTCCGGAGTCAGTAAAAAAATAGAAAGCAAGAAAGTCACAGAAGAAAAGATGCAAATTATTAAAAAAGAAATAGCCGAGAGAAAATCAGCTTTGGGAAAAGAAACAGAATTAAATATATTAGAAACGCGCTGGCTGGATGAAGATTTAATCGCCCGGGAAATAGTTGCTGGCTGGATGGCGAGTTCGGGCCACAAAAAAAATATTTTGAATGCCGACTACGATGAATCCGGAATCGGGGTTTCTGAAGTAAATGGTTACACAATCGCCACCCAAGTGTTTATCAAGCGGGCAAATTGCGGTTACAAAGAAGGAGAATGTTGTAGAAAAAAAGGTTATTATTCTTATTGTTTGCAAGGTTGGAAATGTATAGAGGATATTTGTTTATAAACCATTGACTTTTTATTTAAATTTGATAAAATTTAAATGTTAAATTAATATTAATTTCAATAATCTATGAAAAAAATCATTATTGCAACGCTTTTATTCTCTCTCGTTTTAACCGGCTGCAGCCTCAAAGGCAAAACCGCAGCGCAAATTTTAAAACCAGAAGAAGCCAAGGCAAAGGCAGAAAAATTTATTACTGATAATTTAGTTCAGGCAGGCACAAAAGTTACAGTCAAAGAAATCACCGAAGAAAATGATCTTTATAAATTAAAAGTGGATATTGGGAGCGGACAAGATATAGAGTCATATATAACAAAAGATGGACAAAATTTTTTCCCACAAGTTATAAATATCGCTGAACTTGAGAAACAAGTAGCCGACCAAAATGCTCAAGTAGCCGGTCAGAAAGAAACCGCAACCGTGACCACTAAATCGGATAAGCCAATAGTTGAATTATTTGTAATGAGTTATTGCCCATACGGCACGCAAATCGAAAAGGGCATTATTCCGGCCGTGGAAGCTTTGGGAGACAAAATTGATTTCAAATTAAAATTCTGTGATTACACTATGCACGGCGCCAAGGAGGCGGAAGAAAATTTAAGACAATATTGTATCGGAAAAGAACAGAGCGGAAAATTATTTAGTTATATGAATTGTTTTCTTAAAGCGGGTGATTCTGATAGTTGCTTAAATGAGGCGGGAGTTGATACCGGAAAAATGGATAGTTGTGTAGCGGCGGCGACCAAAGAATATGCTATTGATGTAAATTCCACTGACTTTGCAATTTACAAAGATGACGCGCAAAAATACGGCGTGCAAGGATCGCCAACTTTGGTTATTAACGGCGGACAAGTCAGTTCCAGTCGTGATTCCGCTAACTTGTTAAAAACTATTTGTTCGGCATTTAACAATACTCCGGAAGAATGTTCAAAGACTCTATCATCCGAAACTCCGGCCGCAGGATTTGGCACGGGCGTAGTAGCTGGCGACAGCACTAGCGCTGGTTGTGCGCAGTAGAAAATTAAAAATCCAAGAATCTAAAAATTTAAAAACTTAAAAATCCAAGAATCTAAAAAATTCCGTCCCGGTCGCACCGGGACGGAATTTTTATAAGAAAAGAATATTTTTTATTCAATTATTCTATTACCCGTCGCCTCTAACATTTCTCTTATTGCTTTCATTAATTCTTCTTTATCAGTAGAGCCGGTTTGTAAAATTTTGTTATCTCCTGTTGCAACAAGACGATGGCTATCTTTAAGCGTGTTAGAGATTTCTGAAATTTTCCAACCCCCAGCCCCTTCCTTGATGTATATTCCATCTCCATTGGCATTTGCAAAACCATTTTCAACTCGTTTGAAAGTGGTTTTAGCTAGCTCAGAAGTAATTTTAAACGTGTTTTGCAGTTCCTCAAAGCCAAGTTTTTCTAAATTTTCCGGGCTGTAAGGATTATTTTCTTTGGTTGGAGTTTCTTGCATATTTTTTATAATTAAATATTATTTTCTACTTTCAATAATTTCTACCCGATTAGGTTTGCGTAGAATTTTGGCATAACAATATTTAAGCGGTTCATTTGCCAATTCCATTATTCTTTCCGCTACCCATTTCGGATCCAAATATTCCGAGGTATTCCTTTCTTCGCCCCAAAAAGGAGTTTGCATTCCAGAAGGCGCGGCGACTAATACATTTCCCAGTTCGGGATCAAACGAAAGTGAGGTGCCTAACATTCCCAACCCGGCTTTAACCGTGGCATAGAGCGGTTCCAGTTCACGCGGCGTATATTGGGAACAAGAAGTGTAAAAATAATATCCGAAAGCTTGCCATGATTGTTTTTAAGGCGTTTGGCGATCAGAGCCGGAACCGATAATCCGACATTAATCATTTTTATAATTTCTTTGTCGTCAAAGTCATTGATATGGCCTTCTTGGCAGAATCCGGCGGAATAAATTAGGGTGTCAATTTCTCCGGTATGTAAAAATAAATCATCAATTTGTTTGATTGCGTTTTTAATATCATCGGTAATGGAAAAATTGAGATATTGGAGTTGAGTAATGCCGGGATTTTTTCGTCCGGTAATAAAAACATTATCACCCAGCGAACTGTAAATTTTGGCCAGCTCCAATCCGAGTCCTGAAGTCCCGCCAATGATTAAAATATTTTTTTTCATGTTGTTTAATTCGCGGAAATGAAGTAAAATAAAGTTAATTTTAGTATAAAGAATTAAACAAATATAATCAACCCTTTAAAAAGTAGTACGCCCTACCTACCGGCAGGCAGGCTCGAGCCGGTTGCGACCGGCTCACCTCTCAAAGAGGGGAACGAAATAAAATCCCCTCTAGAGAGGGGAATAAAAGGCCTGATGGTAGGTAAGTGTATAAAAGCGCCCAGCCATAAATGGCAGGGCTGTTTTACCCAAAGCCCCATTAATGGGGCTTAACTGAAAATAGCCCAACCGTTTACGGTTGGGCAGAAATATCGCGAGTCAGTTGTGATCGGCTTCTTCCAGAATGACAAAATAGTTTTTAAGTTTTTAAATTATTTATTTTTTATATTTTTATCTTATTTATGTTTTTATTTTTTGACACGGAAACTACCGGTTTGCCGCTTAATTATTATGCGCCATTGGAAGATTTGAATAATTGGCCGCGTTTGGTTCAGCTGGCTTGGGTAGTTTACAATAATCAAGAAGAAAAAATCGCCGGCGAAAATTTTATTATTAAGCCGGAAGGATTTATCATTCCTGAGCAAGCGTCCAGGGTACACGGCATCACTACACAAAGGGCGTTGTCGGAGGGGGAGTCTTTAGCCCCCGTGCTTGAACGTTTCGCGCAAGCAATTGAAGAGGCAAAAATTATTATCGCGCATAATATTAGTTTTGATGAAAAAATAATTGGCGCGGAATTTCTTCGGAAGAATATTGATCATAATTTATTTGACACTGTTAGAGTCTGTACAAAAGAGGAAGCTACGGAATATTGTCAGTTGCCAGGAAATTATGGTTACAAATGGCCGCGTCTGGACGAACTGCATATAAAATTATTCGGCGAGAGTTTTTCCGGCGCGCATGACGCGTTGGCTGATGTGGAAGCGTGCGCCCGTTGTTTTTTTGAGCTGGTGAAGAGAGGCGTGATAGGAAAATAAAATAATTAAAAAAAGACATCGGATGTCTATCGGGCGTGTTTCTATATTTTTATATTTTTAGTTTTTTAAACTATGTCTTTAATTTTTGACATTGAAACAATCGGTGAAAGTTTTGACGACCTTGATGAGGCTACGCAAAATAGTTTAACCCGCTGGATTCGGCGCGAGGCAGGTGAAGATGAAGGAAAATTTAACGCCAACTTGAAAGATTTAAAAGAGGGTTTAGGTTTTTCTCCTTTGACAGGAGAAATTGTGGCGATTGGCGTTTTTGACACGATAAAAAACAGAGGCGCAGTATATTTTCAATCACCGAATTTATTAGTTGATGTCCCGGTTGCTGCTTCGCATCACAGGGATCCCGACTCACACGTCGGGAATTTTACCAAGGATAATTTTTCTTTTAAAGTAAAAAGCGAGAAAGAAATGCTCGAGGCTTTTTGGGAGGGTGCAAAAAAATATAAAGAGTTTGTCAGTTTTAACGGCCGGTCATTTGACGCGCCTTTTTTGATGATTCGTTCTGCAGTTCACGGGATCAGGCCGACAATCAATTTGATGGCCGATCGTTATTTATCAAAAAATTTTGGAATTAAGCATATTGATTTATTGGACCAGATGATATTTTATGGCGCTGTCAGGCGGCGTCCGAATTTACATCTTTTTTGCCGCGCTTTTGGCATTAAGAGCCCGAAATCTTCTGGGATAACCGGCGATGATGTGGGTCGATTATTTCAAGAGAAAGAATATAAAAAAATCGCCGAATATAATAGCTGGGATTTGGTGGCGACAGCGGAACTTTTTAAAAAGTGGAAGAAATATATAAGTTTTTAAATAATATTTAATGTACGGAAATTAAACTCAGGAGTTAATTATTTTTTAGCTCTGAATAAGTTCAGGCACATATTGGACTGCGAAGCAGGCCAAAAGACATGCAAATAGGGTTTAAATACCATAAATGTCGTGGTTTTGGTAATCTGTACGAGTATGCATATAAGCAAACTCGTATGAT
>JAQVLT010000008.1 GCA_028704015.1 Patescibacteria group bacterium | reverse complement strand
AAAATCTCCATCCTTTCTATTTAAACAATTTATTGATTTAGCCAAAACTCTAGCCAAGGTGGTCTTGCCCACTGCGCGCGGACCACAAAAAAGATAAGCATGGGCAATTTTGCCTGTTTTTATCTCATTTTGGAGAGTTACTTTGATATGATTCTGACCAACAACTTCTTTAAATGTCTGCGGCCGATATTTTCTATATAATGTCGTCATAAATAAAACAATACTAAAATAATGCAATCAGATGCATTATTACTTTACTATTTTAACACTTTTTGTAAATAAATCAAGCAAAAAAGAGGCATGATTTTTTTACCTCTTTTGGCGGTTTTATGAAAAATTATTTATTTAATCCCCAGATAGAATAAGTAAGATATGTGGCAAAAGATACCCAAAGAAAATATGGAATAATCAGAACGGCGGAAGCTAAATTTCCTTGCCAAAGAAGAATAATCAAAGCTAAATTAGTTAGATTTAAAAATAGCATTTCAATGATTGACCAGCCGATCTGACCAAAGCCGAAGAAAAGAATGCTCCACAAAACGTTTAATAAAGCGTTCGCGATAAATAGCGCGATAATCAATTTGAAATTCACGCCTCGACCGCTATTCCAAAATAAAATTGCGGAAATTGTGGCGAGAATAAAAATAATTGTCCAGACCATGCCGATAAAACTGCCGGCTGGCGCAATAGCTGGTAATTTGATGGTTTGGTACCACGCCATTCCCCTGTTTGTAATCCAGCTTCCCGATAAAGCCGTGATTAAAGTGATGAGAGGAACAATAAAATAATTTAGTTTCATACGATTATTTAATTAATAAAAATGTAATCATCCCCAAAATAACTATTACGCCAATCAAGATCATAACGCCCAAAGACACTTTTCTTTCCCGCGCGCTTAAATCGTTCCATGTTTTATGGTTTGCTTTCCATTTATTTTTATTAACTAACCCGATGCTAAGAAAAGCCAGACCAAGGATACCGAGAGTATAATTTTTTAACGGCAGGCCTATCGCCGTCCAAATTACGCCGATTATAAATAAATTGTAATAATCCGTTGGACGCTTCTCTTTTCTCACATTAATCAAGAAGACGATACCCAATAAAATTATTACTACCGCGATAGCTATTAAGGGTAATGTACTCATAATTTTTTGTTAATTATTAATTTTAATGAATAATTTGCACGCGTCCCACTTCGCCGGTTTCCAACCGCACTTTTATTCCGTGCGGATGCGTTGGAGAATTCGTGAGAATATCCGCCACAATCCCTTCGGTTAATTCTCCGGTTTGCTGATCTTGTTTCTGAACAATTGAAACGCGAATTCCCTGCCTGATATTTTCCCTGTTCGTTCCGCCCATAAATTTTATTTTATCAAATTAATTTTTTCAATTCTCGTTAATTGTTTGATGCGATATTCTTCTTGGAGTGCCTTGGATTTATTCTTGAATTTGCGAGAATACACCAATTTCACCGGCCGCCGACCTCGGGTATATTTCGCTCCAAGATTTGAAAAATTATGTTCTTCTACGCGCCGTGCGAAATCGCTCGTAATTCCCGTATAAAATGTTTTATCAGCGCATTTTAAAATATAAACGTGGTACATTTTATTTTGATAGTTTTGGATTATCGCGATCCACCAGCCATTTGAATGGGTTATTAATTATGTATTGTCTAATTCCATACAATTCTTCTTCATTTCTGATTATTCGATCATAAAATCGCGCTTGCCAGACAAAACCTGATTCGGGAAATTGTTTATTTACGATTTTGGTAACAATTGATTTAAACGACCCAACAATGGTTGAAATTGAATTCGACGTAACCGAACCAAATTTTGATATTCGCATAATCCGCGTAGGAACAGGGCATTGCCCTGTTCTGTCGGATGGCGATACATTTGTAATGGCGTATTGCGCCGTTTGGGTCGCATTGCCACGCACGGGAACAGGGCATTGCCCTGTTCCTACGTTGTTGTTTTTTATTTGTATAATTCCGTGCACGTGGTTTGGCATAATCATGTATTCATCCAAAATAACATTCGGAAAATGCTTGGGAATTTCTAGCCAATATTTATTCACAATTTGGCCAATTTCCGATATTTGAACAATCGCGCCATCAATATACCCATTAAAATATTTGCCGACTATATTACCAAAAAATATTTCTTTATTATTTGTGCAGATTGTTATAAAATACATTCCGTCCTGAGAATAATCGTATTCTTGATATCTGTATTGTTTATGATTTTTAAATTGCATATTTTTCTAAAAATTATTTATTTCTCCTGTAATTAGGATCGAGAGAGATATAAAAAAACTAAATACTGCGGGGCAGGACTATTATTGTTCGCTACCATTTATTTCGCTATGCACGCTGTGTATTTTGCGTTTAGTT
The DNA here is from genome assembly GCA_028704015.1 of Patescibacteria group bacterium. Taxonomy (GTDB): domain Bacteria; phylum Patescibacteriota; class Patescibacteriia; order Patescibacteriales; family JAQVLT01; genus JAQVLT01. The sequence continues at coordinate 49,546 of JAQVLT010000008.1, read as the reverse complement.
CTGATTTTTAAAAAATTCTAGGGTTGTTTTTATTGTTTTTCCGTCTGCTGTTGTTAATATGGATTCTGCTTTTCTAAGTACTTCTACGGGAGCTTTATCTTTACCGTCAATTCTTATTTCTCCAGTTTTCCCCATAACTATATGCACCTTGTCACCACTATCGTTGTCGCGTTTACCAATCATAATATGTTGTTCATCGCCTTGCGTCACTGATTCAACCCACAAATCCTCATCAGCAAGCCTCTGTCTGATTTTTTTTTCAGATATATATTGTTCAAAAAAATTAAAATATGGATTAATATATTCTTTCCCGTTGGTTGCGAAGCCGTTCGAATCATTCCACAGCGTCCTTGTTTGAGCTCTAAACTTCCTATACCTGAGCGCAAGTAGGCTTTCACCCCGCAGCTTTTCGTCTAAAAAATTTTCTATCTTTTGTTTTATATTTTCTAGTTCGTCAGGCCTTAACAAATCCTCGTCAATTGCCTCAATTTTTGATTTAACTAATTTAATCAACTCACTTTCAGTTGAAATAGGTTGGACTTGTCGTACTTTATCAGCCGCTACTTTGCCTTCCGCGATATGTATTGTCACATCGTGATATCTGTCACTAATTTTTCTATAAATATCATCAAATTTTTTTGATAACACGAAAGTGGCTAAATCATCACCCCAGGGCATGCCATAATCAGATCCGCCAGTTATTGAAAATGAAAAAGCACCAGTTTCGGACATAGTTTTTAAAATTGCTTCAAACGGAGCCCAGTCGTGAATACCAATTGCTTTTGTAATATCGTAGCATCGCATCTGAACTGGACTACCAGCTGGTGTTATATGTCTAAACTTCTGTATAATATCAAGCAGATTCTTTTTTGTTATCAAAGAACCCCTTTCAAATATTAGCAAGTCTTTGTCGGTTTGATTCATAATATTTTTAATTCTTATATTTCTATAAATTTATTCTACCATCCCTCCCCTCTTTTTTCAACATTAGCTAAAAATAAAGCAATTTTTGGCGTGGGCTTGCTTTTTTTTATATTTTGTGTTATGATTACCTCTTAAACTAAGAGTCTATCTTCAAACGTCTATTTTATTGGGTTTTTGACGACAAGCTCAAATAATAACATGGATAAATTAAAAAAATTTAGAGATCTTGGCTTGTCGGAAAATTCCCTGGAAGCGCTTCGCATAAAAGGATTTGAGGAGCCATCCCCCATTCAAAGCAGATGTATTCCTTTGCTCATGGAAAACAAAATTGATTTGGTGGGACAAGCGCAAACCGGAACCGGCAAGACCGCCGCTTTTGGCTTGCCGATTATTGAAAAAACCGATGAAAATCTACGCCAAGTGCAGGCCTTGATAATCGTTCCCACGCGCGAGCTGGCAATTCAGGTTTGTGAAGAGCTTAATTCATTGAAAGGCGCGAAAAAATTACTTATCGCCCCAATCTATGGCGGCCAAGCGATTTATCATCAGCTTGTTCGGCTGGGATATGGAACACAAATTATTGTCGGCACTCCGGGAAGAATTAATGATTTTATTCGCCGAAAAAAATTAATTTTGAATAATTTAAAATTTTTGGTTTTGGACGAGGCTGACGAAATGTTGAACATGGGATTTATTGATGATATTGAAACCATCATTGACGCGACGCCAAAAGAAAAACGAATGCTTCTCTTCTCTGCCACTATGCCTAGCAGAATTCTCGGACTGGTGAGAAAATACATGACAAAATACGAACTCATCCAAGTGAAGCAGGAAAAAATCACTACTGATTTGACTGAACAATTATTTTTTGAAGTCTACGCCGAACACAAGCTTGAATCGCTTGTTAGAATTATTGACATTGAACCGGATTTCTACGGCTTGATATTCTGCCGCACCAGAGCGGAAGTGGACATGGTTGCCGGACAATTGATTAATCGCGGCTACAAGGCCGAGGGTATTCATGGCGACATCGCGCAAACTCAAAGAGAAAAAACTTTTGATAAATTCAAGAAAAAGAAAATTAATATTTTGGTGGCGACTGACGTCGCGGCGCGCGGCATTAGCGTTAGCAATTTATCTCACGTCGTCAATTATTCCCTGCCCGAAGATCCGGATTGTTATGTTCATCGCATCGGACGCACGGGACGCGCCGGACAGAAAGGCACTGCCATTAATTTGATCGCTCCATTTGAATATCGCAAACTGATTTTCATGCAAAGAAATACTAATGCCCAGCTTAAAAAAGGCAAACTTCCCAATGTGCAGGAAGTAATTAAAAAGAAAAAAGAAAAAATAATTAATGACGTTGAACAAATCATGGCCGCCGATGAACATAAAAACTTTGAAAAAATTTCCAAAGAGTTGATCAAGGAGCATGATCCGAAAAAAATCATTGCCGCGCTGTTGCGTTATTCATTTCAAAAAGATTTGGAAGAAAGTTCATACAGCCAAATCCCGGAAGTTATTTTTAAGCCAGTTAGCAACTTCAAGCCGCAAAAGCTTTATCCGAGAACTAATTATCCATACAGAAATAAATTTCGTCCGGCGCAAAGAAGATACGCGCGAAGTACACGATAAAATAAAAAATGGTCCCGAGAATATCGGGACTATTTTTTTTATATAACACTTATTCAAAAATTATTGGCATTTCTATAAAATCGGCATTTTCCGGAAGACCTGAGGGATTATCTTTTTTAAGGATGAGAGCGCCGTTATCTTTGTATTCCGGTTTGGTAAAAGTTAATTCGGCAGTAAACGGCACAAAATTTTCCGTCATCCAGTCGCTCTGCGCCTTGGCCTGACCTTCGGCGATAATTAAACCGTCCCAATTGACTAATACAACCGGGAAACTGGCTTCAAAAAACCAATTCCCACGCGCTTGGCCGCTGATCTTCAAGGGGCTGGAAATTTTCTGATTTGGCTGCGGGTAATCTATTTTTATTGAATCATTACTAATTTCTTCAGTATAAGTTTGGCCACCGACATTACATTTGCGAGGAAAACTTTCCATGACCGGATTGCCAGCCGCGGCGCAATCATTAAAATTAGTAATTTTTTTCTGTGCGCTCTGCATGTTTGGATACCAATCTTTATCAAAACCAATGCTCTTGCAAAAATCCTCAGCTTGGCAGCTCAAAGAACTGCAAGCGGCGCAAGGCGGACAGACAACGCAATTGCTTGGACAATTTTCCAAATTATAATCTGAACAAACTATTTCTTTCTCACCACAACCGGTTGTCGGCGCCGGAGAACTTGGCTGGCCATGTCTCACCCACTCGCCGTTTGAGCAAATCCAAGCGTCTTCCGGCCCGCCAAGAAAAAATCTTATACTGAAAATAACAACACAAACCGCTAGTGCGACACCAAAAATTATTAAAAATTTTTTCATATTATTATTTTATAACTAATATGCTACCTTTTTATTTTTTTCAACCAAACTGTCTATTGTTCCATCCGATTTGTATTCGGCCAATAGTTCGTTTATTTGATCTAAATATTTAACCAATGGCGATTTTTTTGAAATCGTTATGTAAAAATTTTCCGAAGCAACATAAGTTGGAGCGATTTCAATTTTATTTTCAAGCTTCTGCTCTTTAATAGCTTTTTCTCCTGAATATAGGGCATAAACAAAATAATCTGCCTTGCCGTCTACAACGGCAGCAAATGCTTCCGCGGCCGTAGAAACACGAACGACGTTTAATTTTTCTTTGATATAATCATCAAATTCCTGGCCATAGCTGTCGCCCACCGTCGCGATGCCGCGTTTGCCAATCAAATCTTTCCATTCGGAATATTTAAAATCACTCCCCTTTTTTATAAATAAAGCAATCGGATCAATGGTGTATGGAACTGAATAATCCATGTAAGTTTCCCGTTCCGTTGTTTTGTAGGCGGCTGCCAAAACATCCACTTCGCCGCCCTTGGCCTTGGCCTGCACTTCGTCCCAGGCGCCGGTATACATTAAATCAATTTTTATTCCCAGTTCGCTAAAAATCATTTTAACCAAATCGGGGCCAGCGCCGATTATTTTTTCGTTATCGCGCCACATAATCGGCGCCCACTCCGGATGTCCGGAAGCGACATAAGACTGCGAAGCGTTAATGCGTGTTACATAAATTATTACCGCAAAAATAATGCTGGCGGCAATCAACAAAATGATAATTAATTTTTTCATAAAAATTTATTTAATAATCATTAAAATTATTGAAGACACCAATGTCATGATAAACAAAAAACCAATGGTATAAAGTAATAATTTGACTCCCTCTTTTTTAGCGCCGTCTAAATAAAGCATCAATGGTTTGCCAAAAATAAGCACGCCCATGACCGCGACTGACAGCACCAGAAGCAAAAGCATAAATATAGGAATAAAAAAGTTTTTGCCGTCACCGAACATTTTTTGAGCATTATTAAAAAATAAAGCAATCAAAAATATATACGCTAACGCCAAGGTTGAATGGAGTAAGCCGAACTTGACTAATTTCGAGTTTGACATAGTTTTTGTTTAAAATAATTAGCTGGCTTAATTTTAGCATATTTTAATTAATTTTAAAATAAAACAGGCTTCTTAATGAAGAAACCTGTTTTATTGTTCTAAGGAAGATGCGAATTATTGCTTGTCTAAATAATCGCAAAATCCATCTTTGTTTTTATCTTCAAAACGTGGCCCATGACGATTGTTGTGCATTTTACCGAATCCGCCTCCCGGATTAACTCCCAGCTCGTCAAATATCACTTTTGCTTCTTGAAACTTTCCCTCTGACATTAGACGGTGGGCTTCGACAAATTTGGCAAAATTATCTTTTGTTATTTTCTCGGTAACTGGGTTATCTCCAACCAGCGCTTTCCATGCATCATAGTCATTATTAACAAACGCTTTTTGCTCGGCATCGCGCTTTTCGGAATTTATTTTCCAATTACCGGGAATAAATTTATTCAATGTGCTGGTGCCGGTATCAGCATAAGTTATGCTGGCAATTCCCATAACCGCAATTACCGCGGTTAAAACCGCTCCGGCTGCGATTATTTTTTTATTATCCATATAATTATTTTTGTTAAATATTAAATTACTCAAAGAGGCCTCTCTATAAAGTATTACGTTCAATAAAAAAGTTTCTTTCGGCTGGCAGAGGAATTCTTAAATTAAATTCTCTTGGAGGCAATGGTTTATGTCCGCAACCACCCGGCTGCATATTTTCAAAACAGCCGCGTCCCGGCCCGATTGGCATAATTTTTAATGCTTCAAAAATATCTTTTTCAATTTGCTCGCCAATTAGCTTTATCCTCTCGCCCTCTGAGAGGTGCACCGGAAACATAAACTGCGCTTTTTCATTGTTAACTTGCCAAATCCTTCCTTCGGGATCGGTTAAATTAAAATTTTTGTCAGACACCGAGGTTATAACGCCGATCAAACGGCCATTCTCAGGGTCTGCCCAAAACTGAATTTGCTGATTGACAATATGTTTATAAAAAGGCGCTCTTCTGGACAACACATCATCAATCGCATTGCCCATACCGGCGGCATATAAAATTATTCCCAAAAAAATACTCGCGCCGATACTAGCCGAGATAATAATTTTTATATTATATTTATACCCCCTATCTGTGTGCTTAATATCGTAGTTAACCAGCCATATAAATAATGCCAAAAAAAGCAACCAAAAATAAGGCAAAAATAAAACTATAAAATTAAGCTTTCCATCTTCAAAATCATTAAACATTCTCCAGTCATCGCCGCTAAACATAAAAATTATTACGGAAACCGCCAAGCCGCCCAGAATCAAAGCAAAAGCTCCCAAGCTCCAAATAAAATAATTCTTTAACAAAAATTCCCAGCGCGGTCTCGGCTTGATATGATATTCTTTTATTTTGTCCAACACTGTCTGGCTAATATTTTTTTTGTTCATATTTTTATATTATTTTTTTCTAGTTCTTTCTTAAATTCTTTTTTGGCGCGATTTAAAAGCGTCGCGACTGTTCCTAATGGTTTCTCTAAAATATCTGACATTTCCTCGTAATTTTTCTCTTCAAAATATTTTAAAATTAGCACCTCGCTATATTTTTCATCCAGCTCGTCCATCACCTTTTTGATACTCTCTCTGGTTAATTTATTATTTATTTCTTTTTCAATATTTATTTCTGATACTAAATTTATTAATTCTCGCTCGTTATCATCGCCGGGATAACAATGAGGACGGCGATTCTTCTGACGAAAATTACTAATAACTTCATTATGAGCGATACGATAGATCCAGGAAGAAAATTTTAAATCCCGATCAAAGCTATTCAAATTTTTATAAACTTTAATAAAAATATCCTGAAGCAGATCCTCTACCTCTTCCGGAATATAGTTTGTTAACCTTTTAATATATCTGGCTAATTTGCTTTGGTAACGATCAATTAAGTATGCAAAAATCTCTTGATTTTCAAGGGTCAAGGCAACTAATTCTTCATCTGTTTTATTAATAAAATTATTTTGCAGATTGATTATTTTAGAGGAATTTTTTCACCTAATATTATTATATGCCTATATTTATATTACGCCAACTTAATTTTTTGCTTTCAAACTTATTTAAAAAATGCCATATTTAAGGCATTTTTTGAATTTCATCTAATTTCTATAAACAGATTTATATTCCTCCGCCGCCAATAGTTAAGAACATAGCAATTGCGGCCAACGCCATAACTGCAAATGTAATCCAAACCAATATTTTGGAAATAAATTTGCTTTTGTATTCGCCCATTATTTTTTTACTGCTGCCAATACGTGCGATAATAAAAATTAGAGGCACGGCCGCGACTCCGTTGAAGACGGCGGCAAAAATCAAGGCTTTAATCGGATCAATGCCGACAAAATTAATTACCAGCCCAATCAAAGTGGCAATTGTAATTACGCCATAAAATCCATGTGCGCGTTTGAATTTCAAGTTCAATCCCTCACGCCAACTCAATGCTTCGGAAATGGCATAAGATGCCGAGCCAGATAATACGGGAATCGCCAAAAGTCCCAATCCGATTATACCTATGGAAAAAATAATCTTAGCAAGAAGACCGGCGTTCGGAAATGTTTGTACTAGCGGTTCAAGGGCGCGCGCCGCGTCCGCCGCAGTTTTTACGTCAGTTACTCCATTGCCATGAAGAACAGTAGCGGCCACAACAATAATACACCATGTGGTTAAATTGGAGAAAAGCATGCCGAAAAAATTATCCCAACGCAGATTACGCATAAAACTCTTGGTGATTTTTGGCTTGCCATTTTTTATCATGTGCTTTGCCTTTTCTTCTTCTACTTCTTCTGAGGCCTGCCAGAAAAACATATAAGGCGAAATCGTGGTGCCTAAAACGCCAGTGATGATGAAAAAGAAAGCAAAGCTTAATTCAATATGCGGAATAAAAGTAGCGCGTAGCAGCTCTATCCATGGCTGTTTAACTAAAAAAACCGTAATCGGATAAGCCAAGAGCGATAGGGTTAAAAATTTTAAAACGCGGGAATATTTCCGATAAGACAAAAATACTTCCAGTATTAAAATTAAGGCGGTAAATAATAAAGTAATTACTACGAAATTTACGGGAATAACCAATTGAATCGCCGCAGCTACCGCGCCAATATTCGCGCCTATATTTATCGTATTGGCCACAAGAACCAAAAGCACAACAAAATATAATATTTTTTTGCTGTAGTTTTCTTTGATAACCGCGGCAATCCCCTTGCCGGTGACAGCGCCAATCCTGGCGCAGGCTTCTTGAGTCGCCGTCATCAGCGGGAACGTAAATAACGCCGCCCACAACTGGCCATAGCCGAACTGCGCGCCGGTTTGCGTATAGGTGGCAATGCCGGATGGGTCGTCATCGGCCGCGCCGGTTATTACGCCTGGACCTAAAATCTTAAAAAATTTTTTAATTTTTTTAGTTATTTTCATAATAAAACTCTTCTTTGATAATATTAACATTTTTTAGAAAAAAATAAAACTCATTTTGCAAACGCAATGAGTTCTATTAATACTATCAAATAAATATTATACCTTTCCTAAGTCTAAAAATTCATCTATCTTTATTTCTTTTACGAAGTCTTCCATGTGGCTAACTAAAATCATAGCGCCCTTATAATTATTTATTGCTTCGGCAATCACCGGAATATGCCTAAAATTTATATGGTTAGTCGGCTCGTCAAGAATCAAAAGCCCCGGCCGCATTAACAACAAACGAGCAAAAGACAAGAGTCCTTTTTGGCCTTCTGACAAGGCCGCCACGGGATTGTCCATTAGATCTCCGGTGATCAAAAAACCGGCAGCCACCGCGCGCATTTCCTGCTCGCCAATGCCATTTGCCAAAATATTATGAAGCGAATCAAAAACCGTATCGGCAAAATTAAGAGTGGAAAAATCCTGGCTGTAATAACCGATAGTAACACCGTCCAAAATTTTGGCGCCTTCATTTTTCCCTGAAACCAACGATCTTAAAAAAGTGCTTTTGCCGATTCCATTGGGACCGGAAACCAGCATGTGTGTTCCTTTGCGCAAAATTTTTTCCGTCTTTCTAATCACCGGCTCGTGATTTTGGATTGTTTTTATAGAATTAATCGTGACTATATTTCCCACGATGTCTTGTTCAGGAATAGTAAAATCTTTGATAGTTTTATCTTCGCGACGCACTTCCACCATGTTATCCTCCAGCTCTTCCGTCTCATCGCGCATTTTTTTGGCCAACTTGCGCATCTTGCCGCCTTTATAAGCGAAAAAGTTTGCCTTCTCTTTGCGATCCTTAATTCGTTTTTCCAACTGAGCGTTTTTCTTAATCTCTCTTTCAATTCTGCTATTTATCTCTTCAACTACTGAATAATAATCACCAACGTAAACTTCGGTTTTGTGCGTAAACACGTCAAGATAAATAACGCCTTCGGTAAAACAATTCAAAAAATCGGCATCGTGCGAAATCACGATCACGGTTTTCTCGTACATTACTAAAAATTCAATCAAATGATCAATGCCCGCTTTGTCTAGATTGTTAGTCGGCTCATCCAAAAGTAAAATATCCGGCGCCTGGATTAAGGCATAAGCCAAAAGCAACCTGGCCTGCTGGCCGCCCGACAAATCCCCCACTCTCCGATCAATCGGTAAATCAAGATTAACCGCGTTCATCGCCTTGCTGATTTTGCTTTTCAAATTGCCCGGCACTATTTCAAAAGCTTTGGCAAAATAATTCTCAACATCCAAATCAAAATCCGCGCGATCAACAGTTTGCCGAGCCGTACCAATAGTCGCATTATTGGTAATAGAAATTCTTCCACTCTTTGGTTCAATCTTTTTTTCAATCAAATTGAATATCGTGCTTTTGCCCGCGCCATTCTGGCCCATAAGCGTGATTTTAGCACCCTTGCGCACACTAAAACTGGCCTCATCCAAAATTGGCTTCTTGTGCAGATATTCAAATGTTACTTCATCAAATCTAAGTATTACTTCTTCGGGCATATTTTAAATTACAAATTTAGAATTAAAAATTACAAATTTTGTTATTATGCAGTTCTATTTATTAGAACCAAAAAACGTAGATTAAACTATAACAAAAATTACAAGATATGACAAGAACCAAAAAATATAAAATAATTCTCAAAATAAAAGCAGACCTTGATCTGCTTTTATTTATATAAATAATCTTAAATTTACTCAGTTGTTACGCCATCAAATTCCGGGCCGTTGGCTTCTGCCTCGGCTTTTGTAGCTCGAACCACGCCGTCCTGATGATGTGCCGGGGAATAAATGGTATAAAGTTTCAAATCTTCAGTGGCGGAAGTATTAATAATATTGTGCTGAGCGCCAACTGGCACTACTATTGCCACGCCGTCGCCAAGCTCATACTCATTACCGTCAATAATGCATTTTCCTTGCCCTTTTTCAAAACGAAAGAATTGGTCGTTTTCTTCGTGCACTTCCATGCCAATCTCCTCATTTGGTTTTAAACTCATAAGCACTAATTGGCTGTGTTTGCCTGTATAAAGCACTTGGCGAAAATTTGTATTTTCCAAAGTCGCCTTTTCAATGTTAATGTTGAATCCTTTCATAAGTTATTTGCTTCGCAAACCCGCGCATTCGGATGTACCCCATTTGCCTGCCTGCGCAGGCAGGTAGCGGGGCTGCCGAAGGCATAACTGCGAGGACATGCAAATTAATTAATTATTAGTTATTTATATTATAGCAAAAAATCTAAATAATTAGTAATTTTATCTCGCCTAATTAAATATTAATGATTTCCACGTCCACCTTGTTGTCATAGCCCAAACCGTAATAATCGGTTATCGGCTTGGCGTAACGCACCATAAAATCCAGCAAACTGATCCGCAACCGTTTGAAAATATTTTTCGGCCTGGTAATAAATCGATCCGCGGCGACCAGCACCAGCCATTTTTCCGCTTCCGAAGGAATTCTGATTTTTCCTTCATCTTTCAATTCAATCAGCAATCGTCTAACATCCGGCCTTTGCATGTAGCCATAAAAAGCCTGAATGGAAATAATGCTTCCCCTCTTCGCATCGTCCTGAAAAACGGTAATTTTATATCTATCTTCTTTTTTTACATGCGGCATATTTGAAAAAGTCACGTTTAAAAAAATAATATGCTTGGGAATCAGCAACCCCCATTTGGAAAAGAAAAAATTAAGAGCGGCCGGAATGCGGTCGTTAATTTCCGCTATTGGCCTTGAGGACATAACAACGATTGAACGGTTAATTGAATTTTCACGATCCTCGAATTTAAATTTGGCAAGTTCCGCCACTGAAAGTCCGGACAAAGATTCGCGGGCAGCGTGCGACAATTTTCTCCCCCAATCCCAAGTGGACATAATTAAAAATAGAACAGCGGCAATTACGATTGGGATATAGCCCCCCTGCCAAATTTTCAACATCGTCCCAGAAAAAAAAGACAAATCAAAAATAAGCAAAAATGAAAAAACCAAAGTAATCATCCACCAAGACCATTTCCACAAATAGCGGACAATCAAATAAAAAACCAAAGTGGTAATAACCATAGTGCCAGTAACCGCGATGCCATAAGCCGCGGCCAAACCATTGGAAGAGTGGAATATCAAAACCAAGGCGATACAGCCGACTGCCAAAATTTTATTGATAAATGGAATATAAATCTGCCCTTCTCTGTCCGGATTGGTGTGAATAATATTAATTTTGGGAAATAATCCCAAGCCAATCGCCTGGCTGGTCAGAGAATAGACGCCAGATATGAGAGCTTGGCTGGCAATAATAGTTGCTACAGTGGCTAAAATAACCACGCCTAAGAAAGCCCATTGTGGCGCCAATGCATAAAAAATATTATTATCCGGAATATCGGCGCCCGACAAAAGCAAGGCGCCCTGGCCGAAATAATTGATTATCAAAGCGGGATACACCAAGACTGTCCAAGCCCAAGTGATTACTTGCCGATTAAAATGCCCCATGTCGGCATAAAGAGCTTCGCAACCGGTAATACAAAGCGCGACCGAACTCAAAACAAAAAAAGTAAACCACTGGTGTAGATATATAAATTTAAGAACAAAAATCGGATTAAGCTCATTTAAAACTTGGGGGTATTCAATAATTTTCGGCAAGCCAAGAAAGATTAACGTCACAAACCATAAAATCATAATCGGACCGAATAATTTTCCGACCTTGCTTGTACCTTTTTTTTGAATGGAAAATAAGGCGATCAAAATCAAAACAGTCAACGGAACAATAAACTTTGAAAAATTAGGCGAAAAAACCTTGAAACCTTCTACGGCCGACAAGACAGATATCGCCGGCGTAATAATGCCATCACCGTAAAGCAAAGTCGCGCCCACCAAAATTACAACTGTCACGCTCAAGCCCAAAATCTTTTTGACTCCGTTTTGCCGCAATAGAGCCAACAAAGCGAAAATACCGCCTTCGCCTTTATTGTCAGCCCGCATAATCAAATAAATATATTTAATTGTAACTACGATCATCAGTGTCCAAAAAATCAGAGACAGAACTCCCAACACATTATCAGCATTGCGCGCCAGAGGATGAAGGCCAAAAAAAGTTTCTTTCAAAGCATATAAAGGCGAGGTGCCAATATCGCCAAAAACGACGCCCAAGGCGCCGATTACTAACAACAAATTAAAAGGCTTTTTCAAAACCTTTTTGTTGGTATCCATATTTTTAAAACATTGTTCTTATTTAATAATAACTCTTATTTTATCAATAATTTTAGCGTTTGTAAACTTTGTGTAGTCCAGCATATTTTGGGCAGCAAAGTTGGACAAAATAAGCCTGAACATATTTATAATCTATCCGGCAACAATATTCATAACCATTTACCTGTACAAAAATATCTTTTATAATAAAATCAAATACACCAACAAACTTAAAAAATATGGAAAAAATTTTTGGAATAAAAGAAGAAGTTTTTGATAGAGCTTTAAAAGTCGTAGACGGCTTGTTCAAGCTGTCGAGGACCGGATGGGTGCGAAGAGGCGTAAAAAATCCGGAAACAGTCGGTGAGCATTCTGACAGCTTAGTCGCTTTGGCGGATAAAGTTTGTCAAGTCAGAAAGGAACTGGACGAAAAAAAACTTAAACGTATGCTGCAAATACATGATTGGCCGGAAAATTTAATCGGCGACATTGTAACTGCAAACGCTGACAAAAATATAAGACAAAAAATGTTGCAAGATAAATATGCTAACGAAATCACCGCGCTAACAATAGTTTGCTCAAAGCTTGGCCCGGAAGGTCAAATTATCCTTGATCTCTGGAAAGAATTTGAAGAAGGAAAAACGCCGGAAGCGCAAATTGCTAAACAATTGGATAAATTACAAGCAATGCAAAAAGCCTGGGAATATGAAAACGGCGGCGAAAAAGGCGTATTGGCGAGAGATTTTATTGATTATGACGAGAAAAAAATAACCGATCCATTATTAATAAGCTGGCTGAATGAATTGAAAGAGGAAATGGGAAAAAAGAAAAAAATATAAAAGACCGCCGTAAATGGCGGTATCATAAGTTTAACTTCTCCAAAAAATCTATTCGCCAATAACCGCGGCACGTAAAAAATTATGCCAAATACCAAAATAATAATATTAAAGAAACCGTGAAAGCGCCGAATTCAATAATCGCGATGGGATGATGAGCGTAATAAATATTTTGGATCCAATCCTCGTCGCCGTGCTCTTCGTCCCATTGCTCTAAATTTTTTTCATTAAAGACAAACACCCATTGCCACAATCCCCATTTCTTCACTCGGGAATATTCATAAATAAAAGCGTAAGAATTTTCGGAAAAAGGAAACAGCCACTTAACGCCGCGGCCATACATTATGCTGTCGTGCATGAAATGAAAAAAAGAAATTATCAAAAAAGGCCAAAACAAAATTTTATTGAACAATATTAATAATAATCCGCCCAGCGGCAGATAAAGCAAGGGGTAGTGAAACAAATCCCGATGTTTATAACCTTTGTCTTGCTTGATCTTAAAAATTTTATAAATAATAAAATCCAAATCCGGCAAAATGGAAAATAACACGCAATAATAAAGCAAAGGCGTCAAAGCCGTTTGGCAATAATAGCTTGTTAAAATTGAAGTTATAATTCCGAAGGCAAAATCTAAAAACATATTTAAAATTATATCAAATTTAGAAAAAATAAAAAATACCGCTATTATCAGCTATATTTTTTATTTTGCTCGAAGTCGCGGACGATATTCGAACTAAGGCCATTAATCACAAAAGAGATCATCCACTTTTATTTTAAAAACCTTAGCTATATCCATCGCCAATTTTAAAGACGGATTATATTTTTCTTTTTCTAAAAAAATAATTGTCTCCCTGCGGACACTAACTTTGTCAGCTAATTCTTGTTGCGTCAAACCAAAATCATTTCTTTTTTTCTTTATATTGTTTTTCATTTTATTTCTCCCTCTTGCTTAAATATTTAAACAAAAAAGCATTAAGAAGCATAAGAAAACAAACGCTAAAAGCTAAATACTGGCTTACTGCATATAGTACACCTTGTTTTTCTGAGATTGCCATCAAAACAAATGTTCCGATAGCGCCCATCCAACCATAAATAAAGATTGAATAGCGAGCGGCATTTCCCGCAACTTGATAGTCTCTTTCGTCTGCCAGCACTGCTTTAGTCTTAAGTTGTTTTCGACAATAATACATACCAGCCATCGCGCTTAACGTAAATATAATTGGAAGATAATAATTATTTATTGTAATCGAAATACTAATAGACGCGCTCAATATAATGATAATTGCCAAACGGCAATATTGATACTGTTTTTTTGTCATAATTTTTTGTTAATTATTTCTAACTATTTATATGTTATATCATTCTAACATTGTTGTCAAGTACGATTTTCTATAAATCATCAAAATACAAAAACACTTGTAAATACAAGTGTTTTTGAGTGCGGCTCCCGGGGTCGGATTCGAACCGACGACCAATTCGTTAACAGCGAACTGCGCTACCGCTGCGCTACCCGGGAATAAATAATTTTAGATTTACGATTTAAGATTTAGGATTTTATTTTTATAATTTTTGATTTTAGATTTTTATTTATTATTTTTTTGTATTTTTATGAATTTGAAATGGTTTTTCTGGACGCAACCATAATTGCCGTTAGTTCATTTGCCTCTTGTAGCAGAGGCATGACTAACTCTTTTGACAATATACCGCCCTCAATGATTAATTCCAACCAATAAACAGTTTCATCAGCTTCTTCAATTACCACTCCCAGCTTGGCTATAAAATCCGCTTTTGACTTTGCTCTGCAAACAGCTCTATAATTAGCGCCCACGGAAGTACCCGACCTTATCAATTGATTGCCAATCGCGTATCCAGCTTTATTATTTGGCAATGAATTAACCAATCTAATAATACGCAAAGAGAACTTCTTGGTGCGCTCTTTTAGTTCCTCCTTATTCATGAACAAAATCTTAAATCCCTGCCTGCCGGCAGGCAGGAAAAATCAAAAATCTTAAATTAAAAATGCCTTTGGGGCACTAAAAATATATTATCCAAATATAAAAATTTTGTCAATTCAAATCTTAAATCTAAAATCTTAAATCTAAAATTATTAAAAGTCTCTAAGTTTCTTTATTCCTTCGTGCTTTTGAATGCGCTCTAACGCCTTGGCTTCAATCTGGCGAATACGTTCGCGGGTAACATCAAACTCCTGGCCAACTTCTTCCAGGGTGTGAGCCACGCCGTCAACTAAGCCAAAACGCATTTCTAATATTTTTTGCTCGCGCGGCGAAAGATTTGCCACGATTTCGCGCACGTAATCCTTGAGCAATTGCAAGGCGGCTGATCTATCCGGCGTTACACTACGGACATCTTCAATAAAATCCTCCAACGTTGAGTCTTCCTCGTCTTCGCCGACCGTAGTTTCCAGAGAAATTGTATCCTGGGAAATTTTGATAATATGGCGAACTTTATCAATTTCTTCGCTCATTTCAGCGGCTATTTCTTCCGGCAACGGCTCACGTCCCAAATCCTGAATTAACTGCCTCTGCACCTGGGTAAATTTATTGATTGTCTCTACCATATGAACAGGAATACGGATGGTACGAGATTGATCAGCCAAAGCTCGAGTAATTGCCTGCCTTATCCACCAAGTCGCATAAGTAGAAAATTTATAACCTTTCCGATATTCAAACTTTTCCACGGCACGAAATAGACCAATATTGCCTTCTTGAATCAGATCTAATAAACTTAAACCCTTAACCCCGGTGAATTTTTTGGCAATGGAAACCACGAGGCGCAAATTTGCTTCAATTATTTTTTTCTCAGCTTCCTTGTCCCCTCTTTCTTTTCTCTTGGCTAATTCAACTTCTTCTTCGCCGGTTAGCAGAGGAACCCTGCCGATTTCTTTCAGATACATTTGGATGGAATCCGAACTTAATTTGGACAAATCAATATTTTTGATATCCTCTATAAGCTGCGCTTCATCAGCCTCGCTTTGTTCTTTGGCCCTGTTTTTTCCTTTGCCTTTCGGCTTTTCTTCCTTCGCTTTAACCGTTAAGCTTGAGTTGATATTTAAAATCTGTCCGGTATCTTCAATAATTCTAATGCCCTTTTTCTGTAAATCTTCCAAAAAAACTTCATAATCAAAAATATACTCTTCCACTTCTGGAAATAAATATAATAATTCAGTTTCGGTGACAAAACCGCGCGAACGTCCTTTCTCAATTAAAGCCCTTCTTTTTTCTTCTGATGGCCTGATTGCTTCTTCAATAATTTCTTTTTTTTGTGGTAATTTTTTTATTCCTTTTTTCTTTTTGTTTTCAATTCTAAATTTAGCTGTTTTTTTCACAGCTTTAGCCGGCTTATGAGTCGGCTTTTTAAAGATTTTTTCTTTAATCTTTTTAATTATTCTTGCCTTTTTATTTTTTTGCTTTTTTTTAGGCATGAAAATTATATAATAAAAATTAACTAAGTTCTTTGATTTCTTCAAAAATTAATTTTAATTCTTCCATTAGAGAGACAATATTTGCTTTGTCATTATTTTTTTCCGCTTCACTAATAAGCTTTTCCAATTCTTTCATGCGGTTGGTTAAATATTGTTTTTTCAAGAAAACGATTATTCTTATAATTTCATTTTTTGCTTGTTCGTTATCAAAATTATAAAAATCACGGTCAGCCAAAAGCATTAACCGATCCAACAAATTTACCAATTCTGATTGAGGACGAAGCTCATCTGAATTTATTACGCTAATTTGTCCTATTTCCTTTTCTTTTAGCCAATTGCTCAATTCTTGATAATTAAAATCCATCGCCTCTCCTTCAAACAAGCTGACAGTAATATTATTATAATAAATTATTAATTCCTTGTAAAGCCTCTGATTTCCATCTCCGGCGATCTGCTCCGGAATCAAATGGTCAAGAACATAGCTAAACAAAATTGGAAATTTTAAAATCAAGGCAATCAATAGTTCGGAAAGCATCTCCTGCCTAGTTTGGACAATCTCTCGACTGGCCCTATCTGGTGCTTTTTTATATTCCGCTTCTTGTTTGGTTGCTTTCATTTTTTGCAAAGTCTCGCGTAAAATATTTTCCTCCACATCTATTTTGGCACTCAATTTTTTCAACCAATAATCTTTTTCAATCGCATTGCCTAATTTAAAAATTGTCGGCAAGAGTTTTTTGGCGGTCTCACGCCGATTATCAACAGTGCTTAGATCAAGATTGGCAAAAATTTTATCAAAATAATATTGCATCATCGGCTTCGCCGCTGTAACCGCTTTTTTCCATTCGGTCGGATTTGATTTAATGCATTCATCCGGATCTTTGCCGAGCGGTACTTCAATTACTTTAATATTCATTTCTTTGGCCATAGCTTCGCGTATTCCCCGATCCGCTGCTAATTCACCGGCCGTGTCAGCGTCAAAAGCAAGCGCGATATTATCCGTATAGCGCTTAATCAGATTTATCTGCTCACCGGTCAAGGCGGTACCCGAAGAAGCGATAATATTTTTAAAACCGTTTTGATGTGCGGTAATCGCGTCCATTTGTCCTTCAACAATTATTGCTAAATTATTTGCCTTGATTGCCATCTTCGCTTTGTCTAGGCCGAATAAAATTTTACTCTTATCATAAACCATTGTCTGCGGACTGTTGATATACTTGCCCATTTTTTCCGTAGCTTCTTTTGCCGGATTGACGCGCGCGGAAAATGCTACCGGCGCGCCGTTGATATCAAAAATTGGGAACATAATGCGATCACGAAAACGATTATAGAATCTACCCATGCCTTCTTTTTTTACTGACATTCCCGCCAAAAATATTTCATTATCGGTAAACCCCCTGCTCTTCAACAAAATAATCAAGTCATCCCACGAATCCGGGCTATAGCCGATTTGCCATTCATCAATTGTGTTATCGCTCAAACCGCGCTTCGCCAAATATTCTTTGGCGGCTCCCGCCTGCGCGTTTGATAATAAAATTTTATGATAATATTTTACGGAAATTTCTAAAATATCCAAAAGCCGATTGCGTTTGGAGGTTAATTCCGGATTCTGACGCACTAAAGTAATTCCAGCCTTAGGTGCGAGCATACGCAAAGCTTCAATGAAGCTCAATCCTTCAATATCCATAACAAAAGAAATTACATCGCCGCCCTTGCCGCAACCGAAGCAATGCCAAATCTGTTTTTCCGGCGAAACGATAAAGGAGGGAGATTTCTCGTGATGAAATGGACAATTAGCGCGAAAATTTACGCCCGCGGCCTTAAGCGGGATATAATCGCGAATTATATCTACAATATCCAATTTAGATTTTATTTCGTCGGAAGAATTCATAATTTGTCACACAAAACATAACTCACAGCACATAACACACTTGTCCGCCCCCGGCGGATAACGCGTAACATTTTTAAATTAAATTATTCTATTTACAGGACTATCATCCAAATATGCTTTAATATTTGAAAGAGTGATTTCTCGCAATCTCCACTGCGCTTCCTCGGTCATCCAGCCGAAATGCGGCGTCAGATATACATTATCCAAAACTCCAAATTTGTCTCTGATATTTTTATCTTCAATCGCTTCAAACCAGGCATATATCTTTTTTTCTTTGCAAAGTTCAAATACCGCTTCCAAATCTACCAGCTCCGATCTTCCTGGGTCAAGTAAAACCGCGCCCGGTTTCATTAATTGCAGCCTGGCCTTATTTAATATTTGTTCCGTTTCATTATTTAAAGAACAATGCAAGCTTATGGCATCGCTTTCTCTTAGTAATACGTCGAGTTCGGCAAATTTTATTCCTTTCTGCTCTGAATCCGATTTTCTGACTTTTGAAAAATAAACAATATTCATGCCGAAGCACTGGCAAATTTCTGCTACCCTCCCGCCAATTTTCCCCAAACCGATAATTCCCAATGTTTTTCCTTTTAGCTCCCAACCCATAAATTTTTCAAAACCCCAATTTCCTTGTTTAACAAAATTCATAGCATCGTGAGTCCGCCGGGAAATATTCAAAAGTGCTGAAACCGTTAGTTCTGCAACCGCTTCCGTTGAATATCCAGGAACGTTGCTTAAAGTAATTCCGTTTTGTCTTAGCAAGGCAAGCTTAAAATTTGAAAAATCCGTATGCATGGTTGTGATAAATTTAAGTGTTCCTCGAGTGAAAATTTTATCCGCGTAAAAATCAAGCAACCTAGTGATAATTGCATCCGCGCCTTTTGCATCTTCCGGTTTTAAAGATTGAGCATATTCTTTTTCAGCAAAAATTATCTCAACTCTAACGGCATATTCTTTTAATTTATTTATAAACTCATCTTCCAGGGGTTTGGATTTCAGATCGTATAAAATTATTTTATTAAATTTCATATAACCAATATCTTGTTATGTGTTATGTGTTATGTGTTATGTGTTACGCGATATGCGTTTTGCGATATAAATCGCTGATTAAAATTTTTATTCTTTTTATTTCCGCCTCCACCAATTCTCCGCCATACTCAGCGCTGTGCATATGCAAACCGGCGTAGCTGGCTTTTTTTTGATCCAAATGCAAATCAAAAATAATATGGCCATTTTTTTCATTAATATACATATGAAATCGCGGATAGCGTTCGCGACCAAAATGCCTGACGAAACTTTCTTTCTCCATCACTGGATCTTCAATATATCCATAGCCCGCCTGCCTTAAAATCTGTTCAGGTTGCATTGGCAAATTTTCTTCTTTAACAATTATTTTCATATCTCTTTGAAAAAATTGGATTAAAAATAACAAATTTATAAACTAAGAAACTCCCGATAGCAACCACTCCGCCCATAATAATTTGCGCGAGTATATACCAAAGATTTAAAATATCAACTAAAATATACATCCCCGCCGCATTTATTCCCAAATTTATTAAACCAGTAATTAAATAAAGCGATAATTGCTGAATAATTTTTTCGCGACTGTTTTCTCGGAATGTCCAAAATTTCTGCAAACTAAAACTGACGAAGAAGGCGATGACAAAAGCAAAAGTAGCTGACGCTAAATACCAAATTTTAAAAATATCGGTAAAAAAATAAAGTAACCCTAAATCCACCGTGGTGGCAATGCCACCGGAAATTATATATTTAATAATAATTTTTTTCTTATCCAATTTCTCGTACAAATTTGGATAAGAGGTATTAAATTTATTTTTTAACTTTTGATAAATTTTTCTCATGCAATTTTAAAATATTATTAACCTTTCTGCGATTTTACCCATCCAATAGTTTTCTTAATCCCCTCCTCAAGGCTAACAAGCGCTTTCCATTTTAAAATACGATTAGCGCGCTTGGGATTCAAGGAATTATTTCTAATTTCACCCGGCCGCCTGGGAAGTTTGCGATAAATGATTTTTTTATTATTCACCTTTTCTATTGACTTAATAAGAGCAAAAAGATTGATTATCTTGCCGGTGCTGATATTATAAACTCCTGTATTTGCGCTAAAAGCCGCTTTTAAACAAGCTTTTACGACATCATCCACGAAAATAAAATCTCTAGTTTGCCGGCCATCACCAAAAATTTTGCAAGGCAATCCACGCACGGCGTTATAGGTAAAAATTCCCACCACCGCCCCCTCGCCTCCTTTGTATTGGCGCGGACCATAGACATTGGCAAAACGCAAAACCGCAAAATCTATCTTGTAAATCTTAGAAAAAATTTCCAAATGTTTTTCAAAAGCATATTTATGCAAAGCATAAGGCGCTTCAAAAAATTTTGGCGCTTCTTCACTGACCGGCTTTTTCGTTTCACCATAGATTCCGGCGGTTGAAGGAAAGATAATTTTTTTGACTTTATTTTTCCAGCAATTTTTCAAAATATTCAAACCGCCGCCAATATTAACTTCACTGTCAAAAATTGGATCATCCACTGATTTTCTGATATCCATCTGCGCCGCTAAATGAAAAACATATTGCGGTTTTTCAATCCTGAAAATCTCAGCGATTTTTTTCTCGTCGCAAATATTAGCCTGATAAAATTTAGCTTTCGGATTTAAATATTCAATTTTTCCAGTAGAAAGATCATCAACAACGGCGACTTTGTGTTTTAACCTGACTAATTCATCAACCAGATTAGAGCCGATAAAACCGGCGCCGCCGGTGACTAAAATTTTTGACATATACTTATATTGATTAAAATTATCAGTTTATTTATTTTGAACCAACAGCAATAATAGAAAAACCGGCTTTTTTTAATTCGTCGTATTCGCCATGAAGCGTTCGGCGACCATCCATAATTAAACCGCCGGGTTTTAAATTGACCTTGATATTTTCCGATAATTCCCTGAATTGCGGCCAATCCGTAGCGATAATTAAAACATCTGCGCCGGCAATCGCTTCATCTTCGCGAATGACTATTTTTATTTTTTCGCTTTTCGCATGATCAGCAAAATACTTCTTGAAATATTCGCCTGCGGCTGGATCGTAAGCATTAATTAAATCTACATTTTTTTCCAATAAAAATTTCACGACTCCGATAGCGGCGGAATTACGAATATCGTTGGTGTCGCGCTTAAAAGCCAAACCAAAGAGACCGATTTTCTTTCCCTGCCAATTGAAATTTAACTCTTTTTCTGGACGATTTAAAAACAATTCTAATTGTCGGGAATTTGCCTGTAAGGTATTTGTTATCATATCAGCATTAACGCCCTTTGCTGACAATTGATGCGCCAAAGATCGCGCATCTTTGATGTAGCAGCTGCCGCCGGCATATAGACTGTCATAGAATCCCCAATCGCCGATTCTTTTATCGCTTATTAATATTTTTCTGACGTTTTCGTAGTGCAAATTGCTAAAATTTTCGCAAGTTCTTCCCGCGACGTCAAAACAATTAACTACTTTGTTAAACAGAAAATAATTGGCTAATAATTTTCCGGCGGCGGCTTCAAGTGGATTGACTTCAATATAAATCGTGCTCGGAGAATCATAAAAACGTTTATAAATATCACGAAAAATTTCAAAATCTTCTTTTTCCCAAGCGCCAACCACGACGCGTTGCGGCCTAGTTGAGCCTTCTATGGCTTTTCCTTCTACCAAAAATTCCGGGTTGGAACCTACGCCATAATTTTTTACTCCGTATTTATCCAAAATTTGAGAAGTCCTATCAACCATTTCAATTGGCACCGTGCTTTTGTTAACAATCAAGATGTGATTTTTTTGCAAACCGCCATTGCGGCCGCTCAGAACTTGCGCCAGTTGTTCGCAGGCGGATTCATAATAGCTTAGATTTGTTTCTCCGCTCTCGTCTTTTTCGGGCGTAGGCAAACACATAAAAATCGCCCATGCCTCATCTATAAAAAATTTAACGTCGTCATAATTATTACTGAACTTTAATCTCTTTTCGTTTCTGATGATAAATTCACTCAACCCTTCTTCAAACAAACATGATTCAATTGCTTCTTTTTTTAATGACGATAATCTCTCTATTTTTTCTTTATCATTATCATATACCAATACTTCGTGTCCGCTATCAGCGCTCACTGCGGCGCTACACGTGCCGACATAACCACCGCCAATATACAAAATTTTCATAAAAAAATAACTAAAATTAGCTTTTATTATAAAACTTTAGTCAGCTAACATCTATTAAGTAATTATCGATAAAAATAAGACAAAAGTCAAGAAAAAAAAGCTGCAAACTACCACAAGAAGACCAAGCCTTCTTTTTCTTGCACGTCATAACCATGGTTCTGCCAGATTTTACTTTCTGATAAAGTCTTATCCCAGATTGATAATTTATAAATCAAACTGTTAAATTCGCCGTTGGAAATCGTTATGCTGTTGATCGGCGAAATAATTTTTCCGGCTTCTTCATCTAAAATTTTATTATAGTCAATGTATAAAATAATTTCGGAAGTTTCACTATTATAGGTGAAGGCAAGCAAATGCCAATCTCCGCCATTAAATTTACTGTCGTCAAAAGAAATATTTTCTTCGTTAACTAATATGCTAAAGCCGTTAAGACCAAGGGAAATTCCTAGAGTGTTATTCCCTTCGCTATTTTTTAAGCTAAGTTTGAAGGGCTCATTACTGACCGGATAGCGAAACCAAAATATAACGCTAAGATTATTCTCGGGAATTTCCTCGGTAAAATCTTTTTCTATTTTTTCTCCCGCTCCCAACTTTAAAAAATTCCCCTCGCTCCAAGTCGAACTGGCGACAGTTAAATCATCGTCGCCGACTACATCATGCAAAACCGTCCCTTCACCTTCGTTAATATACCAACGATGCAACGGTGGAATGACCAAATCAATTCCGGTTTGCGCGCTATCGCTCCATTCACTCACATTTTCGGCCTGATCACGAGCGCGAACACGGAAGTAAACTTCATCTCCGTCCGCAACCGCTTGATCAAAATTTTTTGTTGTACTGGCGGTGCCACTGAGCCAATCCTGCCAATCATTGTCGTTTATTCTATACTGCGCGTCATAATCTTTTAAGCCGCTCACTATTTGATTGTTGACATTTTCTTTATCTTCATCCTCGCCCTGCCAGCTAACTGGAAAATCCATTGTCTCATACTTATAGTTCAAATCATCCATATTTGCCGTTGGCGAAGTCAAATCCACCAACCATTCATAGCTGGTACTCGCTAAATTGCCAGCGAAATCAATCGCCTCGGCTTGAAGCGTATGCGTTCCCTCTTCCCATGGAGATTCATTAAAAAAAGGCGTGTTGGTCGCGATCAATCGCCAATCGTCATTATCAAATTTATAACGCAAGCCTATTTTATCTTCATTACTTAAAATTGTAAAAATTGACGTGGTCGCATTACTAAAATTATCTGGCTTTTCGCCAAAACTTAATTGCGGCGCTTGAGTATCTAAATAAATCACGCTTTGCGCCGCGCCCACAATTTGTCCAGCTTTTTTTAGCCAAACAAAAATTTTTTTTAAACCGTCGCCCGAGTTTAAAACAAAATTCAACGGCACATCGCTTTGCCAAGCAGGATCATTGATCTCCGGCGTACTGCTTGAAGTTGAAAAATAATAACCTTGAACCTCATCTTCGATTTCTAAATCCACGCCGACTGTCGCGCTGGCCGTGTAATAAATATTCCCGCTATTCAAATCAAAAAGATTAAAAGAATTTATTGCCACTTGCTTGCCGTCATCATCTGTCGGTTCGCTGTTTTCGGCATTGCCGCCGCTCGCGCTGCCGCTGCCCGTTCCCGAAACATAAACAAAATCGTCGCTGGAAGTGGCTGCCAAATTATCATTATCGTTTTCTTCGGTTGTTTGATCAGGATTAGTTATTTCCTCGCCTAGCACCTCGCCAGTAGATGAAGCGACTATTGTCGACGCGGCTGAAGTTTTGGCACCGGCGCAAACGCCGGAATAAAGCCCGCGTTTATTTTCCTGCGCGGAAGCGGCGGCGGTTTTGATTAATTTCGCGCGCGCTTCATCAGTTGTCACCGGACAATTTTTCCATCCCGGCTGGCAAAAAAATTCCCTGCCTAATCCTTCCAGCGCCAATTGTTCGTTAAGAAAAATATTGCCGCTATAAACATAGCGCAAAAGCCGCCCGTATTTATCCTTGTCCGCCGACTTGTCCTTTACCAAGCGAAACTTGCCGCTGCTTAATAATTTCATGTTTCTGATTCGCGCCACCCAAGCCAAACACTCGTCGTCCTGCGCTCCCGGCTCATTTAATTCCGGCGTGTTCACGCCAATGTAGCGGACATACTCGCCGGTAGTCAAAACAATCGTATCGCCATCAATAACTCGCGCCACACCAACTTTTTCTTCCGCCTCTTCAGGTTCCTCTTCGCTTGTGGCATTATCTGTGACGATTTTGTCAGACAAAACTATTCCGTTATTTTGTTTTGAATTATTTTCATCGGTTAAACTGTCTTGATTATCATTGTTAAATAAACTATTCCACACTTTGCCGGCGGCCAAACGGCTGGCCATGAACGCATCGCCCCAAGCATATTTAGCGTCCTCTTCCCAAAATGCCAGTGCGACTTTCATTCTTTCCCAATAACTTAGCTGTTCTTTTTCTTTATTTTTCTGATCAATTTTTTCAAATTCTTTGATAAAATAGTCAATCGTTCCCGCGCTATAACCGACTGCTTTAGGATAAAGTAAATTCCAGTAATCAAAATTTAAACCATAATCACCATCAACTTGATAAACGGAAAACAACGAATCAGGATTCTGCGTATAAACAATTTTATAATCTTTATTGTCAATCCTATTTACTAAATAAGTTCTAACTTTACCCCCTATATTTTGATTAACTTTTTGATATTTATTATCTTGTAAAATTTTTATTGTATCTTTACTGAAAAAATTATTATGAGAATAAAGTGCCAATTCGTCAAAAGCCTGATCTAAATTATTAATTTGAATTTCTTGAAAATTATTATTAACTTTTCCATAATCTCTAGCCCATTCTTCGAAGGGATCACCCTCAGGATGGGCGTCATTTCTAGTGTGCGCCGGCACGCCCATATCTTGAATTAAATGAATAATATGGCCGATACCTTGAAAAGAACGCTTTAAATTTCCTTGGCGGTAATTATTCAAAATCGCGCTTTCTGAATAATCTCCCGTCAAACTGTCTTGCTTTTTTGCCCAATCCTTGGCCGCCATGCCTTTCCAAATATTATCACTCAATCCCAAGCCGGTAGTTGGATCATAATAATGATTAAGGTAGCGCGGATCCGCATCTTCATTAATTGAACCTTCGGCAATCCAGGAGATTTGTTCGTCGGTTAATTGGCGCGTTGCGCTTTGATTGTGAATTTGCGCCGCGACTTCGGATAAATCCGGATGCGTTTTAACATTATCAAAGCAAAAAACAGAACCCGCTCCCAATAAAAGCAAGGCTGATAGAAATAAAATAATCCTCCCCGAAAAACGCATAAAACTATTTTAAAATTAATGTAAATTGTCACTAACCAATATTAATCCGTGTTAAATCCTATCTATTTCCCAAAAACCAACTTGATTTTTTATAAATGAAACGGTATTTTTCATTTTTGTTCCCATATTTATATCGTAATAGGCAAAATTCCTATATTCATTTTCTTTTGTTATTTTTTCCGGCAATTTTTTTACCCAATTTTCTAGTTTCGTCTTATCCTCAAACGCTTTTCTATATTCATCTCTGTTTTTCTCTACAATATAACTCAAGGCTTTGTCCGTATCGTTAGCCAAAAGCGCTTGGCAAAAATCAGCGTAAACTTCTTCCGGCGTATTTTTCGCTTCCACTTCATAAACCTGCGGCGGAAATTTTTTCGCCAATTCTTCTTTGGTGTACCACTGGTTGTCCCATTTAACCAAATCGCCGCGCTGAATTCTGACGTAATTATAAACGACAAAACCGCCGGCTAATAAAATAATCACTGCCAAAACCGCTCCGACAATTAATAATGCTTTTTTCATAGACAACCCGCAAATCAACAAATCTTTTTACAAATTTACAAATATGAATTGGTAAAAATAATTTGTCTATTTTTTAAATAATAAACGAAAATAATACAAAATATCTTTGTCATTTCGGTTCCCGACGCTTCAGATAAGGAATCTCTTAAATGTTGCGCTTTTTCCACGTCCGTTGTCATTCCGATCCCGACGCTTCGGGTGAGGAATCCCTTAGACGTTGTGCTTCTCACGTTCAAGGGATCCCTGTCTGCCGGCAGGCAGGTCTCGCCTGCGGGCTCGAGATGGCAAAAAGGATAATGCTTGCCATAACTCTCTTTATGTTTTATTATAAAATAAAATAACATTTACCACAATCATGAAAAATACCGGAAAAAAGAAAATATTATATTTAATCACTCAAAGCGAATGGGGCGGAGCGCAACGTTATGTTTTTGATTTAGCGGACAATTTAAAGGAACAATTTGAAATTATTGTTGGTTTTGGGGAACAGGGTGAAGGAGGAGAATTAACAAAACGTTTAATGGGCGCGGGCATCCCCTATTACAGTATACGACATTTGAAACGTTCTATTTCGCCTTTTTATGATATTTTAGCGCTTATTGAAATAATAATTCTTATCAAAAAATGCCAACCCGACATTATTCATCTGAATAGTTCAAAAATTTCCGTGCTTGGTTCTTTGGCCAGCATCTTCTGTTTTAAATCCAGATTTTGCAAATGCTATGTTATCTACACATCGCACGGCTGGGTTTTCAACGAACCAATGAATTATATAAAAAAAAATTTTTATAAATACAACGAAAAATTTGCGGCCATTTTTAAAAATAAAATAATTTGCGTTTCCGAATGCGACCGAAAAATTGCCATCGAAGAAAAAATTGTTCCGGAAAATAAATTAATTACCATTCACAACGGCGTCAATAAAAATAATTTTTTAAATAAAGAAGAATCGAGAGAAAAATTATTAACCGAATTTTTAAAAGATAAGTCATTAAATTTATCAAAAATCCGCGATAATTATAAATCAGAATTTATTATCGGTTCAATTGGCAATCTTTACAAAAACAAGGGCTACGAATATTTAATAAAAGCTATTAACATCCTTTTTAAAAAATACTACCTGCATTTTACCACCTGTATTATCGGAAATGGCGCTGAACAAAAAAATTTACAAAATCTAATAAAAAAATACGGTTTGGAAAATGATGTTATTCTCTCCGGCAGGATTCTTGACGCGGCCAAATACTTAAAAGCTTTTAATATTTACGTTTGTTCTTCGGTCAAGGAGGGTTTATCTTATACAATGATAGAAGCGATGCAGGCCGGTTTGCCGATTGTTGCTACTAATGTTGGCGGCAATCCTGAGCTAGTTGATCCGTACGCAAGTTATGGTTATGAAACCGGTTTGCTGACAGAACCAAAAAACCCTGAATTATTAGCTCGCCGAATCAAGGAATTGATTGATAATAAATTGATAAGAGAAAAATTGGGAGAAAACGCTAAAATAAAAGCAGAACAAGAATTTACTTTAGATAAAATGATCAATAAAACGCGTGAAATTTATAACCAATTATAAATAGCTACGCATCTTCTTCTAAGCCCCAAGTGGGGCTTTTATTTTTTTAGTCAAACATTCATAGCCGAACAAATTATAAAATTATTCCGGCTCTTTCGTATTGCTTGAATTTTGCGGTTCTGAAATTAATCTTAAAATAAAATCCACGCTATTATTATCGGTATCACAACCGTTGCCCAAAAATTCGTCCGTCCCGCCGCTCGCCATTGATTTGTCAGTTGAACTGGCGATAGCTTTGCGCTCAAGGCTCTGGCCAGCGCCAGGATTAATTGAGGCCATACCTTCAACGCCGTTTGTGTCGGTAATCAAACCAAAACCGATCTTGTCCACCACGGCATGGGCGGCATCATACAAAATTACTGTATTATCATCCACAATTGCGCTCCCGGTGGAATAAAAAATATCAGCCGCTACTTCGCCATCATAACCAGTCGGATGAGCAATTAGATAGTAGCTGTGGGGCGATAAATTAATATTTGGAAAATTTGTCAATAAATTATTTCCTGTCTTACCGCTTGCGGTTTTCCGCGATAAACGGTAATTTTCTAAATTTATCGCGGCGTTTGTAGGATTATATAATTCTACAAATTCATCACTTCCCATTTCACCGGAAATTTGTATTTCGCTGATTACGATATGATTAGTTGTTGGCAAAGCTGGCGGTACTGGCGGCGCTATCGGTAAAGATATTTTTGTCTCTACCAATCCGCTCCACTCCCCTAAATTTCCGGCTTTATCACGCCCGCGCGCGCGAAAATAAATTTGGTCTCCAGGATTAACAGCAAAATTAAAAATTTCCGAAGTACTCGCGGTTTCAATGAGCCAATTCTGCCAATCTCCATCATTTATTTTATATTCCAAATCAAAATTTTTGACACCACTAGTTGTCGCCGCGCTCAAATCACTTCCCGACCAGCTGACTATAAATCCCGTGGCGCCATATTCTGTTTCCAGCAGGTTAATTGTTGATGTTGGCGCGGTTAAATCCGTAATCCAAGCATAGCTTGTTGTCCCAATATTATTAGCTGGATCAGTTGCTTCAACGGATAAAATATGTTCACCTTCGCTAAACGGCGAGTCGTTTGAAAAAGCTGTACTCGTCGCAATTATCTGCCATTCGTTATCATCAAATTTAAAACGCAAATTAATATTGTCCTCGTCACTATCTATTTTAAAAGTTGAAGTTGTAGACTTGGAAAAATAATCCGGATTCTCGCTTAAATTTAAAATTGGTTTTTTTGTATCTAAATAAATTGATGCTATTGTTGATGAAGAAATAATTCCAGAATATTTTATCCATAAATTTACAGATTTCAAACCATCTTCTAAATCTAAAATAAATATTTCCGGTAATTTGCTCTGCCAAAAAATATCATCACTAGCCGGCGTAGTTGTAGAAACGGACAAATAATAACCGTCAATACTCGCGTCACCTTCAATTCCGATGTCTACGCCCACGGTCGTACTGGACGTATACTCTTTGTTTTTAGTTATCTGATCATAAACATAGAAAGAAGCAATTTTTGCTTCTTTTTTGTCTTCCTTTTGAATATTATTTCCAGCGCCAGGAGTGGCGTAACCGCCTCCGCCTTGTGATACTGGCGCTACTATTACTACTTGTCTTGATAATTCTGGATAATTATAAATAAATACGTCGTTACTCTCATTTGATGAATGCGCGGGGAAAATTATTTTTTTCTCTTCCCCTGCCGTGCTATTTAATAATATTTTTTCACAGCTTGCGCCAAAAATTCCTCGACGATTTTTTCTGGCTTCTTCTACGGCGCCTAAAATAATCTCACGTCTATTTTTGTCGCTTGTAAGCGGACAATTTTCCCAATTAGCTTCACAAAAAAAATCTCTGGCTAAACCGGCGCGCGCCAATTCTTCGTTAACAAAAATATTATTAACATAAACATATCTCAATAATCGACCGTATTTATCTTTGTCAGCGCTTGGGTCTTTTACCAATTTTAATTCACCATTTTTTAGTAACTCCGAATTTCTAATTCTTGCCGCCCAAGCCAGGCATTCATCGTCTGCCGAACCTGATTTATTTAATTCCGGGGAGTCAACGCCGATGTAACGTATTTTTTCGCCGGTTGTTAATTCAATAGTGTCGCCATCAATTACATTGGCAACGTCAATTTTGTCAATCTCCTTTTCTTTATTATTAATATCTTCTTTTTCATCCAATATTTCACCCGCCAAATTTGCTTCGTCAAAATTATTATCTTCGGCAACAATTTTTTTCGCTAATATTTTATTATTTATTATACTATTATCTTCCGTCTGATTATCTTCACCCAAAAAATAATCAAAAAAAATTTTAGAAAAACTTAATTTTTCAATATTTAAAACAAAAGCGCTAAAACCGATAAAAACAAAAACTAAAATAATTGAAAAATATTTTCCCGTCATAATGATTTCAAACAAAAAATGCTCGTAAAAAACACGAACATTTTTATGTTAAAACTAATAGTTTTTGACAATATTTTCTACTGCCGCCCAGTTACTTTCTCCAATCTTCGGCACAAGTATAATCACCTCATCCCCCTGCTTGCCCTTGTAATAAGTCACGCTGGCCGTGATTATTCGCCATTTTCTATCTCCCGCCGTAACAACAAAACTTCCTTCATCAGTCCTTTCCAACACTCCTACCACACGCGCCCGATCAATCGGTCCAATCTGTTTATAGACATAGGTACCGTTCGTCGCGATGGTTAATTTCATAATATCACCTTCCACCAACTTTGACTTGGAAGCATAATTTGATGGTACGGTATATTTTTTTCCATCCGGACCGATCATATTTTCTCCATCAAAAACTCCCTCAATCACTTTTCCGGCAGCTTCCTCTCTGTCAATATTTTTATCAATATTTTCTTCGCTTAATTGGCCGATGCTTATCGGAAAAATTTGCTCATTTATAATATACGGGGAAAGCAATTCTATCAATCTGTTATTTTCTTCTTTTATATTCTCTAAAATATTTTTTATCAAACTTACTTTTGCTTTGCTAATTATTATTCCTTCATCATGCTCTGCTTCTTGATCATTTAAAAAATCCGAAATTAATTCCGTTGTCTTTAAATCCCCTTCCTCGTCTTCGCTCGCGCTTTCTTCTGATTCATCTAAAATATTATCAGCGCCCTCTTCTCCATTTTCAAATTTTGATTCTTCAATATCATCTTCTTCTAAGCCATCGCTCGTTTCATCATTTTCATTCCCCCAATATAAATTATCCAAACTTGGTTGGAAAATTTCATCATTTTTGTTTTTATTTTCCATACTTTTTTAAATTATTTATTTTTTAAATTTTTATATTTTAAATTACTTTTGCCCTTCTGGCAATTTCTGCTTCAATAATATTTCTATCTTGCCCGTATTTTAAGCGGCTTAAAGTTCTAATATTAGCCGCCACATCTTCGCGATTAATTCCCGGAAGCGGCCAGAGAGTTTTCATGGAGAATGGCCGGCTGCCGGTATTATCAATTAATAATTTAATGTAGGCGGTATATTTTTCAATATTTATTAAATCATACTTATTAAAAACCGGCGCAAATTCTTTTTCCAATTTTTCCGCATCTTCCGAGCCAATTTTAAAAGTGATCATGGTTCCTACGTTGCCGAAAACCGCGTCTTTAATTGAAGTGTCCTGTCCTTTGACTAATTGGCCAATATATTGATGGGCGATAATTAAATTAAGAGCGTATTTTCTCGCTTCTGATAAAATTGAATTAATAGAATCGGTTGTAAAATTTTGGAATTCGTCAATGTATAAATAAAAATCTTTTCTTTGTTCCTGCGGCATATCGGTACGCGATAAAGCGGAAATTAAAATTTTACCTACCAAAATCATACCTAATAGATATGCATTCATTTCACCAATTGCGCCCTTGGAAAGATCAACTAATAAAATTTTTCTGTTATCCATGACATCGCGGAGATTGAATGAACTTTTTTGCTGTCCAATAATCGGCCGCATCGTATCATTGGAAACAAACTGCGTTAATTTTGAAGTAACATACGGCACAACATTGGCCAAGGCCGCGTCACCGCCGGCTTTCTCCGCTTCTTTTTTCCAGAAATCAACCACGGTATAATCCTTGCACCGGCTCAATTTCATTTTGCGGAAATCAGCATCAGCTAATACTTTCGGCACTTCCATAAGTGTAGATCCGCTTTCCGGATCGGCCATAATGAGCAGTAAGGCATTGCGCATATACTGCTCAAAAATCGGACCGCCGGTAGATTTTAAATCATATAATTTATCAAAAATCTTGATCATTTCATTAATCATGAATGTTTTCTGTTCAGGATAACGCGGATCAAATTCCAACAAATTTAAAGCTAACGGCCGTTCGTTGTCAGCC
The DNA here is from genome assembly GCA_028704015.1 of Patescibacteria group bacterium. Lineage (GTDB taxonomy): Bacteria > Patescibacteriota > Patescibacteriia > Patescibacteriales > JAQVLT01 > JAQVLT01. The sequence goes on along the minus strand of JAQVLT010000008.1, from coordinate 17,232 downwards.
GGCGCGAATAAAATAACATCCTCAGCTCTTTCCGCAGGAATGCGGCCAAGGACGTCTTTGATTAAGTCGCCATGCGGATCAACAATACACACGCCTTCGCCATTTATAATATCTTGCACTGCCATTGAAGCAAGTAATACGGATTTACCAACACCAGATTTACCAATAATATAAGTGTGACGGCGGCGATCATCTCTCTTGATTTTTATCTCTTTTTTCACGCTACGATAAATATTTTCCCCCAAAATAATTCCTTCGGTAGGCGTATTGGCGGGCGCTGCTGCGTGGCGAGCGGTCAACCAATAAATATTAGGAGTTTCCGCCTCTTTTAAAGGCAAATGAAATAAGCTGGTCAATTCTTCATTATTAAGCAAAAAACTTATTCTGTCTTTAAAACGACGAAAAATAAAATCTCTAATAATAAGCCATTGGTTTAATACTACGGTTTTATTATTAAATACCCAACGCCCCTTAAAGCTATTACCATATTCGGGATAATTATATTTTTGCAAAGCCGCGTACATATTATCAAAAAGCAATCTGGCCCTACCCTTATCTTTGGCGCTGGCAATAACACGCAAATTTACATCCAGGCCTGATTTTGAATTTTTTTCTTCAATTACCTTAAGCATTTCTTGCTCCATCGGAGATAGTTTGTTTTGATTATCTGATTTTGGATTGTCTTTTGAAGATTTTAAACTCAAAGCATTAAAAATATTTCCCATGTATACCAACATCTTTTCAATTTTATTATATTTCAAAGCATCAGCCACTGACTTCCCCTTGTTCACTTCTCTGACAATATTTAACGCCCTATTATGCCAAGATCCTTTTGCGCTTCTAACAACAAATTGCAACGCCATACCCTCGCCAGATTCCAACTTTGACATAATATTAATAAGGGAATTCATCGGATCAGTTTCCATCTTCATATAAGTTTTAATTGGAAAAATTAAACTACGTTTAGTCTTTAAATAGCCGGCAAAAATTTCTCCATGCGGATTAAAAATATTATAATCCTCCGCTTGTTCAACTACCGCTTCCGGATAATATGCGGTGAGTTGTTGTTCGAGATATCGAGCCATTTTTTTGGGCGCCACCGCATAAAAAGAAATGCGTTTGCTGGTGGCAACAATTTCAAAAGAAAAATGGTCATTGCGGCCAAGAAACCACGAAATAATGCCTCGTTGCGCGCGTAAACCTCCAATACTGCCAAAGACGGTTTCAAATTTGGCAATTTCTTCGCGCAATGACTGAACTCTATTCATCGGTGTTGATTGTTGTTCATCCTTCGGTTTCTCCTTGGGCAAACGCACTAAAAATATTACATGTTTAAAATATTTGGTATTGCTCAAAATAATTTTGACAATTTTCCTGATCAGCAAAAACAAAAAAACCGCCGCAATAAAAAGTAAAATCTGCGACAGCCAAAAATCCCAGCTCACGCCTCCGAGGCTGCCGGCAAAATTAATATCCTGCTGTGGAATGGTATAATTCATAATTTGTTTTCTTCCTTCATTTTAACTATTTCGTCGGCTTTGATCTTCGCTTCTTGATCAAGAAAAAATTTATTTACCCCGGGAATTATTGCCAGCCATTTTCTGATTAAAGATATCACTTGGCGCATCTTGATTTTCGCTCTATCCAACAAATTATTGATCTTAACCGCTGTTTCCTCTCCAATTTTTTTAAATTCTTTTTGCTTATCTGGCGGCAAACTTAAATACAATTCTTCCAAATCTTCTGCGAGAATATTTTCCACTTCTTTTTTTCTCTGCTCTTTCTGCGCTTGCGCGTTCGCCACTGCCGCCAATCCCCTGTCTTCGCCGATTTTTTCCGCGGTTTGCGCGCCTTCAGACTCCATTACTTTTTCCGGCGCTTTTTCAACGCTAATTTCAACGCTTGTCTCCGGTTTTGTTTCCGGCGTTTCTTTCATTTTTTCAATTATTTCCGGTGATATTTCCTCCTTAAATTTTGCCTGGCCATTTTGTTTATTGGACATATTCTTTTTGATTAAACCGCAAATTTAAACTTGTTGATATTATACCACAACAAAATCTTTTCACAAAATATAAAATTGTGTTATAATTTAATTGTATATTTATTTAATAAAAAACTATGGAAAAAATTGCACAAGAAAAAACACCGGGAATGTCAAGAAGAAAATTTTTAACTCTAGCATGCACGGTAGCCGCTGGTCTTGTTTTGGGTGCTGATAAATTAGCAGGTGGGGATAAAAAAGCGGGGAAAGAAAATAATTCTAGAAACGAATCACTAAACAAAACCGATAAAAATCAAAAAAACGAGGATAAAAAAAATACCGCCGAAAATGTTCTCAGCATGATTTCATATACAAACATCAAACAGCTTGATATAAAAAAAATTCCTAATATTTTTGATAATCTACTTTATTATTTTAATCAAAAAATTATTACTTTTAGCGATATTAAAAAAGCGATTATTCCGCCCATTGAATATGCGGCCTGTTTATTTTTCTCTGATAATTATGCAAGGAAAGAGTTGCCCGAGAAAGTCTCCAATATTGATACCGATACTCCTTTCGGAAAAAAAATGATAGAGATAGCTAATACGTCTAGTGAAATATTAGAGGAAAGACCAAAATTTTTTCTTATTTTTGAACTTTACGCTAAATACTTTGGCGAAGCTGATTGTGACTGGAAAAAAGAATCTTACCTTTTTCGCAATACATCATTCAATCCTGTTCCGGGTAAATCCGAACTTTCTAAAAATCACACCTTCGCCATTGATTTATATTACCCATCAAAAATGCAAGGCGAACGCGAAATCGGCCCGGAAATTTGCAGTCTTAAGGCTGGAATAGTCCTGGGATGCGCTGATGATTGGCAAGGTGGCGCGACAGAATCAGAATATCAAGGCGGAGGAACCAGCCCAAAAAGCGGTAATGCAATTATTATATTCAATCCTAAAAATTATGAACTATATTATTATGCGCATTTAGATTCTGTTAACGTCAAGCCGGGGGATTTTGTTAATTCAGGCCAAGTTATTGGAATTGGCGGAAATACAGGGCTTAACGCCAGAAAAAAAGGGCATGGCAATCATGTGCATTTTGAAATCCATCATTATAATAATGAAAAAAATACTAACGATTACGTTGATGTCTACGCATTAGCCGAAACAATAGAAAAAACAAAAGTTGTATAAAAATATTTTTAATTATCATACTAATAATTTATGTCCAACTACCAAAAAATTTCTGACAATATCCAAAAAATAATTATTGATAATCCAAAAATCAAAGGAAAATTGACTTGGCTTAATGTTTCCAGGGCTGGAAAAAAAGAATTGGAATACCTGCGAAAAAAATACGGCTTTGAGCTCGCCCATCTGCAAGCTTCTTCCGCGAAAGTTATCGCCGAGCGCCCAATTTTTAACCAAAAAAACAATTATTTCTTCATTACTTTGCATTTCCCTATTTTTAAAGACGGCAACATTATTCCGGCAGAAATTAATTTTTTTATCAGTCACGGCTATCTCATTACCCTGAACAATAGCAACATTGAGACGCTAAACAACTTTTTTAATACTTGCAAAAAAGATTGCGATTCTGTTCTGGCTTTTCAGTTTGAATCTTCAGCCGTCCTCCTCTACGAATTGCTAGAAAAATTAATGATATCCTGCTATCCGCTTTTAGACAAAAATAGTGTTAGCATAAACAAAGTCCAAGAAATGATTTTTTCGCAAGAACAAAAAAAATCAGTCGCCGAAATTCTTTTGTTAAAAAGAAATATCATCAATCTGCGAAAAATAATGCTTAACCATAAAAATATTTTGAAAGGGCTCATGGAAATGAAAAGCGCCATTGTTTCGCACGCGCAAATCAAGCATTATTATCTATTCACTGATAGATCATTCCAAAAGAATTTGGGAAATCATTGATAACCAAAGAGAAATGATTGACGCGCTTCATGATACTAACCAATCTTTTTTGAATTACCAAATCAGTTCGGTGATGAAAACTTTAACGGTATTTTCAGTTATTATCTTTCCGCTTACTTTACTAGCGGCGATTTTTGGCATGAACGCGGTAAATATGCCATTAATCGGGCATCCCTATGGTTTCTGGATTATAATCGGCATAATGTTATTTGCCGCTCTTGGCATGCTTTGGGTTTTTGAAAAAAAGAAATGGCTATAAAAATATGTTTAATAATGCTTTAGAAAATATCTTTAAAAGGCTGAAGAAAAATAATTCAGACCCCAAGGAGATTGAACAGATAAAAGATTTAAAAATTACACTGATTCCGGTAAAAAACGGGGAGTCGGCTGAATATGTAGAAATTTCGGGAATGATTAACAACACCAAAATTACACTATTAAGAATTACCACGAAATTAAACAGAAATAATAAAGAACAAACCGTTAAAACTGAATATCTCGGAAGCATTATTGATAATGGTGAAAAAACCATGCTTTCCGATCCGGAAGCTCAAGAAAAATTTGAAAGTTACTATAAAATTATTGAAGAAAATCAAAAAACAAAACCGACGGAATAAAAATATTTACAAAAGACGAGATTTATCTCGTCTTTTTTATTTGCAAAATATTTTTAATTTCCTTTAACGTATTTACTTTTACCAAGTCTTCTCTCAATTTCCTCGCACCCGGCAAACCCTGCGTGTACCAACATAGGTGTTTCCGCATCTCCAAAATTCCCTGCTTGCCTTTGCATTTCTCCATTAACTTCGCGTGCCTTAAAGCAATTTCAAAAATTTCTTTAACACTTTTTACTTTTAATTTTCTACTTTTCACTTCTTCAAAGATCCACGGTTTCCCCAGCGCCCCTTGTCCAATGCCAACACCATCGGCATTAGATTCTTTTAACAACCAATCAACATAATTTTTAGCTCCCCTCTCCTGGCTAAGAGAGGGGCTGGGGGTGGGGCCAACTCCGCCATTGGCCAAAATCACTCCGCCAAAATAATTGCGGGCTTTTTTTATAATTTCTGTATCAATCGGGCCGGAAAATCCTTGCGTTAGACTGCGGCCGTGAATCATTACGGCACTAATATTCAAATCACTCATGCGATCCAAAAATTTCAAACAATCAACCTTGCCGGCGGCGCTCCTCAATTTTATGGACACCGGCAAGTCTGTATTGTCAATTACCGCCTTGATTACTTCATGGGATTTTTTTAAGTCCTGAAACAGAGCCGCGCCTGCGCCTTGTTTAATAACTTTTTTCACCGGACAGCCGAAATTAATATCAAAACCCTGAGGAGCTTTTAGGTTATAGCTTTTAGCTTTTAGTCCGATAGCCTTCCCCTGCCCTGACAATAAATCTGCGGCATGTGCGAAGTGCTTCGGTTCGCTGCCAAAAAGCTGAACTACGTATGGTTTTTCTTTCGGGGTAAATTTTATCAATTCCAGTGTCGGATTATTTTTCAGATTTTTTCCGGCATAAAACAAAGCGGTCGCGCTCGCCATTTCGGAATACAAAACATCAGCACCGAATTCTTTGCAAATCTGCCGAAACGGCGAATCGGTAATTCCCGCCATCGGCGCCAATGCGTAAATTGCCTGTCCGCCCTTGGCGGAGTTTTTTTTATCTTTTAATTTTTGCCAAAAATTATTCATAAAAAAATCTGTTTAAATCTGTTTTAATCTTATGCTGTTTTTTGCATAGGATTTAGACAGATTTAAACAGATGTTATTTTTTATAAACCCTCATTCCCTCTTTGCTATCTTCTACTGTAAAACCTAATTTTTCGATCTCATCTCGCAATCTGTCTGATTCGGAAAAATTTTTATCTTTACGCGCCTGTTGGCGATTAATAATTAATTTTTGAATTTCCTCAGGTAAAGGCAAATCGTTATTTTCTCCTGCGAGATTTAATCCAAAAACTTTATCAAAATCGAAAATTGTTCCTAATTTTTCTCCGGCCGACAAATCAGATTTTAGAACTTCTTGCATCACCGCCAACGCTTCTGGCATATTAAAATCATCATTTATTTTTTCTAAGAATATATTTTTAAAATTTTCATTAATTCTTAAATCCGAATTTCCTGCCCTGCCTGCCTGTCCGGTAGGCAGGGCAGGCAGGTTAAATCTTAAATCTCGTATCTGATTTCTCAGATGCTCAAAGCCATTTCTGGCGGCTAATAAAGCTTCCCAGGTAAAATTCTGCTTGGCGCGATAATGCGCTCCCAAGAAAAAATAACGCAATACTATCGGATCAAAACCTTTTTCCCGCACCTCCTCAACGCTGTAACAGGTGCCTTCCGACTTTGCCATCTTGCAATCATTAACCACGAGATGATTATTGTGAATCCAATAATTAACAAATTTAACCCCATTAGCGGCTTCTGATTGCGCAATTTCGTTCGTGTGATGGACGGGAATATGTTCTATGCCGCCCATATGAATATCAATGGTGTCGCCTAAATATTTTTTGCTCATTGCCGAACATTCAATGTGCCACCCCGGGAAACCATTACCATTTTCAACTAAAGGAGATTGAAATGGCGATGGCCAAAATTGTAAAGCATTTTTATGCGCGCCTGCTCGAAAAAACCAAACCGCGAAATCTTCAGGATTTCTTTTTTGCGGATCGCTAACCTCTCCTTTGCCGGCTCCGGACTCTTTGTCTTCAACTCTCTGGCCTGATAAATTTCCGTAATCTTTAAATTTATTTACGTCAAAATAAATTGCCAAATCAGTGGCATAAGCATATCCCTTGCTAATTAAAGATTCTGCCATCTTAATCATTTCCGGAACATGTTCGGTGGCGCGCGCTTTTATGTTTGGTTCCAAAATATTTAAAGCGGCGGTGTCCTGTTCAAAAATTTTAATATATTTCCTGGCGATGTCATCCGGGCTCAATCCTTCACGTTTAGCGCCCTTTTCCATTTTGTCCTCGCCTTCATCTTCATCGGAAGTTAAATGCCCGACATCGGTATAATTTCTGATGTGCGTCACATCATAACCGGAATATTTCAACGTTCTAACAATAACGTCAGCGCAAGTCATACCGCGCATATTGCCAATATGCTGCGTCCAATAAACCGTCGGCCCGCAATGATAAAATCCGACTTTACCCTTTTTAATCGGCTTAAACTCTTCTTTTTCGCGAGTTAATGTGTTGTATAAAATTATTTTATTCATGCTTTTATTTTAGCGAAAATTGATATTTTTAGCAACATTTTTAATCTTCACCGCCTTTTACCTTTTTACTTTCTACTTTTACCTCAAGCGAATAGCTTCGTACTTAAATACTTTTCTCCCCTATCCGGAAAAATTGTCACGATACTTCCCCTTTCAATCTTCTCTGCTAATTTTACAGCGGCAAGCATTGCGGCCCCCGAACTCATGCCCACCGAAATCCCCTCTTCGCGCGTCACTCGGCGCGCCATGTCGAATGTTTCTTCAGTATCAACCATAATTATTTCATCCAATAAATCTTTATTATATAGCGCAGGAACAATTGCTTCTTCCATATTTTTAAGTCCTTGAATATAATGCCCCCTTACTGGTTCGGCACTGATAATTTTAATTTTTGGATTTTTGCTTTTTAAATAAGTTCCCACGCCCATAAGCGTCCCGGAAGTGCCGATTGCCGAGACAAAATAATCTATTTTACCCTCAGTTTGCTCCCAAATTTCTTGCGCCGTATATTCATAATGCGCTAATTTATTATATTCATTGGAAAATTGGTCCGGCATAAAATATTTTTCCGGATTGTTTTTCACCATTTCGCGCGCTTTCATAATCGCGCCGTCCGTACCTTTAGTTGGATCGGTGAGAATAATTTTCCCGCCAAAAGCCTCAATCATTTTTCTTCGCTCAATTGACACTGCCTCGCTCATCACGATTTCTACCTGATAACCTTTCACCGCGCCGATCATCGCCAAGGCAATGCCTGTGTTTCCGGATGTTGGCTCGATTATTGTCTTAGAAGAATTTAGCCTCCCCTCTTTCTCCGCCTGTTCAATCATTTTTAAAGCAATACGATCTTTAATGCTTCCGCCCGGATTAAATCCTTCCAGTTTGGCAAAAATATTTACCTTTTGATTAGGGCTAATTTTATTAATCTTTACCATCGGCGTATTGCCGATTAATTCCAAAATATTTGCGTAAATCATATTAATTTCCGACCTCCTCCTTTTCACCTAATTACTAAAAAATGGCAAGGGTGAGGTTTAATTATAAAAGCTCTCGGTTCACCGAGAGCTTTTAATTTATAGAAATTTATAATAAATATCTAAATACAACAACATTGCTCTCGGCAATATAAGCTAAGAGCGCAACAACAAATATTTATTTGAAAAAAATTGATATTATTCATCTTGTTTATATAATATCATTTAATTTATAAAAGTCAATAATTTCATATTCGTGAATTTGCCTGTCCCGATATACCGGGATAAATATTTGTAATTCGTAGATAAAAAAACACCCTGCCCGCACGCTTTTATTTGCGTTTGGGCAGGGGCAAGGGATTTTTCCACTCAGTCACCTGGGCTGCAACTTTTTTCCCGCCGACGCAGCAGCGCCCGCTCCTGACACTTGCTAGCGCGAGCCAGCAAGAGCTTAATATAATTTCCCCAATCGCTATGATATCGAGGCCAATTGTTATAAAGCATCAGCTCGATTTGACTGCGGCACTCCGCGACAAGAGGGTCTGGCTTAGAAGCTCGGAGCGTTGCGGCTATTAAAGCGAGTTGCTTGGCCAACTTTCTGATTCTTAAAGCCATTTCTTTTTCTCGCCTTAAAGCCTCGAGAAGCCTCACTTCTGGCTCTTGAGTAACCTCTTGAGCCGGCAAATCCAAGGGCTCACTGATGCTGCGGAGACTTCTGATCTCACACTCCAGTTTTTCGACCTCTTTATGGTGCACTAAATTAACTATCGCGAAATAAAAAACCATAATGTAAATGGTAAAATTACGGAGGGAGCCAGTTTGTTTCTCCACGAGCACGTAAACAACGACCAGAAGCATCATAATAATCATATGCCGCTCAATTTTCTGTCTCATTTCCCTACCCTTTCCGCCCCGAGGGCTGGTTTGAAGCGCGAGCGCAAGTTTCACCGTGGTCCCAATGACCAAGCGCCGGCACGACTGCCAGCATCAGCTCAGCTTGCTCTCGACTTCCCTGCCCTTTTTACAAATCATTATTTTATAAAAACAGCGGAGAAGTCGAAATATGTTTTAAAGAGCGAGATATACTGAATTAATTTTCTAGCTCCCAACGCTCAACGCATAACCGGAAAGTTATGCGCTGTAAATTGAAAATTACAATTTAATTTCAAAAAATAAATCTACTTTCTAATTTCTTAAAAATTAAATTTATTCTTTAAAAATTTTAGGTACTGCTGGCGGGGACACTTCGGTTTGTTGAAGTGCCCCCGCACAGGGTTGAGGATTATTTGAACCAAATGACTGCCTCGGGGGCGGACATTTGGTTTTCCTTTACATACCACGCGAGATATTCCTTCCCTCGCTGTGGCAGATAGCCCGCAAACTCCCCTGCTTCCCGCGGGGAAAGTTTTACCCGTTTCGCCGAACGGACAAGGATGCTTTCAATCTCCTCACCATCTTCATATCCGCTACGAGCGTACATGAGGGCGAAGCTGAGCATCTCGCCATTCGAGAGATGGAGCAACATCTTTTTCCGCTCCATATTCTTAAAAAACTCCCGGGCAAAATCACCGTCGTCCAGCGAGCGGAGAGTGTCCCCTGAGAAGAAGCTGAGCACCTCATCCGCTTTTTTACACTGAAACAACGCGAGCTTCGCGGCGGCCAAACACACCTTGTGCGATGCCCGTTCGCAGATAAAGGGCAAAACTGCATATTCGTCCTTCTCCGCTTTTACTACCTCCACCAGCCGCTCAATAGCGCCCGAGGGAGGCGCGTAATCTTTTCCTCCAAAAACGGCGAGTGTCTCCGCCGCTCGCAGATACAGGAGAAGGGTGTTGACATTCCCCTCCTCACTGAAATTATACTTTTCCACGAGCGACGTGAAGCATTCCGAATAGACTTCACTAGCCTTCCTCCACGCCTCTGGATTGTCCCGCCAATTGGCGAAGAAGATATCCAGCGTCTTCTCCACCTCGTCCAACTCCCCCAACTTCATCTTTTTTGCCAGGGAAACTTTTTTCAGAAAATCAAGGCCTCCCTCTTCGGGATTTTTATACCTGGCATCCTTTGCCATGTTAGCCAACAGAGTGGGGGTCGGGGCGACGGCAGAGACGATAGGTTTGGCTTGCGGTGTTTCGTGCCCTTTCTGCCCGCAGCCCGCCGCCATCATCGCCAAAACCACCACCAATACCATTGCCAAAACCAAAGATCCGCCTCTTTTCATCTTCCGCTCCTCCTTGTGTGCTTGGTTGCCCCACTAAAAGCAGGGTATTAACTGGAAAATATGTGACGGTTTTTTGTATCGCCATTTTGGGCAATATACCGATGTTGAATGTGCGAGGAAATAACTTCCAATAATCAACGCATAAACTTACACCACACAGCGCATAACCATTTGATTATGCGCTGAAGCTGTAAAATATGTGTTATGTGCTACGTATTGCGTGGCGCGATTATTTCAAATAATTCATCGGATTAACCGGAGTACCATTTAATTGCACTTCAAAATGAAGATGCGCGCCCGTAGTATTTGATCCGGAACCGGGATCGCCCGGTATTCCGCCGCTTAAACCAACTACTTGGCTTTGCGTTACTACATCGCCGACTTTTACATCAATTCTGGACAAATGGCCGTACATTGTTTGTATTCCATTACCGTGATTAATTATGATATAGCTGGCAGTAGCTCCGCCGGCCTGACCGACCGGTTCAACGTACGAAACTGTGCCGGCCGCCGATGCTTTAACGCTCGTGCCTTTAGAAACATTAAAGTCAACGCCGGTGTGAGTGCCATATGGATAGCCGCTTGATGCGTTGGCGCCAAAACCGTAGGTTATTCTGCCGCTTACCGGATAAATCATTATTTCAGTAGTACTGGCTGTATTATTACCATTGCCATTATCGCTGTCAGGCACGGTATTAGAACCGCTATTTACCTGCACGCTGGTAGTAGGACTGCCCACAACCTTCACATTAATTTTTGACTTTGAACCTTGCGCTGATAATTCGCTAAAATATAAATCAAACTGGCTGATAGCTACTTTGTCATTTGTATCTACATAAACATCAAAAGTTTTTTCACTATTAGGTTGAATTTCGTAGCCATTCAAACCAATCTTATTGGCTCCGGCAACCGGTCTTCCTGCGCTGCCAATATTTTTTGTACTTTGGCTTTCCGTAATATCCAAACTATGATAACCGCGACTATATGAGAAGCCATCGCCCGTAGTTATTAGACTGATACTATTTAATTTAATTTTTTCATCACCTGTATTTTTTACGGCGAAGCTGGCAACTTTATTATTTTCTTTATTAATTTGCGCATCACCGCCCAACACTGATCTAATTTCCGCGTTAACACCGCCAAAGGAAACTGTATAACTTTTGGTATTAAGGCCTTTTACAACGGTATTAATTCCAGAGCTATATCCGTTGGCAACTATATTATTAATCATTAATTGAGTAGATTGAATAGGAAGATCTTTTTCTGTGTCAACATAAACTTTAATTTCCGCGCGCTCGCCCGATTTCAATCTATATGACGCGCCGTCAAATATATATGTGTCGCTATATGGCTGGGCCAATACCGCACCAATTCTCGTGCCATTAATGTATGCTTTTAAATTGCTAAAACCATTATCATAAGTAATCAAACCTGACGTATCACCTTTGGAAAACTTCAATGAACTAATACGCGTATCCTCGCCATAAGCGGCTTCTATATAGAAACTTGCGATTTTAATGTCTTTCTCGCCTTTAATATATTTGACCGTATCACCAGAATCTTCATTTTTGTAAACAAAAATGTTTGATTTGCTTACTATTAATGTTGCCGAATTTACTTTAATATTATCTTTCGGATATGCGCCGGAAGGCAATCGGTAACTGATATTTTCCAAAGACAAATTATAACTGTCTCCTTGTTTGGCGGTATCGGGAATGTCAGCGATAAAACCGACAGTTAATATTTCTTTGCTTTTTAAAACGGTGCTGGCTAAACGAAATGTTAAATTGTCGTTGCCTGATTGGCTGGCAGAACTATAAACTTCGCCCGTATTATAATTAACCAAATAAATCGGCTTATCAAAATTAGGCGTACCGTTTGTCTTGGTGATTTTTATTTCCGCGGTATCCAAAATAATATTTTGATCATTATTTCTAATTTCAAAAACACCTATCAAAGCTCCGCTTTGCTGGCTAAATATATTTTTGCTTATTTTTAATTCACGAGAAATCGCGCTGATAGATTTTCTGACTATTTTAATTGTCTCATTTAAATTGGCATAATCACTGGTCAAACCATATCCATTTTTATCACCCCTTGCTTTCAAATCAGTAAACTGAAAATTAACGGTTTTATTTTCTCCGTCTTTAATATCCGCGATGATGATAAATACATCATCTTTGCCGGCAGCAATTTTATAATCATTTAAATTAAATGTGACTGTCCCATCGGAATTGATACTTGCGGCTTGAGAAATCTTGGCATTATTTTTATTTTTTAAAGTGAAATTAATAATATCTCCGGAATTAGCTGTTCCATAATTGCGAAAAGCAATTTGCTTCATGATCATGCCTTCGTTTTTACTAAGCTCGCTAATTTTAAATTTGGCCAGTTCTTGACCTGAGTTGCCAATAACCGCCTCTTGAGTTCTATTTAAACTTTGTTCTTCAACTTTAATTTGACCCAAATAATCAGCGGAGTAAACTAATTTGTGAGTGTTTGAAGCAACCGGAAAATTTCCTAAAATTTGCGACTGAGACTTGGTGAAAACGTCGCTTGGATTTTCAATGGCGATTCTAAACACATGGCTGTTCCATTCCGGATAATATTTCGTATCTAAATAAATTTTAAATTCCTTTGATTCTCCCGGCTGTATAACAATAGGATTGGTATTGAAAGAAAAATATGCTTTTTTATCATTTATAATTGACTCATAAACTTGGCCGGTTTGATTATCAATAACCAAATTTGCCGCTTTAATCATTTGCGGGTTAAAAACTCCCGTAAATTTCGGGCTAAAACTGCCAACTTCAACGTTAGTATTTGAATTATTGGTAAATTTGAAGACGCCGATTAAATTATCAACTGAGCCTAATGGAATATATTGTGTCGCCGGACTATTAACGCTTACCTCAACGGATAAACTTCCGTTAGTAATTGAACCCGCGCTAGCGCTTAAGCTGGTTGAAACATTGCCAGCCGCTGGCTTGATTGCGCAAATACTATCAAGTTCTGAATTGCTATATGTGTTTAAATCAGCGACTGAGATTGTAACCACATCACTCCATTTGAAGCCGTGATTTAAAAATTCAGCCGAATTTTTTATAACCGCTTTTTTGCCGTTCTTGATATAATAAACCGCTTTATTATTTTTTACCTTTACTAAACTAACATCGGCATAATTATTTAATACGCTGTTATCAACGATTTTGACATCGCTCCATTTATTGCCATAAGAAAGAAAAGCTTTCGCGCTATTGTAAACTTTTTTGGTATTGTGTTTTTGATCAATATAATAAACTGCCGGGCTATTCGCCGTTTTGACTTGTTGGACATCAGAGCCAATCAGAGTTTCGGCTTTCGCCATATTAATTCCAAATAAAATAATTGCGCCCAAAATCAAAATAGCTACTACAGCATGAGCGATAATAACTTTATGTTTTCTGATAAAATAACTTTTTATAATATTAATAAATTTTTCCATATAACTAGAAAAATTAATATATAATTTATGATTGCGAAATGTAAGGGAAGCTTTGGCAAATAAAGCGACGCTAGCCAAGATAAAAACAATTCCGGGAATAATAGGTAAAATCAAACCCAAAATACCAATCGCTAAAAAAATTATGCCAATGGTAAAATAAAAAGTTTTTATAGTAATGCTGAATATTTTTTTTCTCATGTTGATTTTTTATGAATAAGAATCTTTATAAATATACGAACTCCTTGACTGCACGAGTAACTTTCTAGAAACAAGGTAATTTAGCTATTACGATTTAAGCTTTTCCGTATATTTATGAAGATTCATATTCCAATACAAATAACCTTATATAATATCACAATTCTTTAATATTGTCAAGAAGAAAAAAGGAGGGAAATAAATAAACGATTTATTACTAAAATTAGCAAAAAATAAACAGGGCTTTAAAATATTTTAAAGCCCTGTTTACTATTAAATATCTGCTATTTCACAATTATTTTGCTTTTTAAATTATCCGGCCCCAGATCTACTAATTTAAAAAAATACTTCCATTTCTGGCCTGTTTTGCATAATTCCTTGGTATCGTTCAAGCATCTTTCAATAAATTGGCTGGAATTTTCCTTACAAGCTTTAAATACGGAACTACGCTTAAAATTAGGAATATTTAACTCATTTATCACGCGTAATGCCAAGTCCTGCCATGGGTAAGCCGGCGGTTTTTTCACGATTTTCCTTTTAAAAACATCCCCTATTTGCTGCATGTCGCTGTCCATAAAATTAATTGAAATTTATTAACAATTCTGATAATATTATATCATAAATAAAATTATTAATTTCAACCATTGTTTTATGGCTAAAATTTTAACCATACTCACAATACCAAACCAAATTCTTAGAAAAAAATCAGAAGACGTATCTTCGAAAAAATTGGCTGAAAAAAAACTTCAGGCATTAGCTTTGAATATGGTCAAAACCATGAAAGAAAGAGATGGTGTTGGCTTAGCCGCTCCGCAAGTTGGCGAGAATATTCGTCTAATAACCGTAAACACGAAAGATGGTGTTTTAATATTATTTAATCCAAAAATTACCAAAAATTCCTTTGCTAAAGAATGGGCAGAAGAAGGTTGTTTATCGGTGCCGGGGGTATACGGAAAAGTGAGACGAAATAAAAAAATAAATTGCGTCTATTTTAATATCTCCGGCGAGAAGAAAAAAATTTCGGCCGAAGGCCTATTGGCGCGCGTAATTCAACATGAGATCGATCATTTGGACGGAATATTATTTATTGATAAGGCAAAAGACATACAGAAAGCAGACTCAATAAATTTATAAATTATAATTTCTACTGTTCAACAAATTTTAAATTTTAAGTTTTAAATTTAAAATTTTTTTCTCCAGCGATAAATTCCGTAAATCATTAAAACTAAAATGATAAAATAAGAAATTTCCTTATAATACCTGATAATGACATCAACCTTTTCTCCTAGATAATAACCAAGCGCGGCTAAAATCGATACCCAGACAAAAGCGCCAGTAGTCGTATAAAAAATAAAATTCCTTAATTTCATTTCCGAAAATCCGGCCGGGATGGATATCAAGTGCCGCACCACAGGAAGCAATCGGCCAATAAAAGTTGAGGCGTTACCATAGCGCAGGAAAAAATTTTCTGCTTTTTCTATTTTTTTGGAATTAAGCATTATTAATTTGCCGAATTTAGAATCTGCAATTCCGAATATAATTGTCCGGCCAAGATAATATGCCAGGGTATAATTAATTAGCGCTCCAATTACACTTCCGATTGTTCCGGCGATAATTATTAAAAAAATATTCATCTCTCCTTGCGATGCCAAATAAGCTGCTGGCGGAATAATAATTTCTGATGGCAAGGGCAAAAAAGAAGATTCTATCGCCATAAGAAAAACTACACCGCCGTAGCCGAGATTGTGAATGATTTGAAGAAAAAAAGAAAGCAAACTCATGAAAATTTCTAATTCCTAAATTACAATTTCTAATAAATTACTAATTCCCGAATGAATAAAATTAAAAATTGGACATTTGATCATTTATTAGATATTAGAAATCATAATTTAGAAGTTATTAGCGATTTATATAATTAAACTTACCAAATATTTACTAAGATGTCTAATCAACCCATAAAAACAATTTTCATCGGCACGCCAGATTTTGGCGTTCCGGCTCTGGAAAAACTGGCCGCGGACAGTGATTTTGAGATTGTCGCCGTTATCACTCAGCCGGATAAAAAAGTCGGGCGAAAACAAATCCTTACTCCCCCGCCGATTAAAGTTCTATCTAAAAATTTGGGATTAAAAATTATACAACCGGAAAAAATCAAAGAAATAGTAAAGGAAATTAAAGATTTAAAACCTGATTTAATTATTACCATTGCATACGGACAAATTATTCCGCAAGCAATTTTGGATATTCCAAAATATGGCTGTATAAATGTGCATGGCTCGCTTCTGCCCAAATACCGCGGTGCCGCTTGTATTGCCGCGGCGATTCTTAATGGCGACGAAGAAACCGGAATCACGATAATGAAAATGGACGCCAGTCTTGACACCGGGCCTATTTTATCTCAAACTAAAATTAAATTAGCTCCAACTGAAACTGCCGGAACATTGTTTGAAAAATTATCAAAATTAGGAGCTGATTTTTTGTTACCAACTATTAAGGATTATATTTCTGGAAAAATAAAACCGACAGCGCAAGATAATTCTCAAGCAAGTTATATTAAAGAATTTAAAAAAGAAGACGGAATGATTGATTGGCAAAAAAACGCGATAGAAATTGAGAGATTTGTGCGAGCGATGAATCCATGGCCAGGCGCATACACGAAAATTACAAATTACAAATTACAAATTACAAACATATTAAAAATCATTAAAGTTGAGCAAACACCTATAGATATTAATAAATATAAAGCTGGGGAGATATTTTTGTATGAAAATAAGCTTGCTGTGCAATGCGGCCAAGACGCTTTGATTATTACAAAGCTCCAACCGGAAGGAAAACGTGAAATGACTAGCGAAGAATTCTTGCGCGGGCACAAAGAAATAGTAAATATAATTTTAAAATAATTTGGAAATTAAAAATTGTTTTAAAATTAAAAATTTCGCTTGCCGCTATCGTCTAACGGTTAGGACGCCAGGTTCTCATCCTGGTAATCGGGGTTCGATTCCCCGTGGCGGTACAATATAAAAAATCCCCCGAGTACTCGGGGGATTTTTTGTATTATTTTATCATTTTTACGCAAAGTGCTATAATAATAACAACACGAAAAACTATTTTTAAAATACTTTCTATTTATTTTCTAACAAAAATTATATGGGGATCATTAATGATTTTGTTTCCGGAGTTAAAAACAATTTTAAATGGCAAGCGCAAAGCG
>JAQVLT010000022.1 GCA_028704015.1 Patescibacteria group bacterium | reverse complement strand
AGAAAATTAATGGATTGGTTGTTGTGGTATAATACCAAGAGATTTCATTGGAGTTTAAAATTAACATCTCCTGTGGATTATTTATTAAGTAATTGTTCGTTGTCCAAAATGAGCTGGACTAATACAGAGGCTTGACTTTTCCAATAATTATGTTAAATTTTTAGTGTAATAACTAAATTTGGCGCATATGTCAAACGTTAATTTTGCCGGAATAATATTAAAAGAAATATCCGGTGAAAGCAAAATATTGTTTTCTAAAATTATTGTTATATAAAAAACCCGGTTTATCCGGGTTTTTTAAATTTAAACATCTATTTATGAAATATACAAAACTAACAATTTTGATTTTAACTCTCGTTGTTTTAGCGGTAGTTTCGGGCTGCGCCAGAAAACAGCCAAGCCCGGAAATGCAGAATGTAACTTCAACCACGACTAGCTCGGAACAGATAGCGACGACGAGTAATGAAAATATCTCAGCAACTAGTAGCGAAGAGATTGACACAAGTGATTGGAAAACTTATCGGAATGAGGAATATGGATTTGAAGTAAAGTATCCGGAGGAGTTAAAAACAACTATATTAGTAGGTGAATTTTATAACAACGAGGAATATCCTAAAATAGGAGTTAAATTATATGACCCAAAGAAAATAGGCACCTCTGAAGAAATTAGTATTACAATATATGATCAAGGATGGATGGATATGGGTGATGAGTTGTCAGAAAGGAAAATAATTAATTTTGAGAAAATGAAATTTAAAAATATTAATGAATTAAAAAATATAGAAGAATTAAAAAATGGTGAAGTTGAATATCTAAATAATTTAAAATTTTTAAAAATTTTAGATCAAAAAGATTATGGAATTTATAATTTATATTACTTTATCCAAAATCCTTATAATGAAAAATTTATTGTTTTTATGATTTCAAATAATAACATTGAGCAATTAAAGAAAGAAGAAAATTTGTTAAAAAACAGTTTACTTGCTTTAGAGTTCTTGAAAGTTGAATAATTTAGACATTTAAATTTTATATCTTATAGTTTGTATAAGATAACAGGAGGGAAGTTTGCTCCTTTAAATATAGCAATAATCCTGTAACCATAACGAAGCTGAGGAGGTGAAACATGAAAAGTAAATGGAGTTTTGCGGTAAGTTTTTTGGCGCTTGTAATCTTTCTGACAACTTTCGACCAAGTCGCTGAAGCGAACCCCAACTGGAAAATTCCTCTTGAAGGCGGCTACAATTATTTAGTAAGCGTGGAATATGGAGGAAATTATTTTAAGGGTGGGTATGATATTTATCATACCGATAGCAAAAATGGATATTACGCCCTTGATTTTACTATTACTTCTGATATTTCCAACCCCAAGGTAGTGGCCCCTGAGAGCGGATGGGTAATCCAAATTTACAGCGATCCAGCAAATGGTCTTGGCTACGGAGTTGCCATAGATCATGGTGGAGGTCACGTAAGCGAGTTAGGCCATTTCGCAGGCAAACCATTCGTCACTGTCAACAAATGGGTTAGTCAAGGACAGCCATTGGGGGTAATGGGTTCAACAGGTAATTCAACAGGCAAGCATTTACATTGGAGAGATAAATTCAATGGCAAATGTTTAAGCACTGTTCCTGAATCAAGGCCTGAACCCTTATCTGGTTATTGTGGGGATGATTTAAAATCCGGAGAGATAGTTTTTTCCGACAACTATTTCACCTTCTCCGTCCTCAAATTCCCCAACTCCTCCAAGTGCTACCTCGTCTGTCGTGGCCAGCTCTGGCCCATCGCGGACGAGGAAACCTACCGTCTCCTCGGCTATACCACCAGCCGGTGCGGAATTACCGCTGATTGGAGTCAAGTTCAGACAGTCAACTCCACCACTCTGGCAATCAGGTCCGAATCCATTATTTCGTCTGACGGCAAAGTTGCCTACCGAGTGGTGGATCGGGTCGGTCCGAACACCTGTTCTGCGCGAAGCGCAGACATTCCCGCCAACGCCGTATTTCTCTATGGCGCCGACGGGAAATTCCATCACATCCAGGATGAGTCCACATATTACGCTCTCGGCTACAACCGGGATTGGCGCGATGTAGTGGATATCACCCAGGATTTGTTTGACAAATTCGGCGAAGGAGACTGCGTGGGTATGGTCGGCGGGCATCCCGAGTTCATTGTCGGTTGCCGCGTTGATCCCACCGTCGCCATCGCCGGCTTCTTAGAAGATAGCGGAAGCGGAGTAGGCGGTGAGTACATCCCGCCTCAGCCGGAAGAAACCGGGACGTCAACGACCAGCACTTCTGGTCTTCCCGTCCGTAACTCTTCGCTCTTCGGGCTCTACAAAGAGTTCTACATTAGCGGAGGTTACAGCTACGCGCTGGTTGAGGAAGGAGTCAGACATTGTTTCCTGGATCCGGACGTGGCGGCAGAGATGATCGGTATTGATGTCAACACCCTGCCGGAACTGCCGATGAATTTTCCGGTATCTGGCGCGAATGTCACCTACGCGGAAGCGTTGAATCGGGGTTGGCTGGAACCTATCCTCGGCCCGGAGTTCGCCTCGCCAACCGTAGTCTATCTGACTGCCAGCCAGGCGGCAGAGCTCAATATTGGTTCCGCGGGATATTATTATCGGAGTAATATTGAGCAAAGAAGAAAAGAACTGGGAATAGTGGTGACAACGAGTGTGAGCACCACTACCACGCCGACGGTTGCTTCACTCTCGTTCAGAGAAATAAGGGTAACGGATATCAGCGAGAACTCGTTGACGTTATCTTGGTCGCCGGAACCGGAAGCCACGGAGTATCTGGTCTATATGTTCGGCGAGTTAATCGGCCGAACTACTGAGATCAGCTATTATGTGAGCGGTCTCTATCCCTACATTGGTTATCGGTTTCAGACCGTGGCTATATTAGGGAACGGGAGTTTCAAGCTCTCGGAAGAGTTAAATACGGCAATTGCCGTATTACCCGAGGGCAGTCTGTATTATCAAGGCCTCTTCGGCGGATTGGACACTCTGTATTTTTATCGTCTCGGCGTTGATGGAGGTGAGCAAAAGACGGAGGTGTTCTACAAGGATGCCGACGCGAGCGTCTTGATCCGCATCAGAGGTTGGCTGGATCGGGCAATGCGGATGACCGTCTATGTCATGGATCCGGCCGGCAACGTCAGAGTCAAGAAGTTCTACGAGAGAGCGGAGAATGACGCCGTCATCTCGTTCAACCTCGGCAATGTGAATGCTTTTGGCGCGTGGCGGTGCTATGTCGTATTGGGCGATCATTTGCAGGCGTTCTCTCGAAATTTCTACATCTTCGAGAAGACGCCAACGCCGATTATCACGTCATTGTTTGCGCCGGAGTCAGATGCTCAAAAGATTGCGGCGTTGATTATCACCACGGCTCTCCAGGCGGAGCCAACCACGACGTCAACGACGACGACGAGCACCACAACGACCACCACCACCAGTACAACTACCACCGAGCCAACCACGACAACTACCACGTCGACATCAACCACGAAGCCGACGACCACAAGCACTTCTACGTCGAGCACGACCTCAACGACAACCAGTACGTCCACAACGAGCTCGACCACCACTTTGCCGGCGAGCCAACTGCAACCCACGCCCGCAACCACTTCCACGACGACTGGGATAAGGGCGAGGATTTTGGAGGCGCTGGCAAGATTTTTAAAGAGAAGGTGAAATCGTTCCTTCAAATCATTTTTCAAAACTTCCAACCGCCGCTCCAATTTACGAAGCGGCGTTATTTTATCTTTTTTTATGGCTATTTATGTGTAGTCTTTTTTTGTTTTAGCATTTTTTGCGTTTGAAGAGGGGATTGTGTTATAATAAAAATGAACTAATATATTATTATGGCGTTAGCAATTTTTGATTTAGATGGGACATTGATTCGTGGCCAGTCGCAAATGTATTTGATTTTCTATCTTCGTAAAAAAGGGTTAATAAATTTTTTTGATTTCGTTTATATTTTATTTTGGTTTGCAGGTTATAAATTAGGAATTTTTAAAAACCCTCGCTCAATACTTGAATACGCTTTTAAAATTATTAAAGGCAGGAATGTTAAGGACGTAGAAAATTTAATGGAAGATTTTTATAAAAATTCCTTGAAGTTAAAATTGAATAATAAAATTGTTGAAATATTAAAAAATCACCAAAAGAATCAAGATCAAATAGTTTTAGTTACTAGTGCAATCAAACCAGTTGCTAATATAGCGGCCAGGGAATTAGGGATTAATCATGTGATTGCTACTAATTTAGAAATGGAAGATGGTAGATATATGGGTTGTATAGAAGGAAAAATTGTTTATGGTACAGAAAAAGTTAAATTACTAACTCAATTATTTAATTATAAAGATTTAAATAATAGTTATATTTATACAGACCATAAGTCAGATACGCCTTTATTAAAAATAACAAAGCATCCAATATTAATAAAATAATTTTAATAAATTAAAAATTATGAAAAATTCTAAAATTTTACTCGGCATAACTGGAGGAATTGCCGTCTATAAAATTTGCAGTTTAATAAACAAGTTGAAAAAAAATGGCGCTGAAGTAAAAGTGATTATGACTGAAGCCGCGACAAAATTTGTCACCCCCGTTACTTTTCAAACTTTATCAAACAATGAAGTATGCACGGATATGTTTGCGTGGGAAAGAGGGCATGACACCGAACATATTTCTTTGGCTGATTGGTGTGATTTGGCCGTAATCGCGCCGGCAACTGCCAATACCATTGCTAAAATATCTCATGGTTTGGCCGACAATTTATTAACCTCCACTGTTTTGGCTCTGCCGAAAGAGACCCCGGTTTTGTTTGTCCCGGCAATGAATGTGCATATGTGGGAAAATCCGATAACGCAAGATAATATTAAAAAATTGATTAATATTAAAATTAGTAATAAGAAGGATAAATATTTCATGGTTGAACCAAGAGAAGGCATTCTGGCCTGTGGTTATAAAGGCAAAGGCGTTATCGCTGAAAATGAAAAAATAATTGAAATGATAAATAAAATTTTATAATTATGAATAATTTAAACGGCAAAAAGATTATCGTTACCGCCGGTCCGGTTTGGGTGCCGATAGACAAAGTAAGAATTATTACCAATGTTTTTGGTGGCGCTTTGGGCTATGAAATAGCCAATGAAGCGGCGCGGCAAGGCGCGGAAGTGATTTTGTTGATGGGGCCGGGTCGGGTTCATTTTACTGGCAAAGAGAAATTTAAACTTATTAAATTTAAATATTACGATGAAATTTATAAAATATTAAAAAAAGAAATCAGCAGTAAAAAATACAGTGCAATAATTCAGTCGGCGGCGATTCCTGACTATGTGCCGGTAGAGACAAAAAGTGGAAAAATTAAATCAGGAAAAAAAGAGTTAGTTTTAAAGTTTAAACCAACTAAAAAAATGATTGATGAATTCAGAAAATGGGATGAAGATATTTTTATTGTTAAGTTTAAACTGGAAGTTGATAAAAATAAAAAAGAGTTGGTTGAAATTGCTTATAAAAGTATGCTATATTCCAAGGCTGATTTAATGGTTGCCAACCAATTGGATAATATCGGCACCAACCATGAGGCATATCTAATGGATCCGCAAAAAAATATTAAGACTATTATTGGAAAAAATAATATTGCTCGAGAATTGGTCAAAGAAATTCAAAAAAGGTTAAATTAAAAAGATGGAAAAAAATTTTGCCAACAAATTATCAGATTTTTTACAACCCACTAATTTTTGTGATTTTCAAGACGATAAAATTGCTAATTTAGCTGATAAAATAACGGCCGGCTGTCAGACTGACAGGGATAAGGCCATCGCTTGCTTTAATTATGTTAAGAACGGCTATAAATACGCTTTTGGCAATTGGCGGATGCGAGCTTCGGAATTTGCCGGTAAAAAAAGCGGCATGTGCACTTTGAAATCAAATTTGCTGGTCGCTTTATTGCGTCACTTTAATATTCCAGCAGGTTTCAGGGTGGTGCGAATTAATGCGCAAGATGTATTTCAAGTTTTTACTAAGATTGATTATCTCCATGAAAAAATGTCAAAAAATTCCGTTCATATTTTTGCCAACGTCTATTTGGATAATCATTGGATTGATATTGATCCATCTCTGGATGAAAAATTAGTTAAAGGTTTGATTAAAATTAACTATGGAAAAAATTTAAATAAAAATTGGGACGGCATCCATGACTATGTAAATTTTATTCCCAAAAGAAAAATTATTTCTGATCTTGGTTTATTTTCTAATATTGATGAATATCACGAGAAAAAAAGAAGAGCCGCTAAATTAATTTTTACCTTATTAAGCAATTTAAATATTGAATATTACAGGATAATTGGTAATTTTTTTTACAATATATGAGTGATGTTAATAATCAAAACTTAGAAAATTTTTTAAAACCATCCCATTACTGCGATTGCGATAGCGAGAATATTATAAACAAAGCCAAAGAAATTACGGCAAATTGTAAGACAAACAGAGATAGGGCGGTTAAAATCTTTTATTGGGTCAGGGATAACATTCCATACACCTTTGGTCGCTGGGATAAAAAGGCGTCTGTTATTTTGAATGAAAAAAAAGGAATGTGCACAAGTAAAGCGGTTCTATTAGTCTCCTTGTTGAGAGCTGTTGGTATTCCAGCAGGTTTTGGTGTTTTGGAGGTTAAGGGGCGGGAGTACTTAGGAGTGATCGCCCTGTCAATATTCACCAAAGTTATTAAAAAAACATCAATTCATATTTATGGTGGAGCTTTTTTAAATGGAAAGTGGGTAAAAATTGACCCCTCGGCTGACTATTTGCTCTCTGCTAAAACCAGTTATTTTAATCCTACCACTCAATTGGTTGATTGGGATGGTAGGGCGGACGCCATGGAGAATTTGGATAAAAATCATATCTTGAAAGATAGTTTTCCGCTTAGCGATATCAATAATTTTTTACAAAAAAAACCAAAAACCGCGACGGGTTTTGTAGTGAAAGCTGGAAATTTATATTTGGATTTTTTAAGGCAAAATGATCAGAAAATAAATGATATCACAGAGTTGGAATTGCTATTTAGGAAATGGTTGAAAAAGAATCATTTTTGGTCGTATTATTCCTTCTTTCTAGCAATTAAATATAGAAGGCTAAAATTAAAATTACAAGCGAAATAAATTCTAAAACTAATGCTATCAGAAAAATTTTGGAAAAAATATTTTTCCGTCTATGACATCCTGAATATGGTTTTGCCATATCGTGATCTTAAAAGGGAAGTTTGTGACGAGCTGGGGATTAAAAAAGATGATTTGGTATTAGATGCTGGTTCGGGAACCGGTAATTTTTCGCTTTACCTTAAAAATATCGGTGGCCATGTTATAAGTTTGGATAACTCGCAATCGGCAATAAAAATCCATCATAGTAAAGATCATAATGCGGAAATATGTTTTGCTGATATAACGCAGAGATTACCTTTTAATGTTGAGGAGTTTGATAAAATCATGTGTGTTTTAACTTTGCATGTCATTAATAGTGAGAAAAGGCTATCTATTTTAAAAGAATTTTTTAGAATATTAAAACCGGGAGGAATGCTGGTCTTGGCTAATCCTTATGAAAATTTTAACCCCTTCAGAATTTATACCGAACACATTAAAAAAGATATTAAAAAATCAGGATTGTTGAAAGTTTTAAAAGAGATTTTTATTTTATTCATGCCAACTATTAAGATGTTTTATTATAATATTAAAATTGAAATTGTGAGCAAGAATCAAAAGTCAAATTTTTTAAAATTTGATGAGCAATATATGCTCTTGAAAAAATCAGGATTTGTAAATTTGAGTGATACAAAAGCAACATACGCTGATAGTGTAATCATTAATAAGGGTTATAAGCCGATATAATATGAATTTTAAATTAGATTTACAAAATTATTTTTTAATAATTTCTGCGATAATAAATCTTTTTTTAGCGATATTTGTTTATCGGAAGGGAAAAGGGCGTGGCGTTAATTTTTATTATTCACTATTAGCCTGCAGTGTAGCTGCGTGGTCATTTGGTATGTTTATGTACCGAGGGGTAAATTTGTCAGCTTCGGCAATATTTTGGACTAAGTTTTATTATTTTTTTTCCGGCATCATTCCTTTTTCTCTGCTTTATTTTTCTTTGTCCTTTCCTGACGGGAAAATAAAAATAAAAAATTGGCTTAATTATCTTATCATTATAGTGGGAGTTGTATTTGTGTTCAGCGCTCTGTATGACAATTTTATTGTTAAAAATGTAATTCCTAATCCGGCCGGGGAACATTATATATTTTTTGGTCAAGGCCTGAATATCTGGGGGCTGTATTTAATGCTTTATTTTGTGTTGTCTTTTTTTGTTATTATTAAAAAATTTTTTTCTTATAAAGGAATTTTGCGTCAGCAAATAAGTTATTTTATATTAGGCTCGCTCATTTCAACTTTAATAGGAGTAACTACTAATCACATACTGCCTCTTTTTTTTCATAATCCTAAATATGCATGGATTGGTCCAACGGGAACTATAATTATGGTTGCTTTTCTTGCTTACGCCATTACCCGATATCATTTGATGGATATTCGCTACATTATCAAGCGTTCCACTGTGTTTACTTTATTGGTAGTTGTCATCACCGCTCTTTATGTTTCAAGTTCCTATCTTTTAACAATTATATTTGAAAATTTTATTGGTAATTCTTCCAAAATTGTTGCCGGTTTAGTTGTCGGTATTTTAATCGCGCTAATCTTCGAGCCATTAAAAAATTTATTGCAAAATTTAACCGATCGTTTTCTTTTTTCTAAAGAATATAACCCCAAAGTTTTAATTGGCGAGATTACGCAAATAACCAGTGAGACGCTGGATTTGAAAAAAATATTAAATAATCTTTCAAAAAAAATCAGTGATGCTTTTCACCCAACAAAATTAGCGTTTGCCTTAATAGACTCAAAGGGAAAAATTGGTGTTTCCAATCAGCTGGGATTTAACGCGCGTGAAGTAGTTTTATTCACCAAGGGAAAAGAAAAAGTTTTGCCGCAATATTTCAAAAAAGCCGGCGATGTTTATATCATTTCCGAATTAAGTTTGCAATATGAAAAAGGCGAATACAAGCCGCAACATCCGCAATTATTAGAAGACTTGAATAAAATAGGCATTGAACTTTTGATTCCGCTTTTTGTAAAAGAAAAATTAGTCGGGGTTTTGGCTATGGGTGAAAAGAAAAATAATGATCCGTATTCCAGCGAAGATTTAAGCACTTTGCAGATTATTTCGCGTCAGATTGCCATTGCCCTGGAGAATGCTTCACTCTACGAGCAGGTAACTGATTTGAACATTCATTTGCAGGATAGAGTTGACGAGCAGACGAAGGAAATTCGCGCGAAGAACGAAGAGTTGGAGACGGCTAACGCCCGTTTGCGCCAGCTGGACAAAGCTAAGACGGATTTTATTGATATCGCTTCGCATCAATTGCGTACGCCACCCACTGCGGTTAAGGGCTATGTCTCCATGATGCTTCAAGGAGATTTTGGTAAATTGGACAAAAAGAAATCCGAGATTTTGAATATTGTCTATAGCGCCAACGAAAAACAAATCAGCTTGATAGAGGATTTGCTAAATGTGGCGCGTTTGGAAGCGGGCAGAATGGAGTTTACTTTTGAAGATGCAAGTTTGGAAGAAATTGTTGAGGGGATTACAAAAGAACTAATACCCTTGGCAAAAAATAAAAATTTGGATTTTCAATATATCAAACCGGATAAACCATTGCCTACTGTTAAGCTGGATAAAATAAAAATCAGGCAAGTGATTATGAATTTGATTGAGAACGCAATCAAGTATACGAAAGAAGGTTTTGTAAAAGTGAGCTTAGCGAAAACTGACGGTATGATTAAGTTTTGCGTCGCGGATTCCGGCATGGGACTCGCGCCGGACGATTTTCATAATTTATTTCAAAAGTTTGCGATTGGCTCCAATAAAGAGTCGCGCGCCAAAGGCACTGGCATCGGTCTTTATGTAGCGAAGAAAATGATTGAGGCGCACAAAGGTCGTGTTTGGGCGGAGAGCGAGGGCCAGGGCAAGGGAAGCAAGTTTTGTTTTGAAGTGCCGGTTAGTTAAATAGTTGCATGGTTAAATTGTTAAATGGTTTATCCGGTTTTTTAAATTTAAAAAGCCGTTTATTAAATATACAAAATTAACAATTTTAATTTTAACTCTTTATTTTAAAATAAAAAATACCGTTTCCTCGCGTTTTTTAGGCGAAAGGAAACGGTAGTCGTTTAGAGACGTTAGAAATTTTTAATGAGCCAGCGATAGAGCTGGATTTTTTCCGTCAGTTGTCCGCCTTCTTTGTTGATCTGGCGCAGGCCAATGACGGCCAAATATTGTGAAATAGCCAAGCTCGCGATTTTTTGCGAGCAGGTATTGCCGCCGGTGATGGCGTCAATTTTTTCCAGGTCTTTCGCCGTGACGGCAAAGATTGCTTCCTGGAAATTATGTGCGCCCGAACGTTTAAGTAGCTCGTCTATGTGCCGGTAGAAGCGGTTATTGGTGGCGGCGTTCAAAATTTCCGCCTCCAGTTCATGCGCCTCGATTTCTTCGGCGACATAGAGATCTGAATCCGGCGGCGCCGTAGCCGATGCCGCTTTGTCCACGAGATGGTGCAGGGCATGTACCAGCTCATGGAAAAGAAGCGGGGCAAAGATGGGGTCCGGACATTCAACCGATGAAAGCATTAACGCTTTCCACTCCGCGCGATAGTAGAATGCCGACGGATGTTCTTTGTCCTGGTCTAGGGGGACGAAGCATATTTCCAATGCGTCTTCCGGCGGCATCTCGTCAGCCTTGTTGATTGAAAATGACATGCCGTGATTATAGACGGTCAGGTGGAAGAGTTTGAAGTGTTTGGCGATCCGCACGGAGAGAGGAGACACATTGCCGAATCTCTGGACTAACTCAGCCAGGTGTCTTGTTTTGGACTGGGTCAATTCAAGAAATTCATCCAGTTTCCTGGGGTCGACGTTTTTGAGCCACCAGGTCTCCGTGTTTGGGTGCTTTGAAAGATAGTCACTCAAGATGCTCGCCGTGCGGGCAATTTCTTGCTGATTGCGTCGAGCCGTCTCCTCTTTGATCCAGAAGCGGCCAGCAAAAATTAGTGCAAGAAATAGCGAGCAAACCAGTACTGCCACAACTGTCTTCTGCCATGGAGGCATATGCCCCTTGCAGTATTTCTGCTTTTTGCCACAGACAGGGCAAATGGTATTCCGGCCATTGCCATTCTCATGATTCTTTTTCTTTTTCATTGTTCGATCCTTTCTCTGCGCTATTTTGTAGTTAAAATTCAGTATAAAAAGCGGAAAACTACGATTAAGTAATATAGTATAGAATTGTCTTTTTGTCAATCATTTATGCACATTGACTTTTCCTATAATTATGTTAAATTTTTAGTGTAATAACTAAATTTGACATATATGTCAAACGTTAATTTTGCCGGAAGGATAGCAAGAGAAATATCCGGTGAAAGCAAAATATTGTTTTCTAAAATTATTGTTATATAAAAAACCCGGTTTATCCGGGTTTTTTTAATTTAAACATCTATTTATGAAATATACAAAACTAACAATTTTAATTTTAACTCTTGCCGTCTTGGCGGTAATTTCGGGCTGCGCTAGAAAACAGCCAAGCCCGGAGACACGGAGTGCAACTTCAACCACGACTAGCTCGGAACAGATAGCGACAACCACAAGTATAACAGCCGCCACTTCATCACCTGAAAAATACCAGGGTGAGTTAACTAATGAAGAAAATGGTTGGAAGCACTATGTTAATAAAAATTGGGGTATCGAATTTAGATTTATGGACAGGGAAAACAAATTTAATATTCTTGATCTTGATGATCAGATAAGAATTGGTGATAAAATAGATTTACATAAAGCACAACCATATATATAGACGCATATGATTTATGGGATAAACAAGTTTACAAAAATTTCGAAGAGTATGTAAAAAATAGATGGAATGATTTTCAGGAGCCAGCAGATTTGATATCAATTAACGAATTTAAGAATAAAAATAATATTATTTTTTATGAAGTAAAAGCTAATGTTTTGGGAGGATATGAAGTAAGAAAATATTATTTGCATTCAGATTATTATTTACAATATAGTAAATTGCCGGATATTAACTTTATTAAAATTACCGGAAATGATGATTTAAAAAATCAAATCATTTCTTCCTTAAATTTTTTAGAATAAAATTATTTAAGCTGAGAATTCCGCAAAGCGGAATTCTTTCTCAAGTAATTTTTCCAAGGAAGAGTTACTTTGACAACGAGTGACGCTCTTTCTACAATTAAAACACAACAAACAGTAACAGAAAGGAAAGGAGAAACGAACATGAAAAAAATCGTAGCAATCGTGGTGGCAAAGGCCGTGATGTCTGTGAACGGTAACGCACTTAGTTTTGTACTTTATATGGATTGAATAACAAAATTAAAATAATTTCAATAATATGACCAAATATAAAAAAATAATAATCCCACTAATTTTTATTACCACCATGGTAGTTGTTTCGGGTTGCGCCAAAAAACAGATTAGTAATAGCCAGCCGGCAGCTACGAGTTCGGCGGAGCAGAACGCGACGACGAGCGAAGAGATTTATACTAATAATAATTATCAATTTCAAATTAAATATCCCAAGAATTGGTATTTATATGATTGTTCTGATCGTAGTTATTTTGGAATTTCACCTTCTCTGTATGTGCATATTTCAGATAATCAGAAGGATGATTGTAACGAAAAAGGAGGAAAAGTTAATATTATAATTTCAAATAAAGATAATTTTTACGATTATACGGAATATAAAGATTTAAAAATTAATAATTTTAAAATTGGCGAGATAATAGCCAGGGACATTTCAGGATTATCAATAGGGAAAGATCCGGAAGGAAATATTTTTTCCCCAGAAAAATATTTATTCGTTAGATTGTTTATTGTTCCCGTTTTAAATAAATATATTATTATTTCTTACGGCAGGCTTCCCGACGAAAATTCCAGACCTGTTTATGAATATATTACTTATGAAAATCAAGATGATATTTATTATGCAATTGTAAATAGTTTTAAATTTATTAAGTAAAATTGTTTTTATAAAAATATAATATTTTGTGTTTTTTAAAAAGCAATTTTGTTTGCTTGCTCTTTAACAATCTGCAGAAATGCAGTATTTTGATGTACTCACCGTTTGCTGGCAACTTCTGGAGAAAGGACGACAAGATGAAAAATGTAAGGATGACTACGGTAGCTTTGGCCTTTGCTCTGTTTTTGCTCAACTTTTCAACGAACCTTTTTGCCTACACTAATGATCAAATCGCGGACATCGCTCTTCAGCATGTTGGAGGCATGGAAGAGTTTGCGTGTAAAGAATTTGTCCAACACGTGATTAATGATCACCTGAGTGGTAATTTAGGTGCCTATTACCGAAATTGCTATTTAAGCAATAAAAACGGTGATATGCAAGGCACCGAAATAACAGACCACAGCAAGGTGACTAGAGGTGACATAATCCAGGTCAGCTGTGACGTCAACCCTGAGAGCAACGATGATGAATATGTAAAGAGAGTTCACACGGCAATTGTACTGGAAAATTTAGGAGGCGGGAATTTCACGGTGGTGCATGCCAACTGGTGTTTCCCTTATTGCTTTAAGGTTTCTACGGATAGTATTAATCCGTCTGCCTGGGCAATTAGCAACCAGAAGATCACCGGCTACTCAGCTCATTATTACCGCCTCGGTTATTTACTCTCCATCTCGTTCCCTACCACCCAAAACTGGGCTCCGGGCAGGGACACGGCGAAGGTGAGCGACCAAAAGGTCAGAGTGACAGGTAACAATCCTGGCGTGGAGTTCTTCGGACTTCCCTCAGGCGTCGTTGCCCAGGACACTCTGGTCCGTTTCCGTGTTCGTGTGACAGGAAACAGCAACGCCAACCAAGGCCAGCTCTGGATTCAGGATGAAACCGGAAGCTGGAACAATCCAGTCGCTATTTTTGGCGACATTGTTTCGGATGGCGTTTGGCGCGAGTATATCGTTGATTTGGCGACTGTCTATCGACCCGCTCTTGAGGTCAGACAGTTTTCCTTGGAACTCACAAACGGCGGCAATGGCGATGAGTACTGGGAGTTTGACTGGGTGAGGTGTTATACTCGTTCTGATGATGACTCAGTCTATGCCGCTGTCGCTGGCTACTCCGCTACCCCTGACCCAAATACAGGAGTAGGCGGTGAGTACATCCCGCCTCAGCCGGAAGAAACCGGGACGTCAACGACCAGCACTTCTGGTCTTCCCGTCCGTAACTCTTCGCTCTTCGGGCTCTACAAAGAGTTCTACATTAGCGGAG
>JAQVLT010000007.1:13631-55869 GCA_028704015.1 Patescibacteria group bacterium | reverse complement strand
TTCGGATTATCCTCGTCAAATTGTAGAGGACAAAAGCATAACCATGATACCCCATGAAATCGGGATTCAGGTCGCTTAAGACACCTGGCGCCACGATCACTCCGGGGCGAAGGATAATCCAGCCCAATCCACTGTTGGCCACGAGCAATTCGGCCATCTGTTTGGACTGCACATACTTATCGCCAGGCAGGCCATACTCGCCTACAGCCTCATGCCAGAATTCTTTTCCTTCTGTTCTGACCCCTGCCGTAAAGGCGGTGCTCACATAAACAAACCTCTGGATACCGTTGTTTCGAGCAAACTGGATAGCCGCCACAGTACCAAGCACGTTCGTCCGATAACACTCGTCCGAATCGAGCTTGACCACAGCGGCAACATGAAATACTGCGTCAATCTGTCCCAAACGTATGTCCGCGAAATCTCTGAGATCGCCTTCGACGATTTTGATCTTGGCGGCAAGAACAGCGCCGAGCACTTTTTGCGCTCGCTCTTTTGCGCTCAGCTCGCCTTTTCCCCGGAATAAAGCAAACACCTCATGCCCTCCGGAGACCAATCTGTATACGCACTCCGACCCCAGCATGCCTGAACCGCCCGTCAACAAGATTTTCATAAGTCTCTCCTTTTAATAGTGTCTAAAGAACATCCTATCTATAACGCAAAAAACCATCAGATGGTCTTTCCTGTAATAATATTAGCCCAAATAATAAAGAAATACAATAAATACAAAAACGCCTCAAATAAAGCGTTTTTATATTCTTATATTTTATTTTTTATACTACCCCCCCCCCAGCTTTTTCTCTAATTCTTCAACTTTCTTTTTTAATTCAATCATTTTTAACTCGCGTCCCACCATCAAACTATTCATCCTTGACAATTCACCTGCTTTGTCCTGAAATTTCTTGTCTGCCTCTTTCTTGGCGGTAATATCCGTAAACGCTCCGGTCCAGATAATACTTCCGTCTGCTTGATTCGGTTTTGGCTCAGAAACTCCGCCAATCCACTTTATTTTTCCGCTCTTTATTTTGATGCGAAATTCATACTCCCATTGCTTCAAATTTTTGGCCGATTCCATAATTGATTTTTTCATTTTTTCCTGATCATCGAGAAGAATTAAATTCCAAGCAAGATTAAAATCCGCTTTGATTTTATTAATATCAATTTCAAACATCTCTTCCGCGCGTTGGCTGACAAACGCAAAGCTTTGCTTGCCATTCTTTTCTAATTTTAGCTGATAAATAACACTAGGAACATTTTCCGTCACATAGCGCAAAAACTCTTCGTTTTTTTTGACAATTTCTTCTGAGCGTTTTTTCTCGGTAATATCACGAGCAATAGCTGAAGCCGCAATAATCTTGTTGCCATCCTTGATTGGCGAAGCAGAAAGTGAGACGTTTAAAATTTCTCCTTTTTTATTTTTACGGAACGTCTCATAATCCTCTACTATTTTACCTGACTTAACTTTTTCTAAAATCTCCTTTGTTTTATCGTCATAGCCCGTCGGTATGATCAAGGATAAATTTTTACCAATTGCTTCCTCGGCAGTATAACCATAAAGCCGTTCCGCGCCAACGTTCCAACTAACTATTGTCCCGTCAAATTTTTCGCTGATAATCGCATCATTTGAAGATTTGACAATGTCAGCCAATTTATTTATTTCCTCCTGCGCTTTTTTGATTTCCGTTAAATCCCTTACTGTGGCTTGGAGAAATTTTCGGTCGCCGATTTCCACCCTGTTTAAAAGTATTTCCGTGGGAAAATTCTCGCCATTCAATCCTTTGTGCGTCCATTCAAATAATTTTTCGCCTTTCCGCATAGCTTCTTCAATCATTATTTTTGCTTTTACCGAAGATAGCTGCCCATCATTTTGTTTTTCCGGAGACAAATCCCATGGACCGAGTTTTTTGAATTCCTCTTCATTTTTTACGCCATACATTTTTAAGGCCGCCGGATTACCGGAGGTGAATTTCCAAACAGGCGGATCAATAGTCATAATCGCGTCGGCGGAGAATTTAAAAATCGCCATATATCTTTCTTCCGCCTTTTTCACTTCGGTCATTTCGCGGAAAAAACCCACTGCTAATTTTTGGCCGCCAATTTCTACCGGCGACATACTGATATCACAATAAATAATTTTACCTTTTTTATTTAATACCGGAGTATTGGCGACAAGATCAATATCACCTTTTATCAACTTATTGAATTGACTAAAAACAAAGGGCAAATCTTTTTTGGGATGGATATCCGCAATTGACAATTTGACAATTTCTTCGTTAGCGCGTCCGGTAATCAGCTGAAAGCGCGAATTACCCAAAATAAATTTTTTGGTTTTTGGATCAACCAAGACGATTCCTTCATCAGCGCCTTCAAAAATCGAACGGAATTTTTCTTCTTGTTCTTTTAGTTGCTTTTCCGCTTCTTTTTCTTTGGTAACGTCAGAAAAAACTATATAAATTTTCTTTACCCTTCCTTCTTCCCGGTAAGTTGAAATAGTGGCGCCGATAGTGATTGTTTTCCCAGTGTTTTGCTGATGAACATCATAATATTCCAAAGGAGCATATCCCGTTTTTAAGACTTTGGGGAAATTTTTCAAAGCTTTAATTATTGATCCGGCAGTAAATAATCCCGGTTGGCTAAAATGCTTGCCTTTGCTTCTGGTGGTAAACGGCGCTCCGGCTATCTCCTCCGCCTTTTTATTGGCGTCAAGTAAAACCCCAGTGGGAGACATTTCAATCATCGCTACGCCCGCATAATCAAAAAAGTCTTTAAACCTTTTTTCACTCACCTTAAGCTCTTCGGTCGCCTTCTTTATTTCGGTGATATCGCGCCCTTCAGGAATGAGATAAATTATTTTTCCATTTTTGTCCTTTGCCGGCGTCAAAGAAAAATCAACATAATGCGCCCCGCCTTTCGCGTCGAAGTGCGTCGCTTCAAATCGCGATGCTTCTCCTTTAACGCCTTTTTGCACCGCTTCTTTGAGCTTATTTTGCAGTTCGCGAGAATGCGTCCACCAGGGAGTATCCCAGAATTTTTTGCCAATAATTTTATTCTTGCTATAACCGGTTAGCTTTATTGCAGTTTCATTTGCTTCAATCAAAATGCCGTCCAGAGTCATGATGCCAATAAATTGGTAAGATTGATTAAAAATATAATGCAATTTGCGTTCATTCTCTTCCAATAATTTTTCCGCTTCTTTTTCTTTCGTGACGTCGGAAAACACCGCATAAATACGATATAATTTGTTATTGCGATAATAACTGTTAACGCTGGCAAGAATGTTAACAACTTTCCCGTCGCCGCGATTAACATCATAGTAAACCAAGGGATTTTTCCCAGTACGCAAAAGCAAGGCATAATTTTTCATTGCCTTAAGAATTGAACTGGCGGTAAAAAGTCCAGGTTTGGCGAAGTGTGTGCCGATAAAATATTCTTTCGGACGCATGCAAATCTTGCAAAGATGCTCGTTAACATCCAGCATCATGCCCTTGGCGTCCATCTCCAACATGGC
Organism: Patescibacteria group bacterium; assembly: GCA_028704015.1. GTDB lineage: Bacteria > Patescibacteriota > Patescibacteriia > Patescibacteriales > JAQVLT01 > JAQVLT01. The sequence continues at coordinate 52,364 of JAQVLT010000007.1, read as the reverse complement.
AATTTCCGATTTATGAAAAAAATCCTTATATTTCCCCTCGCTTTCCAATAATTTTTCCTCAAATTCTTTTCTGTCAGTCATGTCCTGTATGATTCCTCTGATCGCCACCTGTTTGCCTTCTTCTATAATCGGGAAGGTAATAAAATGAACATAGCGCTTATCATTCTTATTATTCAGCATTATGGTATCAGCGGAGATCGTTTTTCCTTTCAGAACCTGTTTAAAAAGTTTAAAAACCTTAGCCTGTTCTTCTTTAGCGATTTTATTTTGAAAATGCCGGCCGACCATTTTTTCCGCCTTAACGCCTAATATACTCCCTGTATTTCCGCTAACAGATGTGAGTACACCCTCGAGATTCAGTTCAAATACGATATCGGCCGTGTGCTCAGTAATAGATTTGTATTTTTCTTCGCTCTGTTGAAGGGCTAATTCCGCCTTTTTTTTCTCATTAATTTCTTTAATAATTCCGGACGTGCCAACGATTTTGCCATCCTCATATAGCGGCATATTGATAAATTCTACGTAGTACGGTTTGCCATTTTTATCCAACAAGGCGGTTTCTGATTTTACTTTTTCCCCTTTCATTACCCGGCGGAAATCCAAAAAAGCTCCTGGCAAATTCTTTCTGGGTATTGCGTCAGCAAAAGTTGTTCCAACAATTTCTTCCGGCTTGTAGCCATACTTTTCTACCGGTCCGGAGATCGATGTGACTCGGCCGCGCTTATCCATCGTAAAAACAAGGTCTGATTGGAATTCAACTATCCTCCTGTATTTTTCTTCGCTCTCCCGCAGAGCTCTTTCCGCAGCTTTGCGTTCGGTTATGTCGCGCGCCGTTAATAAAATGCCTGCCCTTTTTCCGCTTTCATAAATAGGAATCGACCCCTCACCGACCTCCAATGGTATTAATTTTCCAGATTTATTGGCAAATTCAATTTCGATGGCAGAAGTTTTTTTGCCTAAAAATTCCAAAGTTAAATTTTTGATTGCCAAAGGCACGTATTTTTTCGGAATAAAATCAGTGACTCTTCTACCAAGCAAATCTTTTTTTTCGTATTCGAAAGCTTCCAACGCCGCATTATTTATATTAATTATCCGGCCCCTACTATCCAGGCCAATCAAATAATCCAAAGAATTTTCAAATAAATACCGATATTTCTCTTCACTATCCTTCATCTCTTTTTCTACTTTTTTCTTTTCGGTAATATCTGTTGTTACTATAACAAAACCGACAACGTTACCTTTGCTATTTTTTTTGTATTGCCAATTACTCTGAATATCAATAACTTTTCCGTCTTTTTTCTTCACTTGTCCTATCCACGGCTCAGGATTCGATTTTTTCTTAACAAGATTTTTTATATAAACATTAAATTCCTGCGTATTTTTTTTCGATGGAAAGAAATCAGAAACCCGCCTGCCAACCAACTCTTCAGGTTTATATCCGATTAGCTTAAAATAATATTGATTGGCATATTCAAACTCGGCTTTATTATTTATTTCCGCTATGCCATAAGGGGCGGTATTAAGAATGCTTCTGATTCTTTCTTCGTTTTCCTTTATTTTTAATTCATCCTGCTTGCGATTCGTTATATCCAGAGATATTCCCATAAATCCGGACAATTTTCCTCTTATATAATATGGCACAAAACGCGAAATCATAGGCACTAATGTGCCGTCTGATTTTTTTATAACCGTTTCCGTGAGAGGAAAAACTTCCCCGGGATGCGTCAAATAGTGAGTTACTTTTGGCAAAACTTTAAAAAATTCCGATTTAGGCACAATTGAAAGCAAAGATTTATCGCGCATTTCTTCCACTGTATACCCTGTCAGCCTCTCACCTTCTTTATTTGCATAAATATACCTGCCCTTAGTATCCAACATGTAAAAAGCCTCGCCAGCCTGATCAATCCAAGCTTTATATTTTGCTTCACTATCCCTTAATTCTTCTTCTATTTTTTTCTTGTCTGAAATATCCCTGATCGCCCCCAAAATAGCATAAGGCCTTTTTTTATTGTCTAGCAATAACCTGGCATTAATTTCTACCCACATCTTTGAGCCGTCTTTTTTAATGGCCTCCAATTCCAGTCTTTTGCTTTTAGTCAAGTCTTCTCCTCCTTTTTTTAAAGCTTTTTTCAATTCGCTTGCTTGCAAGCGCAAAGATTCCGGCGTGATAACCGAGTCGGGCGGCAAAGCCAAAGCTTCTTTTTGGGTATAGCCGAAAGTCTGTTCAACCGAGGGGCTGACATATTCGTATTTGTTTTTCTTTAAATTTAATATATATATGACATCAGTGGAATTTTGTGCTATCAAACGGTATTTTTCCAGAGATTCTTTTAAATCCGTTTCCGCCCTTTTTAATTTAGTAATATCTTGGAATGTCCCGTAAACTTTTTTGATTTTTCCATTTTCTTTTTCCGCCTTGCCGATAGCGCGCACTTTCTTTTGATTTCCTTTAGCGGTAATGATTCCGAGTTCCAAATCAAATGGTTTGCCATATTTAATCGCGTCCTCTACCGCTTTGGCGATAATCGATTTTGATTTTTTGTCATAAAAATTAACGCCTTTTTTAACATCGGGTTTGAATTTTTCTTTATCCAACTCATGTATTTCATACACCTCGTCCGTCCATTTTTGTTGCATAGTTTCAACGTCAAATTCCCAGCCGCCAACCTTAGCCATCTTGCCGGTTTCGTTTAAAAGATTTTGTATCTTGATATTTTCTTTTTCCAGTTCAAATTTTTCCGAGATATCAATACCAATGCCGGTCACATATTCCTTGCCATCAATCTTGGCTAACGCTCCAGTAAGATAAAAAGGTATTATTTCCCCCGACTTGGTGGCGAGCTTGGTTTCAGCGCTCGCCCAACCTTTTTTAAAAGCAGTAGCAACAATTTTTGTCATTCTCGATCGGTCTTCGGCGCTGATAAAATCCAGCGGATTCATTTTGGCTATTTCTTTTTCCGAATAGCCGGTTATTTTTGAAACATTTTTATTCCAACGCAAAAATCGACCTTTTTTATTAAAAAGATAAAAAACGCCAGGCAAGCTGTTGATTAATAAATTGGAAAATTCCTTTTCTTCAATTAAATCTTTGGCAACATCTTTGCAATATTTATCGCAATATTCTTTAACATTAACATCGCGATGTTCTTCTTCGACAAGACCGAAAAAATTTTTTAATAATGAATTTTTGTCCTCCTTTTTTGCCATAATTTAAAATTATTTCACGAGACTATCGTCGAACGCCATTTTGGCTACAAATAAAACGCATTCGACGACAACCTCTTTAAACTTTAATAAATTTTAAGCCCCTCCCCATGCCCAATTTTGCCGAGGAGGGGCTTATAAAACATCTTTTGCTAAAAATTTAAAGTTATCTGGTTACCATTATTTCGTCGGCATTTTCAGACTCGCAGGAACGAATAATAAGTGAACCATTTGATTTCTTCTGAAGAGTATAACCGGTTGAAGAAGCCGCCCAAGTTCCGTCGCCGTCCGGGCTAACTGGCACAGCGCCTAAATATCCGTCTGTTACTAACTCAGCTAAATCAATGCAATTAGTACTGGTTGTTACGTCCGTGTCGCAATAAGCATCATACGCCTCGCAACCGCTAATGTCTGTTCCGATCATATAAACCCAGGTAGAACTAGCCGCAGGAATGTTATTAATGGCGGTCACATAATGCCCTTTATTATCAACCTGGTCTACTTTAATAGCGGTCATAATAGCGGAAATATCCGCCCAGCGACGTGAATCTCTGGCGTCTCTGAATCTTGTTAGCGGATCAAGAGCCACAAAAGCTACGGCCGCGATAATAGCAATGATCGCAATTACGATCAAGAGCTCAATTAGGGTAAAACCCTTTTTGTTTGTCATTTTTTTCATAGTTTATTAATAATTATTAAAAACACAAGGATGTAAAAATTTGAAACTTGTATTTTTATATTTTAAAATTAACTAATTTTAAAAATCTATCTGGTCAATTTTATTATTTCACCTGCCTCCGGATCGCACATGCCTACGGTAATTATTGTTTCGTCGCGGTAAACATAAATATCCGTATTGGCATCTGTTCCCGTCTTTGGATCCATCGGAATTTGAGAGATTCTTTTATTATCTATTAAGTCTGATAAATCCAAACAGGCGCTATTGGTAGTTGTGGCAGTACAAGTGGTATTGCAACCAGAGCTATCAGTTCCTAAAACATAAACCGTTCCGCTTGCCCATGATGACTCATTAGGAACCGCACCGCCGCTTGATACTAAATCCAGATGAATGGCAGTTAACAATTCGGAGACTTTCATCCATCTTTGAGCATTACGCGATTTTGCAAATAACTCTAAAGGATTTAATGCCACGAAAATTACTGCTACCAAAATTGCAATAATTGAAATTACCACAAGCAACTCAATTAAAGTAAAACCCTTTTGTCTCAGTTTGATATTCATGAAATTTATCTGGTTAATTCAATATTTTCTTCCAATTCGGGATCGCAAACACCGACAGTAACTATCGTTCCACTAGCTCGCCTAACCCAAAAATCAGTGTTAGAATCAGTGCCATATCTAGGGTCCAACGGAATGGATGAAATTCTTTTATCATCCACCAAATCCGACAACTCCAGACAATTAAACTCTGTAGTAGTAGCGCTGCAAGTTGTATTGCAGCCAGTACCAGTTCCCAACACGAAATTTTTATCTTCCGTCCAGTCAGCGGAATTAGGCACCGTGCCGTCGTGATGCACCGCATAAACATTAATCGCGGTTAATAGCTCTGAAATCTTCACCCATCGTTGCGCATTGCGCGAACGAGAAAAAAGCTCCAAAGGATTAAGGATAACAAAAATAACTGCTACTAAAATAGCAATAATTCCAATAACAATTAAAAGTTCAATTAAAGTAAAACCTCTTTTATTTTGATAATTACGCATAATTAATAATATTATCTAATAACTTTTATTTCATCGGAATTTTCCGACTCGCAAGAACGAATAATTATTGCGCCGGTTGTTTTCTTTTCCAAAGTATAACCGGTGGTGCTAGTTGACCAGGAACCGGTGCCGTCCGGGCTGACCGGAATAGCTCCCAAATAACCATCTGTTACCAATTCTGATAAATCTAAATGAGTAGTTGTGCCCATGCTGGTATCACAAGCAGCGGTAACACAACCGCTAGTGCAACTGCCAATAGGATAGACCAAATCAGCCGTAGAGCTGGAAATGATGTCCGCGTGATAACCGCGATTGTCAACTTGCTTAACAACAATCGCATCCGCCATTGACGTCACATCTTGCCAACGCCGAGAATCACGCGAATCCTTAAAGCGAGTAAGCGGATCAAGAGCGACAAAAGCCACAGCGGCGATTATAGCAATTATGGCGATCACAATTAATAATTCGATCAAAGTAAAACCAAATTGATTATTTCTTTTCATAAATATTTTTTAATTAATAATATTTATCTTACTGTCCTAATTTCGCCGGTATTTTCAGATTCACAAGCGCGTACAATAACTGTTCCGGTAGCGGTTTTTTCCAAAGTATAACCGGTAATTAAATCCGACCACGAGCCGGCTCCGTTTTTGCTAATCGGTAATTCCCCCAAATAGCCACGAGACACCAAAGAACTAAGATTTACGCAATTTGTGTCACTACTTACCGGAGTGTCGCAATACGCGTTTTGATCGTCACAACCACCGGCGCCTGCCAAATTGTTAATCATATATACTTCGCCGTCCGTAATACTTTTTATTTCGTCCAGATAATACCCGCCGTGATCAAGTTGATCCAATTTGATGGCATTGGCAATCATATATACTTCTTCGCGCCTAACGGCGTCACGCGAGTCCTGAAATCTGGCCAAAGGATTTAACACCGCAAAAATTATTACCGCCAATATGCCAATAATAACAATCACGATTAAAAGTTCAATCAAAGTAAATCCGTTTTGTTTTTTTTTAAATGTTTTCATGAAGAAGTTATCCACATTTATTATAACACGAAAAATTAAAAAAATAAATTATTTGCCAAAATCAATCAGCTTATTGCCAAACACGGTTGCGGAAGCATCGAGATAATAAATGCCGCTATTTTCAGTCGGCTCCGCTCTTTTTTTAATAATACCGCTTAGAATATATTTTTCTTTATTTTTGTTGTTTTTTTCCAATTCATTTAAAAACAAACTATCCGCTTCCGCCTCACGATAAACAATCCAGCGTACAGTTATGGGCGTAGTGGTTGCGCTTAATATAGTACTTTTATTTATTGGCTCAGGAATTATTGCCTCTCCCTGGTTTAAAACATTTTCCACTGCGGCTTCAGAATTATTTATCATAGAATCATAATCGCCTAAAGTCTGAATAAAATTTTCAATGATTCTGCCGGAAACACGTTCGGCGGTATACTGTTTTGGCTCAACGGCCACGGGAACTTTTATGTCTACGGTTTGAATTTGTGAATATTGGCCAAAGTCAGCGCTATTATTTTTAGTTTCTTTTTTTGTTCCATAAACGCGATACAAAAAAGCCAAACCAACGGCAATCAAGCCAACGGCTAAAATTATAACTAAAGCGATCTTTTGATTGCGCAATTTCTTTTCAATCTGTTGATTGTCTTTTTTAATTTTTTCCAGCTGTTGTGATTGGCTACTATACTTATCCTCATCGCCCCCCTCAGGCTCTTCGTCGCTTTGAATCGCGCCATAATTTTTCTCTTCTTTTTTTAAAATTTTAGCATCAGATTTTTTGACTTCCGCCAATTTTCCCAACAATTTACTATCTTCTTCCACTTGATCCAAATCAAAACTTTTTTCATCTTTTGTTATAACCCTGCCCAATCCTCGCAAGGCCAAACCGGCGGATTCCAAATACTCAAAAGGAAGATCGCTTTTTATCAAAGGAGATTCGCCTAATTTTACGGGGAGATTCAATGAATCTTTGAAATAATCAACTATGCCTATCATCTTCCCGGTACCACCGACTAAAATAACTTCCGCGATGTTTTGATTGGTTTTTTTAATAAAAAAATCAAATGATTCTTTTAATTCCGCCAAAATAGCTTCTAAATGTTTTTTTATAACATCCGCAATTTCTTTACGCTCCCCATTCAATCCGTTGGCTATTTTTTGTTCTTCGGCTTCCGCGAAAGATATTTTAAATTTCTCCGCTAAATCTTTAGTTATTTTATCGCCGGCAATATTTATGACATACGAATGCCGTAACCCATCTTTATCAAATAAATAAACTTTGGAATTGGCGGCTCCTAAATCCAAAATTGCGGTCGGTTTCTGGGTGTTTTTTTCAAAAAGGCTGCGGTAAATAGCTAACGGCTCAATGTCAATAATACCTACTTTTATGTTTTGCTTGCGGAAAAAGTCATACCACTCCAAAATGCTTTCTCGATTAGCTGCTACTAATAAAATTTCTGTTTCGCCGCTTTCCAAAATTTTTATAACTTGAAAGTAAAAAATTAAATTTTCTTCTTCAAGCGGAACTATTTTTTTCGCTTCAACTAACACTAACGCTTCCCGATCTTTTTCTTTGTGCGCGCCCAATCTTAAAACATAAGTGTAAATTTGACTTTCCGGCAAGCCAAAAATAATTTTTTTATCAGTAATAGCAGAGGGTTTTGCTTCTTTAAATAATTTCGCAATTATCTCACCCAGTCTTTTTTCATTTTTAATTCGCCCCGATTCAACCACGCCCGGCTCGATCGCCAAACGATTTTTGCTAATTATTTTATAACCGTTCCCCTCTTTTAATAACTCCGCCGCTTCAACTGTGTGATCGGCGATATCCAAACCAATAGATTTTTTATTAAAGATATTCATGTTATTATTATAACTTATTTTTAATTTAATGACAAAATCAATTAGATAATTCTTGCCAAGAATTGATAGAAATAATCGTACTCGGAGCACCGGAAATACTGACTGTAGCTTCTATTTTTTTGCTGTATAAACCAGCCGTGCTGGCAACATCAATCGTTCGGTTGGCACCACCGGTGTTAGTAACAGCAATAACGCATGTGCCATTATCAAATGTCAGCGCGGCTCCACTATAACTATTATTTTTACTTAAACGATGCAAAGCCTCTTCCATGCAGCCATCAGCGACTGACAGCGCTTCCTCCCCTTTTTGCGAATCGTAGCCCATTTCTAAGTCGCCCAAACCGAGATAAATTGCGCTATATGCAATAATCAAAAGAGCGGCGCTTACAATTACAACGATTAATAAAGCGGCCATGCCTTTGCGGTTAGAAAAACAAAAAAATATAAAACCAAAAAATTGTTTTGTCGTCTCTTTATTTTTCTCCTTTGCTGATCTCATATTTTTGAGTTTACTTTCGTATGCTTACAGCTGTATGCAAACTTTCGGAATAATTAAAATATATGTCACTATTATCAGCATTATAAGCAACGGTAATATCCACGCCGATATTACGCCGCTTATTTACATGTCCGAGATTGGTAAACACTAAATTAGTCACTTTCACTTTGTTGGACGTTAGAGCAACCGGCGCGGATGCCCCCTCGGTTATCTGCAATGTACCGTCATCTTGGTTTAAATTTATTATAGTCGGATTTTTCCCCGCATCCGCCATAGATAGCGATAAAACTCCGGGGTCAGAGCCAAAAACCGACGCGCCAATATTAACGCCGCTTGATGCTTTTATACGCTGGCTAATAATATCTATCGCAATTCTCGCATTCACCTGAGCTTCCTGAACGGCATAATTTTTATTTTGCGTACCGGAAATTGACAAGGCAAACGACACTAACCCGACAACAACCAACCCGACAATTGCCAGATAAATCAAGGTTTCAATGAAAGTGAAGCCTGACTTTTGACTAATTAATTTAATTTTTATAAATTTATTTTTCATCGCCATTTAAAATTTAAAATTAATTCTGGTCATCATAATACACCTTGGTGTCATCCAAAATCGGCGTAGAAGTGCCGCTCGTTTCAAAAGATGCTTTATATCTGATCCAACGATGCCCATTATGGATAGTATTAATCATCTGGCCGGTATTTACAGTATAATAATCCGTGCCACTGCATGAATTCGGTCCACACCAGGTGCCTGTTAATTCTCCCTGAGTAGGCGCTGATTCCAATTGCAATTTGATAATGCAAGCCGCGCAATTGGGATTAGATTTACTCCAAGTCCATTCCAAAACAGTAAAAACACTAGAAGTTCCTGTGTCAAAAGCGCTGGAAATATAACTGGCGCTTACCGGATAAATCGGCGAGGTAATAATTTCGGGAATTACGGTATAAGTATCTAGAACAGAACCGTCGGAATTAATTGCGCGCAAACAATAACTTTGCCGTGATATAGCAGAAGTATTAATCAATGAAAAATCCCAAAGCGCATCTTGACCGGCGGCAACAGAATTGATTGAAGTAAAATTATTAGCTTCTTCATAGGTCTGTCCGATATTAGTATGGCCGGAATGCGCTGGATCAAGAGAGACATTAAGAATAGCGGCGGCGCCATCAGCCGGTGATGAATTATTATAATAAGCAATCGGAGTAACTCCGGTTATATCGGCATAAGATTCTCCGGAAAACGCCGTATCGCAAGTTCCTGACTTAACCGCGTATTGCAATTTAAAATCGCTCGCTCCCGGCGCCAAAGTTGAGCCGGAAATATGCAACAAGACCCTTAGTCTGAATGGTTCATTGGTCGTTGTCAGATTGGCGGCAGAATCCTGCGCCGCCAAAGCTGTATTAACTGTTACGCCATTTTCATTTTGAAAAAATCTGTAAGCCGACTGATTAAACTGGCTGCCGGCTACTACGCCGATTTCCGCGTAATTTGTATAAACATAAAGTGGCGCGCCGCTAGTAGCATTATACAAACGAAAACAATAATGCCCACCATTAGTCGCCGCATCCAAAGCCTTAATAGAAAATTCAATTTCAGTAAAATTGCTATTAGTTAAAGTAATGCTACCAGTTGTATTGCCGGCATCCTTTAGCTGTCCGGCGACAAAAGAAGAGCTCGGATAATCAGTCAAGCCGGGAGAAATATTTTGTGTCGCTTCGCCATCGGTAATATAGCTGGAATCGGAAATTTGCCAATGTCCGCTGGAGTCGGTTAGCACGTCGGCATAAGTGCCGGAACTACAAGTAGCGGTTTCAGCTACTTGCAAGCGATAAGCGTTAGACGATGATAAAGTTCCGGTGTTGGCAATTTCAAAACGGACGCGTATATTATTACCTTTCACATAATTATTTAATATAGTATCTTCATCAGCGGCAAATGTCGCGCTATTGGCGCTCGCGCCAGCTTCCTCGGAAGCAACAGAACAAAAAGTTGAGGGACTGGATTGATTATTATATTCTGTGGCAATCCAAGCGGCACTGCGAGTAATATTGGAAATACGCGCTTCATCAATTGATCCACCGAAATTCTCGCCCCAACGATCAGTATTAATACTGTTTAAAGTTGGGGTTCCGCTTTGCGCGGCTGTTGTATTGGTGCTGGTATTTACTCCGTCAACATATAAACGATGAGTTTGTGTTGAACTATCATAAGTATAAGTATAAAAATGCCAAGCATTTGCTCCGGGAACGGTTGAACTTACATAAACTATACCACCCCACCCCCAACTGGATGCATTGCCACCGCGAAAACCGAGTTGATAAGCGGCGCTGGATTCATTGTCAACTAATATTAAATTATCCGTTCCAGGCGCAGTGGAATAATAAGCCCAAACACTAAGGGTCACATTAGAGCCGACGGTTGGCAAACTGCTTGTGCCGCAAGCAATATAATCATCAGTATTATCAAACGAATCAGCGCCATCAATATTTCCGGTAGCTGTCATTGTTACGCCATTCATTGCCTCGCCGTTATTGCCATAAGAAGTGGAATCTTGATGGTCGTTATACGATCCGGAAGTTTGGGCGGTTTCGTCAAGATGAGTTACCATACGATAATTACTGTCCCAAACGCCATTCATATTTTCCTGATTAGCACAGCTGACATTGCCATAGTAAATATAAATAACCGTATCGGTTGTTATTGAAAGCGTTGGAATTTTTACCCACGCCACAAGTTCGCCGGTTGAAGATGTGTATTTTTCAATTTCATGATTTAATTTTGTCGTTCCATCATCGCCGGTAAACATGATGTCATTGCCATTTGATTGCGCGACATGCCCACCGCTGCCGGTATAGCGCCAATTGATATCGGTGCGATTTATTAAAACTGGAAAATTAGTTAAATCTGACGCGCCGCTTACTTTGGTATGGTCAATGGTAATTTTTTCCCGATAACCCCATGCGGAATTGTACCAATTTTCCACGCCATCATCATTACGCCAACGCGCATGCGCTTGAGTTAAACGCGGAGCTTTCAATGTCACTTGCGCGTAATTAGTGTAAACGCTAAGCGCCGCGGCGTTGGTATTGTCATACAATCTGAAACAATATGTCGCGCCGTCAGTGGCATTAGAAGTGGCGGCAATGGAATATTCAATCTCGGTAAAATCATTAGTGTCCAAAGAAATTACCGAAGATAAATCATTGCTCTCTTTAAGTGTGCCGCTGACAAAAGTCGTGCCGCCATCAGTCAACCCGGGAGAAATATTAACCGCAGCATCGCCATCGGCATAATAAGAAGTGGCGGACATATTCCAATCAGAGCTGGAATTAATGCGAGTGTACGTGGCGGCCGCACAAGACGACGGGTTGGCTTGAGAAACTTCCAGGCGATAGGCATTGGCGGATAATCCGCCGCTATTTACCAATTGGAAACGCAAACGTTTAATTGTGCCCTTGTCCAAATCGGTTAATGTTGTATCTTCATTGGCCGCCCAGGTGGAAGCATCGGTGGAAATATTTGATTGCACCGCTTCCGCAAAAGTATCCAGCGCCTGAGTATTAGTTACGCCGCGAGTGGCCGTAATCGTCGTGGAATTAGTTAAATCAAAAATGACGCTGGCATTATCATTATTGGAGGTAGTAGTGTCGGAAATTTGTCCGGAAAAAGCAAAATGCGGAAAACTGGTGCCGCTGACAAAAGTGCGCGTGGTATCAACCGAGGTAATTGTTGTGGTATTGGAAGTTTGCGAAGTTGACAAATTAATATTGGTAAGTTGAGTACTCCAGACACCGGCCGTGGAAATATCTTCAATCACTTGCGCGCTCCAGATATAAGCCACGCCGCTTACTCCTCTTCTCACTCTGACCGTGGAAGTATCCTGAAAATCAGCGCGGAAATTCATTCTACCTGTTTGTTCCGCGGCGGCTCCACCGTTGGTTGTGCCTGTTGTTATAAGCCAAGCTTTGCCGCTCGTAATTGCGCTTGGGATAGACGCGGTATCAGTTGTTTCTGTATTAGTCATTGTATTGCCATTTAAATGTTGCACTCTGATACCTGAATTATTCCAATCAACTACTTCAAAATAAATGGCATTTGTTTCATCGGCCGCATCAGTGGTTGTGATTTGTACGTTGGTTGTTGAAGTTAATCGGTAATCAAATGATTCTTCGCTGCCAATAGTTGTATCGCTAGGGTCTGTTTCACCGTGCGGAATAACAAACGCCTGAGTAGTAGCGGAAACCGCAGTAATAGCAACATTTCTGGTTGTGGCCGTCGTATTCGACGAATATCTGTTAACCACCAAATTGGAATCCGCTGTATAATTCATAATATAACATTTGAAATCTAGCGATTGGTTGCCGCCGGTAGTTTGTCCGGCATAAATCATCAGCGTATTCGTCGCTGTCAATTCCGTAGCGCGGAAGGTTGAATCATGCAAATTATCAGCAACGTCATAGTAAAAAGAACAAAAATGGTACATTTTATTTAATTCCGTGCCACCGGTAATTGGCACGGCTAAACTAGAGTCAGTGCCGGTTTGTCCGGATACCGTAGTAATAGATGCCAATTTATTTCCCTGATCAGCTTCGGCGCGATCATCATTGCGCCAGCGGTAATGAGACTGTTCCAGAGATGATGATGGTGTGGCATAATAAATTTTTACCGGAATCCAATCCAAAGAAAAATCGCGGTTGGAAGCGGTATTGCTTGTATCACCATTAATTATTCTAACGCGAAAATTCGCATTGGTTAATTCGCTTGTTGTCCAAGTTCTACTCCAAGTATTTCCCGAACCGCCGTAAGTATAAGTAGTTTTGGCAGTAGCGGAAAGATTATTACTAATCGTGCTTGTCCAGCTAGCGCCGCCATCCCAAGATAATTGAACGCAAGAAAATGGACTATTTGCTAAACTATCTACCGCTAAATCCTGCCGCACTTCAATGCCGGTGATAGTCGCGTTGGTTGGTAAAGACAAAAAATAATTATAAAAAGTATGTTTGTCGGCGCCGGTAGAGGTACAAGAATTATTACTATTTGTTCCGCTATTGGTATCTACCGCACTTAAACTGTCGCTATCATAGGCATTGTAAGGTGTTGTTTGGTAACCATTATTATCACCGGCACTGCTCGTAACCGCAGTATTGGCTGTCGGGCTATAAAAACCGGTATCAGCCGCCATTGCTTCCGGAGTTTTATTGGAAAATAAAAAATTATCAATAACACTCGGCCAGCCGGAAAAAAGCCAGGCGAAAATGACTAAAAATATAATAATTTTTTTTACTTTTTGTTTTATAATATTTTTTTTCATCCTAAATATCTTACAATAATTTTAAATTATAAATTTTAAATTCCTGCCTGCCGGCAGGCAGGTTAATTGAATGACAAATTACCAAATTTTAACTTTTCTTTTCTAAAGTAAGGGTAATTTTTGAAAATATTAAAGTCAGCTCTTGCGCTTCTTGCCAAAGAATACGACATTTTTCAACTACCTCCGGATTATTTTTGGCAATCAGCTGAATCCAATATTTAGTTTCCCTCGATTCTTTTTTGCAAATATAAATTTTATTCTTAAAATCTTTTTTGGAACTAGCACCGTTTGCTTCCATATAATTTGCGCCAATGCTAGTTGCAGATCTTATTAATTGACTAATTAGCGGGTTGTTTATTAAATCTTTTCTTAGTAATCTGCTAAATGCTATAATTTCTTCGCTAAACCTAGCCGTCCTTTCTTCTAAATTATAATCGCAATTTGTCATTTACTCATTTAAAATTGATTTAAAATTTAAAATTTGGAATTTAAAATTGCGTCAGGATTGTTTGTTAATTGTTAATTCAAGATTGAAAATTGACTAGTTCTGTTCTTGCAAAACTACCGCGCCGTTACCCGTGCCGTATGTAGTTGTTGCGATAGTATTGGTAAATGTTCCATCGCTAAAATCAGCTAATATATCTTCCGGCCAAACTTTTTTGTGCCAATTGGACAAATAAGCTATTTTTTCTACATTATTAGTCGCTCCGGCGCTGGTAACCCAGCTCACTCTGACGGTTACTTTTTTCGTATGTGGATCAATATATTCCCCGGGGCAAACGGTAATATTATCGGAAATATCGCGGCAAACATCACTAAAAGCGATAGTTCTGGCAAATTCTCCAATCGTTTGAGTGGTACCTTCGCCGTTATAAATCCATTCACCGCTGGAAGTCGCGACTGAGCTGGTGGCATATTTGTTTTCGTTCCAGGCGCGGTCGCGGATTGATCGTACCGCTTCAATCCCTTCTTGCGCGTATGCCAAAGCCTCAGTTTGTTTCCCTCCCTGACTCAAGCTCGCGTCACCACCAAGAACCATAGTCGTAATCGTAGCAGCCACCAAGCCGAAAATAGCTACTGCGAGAATTATTTCAAGGAGAGATTGACCATTTTTATTATAAAAATTTAAAAATTTAAAAACCTGCCTACCGGGCAAGCAAGCGTAAAAATAATTTAAATCTTTGATTTTTTTGCGTTTTAATATTTTCATGTTCTTGCGTTTTGATGCCTGCTAATTCTCTGTTACCACGCCAAAACTATTGACATTCACCTGCCGCGTTCCGCCCGCCGAATGTGTCAGAGTGGTAGTGCCAGTATTATCAGGAATACCGGTAGCTAAAGAAAAATTTACTTCATCGCTCGTTAAAGTGGTGGCAATAGTTAGCGCGCTGTCCAGACTAATTGTTCTATCATAAGTAATATCACGCAAAGCATAAGAAGAACCTTGATATAGTGTGTAAGAATTGGCGGTAAATTTAACCCCGTGATTAATATTGTTCAAGCGGGCGACACTCTGCTGTCTGGCAATGCGCAAGGTTTGTGCAATTTGCGAATTTGTTTCGTTTAACTGTGAAGTAACTTGAAGATTGCTATACATTGGCAAAGCTCCGGCAATAATAATAACCATAATGCCAACGACAATAAATAATTCAATTGTTGTAAAACCCCTTGTCATAAAAACTTAAAAATTCAAGAATCTAAAAATTTAAAAATACAGAAATATAAAAATATAAAATTATTTTTATTCTTGCGTTATCGATTTATGCCGCTGGTAATACTATAAATAGGCGTGATAATTGATAACGCCAAAAATAAAACAACCGCCCCAATAAACATAAGGAGTAACGGTTCAATAGCGGTGGCTAGAGATTTAGTGGCATTATCCACTTCCATTTCATAAAAATCCGCCAGATAAAGCAATGTTTCCTCTAATTTTCCCGATTCCTCTCCAACGCGAACCATACTTACAACCATCGGTGGAAAAAATTTTCCATATTCTTTTAAATTTTCTGACAATTTATTGCCTTTGCCAATGCGCATGCTAACTTTTTTCAGCGATTTCATGTAATAATAATTTCCCATGGTATCGGCGGTAATAGATAATGCTTCATCAATGTTTAAACCGCTTTTCAATAAAGTACCTAAAATTCTATTAAATCTGGCTAAATTAGCGTTACGACTAATACGTTTGATTATGGGAAATTTCAATAAAAAAAGATGGGTAACAGGCCGAGAAAATTTTTGTCGGCAGAGCCAAACAAAAAGACTCACCACGATAATAATACCGAACAACAAATAATATCCCTGGCTCTGCACAATATGCGAAAAAGCAATCAACATCCTAGTAGAAAAAGGCAAATTCACTTTCAATCCTTCAAATAATGGAGTAATTTTGGGCAAAACCCAAAAAGCCATGGCCATACCCATAACAAAAGCGGCCATCAACACGAATAATGGGTAAAGCATTGCCCCTTTTATCTTTGAAGATAATTCCTTTTCTTTTTCTAATTGGACGGCTAAATTATCCAAATTTTCCTCCAAAGTTCCTGAAGATTCTCCTGCCTGTGTAGTACTTACAAATATTGCCGGAAAAATTTTTGGGAAACGAGCAAAAGACGAAGAAAGTGTATTGCCGGCCTGCACTGAAGATAGTATTTTTCGGAGTATTTTGCGAAAACGCCCGCGATTAGTCTCGGCGATAATCGCCAAAGCTTCATTGAGTGGCAAGCCGGCGCGCAACATTACTGACAAATGTTTGGCAAAAAGCGCCTTTTGCACCAAAGTAATCGGGCTAATAGACAAATCAAAGTCGCGCTGAAAAAAATTTTTTTTATCTTTTTTTTCAGCAACATTTTTTTTCATAAAATTTTATAAATTGAAGTTATTAACATATAAATTATAACACATTTTAGCAAAAATAAAAAATCCCGAATTACCGGAATTTTTTAATTCTTTATTGTATTTTAAAACCTAAAAATTCACTAAGTCTTACTTACTCTCATTACTTCGTCCAGGGTTGTAACTCCATTCAAAACTTTATCAATGCCGTCTTCAAATATGGTCGTCATTCCGTTTTGTTTAGCAACTTTAGTTATTTCATCACTGGAAGCATGTTGCAAAATCAATTCTTTAATATTTTCAGACATTTCCAAAACCTCAAAAATTCCCAAACGGCCTTTAAAACCGGTATTATTGCAAACTTTGCAACCACGGCTCTTATATAAACGCAAATCACTCAAATCTTTATGCCCTTTGCTTAAAAAAATATCCAATATTCCCTGCTCCGCCTGAATCCGACCGATTTCTTCGGGCGTAATTTTGTAAGAAAAACGACATTTCTCGCATAATCTACGCACCAACCTTTGCGCAATTGCCACATTTACAGTTGAAGCTACTAAAAATGGCTTAACTCCCATATCCAACAAGCGAGGCAAACATGTTGCGGCGTCATTGGTGTGAAGTGTGGATAAAACCAAATGACCGGTTAGAGCGGAATTTACCGCTATACCTGCAGTTTCCTCGTCGCGAATTTCTCCAACCATAATAATATTTGGATCTTGTCTCAAAATCGCGCGCAATCCTTTGGCAAAT
Source organism: Patescibacteria group bacterium (assembly GCA_028704015.1). Classification (GTDB taxonomy): domain Bacteria; phylum Patescibacteriota; class Patescibacteriia; order Patescibacteriales; family JAQVLT01; genus JAQVLT01. Next base: position 35,132 of record JAQVLT010000007.1, on the reverse strand, counting down.
GTTAAATTAGTTTTCGGATTAACTTGAATTTGGCTAATACCCTCAATATCATACTCCACTGGATCTTCAATAGTGGCAATATTAATATCGCGCGTATTCAAAATTTTCAAAACCGCGTAAAGCGTTGTGGTTTTGCCTGAGCCCGTGGGACCTGTAACCAAAATCATACCGTGCGGTTTATCTATGGCTTTTTTCACTTTTTTAAAATTAAATTCAGACAATCCTAGATCGGTCAAACTGAATTCCCTTCCCTTGGAAGACAGTAAACGCATAACCGCATTAAACGCATAACCGCATTTTCGCCCTTAGTAACCGGCAAAACAGAAACACGAACATCAATAAGCTGATCTTCCGACTTAAACCTTAATTTGCCATCCTGCGCGGCACGATGTTCGTCGGTGCGCATTTTTGAAAGAATTTTAATTCTGGTAATAATAATATCGGCAAGCCGTTTAGGAATTTCCAAAACATCGTGCATAATACCGTCAATGCGAAAACGTACAATGATTTTCTTTTCATAAGGCTCAATATGAATATCCGAAGCTTTGTTTTGACTGGCGTACTTTAATAATAAATCAACAATTTGCGAACTAATTTCATCTCTTTCTTCTGCGGATAAATTTTTATCCTCTAATTTTTTTAAAACGTTTTTAAACTCATCGCTTAAATCCGCCTCATACCGATTCATTGCCTCAATAATATCTTTTTCAAAAGCAAAATAAGCAATAACATTATGACCATAGCGCTTCTCTATAGCGTGCCTAATTTCAAGATCTTCAGGATCGGCCATGGCAATTTTTAAACCATCCGGAGTGGAGGCAAAAACAATAACGCTACGAGAACGAGCCACTAACTCCGGCATTAAAAAAAAGGCATTGTCTTCAATTCTCTCTTTTTTTAAATCAACAAAAGGTACTTTAAAATGTTCGGAAATCGCCTGCCCCAATAATTCTTTTGTCAGCAGACCTTCGCTAAAAAGATAATCAATGATTGAATAACCAGACTTTTTAGCTTCTTCTTCTGCCTTTTTCAAGTCGATTTCGCTGATATAATTCTCTCTGACTATAATTTCTTTTATGCTTTTGTCGTCTAATTTCATACAATCTTTTTAATTTTTTCAATAATATCAAAAATACTCATGTCCGATTTGATAATAAAATCCAAAACCCCAAATTCTTTGGTACGTTTAACGTCATCCTCTTGGCTTAAATTTGATAATACTATAACGGGCGTATTGTCCTTGGCCTCTTTCTTTTTTACCAATACTTCAAAGCCATTTAATTTTGGCATCACCAAATCAAGTAGCACTAAATCATACTTGCCATTTTTTAACTTTGTCAACGCGTCTTCGCCGTCATAAGCATTGTCTGATTGATATCCAGCCTTGCCAAGTTTCAAGCTCAAAGCTCTGCCCAGCGGCTTTTCATCCTCTACAATTAATATTTTTTTCGCTTGCTCCGACATATATTTTAATAAATTTCAAATAAAAGACGTATATTTAGTTTATTCACGTCTATCTGCATTTTATCATTTTTAATAATGATTGGCAATAAACAAAAAATACGCAAAAAGCACCAATTTCTTGATGCTTTTTGTTTTTTCACATTGATGCTTTAAAGAACGATCTAAGCTATGCTTAATAATTTTATTGGGTTACGGATGTTGTCGCGTTTATATTTTCTTCCGGTATCAATGGATTTTCATTATTTAATGGTTGCTCGGAGGTATCTTTTAATTCATTTCCCAAAGAAGCCCCTGGGCAATTTTCCCCGCCTCGCGCGCATCCCTTATTCATCATGCAACCGCCCCGCGACTGCTCCATGTTCCATTCAGAATTTCTCTTGTGACTAAATCCATTACCGATGGCCAGACCAGCGGCAAATACAGCAATAAATAAAATAACAGCCAGCGCAATCATAATAATATGATGTTTTTTGCAACAAGCTGGCTTTTCGCATTTTTCGCTTTTATTATCCATTGGTTTAATGTTTTCCATAAATATTAATTAATAATTAACGATATTTTATACTCTTAAACTTAATACGAATATTATTATTAAATTCTTTCAAAAAATAAAAAACCGATTAGACTTGAAAATATTTCCAATCGGCTTTACCTCGGAATCCCCGTAAGAAAAGCGAGTGACCACACTGCCCAGGCAAACGGAGAATACTTGCTAAAAATTCTCTCCGCCTCGCCTCTTCTTATAAGCGCGATAACCGAAAGAACGAAGTGGGCGGCCATTATAATCATGGCCGAGTATCCGCAGATTGAGTGTAAATTCAATCTGATTTTACCAGCCAATAATGCCATAGAGATTGTGCCCGAAAAATCGCAACTTATTGCGATTCCGAAGACTACGACCATCCACGGTTCAATTTTTTTTCTCTTTTGCTCGGAAAAAATTGAAACCGTATACAAGGCGTAGGCCAATATAACTAGCGTAATAGCGGCGCAAAGCATGCCCCCCCTCCTTCTGCGGTTTGAACACGAAAAAGAACAACTACGCTTTGCGAAAACGAATTATCTTATCTTACTAAGGAATATTACAAAAGTCAAAAAATTTAATTTTGATTGAATAAAAAAATACTGCCAATATTCGCAGTATTTTTTCTAATCAAGAATAACATTCATTGTTGCTCGGAGTGATAGATGAAATTCGAATTAAACTTATTTTCTAAAAAACTTTATCTTAATATTCTATATATTTTTAAAATATTTGTTATTAAATGGTTGCAGACCATTTATGCTAAGATCTTTTAAATTTAAACCCAATATTCTTATTACCATGTCCTGAATTAACAAATTAAAAGAGAAGGCAATCAATCTAATATTTTTTAGTTCATTATGAATAGATAAAAAATTATTTATCGAAACCTGATCATGTAATTTATACTTGCCCCAAATTCCATCAATGGTGCCTGTGTGGGCCACGTTATTTCTAATAATTCTAATAATATTTGCTGTATCAGACTTAAAAGTAAAAGAATAATAACAGTTATAAAGCCTTTCTACTTTTGTTTTAAAATTATCCTTAGTCTGTTCGCCAAATTTCAAATAATAAATAATTTCTAAGGATTGGCAACTGAGCATTGTTTTTATATCTGCTATTTCTACAATAAAAGAATAATAAATTAAAAAGATAAAACTCCTAACTGGATAATTTTTTTGCCATGATTTTTTTTGAATATTTAAAAATATTTTTTCAACACAAATGTTTTTATATTCTCTATCTCCCGCAACAATATTATCAACTAAAAATTTTATCAACTTAAAATCCTCATAAAGCGTTGCGTCGCTCCATAAAATAGATTTTTTACTCTTCATTTTTTTAACACCCAAGGTGGAAAAAATATTAAATTTAGTCATATTATTTTATTATTTATTGATTAAATAATTTCATTTTGTTCAAATCTAAATGCACCCCCAAGGGAACTGCTTTCCAATAAGACAAATTAATACCATTTGTCAATAAAATAACAAAAATATCGCTAAAATTAGCGATATCTTATCTTAGCTCCGGGACAGGGATTCGAACCCCGATAGCCAGGACCAAAACCTGGAGTCCTACCGTTAGACGATCCCGGAATAATAATTTTTAATAATAACTGCTTTCTCTTCTCTGCCTATACCCGATTTTAAAAATAATTCTCTCGCATAAGCGTCCTCTCTGGTTAACAACTCTTCTGAGTAAATCAACAACAATGGACGACAACCTTTAGTTGATTTAACTTTCCCATACTTATGATCACAAAAACGTTGTTCTAAATTTGATGTACTGCCCACATACGACCAATTACTTCTTGCTTTACTTATTAATATATAAACATAATGCATACTTACCCCGATAGCCAGGACCCCTGCCTGCCGCCTGCCTGTCCGGTAGGCAGGGCAGGCAGGAAAATCTGGAGTCCCGCCAAAGGCGGGCAAGCCTACCGTTAGCCTGCCCGCGGCTGCGCCTTGGGCGTAGCCAGGGACGACCCTGGAATAATAATTTTATATTTATTTTTATTCCTTCTAATTTAACAATAAATTTTAACTAAAAACCACCTTCGGTGGCGGTTATTAGTATAATAATAAATAAATTCAAAAATGTAAAGCCATGTAGTTTCTAGCTTCAAGCTAAACTTTTGCGTATTTTTTCACGGCAATATAACTCGCAACAATATTAACCATGGCCGCGCCAGCTAATTGTAAGCCAAAAATAGACAGAAAATGGCTGTTATAATATTGAATAATATTAATCTGGTATTCTATGAAGAATGCTTCTAGGTACGGCTGTAACAAGCTTAAAAAAGGATAAAATAAAGCCACTATTGCCAAAACTCCAACTAGAGCATAAATCAAACCGGAAAGCAAAAATGGCATATAGATAAAAGAAGCGGAAGCGCCCACCAATCTCATGATTGCAATTTCCTTGCGATGCGTATAAATCGCTACTCTTACGGCGTTATAAATAACTAAAACACTGATAAACACAAAAATCAAACTCAAAATCATGCCAGCATCGCTTACTTTATTGGTGATACTGTTAATACGCTCTAAAATTAATTTATGATCGGTAAAATCTTTTGACTCTATAATGTCGTCGTTGATTTTATTAAGATCATTAATTAACACATCAAAATTGCTGGTATCCGCCGGCTTTACAATTAAAGTCGGGGTTAAGGGATTGTTTCCTAATTCTTGAAGAGCTTGAATAATATTCGGGTCATTCTGGTATTTTTGTCTGAAAGCTTCTAATGCTTGAGCTTTGGAAATATAATCAACTTTTTCTACGCCAGATAAATTTTCCAACTGTTTTTTTAAATTAATAATTTTTTCTTCGCTAGCATCAGCTTTAACAAAAACACTAATATCAATTTTGTCCTTTACTGCTTCCACGGACGCTTGACTAATCACGCGTACAACCAAAAGCATGTTTATAGAAAACAAAGCCAAGGCCAAAATTATAACAGTTACGATAGAAAGCCAAATATTTCTAAAAATATCCTGAAAACTAAATTTTATGATTCTCCCCGAAGAAAGTAAAAACATAATAAAAATGCAAAATTATTGAAAATTAAAAAAACTAAAAGCTTAAAGCCCTGCCTGCCGGCAGGCAGGTAAAACCTAAAAGCTACAGCAAATACTTTCCATGTTTTTGATCGCTTACAATATTTCCGCTATCAAGCGTAATAACACGCCGCCGCAAACGATTTACTATATCTTTATTGTGTGTGACCAAAAGCACAGTAGTGCCAAATTGATTTATTCTTAATAATAAATCAATTATTTCACAAGCATTAATAGAATCAAGATTGCCGGTTGGTTCATCTGCTAATAAAATTTTTGGTCGGTGAACTAAGGCGCGAGCGATTGCGGCGCGCTGTTGTTCCCCGCCGGAAACTTCATGCGGATAACGATGCTGTTTATCTTCCAGGCCGACAATTTTCATCACGTGAGGAACAATGGAATTTATTTTTTGCGGCGTCTGTCCGCAAACCTGCAAGGCAAAAGCAATATTTTCCAAGAGCGTCTTTTTCGGCAATAATTTAAAATCTTGAAAAATAACTCCGATTTGCCGTCGCAAATAAGGCACCTCTCTTTGCCCGATATCAGTAATATCCCAGCCACCGACAAGCACCTTCCCTTCGTCGGCTTTTTCCTCGCTAATTAATATTTTAACCAAGGTAGTTTTTCCCGTGCCTGATTGACCGACGATTGAAACAAATTCTCCCGGTTTTATATGCAAATTAACGCCATCCAAAGCTTTCACTTCGGGCGTATAACTCTTGGAAACGTCAACTAATTTAATCATAATATTTAAAAACTATTGTCTAGCCAATTCACGATTATTCAACAACTGCTTGGAGCCGTATTTTAATAAATTTTCAACTTCAGTAAAAACTTTATTTTTCGTATTTGCTCCCAAGACCACGGAAATTAATTTACTTGTCGCAGTTTTAGCTCTACTCATCAAACAATAACCGGCTTCATCAAGGTATCCTGTTTTTGAACCGTCAATTTTTAAACCGGCACCATTTCTAACTAAAGTATTTGTATTTAAAAGACGATGTTTCTCTTTGGTATTTTGCGTAACAAATTCATAAACCGGCGTAACACATGCTTCGGCAATAATTTTATTTTTCAACACCTCTTTTGTTATTATAGCATAATCTCGAGCAGAGCTCACGTTTTTTTCCGATAATCCTGTCGGCTCAACAAAATTAGTTTTGATCGCGCCCCAGGAACTAACATTCTCATTCATTTTTTTTATAAAATCTTCACGTGTAAGTCCGCTATAACGAACCAATGTTTCAACAGCATTATTAGCTGACCCAACCAAAGATGAAAAAATCAAATCTTTAACGGTAACAATGTCTCCATCTTTTAATTTAACCCGGGCTGATTCATTTTTCTTGCAATATTGGTAATTTTTTTCTTCATCAGCCACGCTATAGCTAACTACTTCATCCGTATTATTCATTTTTAAATCTAAAAATGTTTTTATCGCCACCATTTTACTCAAACTGGCAATCGGTAAAACTTGGTCGGAATTTTTTTCGTAAATCACTTCTCCGGTGTTTTCGTCAATCAAGATGGCTGACTTTGCGGAAATTTCCGGTTGTTCCAGGGCGCTTACGATTTTTGCGCCCAATACTTTGCCGGCGCTTTCATTTTTTGCCAATAACGGCTCGACCCTAACATTGATTAATCCTTGACCGGTTTTGGCTATTTTTTTAAAAGCAACTTTGTCTAAATCCACGACCCTCCCAGGATGAACAGAACGGTCGGGCCCGTAGTCATTCACTACTACGTCAACATAAGGTTTTAACTTTGAATCTTTTTTGTAATCCAAGTTATAGACACGCAATTTAGATCCCTTGGGAAAATCAGGCGAAGCAACAAAATCGCCTTTTTTGTAGCTGTACCAACTAGCTTGCCCTACGGTCAAAACATCTGGGTTGCCCAAAATAGCAACTCGGGAAAAAGGCAAATGCGTAACCGCGGTAACAATTTTGTTTATCGGATCATCTGTTGAAGGCAACGCTACCCAGCTATTATTAACTTTATTATAGAAAAAAATCTGTTTATAAATTTCCGAACTTATATCATATGAAATTTTTATCGTTAATAACTCTTTGGCGTCAAAAGATTTGCTATTTCTGAAATCGTATTGATAAATATTACTCAATTTATTATATTGCCAAGGAATAGGCATATCTTCATTAATTTCTGTAATTATCAAATCACTATCAGTAACTAATAATTTCGGTTTAATAATTAGATTGAATTTATTATTTGGTGAAACAACCACCAAATCATCTTTAATGGATTTCTTTTCTAATTGCAAACTAATTTCAGGATTAGCAACGAGTACGGCAGTTTCTATCCCATCTGCGGCATTGGCAAAATTACCCACAACCAATGTGAGTAAAATTAACAATAATAAAATTTTTCTTAAACAAAAAAAATTCATCTAAAAATTAATTGGCTAAGTCTAATCAACTATTTGACCATTATAACTATTACATTTGACTTTATCTCTCTCTATAAATATAATTATAACATAAAATGATTTTGCGGAAAAGTAAAAATCGCTTTGCAAAAAGCGGGCTTGCCCGCCGAAGCGAAGCGTAGGCGGGATTAGTACAATGGTAGTACATCTGCTTCCCAAGCAGGAAACACGAGTTCGATTCTCGCATCCCGCTCATAATAATTTCAGATTTGAATTTCTCGCTTGATCGGACTTATTTTATTAATTCTTAAATCATAAATCCCTGCCTGCCGGCAGGTTAAATCTAAAATTATCCGCCACCCTAGCTCAACTGGTAGAGCAACGGTATCGTAAACCGTAGGTTATCGGTTCAATTCCGATGGGTGGCTCAAAAAAGTCAGTTCGACTTGTCCGCCGTATCCGCCCGCCGGCGGAGTAGGCGGATTCTGACAGGAGGCTCAAAAAATATTTTGGGTTTTGCGAGCGTGTGAGCGAGCAATCCCGGTCGCGAAGCGTACCGGGACAATTCCTGTGGTCGGCTCAAAAATAAATAAAAGCGTAATTTATAAATTCCGCTTTTATTTATTTTCTATTTTTGAAAAAATAATTTATCCAGCACTGAAAATTTGATATTGATTCTTCATCACTATTAATATTTGTAGAGGTGGCGAGTGCTTCTTCTTTGATAATAATCACTTTTTCTCCTTCTTTTTTCAAATTCAGATTCAAACGCGCTTGCTCTTCCACAAATTGGTCGGACTCCAGGTAGGAAATTACGCCTTTAAAATCTTTATTTCTATTTTCTAAATCGGAAATTTCTTTTTGTAATTCTTTTAGCTCTTTATTAACGGTATAGCGTTTGGTAATATTTTTCGCCAACGGTATGCTAATAAAAATAATTACAGCTAAACCTAAAATACCCAACGCCTTCTGGCGGGAAAAAAATTTTTTAGTAGAATTGTATTTTGGTTTCTGGTACATAACTAATAAAAAATCAAGAATACAAAAAATTAAAAATAATTTTAATTTATATTTATGAATTTTAAATCTTTACGCTTTGCCGAATTTTATGCGTTTTTCTTTGGTGTTATAATAAATTTTTACCATTTCCACCATAATCAAATTGATAAAAGCAAAACTCACAACAATCAACCAGTCATGAAAATTCAAAGCAACGGTTGATAAAATCATTTGCATCGGCTTGAGATAAATCGCGGCTATCAATAAAAGAAAACTGAATAATACCGCGCCAACGACGTATAAATTACCAAAAGGATTTATCCGCCAAACCGGCCGGCAAAAACTGCGCAAAGCAAAAATATACAATAAAGAATCAAGTCCGATCAGGGCAAAAATAATCGTCTGAACATGAGCAATGACAAAAAATGATTTCCACAAATAAATAAATATCGACAAGGCAAACAAATCGCGAATGATGCCGACAGCAAAAATTATTATTTTCATTTCTCGATTGATAATCGGCTCATGCTTGCTGATTGGTTTGTCTTTCATTATTCCTTTTTCACCGCGTTCCATGGCTAAAGCAAAATTTGGCAAGCCGTCATTTACAATATTTATCCAAAGTATCTGCGCGGGCAAAATCGCCAAGGGCGAACCAAACATAATTGAGCCGACAATCAATATCACTTCGGTAAAACTGTCGGAAATCAAATACGTCAACACTTTTCGAATATTGGAAAAAATGATTCTCCCCTCTTTTACCGCGGAAACAATCGTGCGGAAATCACAATCCAAAAGAACCAAATCAGAAGATTCCTTCGCGACATCGGCGCCGGTTCCAAGCGCGACGCCGATATCCGCGGCTTTTAACGCGGGCGTGTCATTAATGCCATCTCCCGTCATCGCCACCACCTCTCCGTTCGCCTGAAGAGCTTTGACGATGCGCAATTTGTGGTGCGGACTAACGCGCGCATAAATATCAACCCGCTTCACTGCTTCGCGCAATTTATCATCATTAACTTTGTCCAGTTCTTCTCCCGTGATAATGTTGTCATTTTTAATTTTCAATCCAACTTCCATGCCGATTGCCCGCGCCGTCAACTGATGGTCGCCGGTAATTATCACCGGCCTGATTCCGGCCTCACGACAAATCTTTATTGTTTCCGCCGCCTCTTCGCGCAACGGATCTTTCAAGGAAATAAAACCGACGAAGATTAAATTATTATCAATCAATTCCCAGTCTTTGTGGTTTTTTGAAGAATTCCAATCTATTTTTTTGAATTCTCCGTCCGCCAATTCTTTCTTTTTTGCTTCTTTAAAGGCGACGCCAATCACCCGCAAGCCCTGGCTGGTTAAGCTTTCATAAATTTTTATCAGCTTCTTTTTCTCCGCGCCGGTTAAGCTCTTTAATTTTCCTTCGGAATAATATTTTACCGATTTATCAATCAATAATTCCGGCGCACCTTTTTCGTACAAAACATATTCATCGCGGTTGCGTCCGTGGAGTGTTACCATGTATTTATATTCGCTGGCAAAAGGCAATTCGCCGATTTTCGGTTCGGCTTGCAAAAGTTTTCCTTTGTCCAAACCGCTCTGATAAGCGGCAGACAACAAAGCGGTCTCGGTGGGCGTGCCGATCAAACGCCAATCCAACAAAGCATCTTTGGGATTTTCAATAATCGCGTCATTGCAAAGCGCGCCGATTTGCAAGGCAAACAAAGCGTGCTTCGCTTCTTCCTTGATCATTTCCGGCGCCAAATGTTTGATATTGAATTCTTTGTCTCCAACAATAATTTGATGCACATGCATCTTTCCAAGGGTCAAAGTGCCGGTCTTGTCCGTACAAATTACCGTAGTGGAGCCCAGGGTTTCCGCCGATACCAAGCGCCGTGTCAATGCTTTTTCTTTTAGAATTTTCTGCATGCCGATAACCAAAATCACGGTTACCGCCACCGCCAATCCTTCCGGTATTGAAGCAACGGCGATGGCAATGCTTGTGGTGAACATTTCCAAAAATTTTCTACCCTGAAAAATTCCGATTAAAAAAACCAAAAAACAAATAATCGTAACCAAGATCCCGATGTATTTTGACAGGCCCGACAATTTTAATTGCAATGGCGTTTTTTCTTCTTCGGTTGCTTCTACCATTTTGGCAATCTTCCCTATTTCTGTATTTCCTCCCGTGGCGGTAATCACTCCCCGCCCTTCGCCCGCGACGACGATCGTTCCGGCATAAACCATGTTTTCCCGATCAGCCAAAGGCGCGCCTTCCAAAATTTTCGCGGTTGATTTTGATGAAGGAATTGATTCTCCGGTCAAAGCCGCTTCATCGGCTTGAAGATTGATCGCTTCCACAAGACGGGCGTCAGCCGGCACTCGATTGCCTGATTTGAGAATAATAATATCTCCGGGAACGACAACTCCGGAATCAACTTCAACTTCATGGCCATCACGCAAAATTATCGCTTTATGTTCAATGATTTTTTTTAATTTTGCCAATGCCTGATTGGCTTTGTTTTCTTGGAAAAAACCTATTAAAGTGTTCAATAAAACCGTGCCAAAAATTACTCCGCCATCTACAAAATCGCGGAGCAACAAAGAAATTGCTCCGGCGATTAATAATATCACAATCAGCGGACTCTTGAATTGCTCCAAAAAAATAGCCAATCGGCTCTGTTTTTTTTCTTCTTCAATAACATTTGGCCCGATTATCTTCAATCTGTTTTCCGCCTCAATTTTATTCAAACCGATTTTGGAAGTTTTCAATTCTTTTAATGTATATTCAATTGTTTGCGCATGAAAATTTTGCACGTATTAATTAGAAATATTAAAATTACTATAAAACTTTTTGTCTACTTGCGTAACGCAGATTTAAAAATCTTAACTTTTGGCTTCGTATTTTTTTATTTCTCTAATAGATAAAAACAAAAACAACACAAGCAAAATAACGGTATTAAGCGGCGCTAACCAGAAAGGATACTCTCTACCAAATGCTTCGGCAATCATCAAAGCGCCGAGCATGCCGATGGAATACATCGCGCCGTTTTTTAGATAAGCAAATTTGGAAATAACATCAATTCCTTTGATGGTAAATTCGCGAACGATAAACGCGCCCAATCCATTGCCGATAATTATCAAAGGCACGGACATAGTAAAAGCAAAAGCGCCGATCACGCCATCAATGGAAAATGAAGCGTCCAAAACTTCCAAATAAAGAATCTTGCTCCAAGCGCTCATACCGCCTTTCAAAAGTTCTTTTTCTTTTTCTTCAGCGTTTTTCTTAAAGCCATCAGTAATGAAAAAGGCGCTCACGCCAATTGTCGCGGCTAACGCCAATATTGGGTTTTCTTTCAAGGCAAAATAGATAACGGCGGTTGTAATAATTGAAGTAAACGCGTAAAACCAAACCCCTTGCCGATGAATAAAACCTTCAACCAAAAATGCGTACTTTTTTTCTTCCAAAAATAACCATGACAAAAATACAAAAAATAAATACATTCCACCGCCCAAAAGAAGAAGCGGTTTGGAAAATTCCAGTGACTCCGCTACTCTAGCGTCTCCGGAAAAAGCCGCGGTAAATACTTGAACGATTGATAAATCAGTATTGGCAATATAAACGATTAAAAACGGCAATAAACCGCGAACCAAAAAAACGGCAAAGAAAAGACCCCAGACAAGAAAAATTTTCCGGAAACGCGGCGACATCGTCTTTAAAACATGCGCATTAACGATTGCGTTGTCAACGCTGGAAATCGTTTCAAACAAAGCCAAACCGAAAATTATAATTATAAATTGCAACATACAAAAAAATTAATTTAATATTCTAAAATCATAAATCTAAAATTACTGTACTCTGCCATCATTATTCATACTAGCGATATCATCATCTTCCAATTTTGTTGTCTTCGCCTTGGTGGTCTGCAGAATTTGCGAACCGGTAACACTGTCGCTTGCTCGCGCGCTGGAACCGTTCAAAAGCACCAAAATTTTGTCACGATCAACTTCGGTCGGAGTAACGCTAATATCAAATTCGGCGTCAACGCGATAAATCGATATTGGTAACCGACCAATCTGCCAAATTACTTTATTGTTAGCGCTGTCATACTGCACTGAGCCGATTGAACTGCGACTTTTGTCCGACCACTTCACGTAGCTTGGTAAAATTGCTTCTACCGCCGTGTCATTAAGTTCATGCAGATTATTAGTAAGCGTCCAATAGACTCGGAAGGTGGTCGTCTCCCCTGCTCTTGGCGGCAAAGGACCGGTACCGACAGGCAAATTGTCTTTATCAAAATACCGTAATTCTTCGCTAATGGAAAAATCACTGTTTATTTTATTAACAATATTATTACTGCGGTTGTCGGAACTTGTTTTCAGATCTTCGGCATTGCCAATATTAAACTGGGCGTAACTGCTTACTTCAAATTTTTTGCCTAAATCAGCTTCATTAAACGGTTTAACTTTTATAGAAAATTCTATTTTTCCCTCGTCGTTACTTTTTAACTCTTCAAGCGCGGGGATTTCCACCTTGCTCCAAACAATGCTGCCTGATTTTTTTTGCCCATTATTTTTGTCTTTCAATGTAGTCCAATCCAATAATTCGCTATCCAATACCGCCATAATCACCACATCTTTCATCGCTGAAGAACCTTTGTTGGCGTAGGTAATTGAATATTTAATTTCATCGCCAAAATTAACGCCGGAATCGCTTTTTAAACCATTAACTTCCAAATTCAAATTCAAATCGCTATTCATAACATCAACCGATGCCTTCTCTTCAAAAAAAGTATGCGCCTTGCCTGACTCATCATCTTGCTCAAGACGAATTATTATTTCTTGATTATCAGTAATTTTTTTAGTTAACTTGTATTTAATGGTGAATTCTCTTTCCTCTTCTTTTAATTCGGAAATTTGCCAAATATTTGGCTTGGTTTGAATAATGGCGGTGCCGGTTGTTGTGGCAATTTTGTCTTGAGAAGGTTTAGAAAATTCAATATTTTCCGCCTGATCAATAACTAAACGAAAATTATTTAAATAATTTTTTTCCCGCGCTTTTATTTTGACGCTTATCAAATTTTCATTTCCCACCAACGCGTTGGATGAATAATCCAATTTAGCGTCCACGCCGACATCCTCAACAGTATTAACATAAGTAGTTTCTTTTTTGAATTCACTGGTTATATTTTCCGGAGAATACGTAAAACGAACCTGCAATAATTCCGAGGCGTCTTTCTTGTCAATAATTTTTCCTTTAATTTTTATTACCCCGCTAGAATGCGGCGATAAATAATCAAATTTCCAGACAGCTTTATTTTCGCTCGCTTGCGGATCACTCTCTAAAAATATAAAATTCTCAGGATAAATCGCTTCCAGATGCACATTTTTTATGCCTTGCGCGCTGGAATTATTGTAATAAATATTATAAAAAAATTCTTCGCCGGCTATTATTTTGTCTTTACTCTCTATTGAAATGGTAACCGCGCTGGAACCGGCATTATTTTGCCAATAAAAATAGTAAAGTCCATAAACCGCCGCTCCTAGAATTGCAAAAGTAAACAAAAAACTAAAAAACCAAAAGAAAAAACCTTGCTTTTTTTTAATATTCAAACTCTTAACATCCACCATTTGTCCGTCGTCATCCTGGTAAATTTCTGAGAGACTTTCATCAATTTCCTCGTCGCGAGCTTTTTCTTCAATCAACTCATCAAATTTATCAATCTCTTCTTTTCTCGGCAAGGGACGCTTGATAAATTCGGTAATGCTGGAATTATCTTTTTTATTAATATTAACCCCGTTTTTATTTTTATTATCCATAAAAATTAAAATTTATTAATAATTAAAAATTATAAATCTCGGTAAATTAGTCAATCTGTTTTACTGGCCAAAATATCAATTCAAATTTTCTTTGCTTATTTGTTTAATAAATATTTCTACGTCCTGCTTTAACTTCGGATCAATTTCTCCGGCATTTTGCGCAGCTTGAATTGCTTTTTCTTTTTCGCCAATTTCCGCATAACTCTTGGCTAAACCAACATAGTACTGAGCATTTTTTGGGTTCAATTCAATTAAACGTTCGTATAATAGAGCCGCTCGTCGGAAATCATTTGACCCCAAATAATTAGCCGCTACTTGTTTTAAAAAATTTTCCGAATTAAATGACACGGCCCCGCCCTTATCAACACAAGTATCCATTTCCCTTAATCCTTCATCTTTTTTGTTGGTTGATAAATAAACTTGAGCTAAATTGCAATACCCATCGGGAAAATTTTTATCCAAGTTAACCGCATAATTTAAAGTCTCAATCGCCTTGTCAACATCGCCGCGAACAAAATAAATTTGCGCCTTAGTGAAAAATAAAGTGGTGCGTCCCGGGCTAGCGGCGATACATTTATCTATTGCTTCTACGGCCTTATCAGAGTAATAATAAAATTTCTGAGGATTATCATAGTGATAAATTGCGGTGTTATTATAAATTTCCGCCTGGATCAAAAAAGCCATTGAGTCATTTTGGTTATACTTGATATTTTCATTGGCTAAACTTATACAATAATCCAATATATTTTCCGCTTTTTCTTTTGGAACTTTTTTTAATAACGCCATGCCCATTGAGCCGGAAAAATTCCTTATAAAAGTTGAACGACTATCCCTCTCCAAACCGGAGTCGTAACTTAGCGCCTGTTTTTCCACTTGATAGCCTTCTTCAACTTGCCCTTGATATAATAAAATCTGAGAATCTATCGTTCCGGTAAGCATTTTTATGGCGCTGACATTATAGCGATAGATTATAAACAAAAAAATAAAACCGAATATTGCCAATAAAAATATTTCTTTGTTATCAAAACGCCTTGATTCAATTTTACTGAGTTCATCTTCGCTCTCGTTCAACCAGGAAACATATCCCAGCGTTATCATTAAGCAAAGATAGGTGGCCAGTGAATCAAAAACCGCTAAATTTTGGATAAAATACGCCGCCAATAAAGAAAAAATAAGAACAAAATCGCCAGCCGATATTCTTTTTTTTGAATATAATTTTAATAAATAAATTATAGCGGCGATAAAAATTGATAAATAAGCAGCCAACCCCAAAGCGCCAGTGGTTGACGCTATATCAACTATATTATTGTGCGCGCGATCAAAATAAGTCTCCGACCTGGTATAACTATAAAATTTCGGATCAAAATATTTATCAAAAATTGCCGCATAATTTCCGTAGCCGTTGCCTAATAAAGTATGATTTTTGAAATCATGAAGCGCGGCGCGCCAAGAAATCAATCGAGTTTGAAAAGTATTTGCCTCTAACGACACGTCGGTAATCGGTTTTAGCCAAATATTATTTTTTATTATATTTGACTCTTTGTAAGTAAAAATTAAACCCGATAATATAACCAAAAATAAAAAAACTGATAAAAAAGAAATTTTTACCTTTTTATTTTTATTTAACAAGCCGGCAAGAAAACATAATATAATAATGCTAACGCCAAAACCCACTATCGCGCCGGAAATATCAGCCCTCTTAAATCCGGCCAAAAGAATAACCAATGGCAGCAAATATAACCAACGCCACTTGTTTTTTGTCTTCAAAAAAAGTATCAGGGAAAAATAAATATTAAAAATCATGTAGCCGGCAACATAAGCTGTGTTTCCTATTGTGCTATACGGTTTGCCAATCGCAAAACCGTAAAGAGCAACGATGCTTGCGATTATAATTGAAGAAAAAAGTAAAAGATACCAATCGCGCCAGCTGCGAAAAACCGTAATAATAATAAAATAAAGAAGTAAAAAATGAACAATGGAAAAAAATCCCAACATCCTTTCAATATCACCCCAAAAACTCAGATTGAAATCAATACCAAAAAAACAAGAAACCAAAATAACTAAAAAATAAGCTATCAAACCAAGGGAAATCCAATTTTTCCAAGTTTTGAAAGGATTATATTCCGAATATTTGATTATAAAAACAAGCCAAAAAATAGCTAAAATCTCCACTAAAATATTAAAAGAAACTTGTTTGGAAGTAATATAGGGAAACAAAAATCCTTTAAATACTAAAAAAATAGACAGAAGCGACAATATTACCCCTCCTTTTAAAACCCATAGATATATTTTTTTGTTCATAGTTATCAAAATTTCTAGTTATTATTATGATTTTATTATAACAAAAAATCAGATTTTAAACAAATAAAAAACGAAGGCGAGATTTACAAATCTCGCCTTCGTTTTTATGTGCATTCTTTATTTCTGTGGTTGTGCCGGTGTTTCTGCTTGTTTGGTTTGATAAGCTTTTATAGCTTCTACAATTTTTGAATCGTCTTTTAGGTTCTCAACAAAAAGGATGTGTTTTTGGTTCAAAATCATTGTGTCTTTTGGACCATGAATCTCATTGCCTAATTTAATTAAAGTCAATTGAGATTGTGCTTGAGCTTGAGCGGTGGCATCGCCTTCGGCAGGTACCTGGTTTTGTAAAGGAGTCTTTCTCTGTAGATAATAAACTTCTGATAATTCCGCATAATCCTTTTCTAAACCGCTAACTTTGCCAAAATAAACTTGGCCGTTTGACAGGAAAACTGCTTGATATCCCTGTATTTTTGCAGAATCGGAAGAATCTCCTCTTTTAACGATTCTGTAAATGCCATAACCCAAAGCGGCAATCACCACAATAACAATGATAATTGT
The DNA here is from genome assembly GCA_028704015.1 of Patescibacteria group bacterium. Classification (GTDB taxonomy): domain Bacteria; phylum Patescibacteriota; class Patescibacteriia; order Patescibacteriales; family JAQVLT01; genus JAQVLT01. Next base: position 18,019 of record JAQVLT010000007.1, on the reverse strand, counting down.
TATAATGGACTTTGCCTTCCCCCCCTGTTTTGAATTCATGTCTTTTTCCATAATTTTGTTGTTTGCCATTGAATTATTACTTAAATATTTAAATTAATTATCCACAAAACTTAACAAATTTACATTTAAATATTATCATATCAAAAAAATCTTGTAAAGATAGCTAATCTTCGAAAAATGGCTTAAAAAACAAAACACAAAGAGGGTATCCCCTTGCAAGGAATACCCTCTTTTTTTATCTGAGATCTATAATCCTTATAGAATCGGTTCTTCAGCCGCTGGTTCTCCAACGACCGGTTCTTCAGCCGCTGGTTCTCCAACGACCGGTTCTTCAGCCGCTGGTTCTCCAACGACCGGTTCTTCAGCCGCTGGTTCTCCAACGACCGGTTCTTCAGCCGCTGGTTCTCCAACGACCGGTTCTTCAGCAGGAGCAACTACTTCTTCAGCAGTGCCAACGATTATCTCCATATCTTCCATTCTGCCGTCAGAGACAAAGATCTTTCCGCCTTCTGCCGCAACCGCCATCCAGTTAAACATCACCTGACCATCTTGTTGGTTATCAATCTTGATAGTGAATCCAAAAGTATTTACATTTTCTACCCAGTAATCAAAACCATGGGAACCAAGAGGAGTGATATTAACAACCGGCTGGAATTGGTATTCGTTCTCAAAAGTAATTTTAACTTCTGTAGCTCCTTGTAAGATTTTAGCTTGACCGGCGCTATCGCGGTTAAAGGTGGTGGATAGTACTATTTCAGTATTATTTTCAGCAACACCGACGGCTAATTCTCCGCTGTTTTCAGCTTCGGCAACAGCCAAAGCTCCATTATTGCGAGAGATTAATACCTGAATTGTTCCTTCACCTTCAGTCAAAGCTTCTAGGGCGATACCAACGGTTGGATCTCCAGCGCTAGCTTTTTTACCAACACCTGCTATAGACGAGGAAGTAATTGCGTCGCCAACTGCGATTGGACCGTTTTCCGCATTAACTTTGGTCGGAACCTGACCAGCAAGAGCGATAACCGCCCAATTTGGGTTATCTTTTCTCTCGGCAGAGAAGTTGCCCAAGAAACCAGCTTTAGTTGATACTATACCCATTAGAGCAGAATCACCAGCTTTTGCGGAACGTACCACGGCGTTTGGATTGGTCGGATCAACTGACACTAATTCGCCTGGGGTTAATGATGCTGACGCATCATAGAAGTATTCGGCAAGATCGGCAGCTCCGGCAATAACACCGCCCTTTGTATAAGTATCACCATCTTCGTCAACGGCGAATAAGTCAGCCGGGGTACCAGCGGTTTCGCCAATCAAGAATACCAATCCGGCCATATTTGCTCCAGTTATTTCATCAATATTTCCCGGAGCTAACATCATGCTGTAAGTGCTGGCGCCATTGTCGGTGCTTGCCATGAATATCTCGTTATCAGTGTTAACATCAATCAATAAACCATCATAAGAAGCCGGTCCGGCATCTGTATATATCGCCGCCGAATGACCAATTACTGCGTCATCAGCTGCGCCGAATTCAATTGAGGAAGCGCTGTCTGCGTGGAAATCAAGCTGACCGGTAGTACCAATAATATCATTGGTGCCGAAATTTAGAGCGTTATCAATTTGCGCGTCAGTAGCATCAATAGCATCAGTCATTCCACCAGCTGCTACATCGAAGAACAAGCCATCATTTACAGAATCGTTAGTATCGCTATTATCTAATACTATTAAGGCATCAGCTGCTTCATCCACATCAGCTCCGTTGTCTGGGTTATCAATGTATAGACCATATTGACCTTCATCTCCGCCACCAGTTGAATCTTCACCATAAACATTGATCTTTAAAGCCGTATTGGATGTATCAGCGCCAAGGTCAACATTAAATATTGATTCGTCAGAAATATACATACCATAATCCCAAGAAGTGCCTGCTTGATAGATGCCATATTCTAATACATTAACGTCAGCACCAGTTAGATTGCTGGCGTAGAAACCGGCTAAGATATCAGCATCTCCGGTGTTGGCAGAAGTTACAGCAGCGTGATACGCGCCGACGGCGTCAGTGTCAGTGTCGTTTTCAATTGTATAAGATACTTGGACACCATCATTTTGCGCGGCAGAGCCAGTAATACTCACCATATCGCTTACGTAGCTATCATTAGAAACTGTTAAAGCAGTGTTACCGTCATCAGAAGCGATGGTTACATTGCCGTCAGAGCCAACCTGGAAATCAGTAAAGGTGATTGTGGCGGCAGCACCAGATATGTCGTTTGTGCCAATATTTATGTCAGTACCGGTTGGGCTTAAAGTAATATCTCCGCCAGAAGCGATTGTTAAATCAGTTCCGTCACTAGATATATATTCACCGCTATCAGCAAATTGGATTTGCTTGCTAGAAGCGACTAATACATCGTCAGCAGTATAGATACCATAATCCCAATTTGCGCCTTCAACATAGATACCGTATTGGCTATTAGCGCCAGCGGCATCAGAAGTGTCATTTACATGCACGCCATATACGTTCTGACCATTATTGGCTAAATTACTGAAATCAATTGATAATCCGTTTACAGTACCACCAGCGTTTGTAGCGCCAGACCAAGCCATATCTAATATATTGCCAGAAGTATTCAACATATCCATATCAATAGCTGAAGCGGAAGTCATGTTAGTGCCTGTTATATCAAGGGCATCCGTGTTGGTAGAAGGAGTTACATTGAAATCATCAATACCACCAGCAAAAGTTGCTAAACCGCCAATATAAGCAGCATCCTCAACATACAAGCCGTAATCCCAGGAAGTGCCTGCCTGATAGATGGCGTATTCTGCGCCAGTGTCGTTAGTACCAGCAAGATTATTTATTTTAATGCCATACGCATTATCATCAATGCCAGCATCTGTTGCATTCTTGGTAACCGCAACGTTGAATCCAACAAAATCATCAGCTGTATTATCATCATCATATTGAGTAGCGGTTAAAGATACGGAAGCGCCGGTTGCTCCACTTGTATCAGAAGCGGCGGTAGTATTTGATACTGCTAATCCAGCGGTATTACTTGAAGCGGCTGATTTTGTGATAGCAGCGCTGTCAGCTGCATCCAAAGCAACATCAAAGTCGCCTGAAGAAACAATTAAATCGCCATCAGTAATTCTGGCATCACCAGTTGTCAAAACTAAAGCATTTGAACCGTCGCCAGCTCCGGCAGTAGTGATTAAACCTGCGGTGGTTACGGACCAAGCTGTGCCGCCAGTTAGAGCTAAGGTGGAAGCGGCATTGGCGTTGCCGATCGTGATTACGTCAGCAGCGGTTGCTTCGGTAGCGATGTTTACAGTATCAGTGCCGCTGTTGGTTACGCCGCCGATATCAATAGTCTTGGCGACTGCGTCATCAGCGATGTTTACAATTGCTCCGGCAGCTGTGACTAAACCGAAGTCATCAGCGGTGGTCAGGGTGATATCGCCAGTGCCGCCAGAATATACGTTAATAGCGCTATTAGCTGTTGTATTACCTATTGTCACATCTTGATCAACTGCAGCATTTCCGATAGCAATTAATCCAGTAGCAGTTGCGTCAATAGTAACTCCGCCCGTTCCAGCATCTATGTCAATTCCACCAGCGGCGTTAGATGCGTTAATTCTTACTGCATCAGCTGCGGCTTCGGAAGCGGAAACATTCACTGAACCGCCGACAGAGGAGAGAGTCAAATCCTGGCTCGCGCCGGTGACGGTGAAGTTGGAAGCAGTGACGCCGTCAATAGAAACATTACCTTCGGTAGAATCAATAGTTACATTATTATCTCCGTCAATATCAACTTGTGCAGTTCCAGCTCCGCCATTTTGCGCTCTTAAAACAAGGGTATTAGATCCTGCGTTATTTGCTATAGTGCTAAAGTTAGAATCAGCTGTTGCATCGAGTGAAATATTTCTTCCGGCGTCAAGAAAAATGTCTGCGGTTGAACCAGTTGCATCAATATCAATACCGCCAGTACCAGAGGTAATAATAACTCCACCAGTAGTATTGTTTACAGCGTCATATGCATCAAGAGTAATAATATTACCAGCTGCGCCATCAGCGTCAAACATAATATCATCAGCTGAAGTAAGTACAATATCGTCGCCGGTTCCTGCAGTAGTCGTTAATGTAACGTCACCAGTAGTGGCAGCTAAGTCAACATTGACGTTGCCGGTTATATTAGTATCTAACGTGCTAGCGGTGATATCTACATCATTTGTCGCTGCGGTAATGTCAACTCCACCAGCAGAAGCGTTAATCACGATCGCATCAGCTGCGGCTTCGGAAGCGGAAACATTCACTGAACCGCCGACAGAGGAGAGAGTCAAATCCTGGCTCGCGCCGGTGACGGTGAAGTTGGAAGCAGTGACGCCATCAATAG
>JAQVLT010000007.1:8229-13531 GCA_028704015.1 Patescibacteria group bacterium | reverse complement strand
TAACATCTACATCTGTAGCGGAAGCTGTAATATTCACATCGGCAGTAGTAGCCACCATATCTAATTCATTTGTCGCTGCGGTAATGTCAACTCCACCAGCAGAAGCATTAATCACGATCGCATCAGCAATTGCCTCATCAGCGGTAACTGTAACAGAAGCGTTGTCAGAATACAGGCTGATATCACCTGCACCCGCAGCTGCGCCTGTGGTCATTAAATCAAACCCGCCAGCAGAATCAACTTCAATTGCATCGGCGGTAGTATCAGTAGAAGTTATTTGTATTTGGCCAGCGGCGTTGGAAGTGCTGATTGTAATCGCTCCATCAGCGGCTTCAGCGGAAGAGAGATTCAATCCGCCGTTAGCAGAAACGTCAATGTCTTCTGTGGAATTTGTAGTTATGTCAATTCCGCCGTTAGTTGAGGATAGGACAATTGAATCAGCGGCATTTTCTGCGGCAGTTAAGTTAATGGAAGTATTGGAAGTTAGATCCAAATCTTCGCCTGCAGCAGCTCCGGCTACGGTAATGTCAATTCCGCCAGCAGTTGTGCTCATCGCGATTGCGTCATTGCTTGTTCCGGAAGATTGGAGCAATAAGCTTGCGTTATACGCTCCAGTAACCGCGATCGTTAAATCATCAGCATCAGCGGTTGCAGCTAAACTCATATTTGACGGAGCGCCAATTGCATCAATAGAAATTGCGCCGCCATCAATTGTGTCCATAGTAATTCCACCTGTGCCACCATCAATATTAACAACTGTGGCATTGGCATTATTACCAATATTAACTACATCATAAGTGTTAGTGTCAGTAGCAATATTAACAGTGTCTGTCTTGCTGCCAGTTCCAATATTAATAGTCTTCTGCACATCCCAATCACCTAAATTGATAATGCCGGCAGCGGTTTTGCTTTCAATGTCTACATTTCCGTTTAACGCCGAAATATCAATATTCCCGCCAGCACCAACCGCAGATAATACGATTGGACCGCCAGTTGTACTCATGCTAATACTGCCACCATTCTCCACGTCTACGTCTAACCCGGCCGAACCAGCCGCCATATAAATTTTACCGCTATTATTATTTATCGCATCATAAGCATCTAGCGTAATCCCTGTTCCAGCGGCACCATCTGAATCCAAAAGTATAGAAGTCGCCAAACCGCCTACAGAAGCGACGGTTACATTGCCGGTTGTTGCAGTCAAATTAATTCCGGTAGCGCCTGTAATACCTAATGTTCCGTCTGAAGTTATGTCATCTCCATTAACCGCTAAGTCACCTGCCAAATTTAATCCCCCGCCAGCTGTAAAATCAGTACCGGCATTTCCAATATTCAAAATCAAATTGTTTGACATATCAACATTTGATGCGTAAGTCAAACCTCCGTCAGCATAAATCACTCCATCAACTTCAAGATCACCTTCCACATAAAGGTCATCATCTCCGTTAGCGCTTACTGGCGTTCCGGTATCACCAATTCTGGTATAACCGGTAGCGCTTAATGACAAATTGCCGTCAGAAGTAATATCATCACCATTGACAGCGAGGTCATTAGCCAAAGTTACAGCGCCGGCATCAGAGAAAGTAGCAAAGGCAGTACCGTTATCTTTAATTATAAAATCTCCGGTGCTTTCTAGGTCAATCACCATATCTCCAGCTGCTGTCACAGAAAAGTCTAAGCCAGTCGCCGCGTCATCAACTGTAATTATTTGGGCTGCGGCGCCAAAATTATTATAAGCATCATCTAAAGTAGTGCCAGATGCGGCCGTTACATCAACCCAAGCAGCTCCTACGGCATCATAAACATAAGCGTTGCCGGAAGCTGTATTGTAATACATTCGGCCGCCATACAAGTTGGTCGCTGGCTCCGTAGCGGAATTTTCAATTCCTCTGGCTGCCAAAGCAAACGCCACACTATTAACCGCCACCCTGCTAGTCATATCTTCGCCCTCAACACTAATTAATAACCAAAGATTTTTAGTAAAATCCACCGCGCTGGTAAAAGTAGTTGTTTCACCGAGAGTGACGGCAAAATAACCGCTAGTCACGGTTACATCAGTATGAGTTTCTGTCCATAATAAACTACCTCCGGTTGAAGCATCATAAAGTTTAAAAACGAGATCATAAGTCCCAGTTAAGGCACTCCCGGCGCTACTCTTTAATCGACCTTGGTAGCTTAAAATGCTAGGAACGCCCAATGTTGCAGCTTGCGCTTGAGGTATGGCAAAAATTACTGGTGATAGTAAATTTAAGGCCATAAGCGCAACCACTGCGATTCTGAAAAAGTTTTTCATTTTTTTCATAGCTTATTGCTTAGTTTTAATTATTAATTATATATTAATTATTAATTGTCCTATTTAATTATTAAACTGTTTTAATGGAATAATTTTACGAATCTCTGAATAATCTATTTTAACCTTCTCTCTTTTTCTTTTTTATCAATAACCAGAGGAACAAAACAACTACTACTATTACTCCTCCCCACGTTCCAATTTTTTTCCAATTTGTTGGAGTTTTTTCTGCTACTGGTTTTTCTGTAATATTTATTTTTGCGATATTAGCCGTTAAATTTCCTGCTTTATCATATGCGCGCACGTTAGCAATATGTTCACCAATACTTAAATCTTTAATTAAATAAGGGCTATCTTGCTTGAAAAATTCTCCACCATCCATTGCTACTTCGTAATAATCAATGCCGGAAACTTGGTCAGTCGTGCTAAATATTAATTCCGCAGTCTCGCCCTCAAAAATCATAGCATTCTCAAATATCGGCTGAATTTTCTGCGGATCCGCAGTGTCAATCATTACTCTATAATGATTTGTATCGGAAAATGTTTTGTCGTTATATTGCGTTCTTATGTGAAAATACCAAACTCCGTCAGCTACGTTTTCAAATGTTTTAGAAATTTCGTTTTTATTTAATTGCAAAGATGGATTCGTTTCCGGATCCTGATCAAACGCATAATAATATGAAGTTGCCTCTCCTCCTTCTGCCCTCCAAGAGATATTAACAGTGTTTATATTATACCATTTTTCTTGATTCTCATGAATAGCGCTTTCTACAGACACCCACTTTTCTTTTTTTATTTCCTCCCCTGCCTTAGAAATTGTAATCACCGCCTTGCCCAAACCGGCTAAATTTATCTTTTCCACCCCCGAACTTATTGCCTTTGAATCATTGGTTAATGTAATATTGGCAATTCCATCACTTTTCGCCTTAAAAGTGATTGTTCCAAAAACAGATTTTGTTGAAGCTTGGCTGGCCAACATTGCGCCACCCTGATTTATTATTCCCTTTTTATTATCAATATAGCTTCCTGGCGATTGCAAAGAATAATTTTCACTTAGATCAAAATATTCCGCCGCTAACTTATCCACAGGAAAATTTACGATTGCCCGAATCGTATCAACTTTTTCTCCGCGCGGATCAACCATGACATTTATATTAAAATTCTCTCCCGCCTTCATCATTTTACTCGCCGGTTCAAAATATATAGCTGCCTTGCCCGCCGCGTTTGCTGTATTTGTAAAAATAAATACCGCAAACGCAATTATTAAAATTGTAAAAATTTTTTTAATCATTCTTAGATTTTAAATCTTATTTTTTACTTTCCCCAATATGCGGATAATAATGATAAATCATAATCATCAACAATATTATCGCCGTTAAAATCAGCGTCAGGCCAATTCTTTCCCCAATTATTTACCAATAAACTCAAATCATAATCATCCACCTTGGTATCAATATTAATATCGCCTATTTTTCTTCGCGTAATGCTGTGAGAGAATTCGCCTGAGTATCCATAAGAATTTCCAGCTTTTATTTTGGTAACATTTGTACCCACAACCAAAGAAACGATTTTGTTCCAACGACTGCTGGTCGGATAAGTTACTCCTGCAACTGAATTATTTATATAAACAGCGGTAGTATCTGTGCTCTTAGTACCAAAATATAATAGCTGGCTCAGATAAGTAAAAGTTTTGTTTTTTACTGACAAATCAAGAGTCGGTGCTGAGGGAGTAGCTCCTGCCGCTCCGCCTCCACCTCCTCCGCCGCCGCCTCCACCTCCTCCGCCACTATCAGGAGCAATACAACTAGTGGTTACAAAAACGCATGAAGAACTGCAACTTAAAGTTCCGGTATATCCTGCGCCTTTTTGGGTGGCGCAAGTTTTGCTATTCAAATTTGATCCTTCGCAATCTTCTGTCGGATCAATAAAACCATCACCGCAATAACCGGCAAAACTTGAACCATGTTCTAACTTATAGGTAGTGCTGGTACCTAAACCGGTAACAGGCTCAACTGCTCCTTCCAAGCGATAACTGGTTGAAGTGGAAACGTGAAAAATTCCATCCGTTCCGCTCGGATCGATTTGATAGTTAGTGCTGGTCGCAGCTGCTAATATCATTTCTGGCGCAGTTAAAAAAGTTACCATGCAAAACAAATACATCAATTGTTTTATCAGGGAAAAATTTTTATATTGTTTTTTAAACATATATATTAATTAAGTATAAAATTTTATAATTATTCGGAGTATTTGGATTATATTTACTCGGCACCTGAATAAGCAATCGCGGCCACGATATTCCAGTCAGTTTGCACCTTTGGTAAATATTTAAAGACATCAATAAACTCATCAATTGCATCTTTTTCAGCTTCTACATCTTTGGTAGTCGGGGTATAGCCGTTTACGGCATATTTGATCCACAGCCAATCAGCTGCTTCCTTTGGCAAGCGCCCATAAATTTTTCCAAAATTACCAATAGCAACTTGTGCATCAGTTAATTCTGCCGAGTCGGTGGTTGTTGTCGTAGTAGTTGTAGCGGTTGTGGTCTTTGTAGTAGTCGTTGTGGCAGGTGTAGCCGCCGGTATAGTTTCTTTACCGGAATATGCCAGAGCGGCCACAATATTCCAGTCAGCCGAAGTTGAAGGTAGCTTCTTATATATAGACACAAACTTACCAACAGCATATTTCTCAGCATTTATATCTTTAGTTGCCGGAGTATAACCGTAGGCCACATATTTAACGAATGTCCAATCAGTCGCGGTGGAAGGCAATTTTCCATAAATCTTGCCGAAGACACCGATCGCAATTTGTTCAGCTGTCAATGTGGTGGCCACAGGTGTCGGAGCAGGTGTCGGTGTTGGCTCAGGTGTCGGAGTAACAACTGCTTTTTCTCCCGGTATAGTCTCTTTGCCAGAGTATGCGAGAGCGGCAACTACGTTCCAATCAGACGAAGTGGATGGAAGTTTTTTGTAAACAGAAATGAATTTGTCAACGGCGTATTTCTCGGCATTCATA
>JAQVLT010000007.1:0-8129 GCA_028704015.1 Patescibacteria group bacterium | reverse complement strand
TCTTTAGTTGCCGGAGTATAACCGTAGGCCGCGTATTTTACGAATGTCCAATCAGTCGCGGTGGAAGGCAGTTTTCCGTAGATCTTTCCAAATACGCCGATGGCGATTTGTTCAGCTGTCAATGTGGCGGCCGCAGGTGTCGGAGCAGGTGTTGGTGTCGGTGTTGGCTCAGGTGTCGGAGTAACAACTGCTTTTGCTCCCGGTATAGTCTCTTTGCCGGAGTATGCGATGGCGGCTACAATATTCCAGTCGGCAGATGTTGAAGGCAATTTTTTATAGATAGAAATAAATTTATCAACGGCGTATTTCTCGGCATTCATATCTTTAGTTGCCGGAGTATAACCGTAGGCCGCGTATTTTACGAATGTCCAATCAGTCGCGGTGGAAGGCAGTTTTCCGTAGATCTTTCCAAATACGCCGATGGCGATTTGTTCAGCTGTCAATGTGGTGGCCACAGGTGTCGGAGCAGGTGTCGGTGTTGGCTCAGGTGTCGGAGCAGGTGTCGGAGTAACAACTGCTTTTTCTCCTGGTATAGTCTCTTTGCCAGAGTATGCGAGAGCGGCAACTACGTTCCAATCAGACGAAGTGGATGGAAGTTTTTTGTAAACAGAAATAAATTTATCAACGGCGTATTTCTCGGCATTCATATCTTTAGTTGCCGGAGTATAACCGTAGGCCGCGTATTTTACGAATGTCCAATCAGTCGCGGTGGAAGGTAATGCACCGTAGATCTTACCGAAGACGCCGATCGCGATTTGTTCAGCTGTCAATGTAACGCCGGCTGTCGGAGTGGTGGTTGTTGCGGGCAACGCCTTGCCTGTAGTCTTAACAGTAACCTTTCCCAAATTAGCTAAATTAATTTTTTCTTCTCCTATGCTAATTAAACGAGAAGACGAGCCAACGGAGATAACCGCGTTTGTCGCATATTTTGCTTTGAATGTAATTGTTCCAAAAACTCCGCTTTTAGTAACCGCGCTTCCAAGATTGTATCCTCCTTGCGAAATAATGCCTGCCGCGTTATCAATTTTATTTCCCGGAGACTTGGCTGAGAATAAAGTTTTAAAAGTGAAATTAGTCGCCTCCAAATAAGCGGCTGGAAAAGTAATGACTGCTCTGGCAGTATCCAGACTTTCTCCATTCGGATTAATAATTACATCTACCGTGAAAGTAGTATCTGTGGCAACGGTAGTTTTGGAAGAGGTCAAGCTGATTGTTGCCGAACCAGACGCTAAGGTCATCGGCGCGAAACCAATCATTATCAAACTGACAATAAAAATGCTTAAAACCAATTTAGAAACTTTATTCATATTGATAATATTAATTTTTATCTAAATTATTATTTAAAAAATATTTATTGCAACCAAACAAAAAAGTACTGACAATAAAATCAGTACTTTAAAAAACAAAAAAAGTATTTAAAGTTATGTTTAAATTATTTTGTATTACAAAGTTTTCCAAAGAAATCTTATTTGTTTTGACAAGCATGTGTTATGTTATAAAAATGCTAAATTAAAATTATGCACAAATAATAAAATAACTATACTAATTATAAAATTTTTCCACTACTAATGCAAGAAAAAAGTGTGGATAACTAAAAGCAAGAGATTAGTTCTCTTGCTTTTAATTTTTTAGCTTTCAAATTTTAGTTTTTTGCCGTTATTTCCACTCCTTGATATACTGCCCGATGCCAAATTGGTTTAGCTTATTTTTTAATTTGGTTTTAGTATGAAGAAATATTATTAGCGAAGTTAATTCTATTAAATAACGATTTTTTATTATTTTGAATTTAATTGAGTTTGATTGAATTGCGCGCCTGATAGTTTTATTTTGTACGCCGCCTATCTTAGCCGCTTCTGACACAGAAAACCAAAGAGAATAATTAATTTTTAAATTATTATTAAACTTTTTATTTTGTCCTTGATTCACGACACGTTCAATCTTACCGACACTATCATTGTCAATATTCTCATCATCAAATTTATCCTCGTTAGTTGTAAAAATATTTGGTTGCTTTTCCATTGTTAAATACTTTAGTCCACAAAATTGTAGACTAAAAATTATAATTAACTAACGTTAGAAAAAAACTATTTTAAGTCTACATTATTGTAGACTTAAATCTACAAAATTTTATTTTAACTGGCTACTTTAGTCCACGCTAACTTAGACTAAAGTCGTGTTATCAAGCATAATAATATCATACGCTTCCAAAAATGCAAGTACTTAGACAGTCTAAAAAAATCGTACATTTTATCCCCTCTTATTTTTAAACCTGCCTCGACAAGCAGACTGAGAGTAAGCTATTTCTCACCTTGTTTAGCGATTGAGCAGGATTAAAACGAAAGAGCAGAACGAATAATAAACGGCTTGCCTTTTAAACAATTTTATGATAAATTATAACCAATCGTGGGAAACGATTATTTTTTATTATTTGCCAAAAAGCAAATATTATTTTACCTAAAATTAGCTAATAAATCCTTAATATTATTGAGTCTTATCTTTAAGCTAAAAATTAGTGTAACAAACTCCTTTTTTAAACGTATTAATTAAGTATAAAACCCAATGGATTTTAACGCTAACAATCAACAAGATACGGCCGGTGAGCGAGATGAAAAAAAATTGTTTACCAAAATAAAAAAATACGACAAAGATGCTTTCATACAGGCTTATGATTTATATGTTAATCAGATTTACCGTTTTATATATTTCAAGGTAAACGATCCGGAAGAAGCACAGGATTTAACTTCGGCGGTATTTCTGAAAACTTGGAATTATATTTTGGAAAATAGTATTAGTAATTTCAAAACTTTAAAAGCGTTGATTTACAAAATCGCCAGAACCTCCGTAATAGATCACTACCGAAAAAATTCAGGCATCTCCAATATATCTCTGAACGGAGAAAATGAAATTGATTTGCCGGACGAAAAACAAGATGTTTTAAAAACGACAGAATTAAATTCTGATTTCAATAATCTTGAAAAAAAACTTTGGGAACTGAAAGACGAATATAGAGAAATTATTATCCTAAAATATATTGATGAGTTGTCAATTTCTGAAATCGCAAAAATTTTAGAAAAATCCAAAGGTAATACTCGCATCACTCTCTATCGCGCCCTCAAAGCGCTGCGAGAATTAACAGAAGAAAAATAAATGACCGAGCAAGAACTTATCGCACAAATAAATAATCTCAAAACAATCCAGCCCGACAAAACCTGGAAGGAACAAAATCGGGAAATTTTGTATACCCAAATTTCCAACTCAGCTCCACAAATTGCCAAGACTAATATTTTTGTCAGTTCAATTGTGGCGGTGAAAGAATTCTTCGCGCAACCATCTTTGGCTTTGGTAATATTTTTATCCGTCATTATCGGCGGCAGTATTTTTGGCACGAGCGCTTTTACCGCCAAGCCGGGAGATTCTTTGTATATCGCTCGCGTCATCAGCGAGAAAGCTCAGCTGGCCATAACCTTTGGCAAAGAAGAGAAAACCAAATTGGAAATTAAATTTGCCAATGACCGCGCCAAAGAAATCGCCCAATTGCTTTCAGAACAAAATCAAAACCAAGCCGATGCGGAAAAATTAACCAGCGATTTTAAAAAAGAAATAAATATTGTAAAAACAAAAATACAACAAATAAAAATTGCTGATAAAACAAGCACCCAAAATCAAGAAGACACTCTGCAAGTTTTTGGCGCAAACGCGCAAAGAGACGGCCAGGGAATACAAATTTCTGATTCAAATAATACGACAGTTGCGAACAACACTGCCAATACAGTCTCTTCTTCCGCGCCGAAAAACGCCACCTCTACTCCGGCCGAAGAAACACACCAAAAAATATTAAGAGAAGCCCAGGAACTTTTTGACCAAAAAGATTATACCGGCGCCGGCGACAAAATTGATGAAATAAATTCTTTGATTGAACAAAAAGAGACGAGCGCGCCGGCTGATTATTCTGATACCGCTACCGGCACAAATTAAAAAAAGCTAATACGCATATATCAGCCTATTATTTTTTTCTAAAATAAAAGGTATGCTGGTATATCCGCATTAGCGGAGAATGAAACTCTTAAAGGTCGAATCTGGCCTTACGGCGAGAAAGTTTCATATTATTAATTAAAAAAATGCTTTTTAAAAATTAAAGCTACACAAGTTTGTCCTATTGGTAAAATCAACAAAGTTTTACCCCGCACCTGTACACACTAAACCTTGCCCTTCACGAGTAGGGTTGTGCGGGCAGTAAATTTTCATCCCCATGCAAATTTACTCCGGTCGCTTTCACACTTAATTTGAGGCATTCGCATAGAATTTGCGGGTTCGCATTAAAATTAGTATGTACAGGCGCGGGGTATGGGATTCCAGTTGATTTTTCAACCTTTGTTCTATCCTCCCTTGACTAGGAGAGGAACGAAGAAAGGAGTCAAAGACAAATGAAAAAAAGCTTTACTTCAAAAAAAGCAAACTTTCAAACCTTATTGTCTACACTAATTTTGTCGTAGACGTTCAGTTTGAAACACTTACGATTGATTATGCAAAAATTACGCAAGATCTTTACTGTCAGCGTGATGATTGTCACTGTTTTATCAATGTGCGTAGTAGTAGCTCCTGGCGCAAACGCCGCGGCTTCTGCTGGCAGCTTGATCAAAATGGATGGCAACCAATCAGTTTATTACTTAGGCGCTGATGGCAAAAGGTATGTCTTCCCAAATGAAGCTACCTATATGTCTTGGTACAGCGATTTCTCAGGCGTAGTTACTATCCCACAATCTGAATTAGAATCATATCCTTTGGGAGCTAACGTCGTTATGAGAGCTGGCACCAAGTTGGCAAAAATCACTACCGATCCAAAAGTTTATGCTGTTCTTCCAAACGGAAAACTATTATGGATTCCAAGCGAAGATGTAGCTAAAACTTTATACGGCAATGATTGGGCCAAAAGAGTAGTTGACGTTCCTGATGCTTTCTTCACCAACTACACTGTTCAATCCGGTCAAGCAAGCTCTACAGCTTACCCAGCCGGTTCATTGATCAAGACCGCTACTGCTTCTGATATTTATTATATCAACGCAGACGGCACAGCAAGTAAGATCGCTAACGAATCTACTCTTGCTTCTAACCGCTTTAAGAGCAGCGATATTATCACTACTTCTTTAGCGATACCTACACTAGGTACTGAACTTTCCAGCGCTCTCTACACTGACACCTCCCAAGGTGGCGGCGCAGGCACTGGTATCACTCCTGGCGCAGGCACTGGTTTAACTGTAGCTTTAGCTTCTGATAATCCTGTGGCTACTTCTATTTTGGCCGATTCAAGCACCAATGAATATCCACAAGCTTTAATCAGCTTTGCAAAGGCAAACTTCACCGCTTCCAGCGATGGCGCGGTAAAAGTTACCACAGTTAAATTCACCAGAACCGGCATTGCTGCCGATACTGACTTAGGCAATCTTTATCTTTATGATGGAGACACAAAATTAGCTGAATACACATCTTTTTCATCAAAAGTTGTTACCTTCTCTAATTCTGCAGGCCTATTTACAGTTGACGCTGGTACTACCAAAACTGTTACCTTAAAAGGTGATTTAGCTCGCGGTAGCACTTCTGTCACTTCTGGTAAAACTATCAGTTTTGCTGTAAATTCAGCTGCTGATATTACTACCAACGGCGCAGCAGTTAGCGGTTCTTTCCCATTGAGCGGAAACACCATGACTACTGCTTCTGTATCTGACCTTGGACACTTATATTTTGCTGGCGCTGCTGGTTCAAACGGCACCATCCCAGCAACTGTAAAAGCTGATGAAGCTAACAAGGAATTATGGAGCGTTAATGTTACTGCCGATGCGCAGAACATGCAGATTAAATACTTGAAATTCACCATGGTTGGCACAATCGCTACAACTGATATTGATAATATCAGATTAGAAGTTGCCGGCGTTCAAGTTGGATCTGCTGTTGCAATGGGCTCTGACAAGACTGTTGTATTTGATTTATCCTCTGCTCCAATTACCATCAATTCTGGCGTTACTAAAGCGATTGCTTTACGTGGCGACATGAAAGGCGGTTCTGGCAGAGTATTCAAATTCACTGTCCAGAGATCATCTGACGTTGTGCTTTATGACACCAACTATGGCGTCTTTGTCACTCCAAACGTCAACAACACCACTACTGCTTTCGGCGTAGTTCAACAGACAACCGGTAACGGAACTTCTGTTGATGCTGGAACTTTAACTGTCGGTGTAGCTACTGATTCTCCAACCGGCAATGTTGCTAAAGGAGGAACAGGCTTAACCTTAGCTAAATTCAGCTTTGGCGCTGCTGGCGAAGCAGTTAAGATTGATAACTTAACTGTTTATTGCACCAGCAATGACGCTGCTAATACTTTGAAAAATTTCAAAGTATTATTAGACGGTTCACAAGTTGGCACAACTGACAGCACTATCACTTGCGATAACGGAACTGATACTACCAACTTCACTTTCTCTAATACATTTGTTATCAATACTGGCACTACACGTTACTTAACTGTAGTTGCTGATACTACTGACACAAACATAACTGCTGCTGACACTTTAGCTGTTAAATTATCCGCTGGTTCAGGCAATGCCATGGGACAAGTCACTATGACCACTCTCAGCACCACTGCTCAAACCGCAAGAACTTTGACAGTAAAGTCAGGCACAGCCGCTGTTGTTAAGAACACTGCTTTTGCTGATCGTTCATCAACAAGCCCAACCGGTACTGTAAGCGCTGCGGCCGCAAAGATCGCGTCGTTTATCATTACTGCTGGCGGCGGTGAAGCTATCAATGTTACCCAAATCAAATTAGCTGATGATGCTACAACTGAATTGGGTGATAACTTCCAGAATTTGAAATTGATGAATGGCACCACTCAAATCGGTTCAACCATTTCATCTTTGAACACAACTGCTGGAACCTATACCTTCACTCCGAGTACTTCAATACAAATAGCTGCCGGCCAACAATACGTTGTTGATGTCTACGCTGACATCAAGAGCGCTGCGGCTGACACTGCTACCGTATTGAATCCTGTTTGCGCGTTTGACAAGGTAACTGCGACCGGTGTTAACACTGGCACTGATGCTAGCTACGACTCTAACCAGGACTTGCAAAAAGCTTATGTCAGCGCTCAAGGTAACTTAACTGTTACTCTTGACTCAGATTCTGCTTTATCTCAACAAATGCTCATGGGTTCAACCGGAATTGAATTAGCTAAATTCAAATTTGCGGCTGACGCCACTGAAGATATCACTATTTCCAAGATCGCTTTGAACGACTTGCTCACTGCGGCAAGCACCGGCTCTATCAAGAACTTAAAAGTTTATGATGGCACCACTCAAATCGGTCAAACTGTTAACTTCACTACTGCTTACGGAACAACTACTTATGCTATCTTAGATGGTTTGAATTTAACCATCCCAAGAAATAGCAATAAGATTTTGACCGTAAAGGGTGATCTTACTTCTTATGATGAAGGCGGAATCTCTGCTTCCACTCATAGAATCAGCATCTATCCGACTTATGACGGCACAAACGAGCCGATCACAGCGGTTGGCGCGGCAAGCGGTCAATCTATTACTGGCGCTTACCTTGATATCAGTTCCACAACTGATGCTGAAGTTAAAGGAAACACCATGGCTATCTACAAGGCTTTAATCTCTGTAGCTTGGGCTTCTGATACACCGTCTGGCGCGGTTGGTGGAGGCAGCGCTTACACAGTTGCTAAAGTTAACATTGTTAACGCTACAAACGTTGGCAATTACAGCGCAACTGTTAAGAACTTGAACTTCGCTATCAGCCAAACAGGTATCTCTAACACTGCTGACAGACAATTAAAGGTTTACAAAGATGCCATTTCTGCTGGTAACCTACTTGCGACTACTCAATGGATCGGCACTGGTACCGAAAACTTCGGTAACACCGCCATTGCTGCTGGTGACTTCGTAGATGTTGAAATTTCATCTGGCGCCACCAAGACCTTTATAGTCACAATGGACACCAACGATGCTGGAACAAACGACAGATTATCTATCTATGTAGATACTGCTGACGTTGACTGGTATGACGGCGTATCTGATATTGCTGCTGTCAATACCTTACCTTTGTCTCCAAAGACT